>JBKPSH010000011.1:0-59708 GCA_046734955.1 Acidobacteriota bacterium
GGCTTCATCGCGTCAAACACTTTGAGGCACTCCCGGACCTACAGCGCGCGTTAGCGCGCGCGACCCGGGTCGCGACCAAAGAACACGCGGCGTGAACGGTGGGCGTCACCAAATTTCAACTAGGAATGGCATTGACCCTCCTGAATCGCTAATCCCTGAATCGCTAATCCCTGAATCGCTAATTCCTGAATCGCTAATCCCTGAATCACCTCTAATCGTTGAATCTTGAATCCCAGAATGCACGATTCGGGGATTCGAGGATTCGAGGATGAGTGATTCACGATCAGTGATCAGTGATGAGGGATTCAGTCATCGCAAGCGCACAACCCGTCCGACGCCGAGGAAGAATCGAAATCCACCATCAAAACCTACGCTCGTACCGACGATCGCCGGGCCGACCAGTGTGTCGAGCACGAGCCCGACGGCTGCCTGCGAATGGAAGTCGGCGTTCTCGTGGGTATCGAATGCGGATCCGTTTTCCAGCCAGCTGCCGACGAACACGGGCCCACCAATGAAGTCGGGAAGCCGGCCGACCTGTCGTGCGGCGCCGAACGTGATGGCCGCATAGTGGTCGCCTCGATGCTCACCGATCCGAAACGCGTCCAGCCGAAACGGGTACCCGAGAGAGAACTGAGAAATTGGATGTCCGTCGAAGGACGTGCCGCCGCTGGCCATGGCAAACACGCGATTCCGCCGCCGCCAGCTCCAGAATCTCGAGGCGCCGCCTTCCAGCTGCGTGACACCCTTATTCGTTCTATCGACACCAGGGACACTGGGAGATCGAATGTAGTGAGTCAAACCGACGAGGACCTGCGTTCCGCGTGACGGTACGACCGGACTGTCCTGCCCATCATGAATGAAGTTGAGACGAAACTCGTCTTCCGCGCCGCTGGCTTCCGGTAAGCCAGGATCACCGGCGCGAACCGACGCATCGACGTGTCCGAATCGAAGGCCGCCGGAGACTTCACTTTCCCGCGCGACGTTCAGACCAATGTCTCCGCCGACATACTGCTGCTTCAGGTTGTACTGGGCAACGATCTGATCGTCGGAGATGAAGTCAAGCGTGTTGAACGTTGCCGCCGCGTAAGGACGAACAAAGACACGCCGTCCGAAGATCGGTCGATAGAGTGAAAACGCGGCCGATGGATCCGAACCGATGACACCATCGACCCGCAGTTCCGAACCGGATCCGACCACGTCAAATGACAAGTAACGTGCCGCCATCTGAACACGGAAGTCACCCGACGTTCGGTTCTCCAGAGTGAAGCCGAGCATCATGAACGGCGGCGCGTAGATTTTGTCGCGCGCGTGGATCAACAACCCTTCATTACCCGTTGGTCCCATCAGCTCCCAGCCAACAGTCTGGTAACGATCGATACCAGACAACGCCGAGAGATCCTTTTCGATGTTCGGCAGATCCAGCGACTGATCGACATGGGGTGCAAGGATGCGACGGACCATCGCTGCATCCGACGGCGCAATGCCTGCCGTCGCGAGATACTTCGGCACCGGAAGAGGATGACGGCGCCGCGATGCGCGAGCGTCGACCCAGGCCTGCCAGTCCGCATCATTGAGCGCATGCGGCAGCAGCTCGGCGCGATGCTTTTCCGCCGCCTCGTAGCCTCGCTGCATCAGCTCGCTGCTGCGGCGCCAGTCCAGCGAGCCGAAACCCTGGACGTCCACCTGAATCACGAGATCGGCTGACTGAAGAGCGCGTCGCGTGTTGGCCTTCATCATCGAATCGACGGTCTGGCCCATCAACGCGAACATCGAGTAATTCACCTTCTCTTCGGGCGCGTATCCGACATCGATCGCGACAACGAACGGCGCACCCATGTCGCGGACGACGTCGGCGGGTATGTTGTCGAGGGCGCCGCCATCGACGAGAACCCGTTCTCCGAGTTCGACGGGAGGGAAAACCCCAGGCAGCGACATCGTCGCGCGCATCGCGGGGGACAGAGCGCCGCTGTCGAGGACGACGCGTTCGGCAGTTTTCAAATCGACCGCGATGGTCCGGAACGGCGTCGGGAGACCATCGAAGCTGTCCAGATCGTAGTAGGCGCCGGCGATCCGGCCGAGCAGCAGATCGACTTGTTGTCCGTTGTTGAGTGACGTCGGAAGAACGATACCTTTCCGGAGGCCAAACTCGAGCCGTGACGGAAAATCACGGGCATCCTCTTTGCGGCGCACGTTCTTGAAAGGGAACGAGCTGCTGCCGAACATCTCGTCCCAATCGATGCTTTCGATCAACTGGCGGAGTTCGTCAGCTGCCATCCCGGAGGCAAACGCGCCTCCAATCAGTCCACCCATGCTCGTGCCGGCTCCGACATCGATGGGCACATGGTGCTCTTCGAACCATTTGATGACGCCGACGTGAGCGATCCCGCGAGCGCTGCCGCCGCCGAATGCGACGCCGACTCGTTTCGGAGCCGCCTGGGCCCAGACCGCAGTTGCGGTGAGCGTCAGAGCCAGGCTCACGGCGATGACCTGGCTCGTTGGCCATCGTTTCATGACGCGCTGCTCCTGCCTTGACTGGCGCCATACGGCAGACGGAACGAGATGCGCGCTCCTTTCCCGCGTTCACTCTCGATCCAGAACTTGCCAGCCATGCGGTCGATGAATTCTTTGCAGATTCGTAACCCAAAGCCGGCTGGGTCGTGCTCCTCAGCGGTCGTGCCGAGCGCCGTAGAGCGCTGGAGGAACCGCGCCTGTTCGAACTCGCTGATTCCCGGGCCGTGATCACGAACGGTGGCGACGACTCCTTCCGGATCGGCCATCACCTGGACCTCGATGGAGTCTCCAACCTTCGAGAACTTCACCGCGTTCGAGAGCAGGTTGTCAGCGACGACGGCGATAGCTACACGATCCGCCCAGGCCGGTGGAACATCGCCGACAGCCGTGCACGAGATCTTCAACTGCTTGCTGCCCGCAACTCGCCGGTAGTACTCGCACGCGCGTGACATCAGAACCTGGACGTTGACGTGATCGGGCTTGAGCGGAAACTGTCCCGGCCTCGATGCGCGCAGCAGCCGTCCGATGGTGTGGTGCATGAGGGCGGCGGTATGCCGCAGGCCTTCGAGCCAGACGCCGACGTCACGATTCGGATAACTGCGCAATTCGTGCGTCAACAGGCTGACCGTCGCGTCGGTGATCGTCACATAGTTGTTCATCGCATGCGCGACGAACCCGACGGTCGAGGCATCGAATGCGGGAAGCTGATCGAGTTCGGCGAGCGCCCGGTCGAGGTTCTTTTTCGCATCCTCGATCGCCTGCGCCACTTGCGCGAGTGATTCCGTCGTCGTCATGTTGAACTCCCGCTCACGATCGCCACGGGTGCCAGGGGTCTCAGGGGTGCCAGGAGTGCCAGGGGTGCCAGGAGTGCCAGGAGTGCCAGGAGTGCCAGGGGTGCCAGGAGTGCCAGGAGTGCCAGGAGTGCCACGGGTGCCAGGAGTGCCAGGAGTGCCACGGGTGCCATGAGTGCTCTGGGTGCCATGAGTGCTATGAGTGCTAAGCGTGCACAGCAAGAAGACGGCCGTCCTGCGGGGTCACGTGCGCGCCAGAATCCGCACGATCGTCCAATCGACGGTGTGCAGTGCTCACGAAATACGGTGCCCTGCTCACGGCTTGCGGGTGGGAACGAGTTGCCAGTTGCCAGTTGCCAGTTCCCAGTTAAACTTTTACGAAACGTGGGCCGGAAACTGGAACTGGAAACCAGAACTGGAAACTAGCTCAATCAAGGAGCGTGCATGCTGTCGGTGTCCTGGTCGTCGCTTGCGTTCCTGATCGTCGCATTCACCCTGGCGGCAGACGACATCAAATTCCTGTCGACGTGGAAGTCTCCCGACGCCGCGACGACGAGTTTCGTGGGAAAGAAGGTCGCGACACTGGTGATTGCTCAAGACGATGGGCTTCGCGTGTCGGGGGAGGAAGCGCTGGCGCGCGAACTGGAGGCCCGCGGCATTCCCGCGGTCGCGAGCTATCGCATTGTCCCGAAACCTGAACTGGCTTCGGCCGAGAGGGCGAAGCCGTGGTTTGAGAAAGCGGCCGTCGAAGGTGTCGTCGCGGTGCGGCCGATCAGCAAGGATAAAGTCCGCGAATATACGCCGGCAGTCTGGACCGAGTCGTATTACAGCTCGTTCTGGAATTACTACGGCTACAGTTGGGGCGTGTCGTTCAGCCCCGGCGTCGATCGCGTTGACACCATCGTTGTCGTTGAAACACTGCTGTTCAACATGGGGTCGAACGGCCTGGTGTGGGCCTCGGTGACCGAGACGAAGAATCCAAAAGAGCTTCAGCCGTTCATCAGTGATCTGGCGCGCGCGACGCTCAAAGAAATGCAGAAGCAGGGGCTCGCCAAGGCGCAGAAAAAATAGGCGCACATCCGTGTTGATCCGTGTTCATCCGTGGCCCTTCTTGCCCGGTTTCACCGGATACTTGTCGAACATGCGTTTCACGGCATCATTGATTCGTTCGATCCGTTGGTCCAGGGAATGCTCCTGGGCGATCCGCGTCAATGCCGTCCCGCGCCAGACGGCTTTCTTCGCCGCGCGATCGACAATGTCGACCAGCACGGTTCCCTTCTCGTAGACATTGACGTTAGTCGTCGGCGCCAGGCCGATCGGAATTGGCGATGCCCAGCCAGTGATGTACCCGTAGTGTTCGCCCAGGTAGGACTGGTCGAACCCGACACTCAACGCCGCAAAGTAGGCGACGTGAACATCGGCCGTCTCGGCCGGCGCCTTGGTAAACCCACGAGCTGCCAGCTCCCGATCGACGGCGGACACGAGGGCAGGCATCAGCGCTTCCTCGGAGAGTGTCGGGTTCGTTACCGCATCAGGCGCGACGTTCTTGACAACCGGAACAGGCGGCAGCCACGCGTATGTTTTGAACAGCTTGAAGTCGGTGTTCGGTGCCTGATTCGTTTTGATCTCGACTTTCTGCGCGACCGCAACGCCGGCGAGCACGAAGCTCGCCAGCGCGCCTGTCACGATCGCGGTGTAATAGCGACGCCCCATCGACTCGCTCCGTTACTTTTCGAGTTTCACCTCGTTGAGCCTGACCGGCTCCGACGAGTAGTTCTCGAGCACCAGCTGTTTCTTCTTCTTGTCGAAATCGATCTTCGTGGCCACCGCCATCTTGCCGACGCCCTTTCCGTCCTTGCCCAATCGGATCTCGATCAGGCTGAACGGATAGTCGATCGTGCGCGGCTGGTTTCTGGCTTCCCACATGCCAATGTATCGATCGGTGGCAATGCCGATCCTGTAGCCGCCGTCTTCGCCGGGTGTGACGAAGGCGTAATGCAGCGTCCAACCGAGTCGCGCGTTGTGCGGATCGGGTCCCGTCCACCCGGGGATGCTGATCCGGCCGTGATCCGGCATCTTCTGCAGCGCGCGAAGCAAAGCATCCTGCCCCTTCTCGACCGCCGTGTTGATCAGGTTTTCGCGTTCCGTTGGCGTCGACCATCGCGTGATGCGAATGTCCATGACCGCATTGGCGCCGGTGGCAGCCGTGCCCATGCTGACGGCGAACGCCGACATTCGTAGCGGCACCTGCAATGTCGGTTTGTCCGCCTGGGGCGATGCCGACGTGACGGTCGATAGAACGATGGCGGCTCCAGCGAGCGTCAACGAAGAAATGATCCAGCTTTTCATGGCTTCCTCACATTTTCGGAGTCGGGCATCCTGTCAACGCCGACGAGCGTCCATCCACTCGCGCCGCGGCGGAAGTAGGCGTCAACCGGCGCCGCCCATGGAGCGTGCCCCGGGTCGGTTGCGGCGATCTGCACCTTCACGATCGCGCCGGTGCCTGACGGCAGACTGCCTGCTGCCTTCACGCGCCGATCGTTTGTCGCTGTCGGCGATCCGATGGCCGCCGTGTTGCCGGTGGCGTTATCGAAGGTGAACCAGCGAACGGTGTAGCCGCTGGCTGGCTCGTCGGCGACGTGCGCTTCGACTGCGGCGTTCTGGAAGGTCAACGTATCGCTGCCGTCGAGCGCGAAGTTGACGACCGGGTTGATGGCGTTCAAGTACGCCTTGCCGATCTTGTCGCGTCTCTGGATGAGGACGTCAGCGAGCAGCTTGGCGGCAGCTTCGTCCTGGTATTGCCCAGCAGACGCGATCGCGCGAATCATGTCGTCCGAGAACGCCATCACGCGGCGCGCCGCCCAGAAGTTGTCGTCGGCGCGAGCACGGGTAAACGCGGCCGTTGGAACGCGCGGCTTCCATTCCGTCGGCTCGAACTCAACCCCCTCGAAGCGGCCGATTGCAGGATTCTTCTGGTAGTTCACCGTCTGCCACGGCTGGACGTAGAAGCCCAGCGTGACCAGACGCTTCATCACCTTGTCACCCTCGTACAGGTACTCCCATCCTTCGTCGTATTCGCGAGGTGCATTGGCCCCGGTGCCGAACGTCGAACCAACGTCCTGGAGGTAGTGCCGAACGACACCCTTGCCGTTCTCGGTGATGAGTGTGTCGAGCGTGTTGCCGGCTTTCATGTCGACGAGGTTCGTCCACGCGCCGAAGACCTTCAACGCTCGCAGCACGCGGCGGTCCTCGTGCGGAATCACGTCATTCGGATCATCGGGCCGCGTGTTGTTGTAGCGAAACCCGCCAAGCGGGCGGCCAGGGACAGTCTTCGCGGCGATAGCCCGATACGTACCATCCGGACTCATGTTCGAACGCCGCAGCACGTCCTCAAGGTCGCTCTGCTTCATCTTGCGTCGCTTGCCCGCAGGGGTCCTCACGACGGCAGTGTCGGAGATCGTCAGGTCTTTAGGCTGGATGTGAACGAGATAGTTTTCGACCTGCCAGTAGCCAAGTGCCCAGAAGATTTTGTTGGCGGCGAGGATCGCACCCGTTGCCGCCTCCGGGAATCCATTCGCGTCGAACGACACAAACCAGGTGGCGCCCTTCGCGTCCGTCATCGTGAAGCCGGGAGCGAATCCGGCTTCCTTGGGGCGAGTGACCGCCCACGTTCCAGGCGCTGGGCCATCGCCGGTCAGGGGCCCGCGCGTGACGTCGCTCACCGATAATGTGTCGGTGCCGATGCGGTTTGTGAACCAGCTGGAGTTTGGCACCTCGTCGATCGAATTCACCTCGCGCGCCTTGCCGATCGGAGTCTTGCCGCCGGGATTGCCGAAGAGATTCTCGGCAAGATCCCAGAACAGATCGATCTCCCATTCCTCGACCTTCGACGCATCCTGCGTCTCCGGCTCGCGTTGAAGCGGATCGTCACTATAGAACTTCGGCGCCGCACCGCGCGGCGAAGCGGTCTGCAGGACGAACGCCGCGGTCAGGGCAACGAGCATGCAAATGATGAGGCGATGGTTTTTGATCATCATGGTCATCACCTCAAAATGCGGCGCTGCCGCCGAAGACGAGGTTATAGCCTTCCGATCCCTTCGCCAGCTCGATGCGCAAGGGCGTCGCGACCGGACCATGGAACCGGATTCCGATCCCGACGTCATTCTTCAGTCCTTTGAAACCGAGATCATCCCACCGCGGCGCGACCTTGCCGGTGTCGTAGAAAAGTGCCATATCGATCGCGAGGCGACTGGGAATCCAGCGGAATTCTCCCGACATCAACAAGCTGTGACGATCGCGGAAGCGCCAGCTCGGATACGCGCGGAGCGTGCTGCCACTTCCCATTGACGGCAGCAGGAAGTACGGCACCTGATCGCTGTCGTTCAGCGTCGTCTGGACCAGACCGTGCAGCGAGATGACCCATGTCTCCCGCAGGATTGGAATGTGCTGAACGACCTCGCCGTCGGCGCGATCGAAACTGTACGTTTTGTCCTGATCGGCGTAGTTGTGATACCGGACTTCAAGGAGACTACCGCGGCGCGCGTAACCGGCAGCCGGGCGTGAGTCCAATCCTGCCGACCCGGTGGTGTGCAGATACTTTGGACTGACGCCGAGTCCCGGAGCCGTCGCCGGGGTGAAGACCTCTTCGATCGACGGGACGGTGCCCTGCCCGGATCCCATCGAGTAGTCCTCGTAAGTCGCGCCCGCTCCAAACACCACGAACCTGACCGGCCGCAGATCAGCGTTGCCACCGACATAACCCTGTTTCAATCGGAAGGTCGATCGATCTTCGGGAACGGTGTCCATGCCGAGACCGTAGTAGGACACTTGCGTCGCATCGCGCCATCCGACGCGGCCATGAAGATTAAGCTTGCCGTGCCCGTGGGCCCAGGAGTCGGTACTCAACTCGAGAAACTTGTACGACTTCAGCGAATAGAGTCCCTTGATGTCCCAGTGCGTGCGGTCGCCGTAGTACTCGCGAAAGCCGGCGCCAAGCGTAAATCCACCACCGCTGTAGACACTGCCGAAGTACGGGTAGAAACCCGATGGCAGGTCGATGAACTCGCGCCGCAGCTTTATCGCCCACTTCTCGGCGCCGCTCGGTTCATAGGGGTGCAGTTCCGTCGCCTTCCGCGCCTGTTCAGAGGCAATTTCTGCGGCACGCGAATCCTGGGCGCCAGCGGCCTGGGCGCTTGCCAGACGCGGGAACACGAAAAGTGCAATGACACTGAAGCAGACTGCAGACAGGGTTGCCCGATAGCTCAAGGGATGCCTCGCTTTCGCAACGATGCGGCTCACACCCCTTGCCTCGGTGCGGCATCGGCGACATGCAGCGGCCGGGTGATGCCAAGCTTCTTCATTCGGAACCTCAACGTGTTCGGGTGAAGGTTCAGATGATCCGCCGCATTCCCTTTGCCGCTGATTCGCCAGCCGCACCGACGCAGGACGTCCTCGATATGTCTTCGGACGACGGTGTCGAGGCTGTCTGCGTGGGCCCTGGCAGACGAGCGAGTCACCGGTCCGAAGCTATTGTCGAGCACGAGCGTGTCGCCGGTAGAGCGAATCATCGCACGTTCGATGACATTTTCGAGTTCCCTTACGTTTCCCGGCCAGGAATAGGCCTGGAGAGTATCCATGACGGCCTGAGGAATACGCTTGATCTGCCTGTGGAGGGCACGTTGCCGGCGATGAACAAAGAACCAGACGAGCCGGGGAATGTCCTCCGGGCGTTCGCGAAGCGCCGGAAGATGGATTGGATACACGCTGAGCCGGTAAAAAAGGTCGGCGCGGAATTGTCCGGCCTCGGTCAACGCGTTGAGGCTTCGGTGGGTCGCGGTAATGACGCGGACGTCGACTTTCCGGATATGTGACGACCCGACGCGCTCGAACTCCCCTTCCTGCAGGACTCTGAGCAACTTGGCCTGCAGCTCCGGCGGAAGATCCCCGATCTCGTCGAGAAAGATCGTCCCCTTGTCCGCAAGTTCGAAGCGTCCCTGGCGCATCGATACCGCACCGGTGAACGCGCCGCGTTCGTGCCCGAAGAGTTCGCTTTCGATCAGTGACGGCGGAAGCGCCGCGCAGTTCACGCGCACCAGCGTGCGATGCCGTCGCGGGCTGCGATCGTGAACCGCGCGCGCGAACAGCTCCTTGCCCGTTCCGGTTTCACCGAGCAGCAAGACCGTCGCGTCTGTGCTGGCGACTTCGCGTACCCGATCGAGCGCATCCCTGAGTACCGGGCTGTCGCCGATGATCTCGTTGAAACCATGCAGCGTCTGGATCTCCTCGCGAAGGTACACGGCCTCGGATTTCAGCTGGGTCGACAAGCGTATGAGCTCAGCCTCGCGCAGTCGCAGCGCGCGAGACTGGCTTCGTCGGTCGACGGCGTAGGTGAGAATCTCAGCCAGCAGCTGAACCCGACCGACGATCTGATCGCCCCAGACCGCGACGTCGCGAACGCTCGTGACGATCAGGGCGCAGGCGGGCTGTCCCGCCACACGAACCGGCACGCCGACCGCTGACCGAATGCGATCCACACGCTGGCTCGCGGTGTCGAACACGTCGACGGCGAGATCGTCAGGGATCTTGACGACGCGCACTCGATCGCCCTGAAGGAGACCGACGATGTGCGCCGTCAGTGAACCGTCAGCATCGTCGCATCGCGAGTCGCGGCGAGTCCATGACCCTACGAGGTCGAACAGCTCGTCATGTTCGCCAAGCGACAGCAGCATGCCCTGCTCGGCGTCGACCGCCTCGACGATTTGTCGCAGTGACCGCTCGAGTGCACCATCGAGATCGTCCGGATTGAGACGAAGCAGTGCCGTCGAGATCTGCGCAGTGAGATTATCGAGCTGCAGAAGAACCGATTCGATCGATGGCGCGCTGAAGCTCTGCATGCTCCACCTCACCGTCTGCGGCCGCCGCCCGCGCGCGCGCCGCCGCCGCCGCGATAGCTGCCAGTGCCTCGTGTTCCGCTGCCGCCGCGATAGGTGTTGTAGTCGCGCGACCGTTGAACACCTTCGCTGCGGGCCGCCGAATCTCGATTCAATTGATCGGTCGTGGTGCGGTCCGTGGTTCCGGCCCGATTGGTGGAGTTCGGAGTCGGACGCTCACCGGAAGGTTGACGATCTGTGTTCGACCAATTGCCGTTCTCATACTTCTGCCAGGTTCCGTTGTCGCGACGATAGACGTTCCCGTCCTTGCCGGCGTAGATGTCGCCGCCAGAACCGGCCGCCACTCTGCCGCCCTCGGGGCCGCGGCGGGTGACTGCGCTGCCTTCATCGGTACGAATCGTCCGCGTCGTGGTGCCCGTGCGATTGTTGGTGTAGCGATTCGTCTTCGCCCAGTCGTCGCCGCGCTGAACCGCCGTCGATCCCCAGCTGCCGTAGACATTCGAGCCCTGACGCGTGGCGGCGTAGGTTCCAGTCCGCGGGTTGTACGCTTGTGCGACACCACGCGCGCCATAGGGACCGTAGGCCGCCGCGCCGCGCGCGTAGGTGCCAGTGCGCGGGTTATAGCGGGCGCCGACTCCGGCGCCGCCATAGGGACCGTAAACGCGCGCGCTCCGTCCATAAGCGCCAGTCCATGGGTTGTACCAGGCCGAATATCCGTATGTCGGGAAGTATGGGTAGTAGTACGGATAGAACCCACCGTATCCGTAATACGGCGGGTAATACCACCCTGAGCCCCACACCGTGCAACCCCACGCGACCATCATGCCGGTGTACCCGGCCGCCGCCGCAAAGGTGACCCACTCGTCATCGCTGTCGTCATCTTCGACCGTGACGTAGGTGACGTGATGCGCGGGCGAGCTGACCGGGATCTCGTAGATCTGTTGCGGCACTGAGCTCGCAACCTCCCACGGACCAGTGGCTGTCTTGCCAACGAACCACACGCCCTGGTAGCACATGTAATAAAGATCACCGACCTTGAACACGTCCTTGTCGGTGTTGACCGCGCGCTGCACGCTTGTCTTCTCGATTGGTTGGAACTGCGGCTCGCCGCCGTACGCAAGTTCCGGCGCCTTCAGCTCCTTCTTGTTGACACGCGCCGTCTGCGGAATCTGCGCGAGCAGCACGGCTTCAGCCGCTTGATCAGTTCCTGGCACCGATGCAAGCACGCGCGATCGCTCGTGCTCGAGCGGGATCTTCTTGAAGTCATCAGGGAGCGACTGCGTTGCAAACGTCCACGGACCTGTGAAGTCCTGCGCTGAGAACCAGCGACCCGCAACCAGATAGTAGATGAGGCCTGTCTTGCCCATCCGGAACACGTCACTCTCGGTATTGCTCAACCAGAAAAGCGCGGTACCCGGAACTTGAGCGTACTTCGGTTCTCCAGTGAAAAGGATCAACTCGCCAGGCTGAAAAGTGACAAATACTTTCGGCACCTGCGAGGCAGCGACGGACTTGCCCGGCAGACTTGCTTTGACGTCTTTCCAGTTCTCCTCGTCGGGCAGCTTGCTGAAGCTGGCCGGCAGCTTGCCGGCAGGAGACCACGGTCCTTTCACATCGCTTGCCTTCAACCACGCGCCCTCGTTGCGAAGATAGAAGGTTGAAGTCGGCGTGTACTGAAAAAGATCCCAATTCGTGTTGACGGCGTACTTCAGATCGTTTTCCTTAATCGGACTCCAGATCGGTTCGCCATCAAGGTTCATGAGCACTGCCGGTGTCTTGCTGAAAAAAATTGTCGGAGGATCGGCTTTCACCCCCTCCTTGTTCTTCGGAATGATCTGACTTTTGTCGAGATTTGCCAGGACACGATCGAGCGCGAGCACCCGCTCGTCGTCGGGAATCGCCTTTTCGATGGCGGCCGCGACCTCCCGAACCTGCTCTTTCGGCAGCGTCTGGAAATTCGTTTCGGCGATCTTCAGCTTCTGAAACTTGACGAGGCGATCCGCGACCGAGACGGACGTGTCGGCTTCGAGCTTGATCGTACCGAGAGCCGGCTTCTCGGCGCCTGGCGTGCGATACGACACGGCGCTGAACGCCACAGCATGCTTCTGCCCTTCCCAGCTCGAGATTTGCGGCTGATACATGAGGACGCTGCCGCCGCTGGCGACGGTGTAGACACGGGGCCAGCCGCCGTCGACCGGTACAGTGGCGATTGCCGTCGCCGCGGGTTTGGCCGTAGTCGGGGCGGCGGCCGTCGAGGAGGTTTGCGGGGTCGTTGGCTTCGCCGCCGGTTGCGGCGAGGTCGCCGCCGGCTTCGCCGTGGTTTGTCCCTGCAGCACCGCGGCGGCGATTGTCGACGCGAATGGTTGAAGACTCAGACTGACGGCCACCGCGACCGCAGCGGAGTAATTTGCACGTTGCTTCTGGATCATGATGCGTGATCCTCGTTCGTCCTATTTGGTGACCCAATTCCGGGCATCGTTCAGTGACTCCGGGGTGAAAAACTGCACGGCCGCGCGGCGCAGGTCTGCTCCTGCGAACATCAGCGTCTCCGAGCGCCATCGCTCGTCACCGACGATGGCAATACGATCGATTGAACTGCCGTATTTCGTGTAGAACGACATGTCGCGCCAGTCGTCGTTCTGGTCCCAACCCTCAAACCCGTCGAGGACGAAAAGCAGCCGGATGTTTCCGACCCGGCTCATCTCATTGATCAGCATTTGCTGACATCGCTGGAAGTCGTGCTTCTGCAACGTCCCGGCGACATCGAGCCGGTAGACGTTCTTCTCTTCCTGCTGCATAGACATCGACATGGTGGTTTCCGTCGCTTCTGAGTCAACAGAGTTAATAGAGAGGGAACAGAGGACTTCATCACAGAGGTAACAGAGGAAACAGAGAAACGTTAAGTATCTCTACTTTCTCTGTTAGCTCTGTGGTGATGCTTTCGGTTACCTCGCCTCCGTTGCCTCACACGGCGAAGCTGGACACACAGCAGAGACCATGCCGATTATCAGCTTTCCTGGGAGGTAACGCCGAAGTCGTGTCGTGACACGAATTGACTTGAATTTCGTGAGCGACGCTCACCAGCGGTTGTGAGTGGCCAATGCCCGCGAGACCGGAGTTTCCTCCGAAATGCCGTGGGGAGACTCGCGGAAGGTGGCGGGTTTCCCGAGCGTTTTACCCCCGACAGTCGATACTCCCCTGGGCTTGACAATTGCAGCCCTGCAGCAGCGGCTTGTTTCCGCAACACGCACCGGTATCAACAGCCGAAAGGATTCTGCACATGCACAAGAAATTGGTCATCGCACTTGTCGCCGTCGTCGTGGCGCCTGCCCTTCTTCTCGCTCAGAAAACCAGCTACGACTACAACAAGGGCGCGAACTTCGCCTCGTACAAGACCTACCAGCAGAAAGACGGAACCAAGGTCGGCCAGCAGCTCATTGACGACCGCATCGTCGCGGCAATCGATACGCAGTTGGCGGCCAAGGGATTGACGAAGGCAACAGCGAATCCTGACGTCTTCGTCATCTATCACGTCGCGTTCGACAAGCAGAAGGACATCTCGACCTTCAGCTCCGGCTACGGCGGCGGATACGGACCGTACGGCTATGGGTGGGGCGGCGGGTGGGCGGGTGGAACGACGACAACGCAGGTTCGCGACATCGTGCTTGGGACGCTGGTGATCGATATCGCCGATGCCAAGAAGAATGAAATGGCCTGGCGCGGGATAGCCACCAAGGAAGGTGTCGACGTGCAGGCGAAGCCAGACAAGCTGGACAAGAACATCAACAAAGCCGTCGAGAAGATCTTCAAGAACTATCCACCGAAGGTGAAGTCCTAGACTGCATCTACATGTGGCTTCCGCCTTCAGGCGGGAGGATCAGGAGGTATGACCGTGGTACGACAGATCATCGTCACGCTTGTCCTGCTGTTGACGGGCGGAGCAGCAGTGCACGTGCAGTCTCCCTCGACGACGATGGCCAGCCCGAAGGAGACGAAAGAGCTGAACCTGACGGCGTACGCGGAACTGCTGCGAAGCGACCTGCGTACGCAGAAGGTCGCGATCATCACCGAGGTCGTTGGATTCACAGAGGCCGAAGACAAAGCGTTCTGGCCGATTTATCGCCAGTACGATGCCGAGATGTCGAAGCTTGGAGACGAACGCGTCGCGCTCATTTCCGATTACTCGAAGAACTACGCGAACCTGACCGACGAGGTCGCTGACAAGCTCGCGCGCGGCGCGCTCGACCTTCAGGCCAAACGGCAGGCGGTCAGCGCGAAGTATTACGACCAGATCGCGAAGGCAATTCCGCCGCGAACGGCGTTGCGCGCGTGGCAGGTCGAACACCAATTGCAGCTGCTGATCGATCTGCAAATCGCATCAGCGCTGCCGATCGCGAAGTAGGAAAGGTCAAGCCATGCATATCCGACGCGTGCAATGGGTCACCGCGATGCTGATTCTCGCCCTCGGATCGTCACTCGTGGCCGACCGGGTTCGACTGCGATCGGGCAAGGTCGTTACCGGGATGTTCATGGGCGGCGACAGCAAGTCCGTCCGGGTGCTGCTGGACAACGGACAGGTGTCCGAAGTGCCTTTGGAGGAGGCTGTCGCCGTCGAGTTCTCGGCGCGAAAACCGGCGCCACCACCTCCGCCTCCCCCGCCGCCTGCGGCTGCGCCAGCGCAAGCCGCCGCACCTCCGAAGCCAAAACCGATCCAGGTGCCGGCGGGAACGAAGCTCAATGTCCGCCTGGTCAATGGCATCGACGTCGATGCGTCGCAGGCGGGTCAAACGTTCAAGGCCATCGTCGATGATCCGGTAATGATGAACGGATCGATCGTGATCCCGCGAGGCGCGACGGCGACGCTTCAGGCCGCACAGGTCCAGCAGTCCGGCAAGATGAAGGGCAGCGACAAGATCACCCTCAAGATGAACTCGATCGCGTTCGGTGGCATGTCGTATCCGGTGGTCACCGAATATGTCGAAACCAAGGGCAAAGGCGAGGGCAAGAAGACCGGACGCAAAGTCGGCGGCGGTGCCGGACTGGGAGCAATCGTTGGTGGCATTGCCGGCGGCGGTGAAGGTGCCGCGATTGGCGCGGCGATCGGCGCCGGCACCGGCGTGATCATGGCTGCAAGCGGCGAGGAACATCTGAAGCTCCCCGCCGAGACGCGGCTGCAGTTTCAGCTGAGCGCAGCGATCAACATCCAGCCGTAGATCTACACCGCCATCGGAAACGAGGGCTTCGGCCGTCGAATCCCGAGCTTCGCCATCCGCGTCTCGAGGGTCGTCGGCCTGAGCCCAAGCCGATCGGCGGCACCATTCGTTCCTCGAATCCGCCAGCCCACGCTCTCGAGCACGCCGCGGATATGCGCTTTCTCGACGTCCGCGAGGCGGGTGCTCGGCGCCGTCGGCACCCCTGTGGTTTTGGGCACCGCGATCGTCAATCGACCGGTTTTCGCGAGAATCATCGCCCGCTCGACGCTGTTACGAAGTTCGCGGATGTTGCCCGGCCATGCGTACGCCTGCAACGCGACCATGTTCTCGTCGGGAATTTCTTCGATCTGCTTGCCGAACCGCTCCGCGAGTTCACCGACGAACCGCCAAACTAAGAGCGGAATGTCTTCGACACGATGACGAAGCGGCGGCACCTGGATGGGAAAAACATTCAGACGGTAGTAGAGGTCGTCCCGGAACGAGCCGCTTTCCATTCGCTCCTCGATGTTCCGGTGGGTCGCGGCGATGATCCGGGCGTCGACTCGAATTGATTTTGGACTGCCAAGCCGCTCGATCTGCCGCTCCTCGAGCACTCGAAGGAGCTTGACCTGAACGTCCGGCGGCAGATCGCCGATCTCGTCGAGAAAGATCGTTGAGCGGTCGGCCAGCTCGAATCGACCGATCTGGGTTGTCGCCGCGTCGGTAAAGGCGCCCTTCTCGCGGCCGAACAACTCGCTCTCGACCAGCGTCGACGGAATCGCCGCACAATTCACCCGCACCATGGCCCGCCCGCGGCGGGAGCTCTGCTGATGAATCTCGGTCGCAAAGAGCTCCTTCCCGGTTCCGGTCTCACCAAGGAGCAGCACCGTCGCATCGGTGGCCGCCACCTGGTGGACTTGTTCGAGGACCCGGCGAATCGCCGCGCTCTTTCCAACGATTGCAGCGGCACGCGTTGATTGATCCGCGTGCGGACGAGGGATACGGTCCGTGCCTTCCTGGATCCGGCCCGGCGTCAACCATTCCGACTGTCTGACTTCCCTGAGGGCGAGTCCTGATTCCATCTCGATATCTCCACTCCGTGCAAGGAGAGACAATCGTGCAGACGATCGCGGATGGACTCTCGTCAAACGGAAAAACGTTGAAGCGGTTCCGTCTCTCAAAGTGACGGTATGAAGATGGAAGCAAGCCGACTGCCGCCGAGACTCCGAAAAAATCACGGCTTCTGCAGGGAAGGTAATCAATTCCTGTGAATCGTCACCGGAACTCGCGGGAGCGCCACGGCATTTCGTGGCTTGTCACAAACGTGTCATTCTCACAGAGATCTGACGAATTCTGCCCGATACGTTCTGCTCGTACGCGCGGATTACACAACATGTTGGAAGTGGAAAGGAAACAGGCTCCGAAGGGACGTGCGTAGACTCTGTAGCAGGTTCGAAAGAACCGCCAGGCGTTAGCCGCGCGCTCGTTTCAGTCCGAGTTTCGCCATCCGCGTTTCCAGAGTTGTCGCCTTGAGCCCAAGGCGTTCCGCCGCGCCGCCCGCACCCCGGATTCGCCACCCCGCCATCTCGAGCACGTTGCGGATGTGCTCCCTTTCGAGATCGACGAGTTTCACCGCTCGTTTGGCCGGTGAACCCGCGGCGGCAGCGGGCAGCGGGAGGGAGAGCCGTTTTGCGGTTGCGAGGATCATCGCTCGCTCGACGACGTTCCGGAGCTCGCGAATATTCCCAGGCCAGGGATATTGCTGCAGCGCCGTCATGCTGTCTTTCGAAATCGCTTCGATTCGCTTGCCGAACATCTGCGAGAACTCCTCGACAAACCTCCACACCAGGAGAGGAATGTCGTCTCCGCGTTCGCGCAGTGGCGGAACCTCGATGGGAAAGACGTTCAAACGGTAGAACAGGTCGTCGCGGAACGAACCCTCGGCAATCCGTTGCGGCAGATTTCTGTGAGTTGCGGCAATGATTCGAACGTCGACGTGAATCGGTTTCGGGCTGCCAAGGCGCTCGATCTGCCGCTCCTCGAGCACCCGCAGCAGCTTGACCTGAACGTCGGCCGGCAAGTCGCCAATCTCGTCGAGAAATATGGTCGAACGATCCGCCAGTTCGAATCTCCCGACCTGCCGGGAGAGCGCACCAGTGAAAGCTCCCTTTTCGCGCCCAAACAGCTCGCTTTCCATCAACGTCGCCGGAATCGCGGCGCAGTTCACCCGGACGAGCGGCCGGCCGCGGCGGCTGCTCGACTCGTGGATGTGGGTCGCAAGGAGTTCCTTACCCGTCCCTGTTTCGCCCAGCAACAGCACAGTCGAATCGGTCCCAGCCACTTGTTCGATTTGATCGAGGACGCGGAGGATTGCCGGGCTTTTTCCGACAATGAGGCCCGGACTCAGTCGATCGCGCACTTCGCGCCGGAGATACACGTTCTCGGCATTCAACTGGTCGCCAAGCTGCTTCACTTCGGCGAGGGTCTGTTGCAGCATTTCGTCGGACTGCTGCCTCGCCAGGACGTTTGCAAACGCGGTCGCGAGGACGCGAAGGCGGTGGATTTCGTCCGGTCGCCACTGCCGCTCGCGGCCCACGAGGTTGAATGAAACTACCCCAACGGTCTGCCCATGAACGAAGAGGGGCACTGCAACACTGGACGTCGATCCCAGGAGCCGGCAGCTTTCACGATCGATCGGATTCGGGATTTCATCCAGGTTCGAGTAACAGACGATTTCGCCCGCAAGCACCGTGCTGAACGCCCAGGGGAAGCGCTCGGCCACCGGGTTGGGAACCGGAACGGACGGTGTTCCAGCGCGCTCCCAGCTGGCTGGATGTGTCACCTGACCGTCGCTCGAAAACCGCGCGAATATGCAGCGATCAAGATCGAGCGTTTCCCCGACGCGCCGAAGCGCGATCCCGATCACCTCCTCCACTCGATCGGGCGCCACGTTGATGAACTCGACCAGCAGCTCCGTAACCAGACGCTCGAATTCGAGCTGCTCGTCGGCTGAAGACCTGACAGCGTCCGCGGTTCCTTTCTGCACGCTCAGATCGGTAACCGTCGCAACGAGGACGAACACGCCGTCCTCCCTCCGGACGGGGGTGAGACGCATCTCGATCGGAAATGTCGACCCGTCAGGCCGCCGACCGGACAACTCCTGGGAAACATCGGCGTTCCCGGCCGGACCGTTGACACACGCGGTGCGGTCGGTGACGTGTTGCGCGCGACTCTCTTCCGACAACAAGCCATCGGCGTTCTGGCCAATCAGCTGTTCCCGCTGATAGCCAAACTGCCGCTCAATCGCGCTGTTGACGACGAGGATGGTTCCGTCGGCTGTCAGAACGAGCACACCATGCGGCAGCGACTCGATGGCGAGCCGCGAGAAGCTTTCCGGCCTGGTCGTCCAGGATTCCGGCGCCTCGTCGGGTCCCGGAGCGTACGTTTCCGTCATGGATTCAAAGCAGGATTACTTCAAGTCTATACCAGTGCACATCGGGGACCTCAGCGTTACTCCGACATTCCGGAGGATGCCCGTTATATCGGAGCACCGTGCGAGCCTCCCGCGGCGGATGTTCCCCGCGTTCTTGTGCTCCTCATTGGCTTAGTTCGCACACGAACCCCGGTGAGCTGTGGCACGGCTACTGCTCTTGCCACCCGGTAGTCTGTTCCGCACAAGTTTGATCGCTGATGGTTCGATGTCCCTGAGGGCGGGGCAATGCCTATGAGTTCACGTGTCACGACATCATTTGGACGTTCACGGCTAGCGGCAGTCTGGCGTATCGCCGCCGCGGTACTGCTTCTCCTTGTCCTCGCGCCGCAAGAAGCACACGCATCGTTTTTGTCTCCGGAACTGGAAGACAAGCTGGCGACTTTCCTCGCCGTTTTCATCCTGTTCATTGTCCCGGTCGTCCTGATCGTCTTGTTCTGGATGGTGCACATCCTGCCGGAACAGATAGCCCACAAGCGGAACCACCCCCAATTCGAGGCCATTCGCACGCTTTGCCTGCTGTCGCTCGTCTTCGGCGGGCTGCTCTGGCCGTTGGCCTGGATCTGGGCGTATACGAAACCAGTCGTGCACAAGCTGGCGTACGGCACGGACAAGTTGCACGAGGACGAGCATGAGGTCGAGGTCCCGCCCGCGGCCGCAGGGGGGCTCAATCTGCGCGAGAGGACTCTGGGCCTGCATGAACGGCTGGCACGTCTCGAGGCCCGGAACATTCCCGACGCGGAACTGTCCAAACTGCGTGCCGATCTCGACGCGATCGAGTCCAAGTTTGCAGGTCACGGAGCCAGATAATGGAAATCCTGCTCCTCGGCATCTATGCGTTTTTTGTCTGGTTGATTTTCATCAAGCTGAAGCTGCTGCCGTGGACAACGCCGTGGAAAGTCGCCGTCGCGATCTTCCCGGTCGTCGCCATTGCAGCCATGCTGCTTCTGCTCAACATCTTCGCACCGACAACGGCCGACGTTCGTGTCGTGAACTACGTCGTGCCGATCGTGTCGCAGGTGCGTGGCCGGGTCATCGAGGTCGGCGTCGAGAACAACCGCCCCGTGAAGAAGGGCGATGTGCTGTTCCGCATCGACCCGACGCCGTACCAGAATGAGGTCCATTCGCTCGAGGCGAAGCTGGCATCGGACGAGGCGAAGGTCGGGGCCGAGCGTCAGCGCCTGTCGGAGGCGCGGGCGAAACTGACCGACGCGCAGTCGACCGAGAAAGAACTGCACGAGCAGTTGAACGCGGCGGTCGGCGACATCGGGAAAATCAACGCCTCGCTCGAACTCGCGCGTAAGCGAGTCTCGCAGAATACGGAACTCGTCGCCGTCGGTGCGGGCCCTCGTTTCGATCTCGAACAGGCACAGACCAACGTTGCCGAACTCACCGCGCAGCTCGGCGCGGCGCGGGCCGCAGAGCAGCAGGTCCGCGCAAAGTTGGATGGCCGGGTGAACGGCGACATCGCCACCGTCGCCCAGGTCAGGGCACAGATCGCCACGGCGCAGGCCAATGTCCAGGAGGCAGAAGCGCAGGTCGCGACGACCCGTGCCCAACTCGAGACCGCCAAGTGGGACTTGACTCAGACGACGGTGGTCGCGCCGGGCAACGGGACGATGGTGAACGTGATGCTGCGCCCGGGCTTTTTCGTGGCCGGCATGCCGTTCAACGAAGTCATGACGTTCGTCGACAACGAGTACCAGATCTTCGCGTTGTTCAATCAGAACGAGCTGCACCAGGTAGACAAGGGCAACGAGGTCGAGATCACACTCGACACGTATCCCGGCCGCGTGATCAAGGGGCACGTGGACTCGATCATCTGGGCGCAAGGCCAGGGGCAGATCGAGGCGTCAGGCGATCTGCCAAAGACAACATTCGTGCCGCCGCCGGGCCGCTTTCCGGTCAAGGTGGTCGTTGACGAACGCGACAAGAGTGTATTCATGGCTGCCGGCGCGCGCGGTGCGGCCGCCATCTACACCGAACACCTCACGCTTGTTCACATCGTCCGGAAGGTGCTGCTGAGGGTGGCGTCATATCTCGACTACATCATCATCAAGCACAGCATTCACCTGGGGCATTAAAAGGCAAAAGGCAAAAGGCAAAAGGGAAAAGGCAAAAGGGAAAAGGCAAAGGACAAGGGATGAGAGTTGGATTCGTGGCCTCGCTCGCCGCAGCCGCGTTGCTTTGGTCTGGCTGCATCCGGCTGAAGAACCCGCCCGACGCGACGGCGCTGAAGGGTGAGTCGCTGCCAACGGTAGTCGTGCCCGACAAGTGGGTCAATCCAGCAGGCGCAGGCGATATCACCGACAACTGGCTCACGTCGTTCCATGACGATCAGCTGACGACCGCGGTTGCCGAAGCGATTGCGAACAATCCCGATCTGCGCGTCGGAGCTGCGCGTGTCGAACAGGCCATGCTTTACGCCAAGCTGGCGGGGGCGCAACTGTATCCGTCCGTCGATCTGCTCGCGAAAGGGGGCGGTGGCCTCGGAGGCGACAGCACGGGCCTCACGGGCGCCATACTCAGAGCATCATGGGAGCTCGACGTGTGGGGACGTCTGCGATACGGCCGTGCGGCGGCGCGCGAGGACGCGCGATCGGCCCAGGCCGACTTCGAGTACGCGCGACAGTCGATGGCCGCGGCGGTCGCGAAGAGCTGGTTCCTCGCCACAGAGGCCGCACTGCAGGCCGAGGTTGCGCGCGCGTCGATACAGGAAGGCGATCAGCTGGTCAGCCTCGCGGAGGCTCGATCCCGCGTCGGTGTGGGCAACGACGAAGACGTGTTTGTCGCACGAGCGAACGTCGGCACGTACAGAGATACGCTCCGCGAACTTGAGCTCTCCCGCGAAAACGCGATTCGCGCGTTGGAATTGCTGATGGGTCACTACCCCGCTGCGGCCGCCGCGGTGACGGCGCAACTACCGGGACAGCCCGAACTCGTCCCCTCCGGTTTACCGTCCACGCTCCTGGAACGTCGTCCCGATGTGATCGCTGCGGAACGGCGGATCGCCGCGGCGTTTAATCGGGTCCACGAGGCGAAAGCCGCACGTCTGCCGACGATCTCATTGACTGGCGGCGTCAGCGCACTCTCGAGCGATCTGTTTTTCCTGAAGAACCGCGACAACCCGGTCTGGAACTATGGTTCCAGTCTCCTGATGCCGATTTTCAGAGGGGGCGCGCTCAAGACCCAGGTCGAGATCCGCACCGCGGAACAGAAGCAGGCAGTTGCCTCGTATGCCTCGGTGGGGCTGCGTGCGTTTGGTGAGGTGGAAAGCGCACTATCGTCCGAGAACGCGGCCCGCGAACGCGAGCGTATCCTCACGCAGACCCTGGCAGACAATCAACGGGCGTTCGAGATCGTGCAGACCCAGTTCAAGGTGGGAAGCACGGATCTCCGTTACGTGTCGCAGCGTCAGCTGACGCTGAACGCCACGCGTTCGGCGCTCGTGCGGATGCAGGCTGAGCAGCGCGTCCAGCGGGTCAATCTACATCTGGCGCTGGGTGGGAGCTTCGAACAAAAGCAGCAGCCCTAGAACGCGAATTGGCGATTGCTGCACAATCACCAGCCCACAATCTCAATCGACAATCGCCATCACCACGATCCGCAATCATCAATCCGCAGTCTGCAATTCCTACAAACCTGCGAGAATCTTGCGGGCAACCCCCGTCAACGTGATCGGCTGATCCGCGTAATCATCAACCTGCACGCCCGTTTCTCCGCCCGGCTTCACCCTCGCAGCTGCCGCCATCTCGCCTTTGCCCATCCCGGCGGGGTCGACCTGGAGTCGTATCAAGCCGACTTCGTAACCGGCCCGTGGCTTGGCATTCGTTCGCGCGCCACCGAGAAAGAACATCGGCTGATCGGTGACGACAACGATGGTTCGGCCGCTTGGCGTCGACTGTTCGCGTGCCCATCGAATGGACCATTTCTGGGTGCCCAATCCGACGGTGCCGACTTCCGGCGCTTTTCGAAGCGCGGTAAGAAACGCCGGATACCCTCCGCCCTTCAATGCCGTCTCCACGGCGGTGCGTTCGGCATCCGGCGTGTACCGTCGAATGTCAATCGTAACGGTCGCCGCTGCTGACGCACCCGATGCGGCCGCAACCTGGGCGTTTGCCGTGAATTGTTCCGGCGCTCCACGCTGCTGCGACTGCGAGAGCACCAGGCTCGGCGCGGCGAGCACGACGAGCGCAACGGGCACGAGGATCTGAAGGCGCATCACATCATTCTCCTTATATTGAATTGAACACTCGACATTCATGAACTGACCGCGGCGTGTCCTGGCACCGCCAGCGTCGCCGCCGATGAAAACGGTGCCGCCGCATTCTCCACGTACATGGTTTGCGATGGAAACGCGAGCCCCGTTCCCGCGCGGCTGACGATGTCGGCGATGTTGAAGAGCAGGCCCTCCTGGATCTCGAGAAACTGGTTCCAGTCGGTCGCAAATACGTAGGCGAACACGTCGACATCCAGCGAAAACGCCCCGAGCCTAATGAAGCGCACACGCACTGACTCTTGGCTGATCGAGTCGTGGCTAATGAGCAGACGCCGGATGCCGTCGAGGATGGTACGCAGTTGATCCGGGGTCGTCGCATATCGGAGACCGAGGACTGGGTGGAACCAGAACTTATCGCGGGCCGACAAGGTTTCGAGACTTGCACTGGCAATCTGGCTGTTCGGAACACTGATGACCGTGCGATCGAGCGTCCTGATGCGAGTGGAGCGCAGGCCGATGTGATCGACAGTCCCGACAATCTCCCCCATCTTCAACGAATCACCAACGCGCACGGCCTGATCGAAGATCAGTGAGGCGCCGGCGATCACGTTCTCGAGCGTCTTCTGTGCGGCAAGCGCCACGGCGATGCCGCCGACGCCGAGGCCGGCGAGCGCCGGCGTTGGATCGATCCCAAAGTGCCGGAAGATCGCCAGAATCGCCACAAAGATTACGAGGACATCGACGCATCGTCGGCCAACGCGCAGCAATGAAATCGTTGCGGTATTGGACGTGGCCATCCGCCGGACAACGATCGCTTCAATCTCCCCTCCCAAGCGCATGAGCAGCCACGCAATGGCGGCAATGGTGAGAAGGGCGGTGAGGTTCGACAGCATCTGCCGCGGCAGGAGCGACAACGGCAATACCGACGACAACCACCGCGCGACGACCGAGAACAGCAGCACGCGTGCAGGCGTCGGCAGCGCGTTGGTCGCAAGGAAACCGGATCGCGTGAATGCACGCCGCGAGAACGCCTTCGCTGCGGGCGTCAACAGGCGGTTCAGCAGGCCGATTATGAAATAGAGCAGCGGGAGGCCAGCGAGAATCGCACCCCACTCGAATACCGGCACGCCGGCAAGACGGTTGCTGGTCAGGAATCTCGGAAGCGTGCCTCCCGCTCTGTTGGCCAGAACCTCGTCATAGAGACTTGGAATGCGGCCCAGGGTCGGAGCCGAGAAGAGCCAGATCGGTCCGCCGTCCGCGCGCTCTACTCGTTGGAGAACGATGTCCGCCGGATTCCCCTCGCCGATCGTCGCGATCCGTTCTTCGTTCGGAGCAAGCGGATTCGATCGAGATCCTTCAGGCGCGTCGCTGATCTGCGGGAGGCGCGCAGGAAGACGAGCATTCAGCACGACGAATAGTTCATTCGCGAGCTGCTCGGCTGCCGGAACACTCAACGGTGTATCGAGGTACTGCCGTGCGAGCTGATATTCCCCTTTCCGCGCTGCGCTGAGAAATCCAAGGACCGTTCCTCGGGGAGTGTCCCGACCGAGTGCATCCTTGCGAGCTTCGGGTTGCGCCGGGGTGGTTGCCGGCGCCTGGGCCGAACCTCGCCCCGAAACGGGTGCCCAGGCGAGAACACTCAAGGCAACCCACACGACCAGCACACGCGGCCACCACCGCATTCACACCTCCGCCCGGCGAGATTTCGCATAGCTGCGAACGTCATGCCGCAGAATACGCGTTCGCCCTTGGGATCTGAAGGACACGATCGGAGGAACCCCGGAATGCCGGAGGATATCCGGCATTTCGGGTGGCTCGTGGTCCTGTCGATGGTCGTGCGGGTTGTCGCATTCTGCGTTCGAGTACGCAGCGGACAATTTCACCGTCAGTCTGATTGCCGCTTACGCTGATCCGGGGAAAGCAGTACAGCAATACACTGGTCGAACGAAGAACTTCGTTTACGGTATGGTTTACGTTGGCTACGCCGTTTA
The DNA here is from genome assembly GCA_046734955.1 of Acidobacteriota bacterium. Lineage (GTDB taxonomy): Bacteria > Acidobacteriota > Vicinamibacteria > Vicinamibacterales > 2-12-FULL-66-21 > JALZOC01. Next base: position 25,085 of record JBKPSH010000011.1, read on the forward strand.
AAAAGGGAAACGGCAAAAGGGAAAGCGGTAAGTAAACCAGACCGATCTTCTCAATGTCCAAACTCCCCGCACTGATCGTATCGGCGTTAATGGCCTTCGCGGCACAGGAACCGGCGTACTCACCGGCTCGCTTGCGGTCCGGAAAAGTGCCCTCGATTCCGGTAACGGCGGTTGGCGGAGGCGAAGTGCTCGTCGACCTCGACGTGAGTGCAAACGGCACGGTGACGCGCGCGACGCCTTTGCGATCGACACCGCCGTTCACGGAGTTCGTGCTGAACGCGGTACGCGACTGGCAGTTGTTCCCGGCGCGTGACGTGGTGGACGCCGATCGGGCGCGAGCGGGCGAGGCGACGTCACGAGTAGCGGTTCAGTCCCACGTCCTCGTTGCCGCCGTGTTTCGTCCGCCGTCGCTGCGCGCGCCGACGCTCGGGGAACCTCCGAACGATGTCTCGGGTTCCGACGTGCTTCCGTTTCCGGCCGCGATGATCCCTCCGCTCTTTCCTCCCAAAGCCGCGGGCAACGGTGTTGTGCTGCTTGAAGCACACGTCAGCGCAAATGGCTCGGTGGACGACGTCGGCGTGATCAATTCGGCGCCTCCATTCGACGAAGCCGCCGTCAAAGCCGTGCGTCAATGGCATTTCCGTCCGGCGCAGCACCGGACGCCGGTGGCGACCTACGTTTACGTGATACTTGGCTTCAGAGTGCCAGTTGTCTAGCTCGCTGGTCGCTGCCAGGACGTTATCCGCGGGTGCAATAGTGACCCGCGCGGACTCGATCGAGAACGCGTTACGATCGACGGCTGCGTTCGTGACATTATCTTTATCTTTCGAGGGGCTTCGCCCCTCGGACTCCCCTGCACGCTCGCTCGCGGGGCCCCGCGATCCCCACTCCGCTCGCGTGGGCTCACTCGCGCGCTCGTTCGCCACGGCGGCATACTCGGTTTTGAAAACACTTCTGAGCTGATCTCAGCTCGCAACCGTCGGCCGATGCGAGTTGACGGCCGCCGACTTGCCTAGTTCCAGCGTCTGCTCCGCCGTCGCGCTCGCAAAGTAATGCATGATTCGAGCGACGATGCCGGTCCATCCCGTCTGATGGCTCGCGCCGAGGCCGGCGCCGTTGTCACCGTGGAAATACTCGTAAAAGAGCAGCAGGTCACGCCAGTGCGGGTCTTCCTGAAATTTCCGCGTCCCGCCATAGACCGCGCGCCGACCGCCATCCTTCAGGAAGATCTTCGCGAGACGTCCGCCGAGATCCTCTGCGACCTGGTACAGGTTCATCCGCCGTCCCGATCCGGTGGGACATTCGATCGTGAAGTTGTTGCCGTAATACGTGTAATACTGCAGCAGCGCGCGCACGATCAATCCATTGACCGGCATCCAGATTGGGCCGCGCCAGTTCGAGTTTCCGCCAAACATGCCGCTGTCGGATTCGGCCGGAAGATACGACACGCCGTACTCGTGATCGCCGACCCGGAACACGTAGGGGTGTTGCTCGTGATAGCGCGAGATCGATCGAATGCCGTAGGGACTCAAGAACTCACGCTCGTCGAGCATCGTGCTCAGCACGCGCCGCAGGTTCTGCTGGTTGAGGATTGCGGCCATGCGGCGGCCGTTCTCCCCCTGTGTCGCGGGATTGTGAATGAACCTGCTCAACTCCGGCCGGGCGTCCAGGAATCGCTGGAAGCGGGGCGCGAGCTCGGGGTGTTTCCGCAGTAGTTCGCCATCAAAAACGGTTACCGCACAGAACGGTAACAACCCGACCATCGATCGAACCTTGAGGCGGGTCGCATGTTGATTCGGCAGCCTGAGCACGTCGTAAAAGAAACCGTCCTCGTCATCCCACATCCCGACATCGTCACCAGCGCGCATCATCGAGGACGAGATCCAGAGGTAGTGCTCCACGAACTTCTGACACATGTCACCGTAGGCAGGCTTTTCGAGAGCCAGTTCGGCGGAGATTTCGAGCATGTTCTGGCAGAACAGCGCCATCCACGCGGTGCCGTCCGCCTGTTCGAGGTAGCCGCCTGTCGGCAGTGGTGAACTGCGATCGAACACGCCAATGTTGTCGAGGCCGAGGAATCCTCCCTCGAAAACGTTGTTGCCCGTGCGGTCCTTTCGATTCACCCACCAGGTGAAGTTCAACAGCAGCTTGTGGAAGGAGCGCTCGAGCCAGTCGAAATCTGCCTGGCCGCGCGCTTTTGCAAGTCGATGCGTAAAAATCGTGGACCATGCATGCACGGGAGGGTTCACGTCGCCGAAGTTCCACTCGTAGGCAGGGATCTGCCCGCTCGGATGGATGTAGTTCTGGCGGAGCATCAGATCGAGTTGCTCCTTGCCAAAATCAGGATCGACCAGCGTCAGCGCGAGCACGTGAAACGCGAGATCCCAGGCCGCGTACCACGGATACTCCCACTTGTCCGGCATCGAAATGACGTCGCTGTTCTCCATGTGATGCCAGCGATCGTTGCGCGGCGCACGGCGCGTCGGCTTGAGCGGATCGGAGCCGCGTTCCGACAACCATCGATCGACGTCGTAGTTGTAGAACTGCTTCGACCAGAGCATGCCGGCGAGCGCCTGGCGCATCACGTTCTTCCGATCGGCATCGAAGGCGGAAGGAATGACGGTGTCGTAGAACTCGTCAGCCTCACGCAGACGATCGTCAATAATGCGGTCGAAATCGGCCGCGCCCGTCGCCGCCTCCCGGTCGCTGGTAGACGCGACGTCGGACAGTCTCAGGCGCAGCACGCGCGAATCAGCGGCCGGAATCGTCAGCCGGTAATACGCCGATGCTTTGGTGCCCGTCTTGTCCGGATTGACCGCCGTCTGGGCACCGAACAGCACCCGGTTGTTGATTCCATCCTTCACATATGGCGTGCGGTTCGATCCGGCATGAAACCGTTCGAAGTTGGTTTCATTCTCGGTAAACAGCCATTCAGGTGCGCCCTCGGCGTGAAAGAATCGCTCGCCAAGCTGTGGATGCGCGGCCGCAATGGTGCCTGCGGCGATCTGCCGTATCGACGGACGATCACTGTTGTTGTCCCAGGACCACGTGTTGCGGAACCACAGCGTCGGGAGAACATGAACCGCGGCCTCCTCGGGGCCGCGGTTGTGAACGGTGATCCGGATCAGGATGTCTTCGGGCGAGGCCTTCGCATATTCGACGAACACGTCGAAGTAGCGATCCTGATCGAAGATGCCGGTGTCGAGGAGCTCGTACTCGAGGCCATGCCGGCCTCGGTCGCGATTGGTTTTGATGATCTGTTCGTACGGGAAAGCGGACTGCGGATACTTGTACAAGTACTTCATGTACGAGTGGGTCGGCGTCGAATCGAGATAGAAGTAGTACTCCTTCACGTCCTCGCCGTGGTTGCCTTCGCTGTTCGTCAGGCCGAACAGCCGCTCCTTCAGGATCGGATCCTTCCCATTCCAGAGCGCCAGCGCAAAACAGAGCCGCTGGTTCTCGTCAGAGAAGCCGGCGAGACCATCCTCCCCCCACCGATACGCGCGCGATCGAGCCTGGTCGTGCGTGAAGAAGTTCCAGGCGTCACCAGACTCGCTGTAGTCCTCGCGCACGGTGCCCCACTGTCGCTCGCTGAGGTACGGGCCCCATTTGCGCCATGGCTCTCGCATCTCGCGCGCGGCCGTGAGTCGCTGGGCCTCGATCGATCGTGACGCTGCTGGCTTCGCCATTACTCGGCTTTCTCCCACGATGAATCCGGATTGTAGGTGGTCATCGCTTTGGCCTGCGCGGCCGTGCCGGGGCCGAGATCCTTCTGGTGAATGATCCCGTCCTGATTGACGATGAAGGTCATGACTCCGGTCGCGTCGTACTGCGCCGGCCACGCGACGAGTGCAAATCCGCCAGTCATTCGGTTGTCGACGATGTAATCCTTCGCGCCCCCGGGCGCAGAGTTGCCTTGCGCGGTCAGGATCTTGAAGTAGTAGCCGTGGAACGGAGCTGGCTCGGTTCGCTTGTCGAGCGCCGTTCCTTCCTCGGAAGCCTGCGCCACGAGATCGCCGAGCGGACTTCGGTGCTGACCTTTTACGCTGACCCAGTACAGTCCGTTCTGGCGTCCCTCGTCGCTGCGGAACGCTCGCGCGTAGACCTTTGCCGGTTGGCCGTCGTGAGCGTGTTCGGCGTACAACTTCTGCGCCGACACGTACGTACGGCAAATCTGGATGACTGCCAGTTCATTGCGTCCGATTCGCCGCGCGATCACTTCTTCTTTTCCTGCCGCGGTATCGAAACGCCACTTGCCGCCGTCGTTCACAATCGGAATCGGAAAAGGCCACGATTCGTTGCCGACGACGAGCGTCTTCGTGTGTGCATCCTGATCGGTGAGGCGCCATCCTTCTTTCATCGCAACCGCGAACACCTGGCGATTTCGCTTTCCCGCCTGCGGGTCCGAGGTATCGACGACGTCTTTCGCCTCGGCGCCAAAGATCGCCAGCAGATCGTCGACCTTGTCGGCTTTGACCGCTGCAACGAGCGCCTTCACAGCGTCTTCAGGCGTGTCGAATGCCCGGCTCTTTGGTTGCTCAACCGGTGTCGAGCGGCAAGCGGCCGCGGTCAGCGAGACGATCACGAGCGCATAACGAATCAATCTGGAAATCATGTCAACGCCTCCGCGATCCGCCGCTGCGCGAGCTGCCTCGACTCTTTTGCCCGCGCTGGCTTGCCGCACGTTCCGATTTCCCGCTTGAATAACCGGAGAACGCGTCCGATTTCGTCCCGCTTCGCTGGGTCGTCGCTGAATCCGTGCTGCGACTGTAACCGCGCGACTCCTGGTTCGTGGTGCGACTCTGAGTCGTCGCCTGCGTACCGCTGGCGGTGCGATTCTGCGCCGCGCTCTGTGCGTCGGTGCGCCGCTGCTCGCGCTGTGCTTGCGTTTCCGGTCGATTCTCGTTGCGGGTCTCGGTGCGTTCGGTCCTCTGCTCCTGTCTGTTCTTCGCAACGTCCTCGCGGTTCTCGTACATGTCCTCGCGGTGATCCGCCCAATCCTCACGCGCATCCTCGCGCGCATCGTAGTAGTCGTCCCACGCATCGTTGTACATGTAGCCGCCGCCGTGCCAACCGTACGGACCGTAGTAGTAGTTGTTGTCCATGGCCGCACCGATCGCGATCCCTGCAGTAAACCCAATCAACCCCGCCGCAACCGCTTCTCCGCTATCGTCGTCTTCCTTAACGACGACGGTCGTTGATGCAGGCTGCGTGTAAACGACGGTGGGGTTGTACTGTGGCACGTAGACAACCTGGGGGTTGGTCGGCTCGATCACGATCACTTCCGAACCGGAAGAGGTCGTCTTGGTCTCCACTTCCTGCTGCGGTGTGGTCTTGAGGGTTCCCATTTTCTTCGCTTGCGCCCGCAGCCGTTGAATGCTGTCGAAGACCGCCGAGCGGTTCTCCGTAAACGCCCTCCCCACCTTCGTTGTCCAGTCCACGTTGTCAGCCATGTAAGTGACCACGTCGGGAAACAGCACGAGCGCCGCAAAGCTGGCATCGAACCCGGATTTTGTCGCCGCGTCCTGAAGCTCGGTGCCTTTCACTGATTGACTGGCCATCCACTCTGCAAGCGCGCCAACTTTCGCCGGATTTGTTGCCGACATCAGCATCTGCGCGAGCAGCGAGTCCGGGTAGAGCGCAACCGGTGCCATCAACTTGTCCAGTTGTTCCGGTGTGTTCGCGGCGGGCTTGGCAGTCTGCGACTGGGCATGGCCAACGGCCTCAGACCAATGTGGAAGGGCGACAGCGGTGAACGTCAACGCAAACGCCGTCGTCACGATAGCGACGATCGTCCGCATGAGTAGTGCCTCCTGTGTTAAGCGCGCAAGTGAGCAGAACGGTGGACCCCGAGCGCGCGCGAAAACGTGCGAGTCGACGGGAGCCAAACGTGTCCGCTCAAGCAAGGCACGCACCGCTAACTGCCTGCCGGTATCGATGAAACAAATCGTTGTAATGAAACGACTTGAGAGTGACTCACTGCTGGCGTTTCTAAACCGCCGCCGTGGGCTGCCTCCGGAAGGCCGGAGTTTCTCCGAGGTTACGGATGGATTGTCGAAAACCCGGCCACCTTCTTAACGCTCATGCCCGGCACCGACGAAAACCCGGCGGCGAAACAGCCCGCGATGCTACGCCGTCCTCAATTTCTGAATCTGCTCCAGCAGCGTCGCGACAGCGATGGGCTTGACACAATGCGCGTCGAAGCCCGCTGCCGCGGCAGCTTCAATATCAGATGCTCGGCCGTACCCCGTCAGGGCAATCAGCCGTATCTCCGGCCGCAACGATCGAAGGCGTTTTGCAAGCTCGTATCCGTTCATCTGCGGCAGTCCGATGTCCAGCACGCCTACATTCGGTCCGAATTCACCCGCCATCGCGAGGGCATCGGGACCATTCTTGGCCAGCGCGACAATATGGCCGACACGGGCGAGCGCCGAGCCAAGCCCGCCTTCACGTCGATCGAGCGAGCGCGGTCCTTGTGCGAACGTGTCGAACAATTGCGGCGCCAAATCCGCCGGAATGCCGGGGCCCGTCGTCTTCACACATGACGATGACGCTTTCGCCGCACGATTTGGATGACGCCTACCGCCGGCTGCTTCGTGGCGATCACGCGCTGAAGACTGGCGGCCTCTATCGTACGCACCGGCGGTGTCCCCAGTGGCGCGGCAGTGCTGACCAACTGCTCGCCCTCCATCGAGAGCAACATGATGGTGTCCCAACCCGGCTGCGTCGCCTGCACGCGACGCCCTTCAAGATAGAACGCTTCAAGATTCGTGTCGTCGAGTGCTGGAGACGTGGCGAGGGCGTGCAGGGTGCTGATGCCTGCGATCGAACTCGCGATCGAGTGCCGACGCGTCAACGCGCGCCGACTCGAGCAGGCGACGTTCGCTGATCGCGCGGTTGTTCGCGATGGCGCGCCACACGAGAACGCCCGTCAGCAAGGCACCCGGCAGCATCGCCCCGAGAACGAGGATCAGCAGGTAAACGCGAATTGGCCGCAAGCGCGTAGTGTAGCGACAGCGACGCGATGCGAAAAGAGGGACCTACGGGTTCATTTTCATTCACGGGCAGGGCCGGGTCTCGTGCCCCTCCGGCGGTAATAGAAGTAGATGGGAAGCCCCAGCGCAATCAAAACGAGACCGGCTACAGATTCGACAGGACGATTCACCAGGGTATTGATGATCAGCCATAGCGCGACGAGAACGAAAACAAGCGGGACGATCGGGTAGCCCAATGTCCTGTAGGGACGTGGCGCGTCTGGCATCTTCCGGCGCAGGACGAACACCGACGACGTGACGAGACCGTAGAAGATCCACGAGGCGAAGATGACGTAGTCGGACAGCTGATCGAAAGTACCCGAGATCGCGAGCACGCTGGCCCAGAGTGCCTGAAATAGAAGTGCGTAGACCGGAACGCGCGTGCGCTGACTGAGGAGGGCGGCGGGCGAAAAGAAAACACCATCGCGAGCCATCGCATAAGGAACACGGGCGCCAGTGAGCGTCGATCCGTTCAGCGCGCCCAGCGCTGAAAAAATGAACGCGACAGAGATCAGGCGCCCGCCACTATCGCCGAACACTGTTTGTGCCGCCTTCGTGGCCACCGGCAGCGCGTCACGATAGCGCGTAGAGTTCGACGAAATCACGTCGGCGAACGGCAACGCGTAGAAGTAGGCGAGGTTCGCCGTGCAGTAAATCAGTGTGACCACCGCCATTCCGCCAATCAAGGCAAATGGCACGTTTCGTCCCGGATCTTTGACCTCACCAGCGGCCATTGGCATGTTGTTCCAGCCGTCGTATGCCCACAACGCCGCCAGCATCGCGAGACCAAATGCGGCCGCACCGCTGCTGTTGGCCGTATCGGTCGCCGTCAGGTGCGACCAATCAGCCGTCTGCGATCCGAAGAACACACCGAGAACCACGGCCGCAATTCCGCCGAGCTTGAGTGCCGTCAGCAGCGACTGCACCCGGCCGCCGACCACGACGGTCAAGCAGTTAATCACGGTGAAGAACATGATCGCAGCGACCGCGACCACCTGCTTCGATCCAAACTGCCAATCGATCGTCTGCCCGAGCAGGACGAACCGCGAGCTGGCCCAGACGGAAGTAATCGGAATTATGGCCGATAGAAACGTCGCGAACCCGACACCGAGAATCGCGATCGAACCAGTGCCTCCGACGACGAATCGCATCCAACCGAACAGGAACGCGGCGAGCTCGCCGTAGGCATGCCGCAGATATACGTACTCGCCGCCGGCCTGCGGCAGCATGGCGCCCAGCTCCGCATACGTCAGAGCACCGCACATCGAGAGGATGCCGGCGGCGACCCATGCGAGCAACACCGTGGATGCCGACCCGGTGTCCTGCGCCATGATCGCGGTCTTGATGAAGACGCCAGTGCCGATGACGGTGCCGACCACCAGAGCGGTTGTCGCTGAACGCGTAAGACCGCGGCGGAGATCCGCGTCGTCGTGCGACGCACGGGCTGGAGTGGCGGCAGGTTTAGGAGCGTGGTTTGTTATCATCAGCGGGACCCGCTGATTCTATCGTTTCACGCCTCCGATCATCTCGACTTCGCGCTGGATCGAGCGGTGCGTCCAGATCTCGTTGACGGGCATCGTCATATCGCGAACTTCCAATCCGAACCGCCGAAACCGACGCCTCGCCGCTGCGGACGGGCTTGACACCTCGCCACGGGAGACCGGAATAACCGTTGTTCGCACCGGACCCATCACAACAAGAGAAGACCATCACCTGGGGGAATAATGAAACGAATCTTAACTGGACTTGTGTTCGTGGCACTCGTCGCTACGGCAAACGGAACGCGCGGCATCAATCCATCGCCGCGGGCGGGCGCAAGCCAAGGCAAGGGCGGCGCGTCGGCAGGTGATGCCAAACCGCTCCCGCCGTTTGTGGAGAAGCATGCAAAGGAACGAATTGCCGCGGCCGACCTCGTTGCCCGGGGTCTCGCGACGCCGGATGCGAATGGCGTCGTCACCCTGAAGAACGGAAAGTTTGTGAACTACCGTCTCGAGGGAACCGAGCGGCTTACGGCCGTGTTGATCGACTTTACCGACGTTCGCCATGGCCAGATTGCAAAACCGGATCGAACCGTAGACAACAACACCTATTGGTCGGCTGATGTGTCGCCCGCGCATTACGTGGATATGTTGTTCACTGCCGGAGGCGGCTCCTACGGCCGTCCATCGATGCGCGACTTCTACCTCGAGCAGTCGTCTGGCCGGTTCACGTGGACGGGTCAGGTGTCGAACTGGGTCCAGGTCAACGCGACCGAATCAGAGTTCGGCGCTAACGCGCCGCGAACCGGTGCTGGTGGTGACGATGCGAACGGGGTTGTCTATCGCGTCGTCGAGGCCACTCTGAATGGAGTCGCGGCGTCGGGAAACTACGGTGGACTCGATCTGGCAAGCGCTGACCTGATTGATCGATACGACTGCGATGGCGACGGCAACTTCAACGAGCCGGATGGATACATCGATCACTTTGCCGTCGTGCACGCCGGAGAAGGCGAAGAGGCCGGCGGCGGTGCGCAAGGAGGGGATGCGATTTGGAGCCATCGCTGGTATGCCAACTACAACACCGACAGCGGGCCCACCGGGTGTCACCTCGGTGGCTATCAGCTCCCGGGCACAAATCTCTGGGTCGGTGACTATACGATCGAGCCGGAAAACGGCGGGGTCGGTGTGTTCGCCCACGAGTTCGGACACGATCTCGGTCTTCCCGATTTGTACGACACCGCGGGCCCAACGGATAACGGCACCGGCTTCTGGACGATCATGAGCTCTGGCTCGTGGGCGTCTGATTCTCGTGATTCAATCGGTGACAAACCGGTCCACATGGGAGCGTGGGAAAAGCTGGCGCTGGGCTGGCTCGGCGACAACCTCGCGCGGGTTGCCCTTGGCAGTGACGTGACGGTGGATCTTGGGCCGGCGGAAGGAGCGACGCGCGGACAATATCAGGCAGCCCGTGTTGATCTTCCGGATTTCTCCCGAACGACAACGCCGTTTCCGCTGGACGGCAGCGATCCGAATTACTTCTACTCAGGCAAGGGAGACAATCTCGATAACTCGATGAGCCGATCATTTGCGGCAACCGGGGCGACGCCGATTTCTTTCCGCGCCGACTGGGATACGGAGAAGGACTGGGATTACGCCTACCTCGACGCGATGGTCGCCGGCGTGTGGCAACACGTGCAAACGAGCGCGTCTTCGACCACCAATCCCAATGGGCAGAACTTCGGGTTCGGGATCACCGGCGCGTCAGGCGGTTGGCAGACCGTGAGCGCAACGCTTCCGGCCGGTACCACGGCCTTCAGGTTCCGCTACTGGACCGATTCGTACGTCACACGTCCGGGCATCGCCATCGACACGATCGCGGTCGGCGGTACAACTGATAACGGGACAAGCACGAGCGGATGGACGCTGAACGGTTTCCGTCAGCTGACGAACGGGCAGTATACCGAGACGTTTTTCCACTACTACCTTGCCGAGTCGCGCAGCTATGTCCGCAACGACACGAGCCTGTGTGGCGCGTATAACTTCCTGAGCGCAAGTTTGCTGGAAAAGCAGTGCTACGCCAACGGCATCCTGATCTGGTACCGCAATTCGTCGGTGCTAGACAACAACACGTCGACACATCCCGGGACAGGTCAGATTCTGCCGATTGACGCGCATCCAGCAGCGAGCTTCATGCCCGACGGACGAACGCTGTGGTATGCACGATGGCAGACCTGGGATTCGAGCTTCGGTATCGATCCTCATGCCGTCACGCTCACCCAGGTCGTCAGCAAAGGACGAAAGCTGAAGCAGACCTACGATGCGCCCGCGGAAAGCTCGTTCGTCGATGCATCGCCGACCTCCTACTACGATTCCGCTGCTCCGTTCAACTCAGTCCTCACCGCCGGATCGGGATTGAAGATTGACATCGTCGGTGCAAGCGAGGATCGAGGCAGTTATCGGCTACACATCTATAAATAGAAGAATCGCTCATCACTAATCGTGGATCACTAAATCCCTCGAATCGTCGAATCGCTGAATCTGCAACGCAGCAATACGCCGATTCGAGGGAGCGTGGTGCGATGGCATACGCGGACGGACGGTGCTGACGACAGCACGACGGGACGTCACGCGGTCCGTTGATGCTGTCGGTAGACGGCCTTTCGCTTGCACACTGCCTCGCCAGCAGTTTCTGTACACAGGCGGAGGTCAGGTGTGAAACGATCGCAAACGGCTCAACTCATCGGCGCGACATTTATGGCGTGGGCATTGTCGCTGCCCGCCTCGGCACAACAGAACGAGACCCCGTCTGCCGACGGGCGTGCGTCGAATGTGCCTGCCGCGGTAGAACAAGTGGAGGGTGATATTGCCAATGGCGTTCGACGATTTGGCGTCGGCGTCGACGCGGGTATCGGGCTGGATCCCGAGCTCGTCATGTTTGGGGCGCACGGCACATTCGCGCCGGTCTTCTCGCGGCGCGTGGCGTTACGTCCGGGGGTTGAATTCGGCGTCGGCGAAGTAACGACGACGTTGGGTATCGACCTCGATGTTCTTTATTATCTGCCGGGACTACCGCGGTCTGCCGCGTGGTTTCCGTACGTCGGCGGCGGGCCGAACTTCGGGTTGAGCCATCGTGGATTCGAAGTCGAAACTGACACCGGAACCGAAATCGTAACCCCAACCAGTACGGTGGTAAATCGAAACCGGTTCGATTTTGGGGACACTGATTTCGAAGGCGGGGTGAATTTCATCACCGGAGTGCGGCGACGGAATGGAACCTTCTTTGAAATGAAAGCTACTGCCTACGGCGTGTCGAATGTTCGGCTCTTAGTCGGGTTCAACTTCTAAGCCCCAGAAGTCGTCGGCCCTCCCGGCGGGGCGGAAGGCATGGAGCGCCGCGAGCGAACGAAGCGACCCATCCGCCCGGAGCGGAGGTGCGCAGGGGGAACTGGCGAACGACGTGTGCGGGAGTCCGAGGGGCGAAGCCCCTCGGAGTAATTAGTGCCTCGAACCGAATGCCCGCCGGATCCACCGCGATCGACCGGATGGCATCGATGGTGCGGGCGCCTCGAGCCGGTCGAGGACGCGGCGAGGGAGATGGATCTTCAACTCCATGTCACCCGGAGGCTCTGCCCTCATCCACAGGTGGCCGCCACATTCGGTGACCAGCGCCTGCAACGTTCCGAGATCCACACCAGGGCTGTCGCCGCTGAAGCTGGAGACCGCGGACGATCCAGCGGAGGTCGAGTGGGCGGAATTCGGACGAACCACGCGACGCTGTTCGTTGACGATGAGGAGTACATGCTCGCCGGGGCGCACATGCGGGTGCTTCGCGACGAATTCACGATCGACCACCACCGAGTCGAGCTCAATCTTCAGCCGGCCCCCGAGCGGCATCCGTTCACGCCCATACGCGGCGACGTTGACGAGCATCCGCTCGACCGGCCGCGGCTCGACATCGAGGTTGAGCGGCGCCGACGCCTTCGGCAGGACGATATCGATGTTGTCGCCGGCGACTCGCTTCAGCACCGGCTCGAGATCGCGCAGCACTTTGTTCACATCGACGAGGTCGGGAATGTTCTGCTGCTCCTCGCTATAGACTGCGAGCTGTCCGAGGTATGCAGTGGCGCGCGTGACCTCGTCGAGCAGCAGCTCGCCACGATAGCGGACCGTGTCGCTGTCGATCGCCGCGAGCCACTGCTGCCCCTCTTCCCTGACATGGGTGAGCAGCCCCTGACACGTGACCGCGACTTCGGATCCATACCGCGCCACCGACTCCATCCGTTGCGCGTTGCGCAGCTTCTCTTCGAGCTCGCGCACGTGCGTGACGTCTTCGGCGATCAGATCGACTGATTCGGCAGTAGCCGGAACGGCGACGACACGGACGATGATTCGACGGCCGTCCTTTCGTCTCCACGGCGTTTCCATCGACTGGGTCGACAGCGACGCCAGGCATCGATCGAGAACCCACCGGAAGTCGTTCTCTGACTCGAACACCATCTCGCCGAAATCAAGTTGCTGCAGCTCGAGCGGCTCGTACCCCAGCAGACTTCGCATCGCTCGATTTGCGTGGATGATCTCGCCGGAGCGCCGGCAGCGGAACCAGCTCGACGGGTTCTCCTCGAACTGGCGATGCGTCTCGGCGCGGACGTCGTCAATCTCCTTCTCGAGCATCGGCAGCCGTTCGGCCGTCGCGCGCAACACGTCGCCACGCTTTTTCGCTGCCTCGAGGTCCTGCCGCAGTGCCTTCAACTGGTTTTCGAGCTGCACAATGGACTCGTTGGCGCGGTCCTTCGCCGCGCGCATCTCGTCCACTCTGTGCTCGCTCTCCACCAGCCGCGCCGACGCCTGCCGTTCCGACGCATCGGCCCGCTCCGCCTGCTCTCTCAACTGCATCTCGAGATCAGCGACGATCGCTTCGAGTCTGGCGCGTTCGATCGACCGGTCCTGGGTGACGCGGGTGAGGATTTCGTCCGCCGTCGCCCGCGTTTGATCGAGCGACTGTTGAAGCGTGTCTCGTTCCGTGCGGAGCCGCGCAAGGTCTCGATCCGTCGCGCGCTGTCTTTGTTCCGCCTGTGTCTGTGCTCCCTGGTGTTCGAGCGTCAACCGGTTAATCTGTTCCTCCGCTCGAGCGAGTGACTGCCGCGCCTGATCGAGTTGCCCGGTGAGCTCTCGGATCCGCTCGGCCGCGGCAAGGCTGACTCGTTCCCATTCGGCATGTTCGGACGCCGCCCGTTTTTCAAAGTTTGAGCGTTCCTCGAGCGCGCGCGCTTCCGCGGCCGCAAGCGTCTCGGTGAACTCGCGGCGAGCCCGTTCCGCTGACGTATGAGTCTCGACGAGCGTGCGCTCCGCCGCTTCCCGTTGACTGACCTCGCGTGTGAGTGCAGCCTTGAATTGCGCGTGGCGTTCGGCGGCTTCCGCCGCGGCTGCCTGGCGCTCGGCAGTGGCCTGCTGCACGACTCGATTGAGCGCCGCAATCGCCTCTGCTCTTTTACTCTCGGCGACTTTGATTGCGGTATCTGCCTGCGCCAGCCGGGCGATGGCCCTTTCCTCGCTCTCAGCAAGGCGCGCGGCCGCGGCCGCGATGTCCAGACGGTGCCGGTCGGTCGCAACATCAAGAGCGCCCCGCGCGTGTTGCAGCTCGTCGCTGAGTACACCTTGCGTCGCGATCTCCTCCGCCAGCCGCATCTCGAATTCCGTCTGCTGTGCCGCGGCATGGGCGAGCGCCGCTTCCCGCTCGCGAGCGGCGTTGTCGCGCACGCGCTCGAGCTCGGCGGACATATCCGCCAGGCGGCGCTCGAGGGCATTCGCAACTGCAGCGGCATCGCTCAACCATGTTTCCGTTTGCCGCTGCTGCTGCTCGAGAGACGCGAGTGACTGCCCGATCTCTGACGCGTGCTGCTCCGCGGCGCGCTCCCGCGCCGCTTCCGACTCCCGCAGCCGGCTCTCCAGTAACTCCGCCGTCACATTCGCCTCAGCGAGGCGCTGCTCCGCCGTTTCCTGCGCATCGGCAAACTGCGCCGCCGCATCAGTCAAGAGTGAGGCGTACCCCTCTTGATCGCGCTGACCCTGAGACTCGGATTCCCGCAGCTGTTGTTCGAGCCGCTCGGTGACGGAAATCGCTTCAGCAAGCCTCGCTTCGGCCTGTTGTCGTGTGTCGGCGAGTTCCGTCGCGGCGTCCGCCATGTCGGACTCGTACCTGGCCCGTGATTCCGCGAGCGATCGCTCGAGCTCGGCGGAGTGTGTCTGAAGGGCGTTGCGCGATGCATCCGCTGCAACGATGTGCGCGTCGTAGTCCGCCTGCAGATTGTTAAACCTGACCGCGGACGTCGCCGCCTCGGAGACGCGCTGATCCTCCGACTGCTGCAGGGCGTGTTTGAGCGCGAGGATGTCCTCCCGGAGTGCATCGATCGTGGCGTGCTGCCGCGATAGTTCGGCGTGGAACTCGGCCTGACGTTCATTGAGTCGCTGCTGGCCGGCCTGATGCGCCGCAACGACGCGCTGCTCCGCGCATCCAAGCGCCGCGTCGGCATCGACCAGACGCCGCTCGATCCGATCGCGGGAATCAGTCACCGCGCGAAGGTCAGCCAACAGGACAGCTTCGCGCTCGGCGGCCGCGGCTGCGGCCGCAGCGTGCTCGTCACGCACCTGTTTCGTCGCCGCGGCCGCTTCGTGCAGCCGCTGCTCGACGAGTTCGCGCGCTCGGCTCATCTCGGTGCTTTGGCGATTGAACTCTGTCTGCCGTTGCGAGAGTTGATCAGCGAATGCTGCGGCATCCGCCGACCTGAGGCGCTCGCTTTCGCACAATGCTTCGTTCGCGTGAGCGAGTTGTGTTTCAAGGCTGCGCCGCTTCGCGCTCTCCTCTCGGAGGGTGGACTCGCTCTCGCTCTGGCGCCGCGCAGCCGTCGCCGCGATCTGTTCCGCTCGCGCCGTGCGTTCCTCGATGAGGCTCAGGATCGCGCGGTGATCCCTGACCTGCTGCTCGAGCGCGCGCGCGACGGAATTCGCGTCCGCGATCTTTGCGACCAGCTCGGATTCGCGCTGCGCATGTTCTTTGGCCGCAGCAACCGCATCCGCCAGTCGTCCATGACGCGTGCGGATGATTGTCTCGACCGCCTCGCGCAGCCGTCCCTCCACGGCCTCTCGCGCCGCCTCGACCTCGGCGAATTTTCGGCGCAGCTGTTCCAACTCACGAACGGTCTCGCGTTCTGAAGACTGTGCCCTGGTCGCAGCAGCCTGCGTGATCAGCCTGTGCAGTCTGAAATACACGGCTCGGAACGAGGCCCTGTTCTTGTTGACGTAATCGCTGGCGCCGAGCCTCAGGGCGTCGGCCGCCAGCTCCTCGTCCCAGTCAGCGACCACGATCGCGGGTACCCGGAGATTGCGCGCGCGAAGCTGCTCGAGGATCGCGAGCGCGCTCACACCCGGGTGGCCATGTTCGAGCAGGAGGATGTCGTACGGTTGCCCGTCGGCACGGACCAGATTGAGGGGGCGATCGACTTCGGGCACCGCACCCGTGACTTCGATCGATGCGCCAGGTCTGCCAAAACACTCGCGCGCCAGCGCAGCGTCTCCCACGTATAGGAGTTGGATACGACGGCGCGCGGGAACCTGGGCGCTGTGGTTAATCACATTGATCAAGAAATACTCCGAGGGGACCTCGCCGGAGCCTTTAGCGAAGGCCGGCCGGTCGCGTAGCTCACCTCGCTACGCTCGCTCGCATCTTCGATCGCAGCAATGGACCGCAAACGTGTGCAATCCCGTGAAGGCTTATGCACCTCTTACTTATCGGCTCGACAGCCGCAGAGCTACAGGTGCGTAGCGGTTTCTAGGACTCTTTTCGGGTCTCGGCTATTAACCCGCTGGCTTCTGCCCTTGGCCATTGACTGGCGACTGCTGGGCTGGTACTGGTACGCCGATAGTAATGCCGATAGTAATGCCGATAGTAATAATGTGGGGGCGGCGTTGGTCAGCAAGAACCACTAAATAGCAAATAATAAGCAACTTAGTTCAATCACCCTGCGGCTCACTCGTCGAGTCGCGGTGGACGTATACTCTAGGTCCGGGGTTCCTCATGTCCCGTCTCGCGTCGCTCTTCGAACCGCCCGCCGACGCCAGCCCTGATGAGCTACGCATGCGGCTTCGCGCGGTTGCCGACCTGATCGCGCGCGCTCCTGTTCCGATTGCCATCGCGCACGATCCTGACTGCCGATTCATCACCGCGAACGATGCCCTGGCGCGCCTGCTTCATCTACCGACTAACGTGAATATTTCGTTGACGCCTCCCGCAGGCGAGCGTCCGCTGTACCGGATTCAGCGGCACGGGCGCGATCTGGCGGACCATGAGCTTCCGATGCAATACGCGGTCGCGCACCGCACGAACGTCACCAACGACATCGAGATCGTCCGCCCCGATGGCACCGTCGCCTACGTTCAGAACGATGTCGAGCCGCTCTACGATCGACAGGGCGCGGTGTGCGGCTGCGTCAGCGTGTGCGTCGACATGACGGCGCGTAAGGACGCCGAAGACGTCCTTCGCGAAGCGGATCGTCGGAAGGATGAGTTTCTCGCGACGTTGTCACATGAACTGCGAAACCCGCTGGCGCCCATTCGCAACGCGCTCGAGTTGCTGCGGCGGGCCGGCACTGACGCGCCGCTGCGAGAGCGAGCGCTGGCGATCACCGAGCGGCAGGTTCAGCAACTCGTCCGCCTCACCGATGATCTTCTCGATGTCTCGCGCATCACGCGCAACAAGATGGAACTGCGATGCGACCGGATCGACTTGCGCACCGCGATTTCGAGCGCTCTGGAAACGGTCGCGCCGCTGAGTGGCGCGGCCGGCCACGTGGTGACGCTCGATCTGCCGCCGTCGCCGCTCTGGGTTTATGCCGATCTGACACGTCTGTCGCAGGCGTTCGCGAACATTCTCAATAACGCCGTCAAATTCACCGAACGCGGCGGCTCCATTTCGGTCAGCGCTTCGGTTGACGGACTCGAGGCGGCCGTCATGTTCAGCGATACCGGAATTGGGATCGATCGAGCCGCGTTGCCGACGATCTTCGACATGTTCGTCCAGATCGATCAGGGTGCGAGCCGCGCGCGGAGCGGTCTCGGCATCGGCCTCGCGTTAGCCAAGCGGCTGGTGGAACTTCATGACGGACGGATCGAGGTACACAGCGAGGGACTAGGTATGGGCACAACATTCATCGTTCGACTACCGGTCGGTGCGCCTGCCGACCAGCCGGCACCGCTCCGCGTCGTACCTCACGCCGCAGGAAAATGCCGTGTGCTCGTCGCCGACGACATCCCCGATGCCGCCGAGATGATGGCGGTGATGATCGAATGCATGGGGCATGATGTGCGCGTCGCGGTTGACGGAGTCCAGGCGGTCGAGATCGCGCAGGAGTTCGAACCGCAGATTGCCCTGCTCGACATCGGCATGCCGCGCATGGACGGGTACGAGGCGGCGCGCCACATTCGCGCCATTCTCGGCGACCGCGTGTTTCTCGTCGCCGTCACCGGTTGGGGCCAGGAGGAAGATCAGCGCCGGGCCTCCGCGGCCGGATTCGATCGTCACGTCACCAAGCCGGCCGAGCCCGCAGTGCTCGAAGCGCTGATTGCATCGGTTGGCTTGGGGTCTCACCACTTGTAGGCCACGGAAGAACACGGATTAAACGCGGATCAGACCGGCCACGGAAGAACACGGATTAACGCGGATAACGTTCCGTGTCGTTGCGTGTTTCCCTGTTCCCCTTTCCGTGATGATGATGACGGCGCGGGTTCTATGGTTGACGAACGTGAGGCGTGCGGCTGTCATAAGCCAGCAACGTTCATCGATGTCTTCCGTGCAAATCCGTGTTCATCCGTGTTCTTCCGTGGCTGAATCCTCGTGTACCCGTGTTCGTCCGTGGCCTAGAAGGCGATCAACAGACCGGCGCTCAATTCGAGCTGCCAGACGATATCGGTGTTCACCGAAACGAGGCAGAGACCAGGCGAGCACACAATCGTTCGACCTTCGATGTCTGCGAAGGTCGTAAACACGCGGCCGTCGACCCGCGCGCCGATGTGACGTGTCGGCCTGAGTTTGGCGCCGCCACCGGCGCTGACGACGAAGCGAATTTCGTTGTCCCCTTCGGCGGCGTAGCGAGTAAGACCGAGTAGCCCGGTCAAAAATGGACGCGCGCGACCCTGCCCGAACTCCTGCAGCCCTCCGGCCATCCAGTGATCGACGGTGATCCGCCAACGCCGCGGCGGTGCGAGAACACTGCCGGGAACGTCAACCTCCGCCCGCTGATGGGTGAAGACTCCTTCGAACCACAGTCCGTCATGCATCGCAACGTTGAGGACACCGCCGATGGCCGGCGCGCCGTCGAGATCGACGTCCTGGTTGGTGACACGTTCGAAGAACCCGCCGCCGAAACGATACCCACCAGCCGGCGCAATCTCCACCTGCTGCGCCCACGTCGTCACGGGATGAGACCCGAGCCAGACGGCCGCGACGGCAAACACCCAGCGGTTCATGGCAAAGCCAGTATGACCCACTGGCCAGTCACCGCGCGAGTTGGCCGAGCCGGCGCGATTTTTAGCGGGCGACGGCACCTTTCGACGAATTTCGGCCACATTTCGCGATTCGGTTTGATTCGAATCAATCGCCGCCGCCCCGACCTCGGGACTATACTCCACGCCGTTGCTCACGGTATTTCGTGAGGTGCGAGCACACATGCGGTTGACACGAACTTTCGTGGCCGTTGCTGTTTTCTTTTGCGCGCAGTTCGGCATCGTGCGCGCATTCCCCGAACACCCGGCGGGCGAATCCCCCATCCAACAGGACCCAACTGTCAGCGCCACGCTGTCGCGCGATCAAATCGGTCTCATCGAACGATGGGTCCGCGATTACACCGCGTGGAAGGCCTGGTTCGCGAAGTGGCACAACCGCGCGGAGCCCGGCTTATTCGGAACGCGCGAGCGACGCCCGCGTCCCGACCCGCCCGCAGTTCTTCTCGCCACGTGTCCGGTGCCGGCCAGTGCCGACTCCGTGCTCGTGAACGCGTGCCGCTTGCTCGACGAATGGCAGAACGACGATGTCGCGACCGAGATCATCAAGCAGCAAGTCGCGACCAGTCGCGCGAAGAAAGAAACCGAGGATCGCAGCGTGTGGTGGCGTCACGTCCATCTGGACGCGCTGTGGCCGATGACACAGGGAACCTCTGGCGTCTACGGTGTCGTCGGGCTGCACTCGACGATCGATCTGACGGGACGCGTCGAGTTGTTCCTTGCGCCCGGCGCGATTCTCATGCGCGTGCCGGGACCCGCAGGCCCGGAGTGGAAACCAGCGACAGACTGGGGTCTCAGCTATCGCGTAACTGATTTCACCATGCCCGGCACGCGACGACCCGTCACACTGCACTTGAACATGGCGAGAGTGTGGCTGTTCGGTCAGCGAGAAGATATGCCCGGGGTCCAATCCGACATGTATATTGCCGGGTTCTCATTGACGTTCCGAAAGATGGTCACGCATTGAATCACTGATCGCTGATCCTCGAATCTTCGAATCCGCGAATCCTGAATCGATTCGGCGATTCAGCGATTCGAGGATTCAGGATTAGCGATTCGAGGATTCAGGATTAGCGATTCGAGATTCAGGATTAGCGATTCGAGGATTCAGGATTAGCGATTCGCGATCAGTGATGAGTGATCAGGGATTCGCCGACCCGATTGAAGACGTGCGTCGACTGGATTAGTCTTGGAGTCGGAGGCCCGTCATGCGTCTTTTCCTCGGCGTCGCCGTTCTCCTGTGCCTGTCATTGACGCCTATTGCTCACAGTCAGCCGGAGGCGCAGAAAACGACGCTGCGGCTCGTGTCGACACCGTGGGCGCCGTTTACCAACGAGGTCGAGCCGCGCTTCGCGCTCGATCTGGTTGAAGCGGCGCTGGGACGCGTCGGCATGGCGGCGACGACGACGATCGTCGAACCGTTGAAGTTCACGCCGTCGCTCCTGAGCAACGCGTTCGACGGCAGTGCCGCAGCGTGGAAGGATCCGGAGCGAGAAAGCGCACTCGTTTTCTCACAGCCATATCTCGAGAATCGCCTGATTCTCGTCGGCCGTCGCGACGAGGACGTGTCGGCAGCATCGCTCGCGGATCTCAAGGGCAAACGGATCGCGATCGTCGAGGGCTATGCGTATGGTGAGGGCATCACCAGCTCGGGAGCGACGCTGATACCGGCGCGCGGTGAGGAAGACAGTCTGACTCAGCTCCTCGCCAACAAGGCCGACTACGTGCTCATGGACGATCTCGTCGTGCAGTACATCCTGAGCAACTACCCCAACGAAGCGAAGACACGACTGAATGTCGGTTCGAAACCGCTGTTGACGCGGCCGCTGTATTTTGCCGTCAGGCGATCGTACCCGAACGCTGCGACGATCATCAGCCGCTTCAACTCACAGCTTCGCGGCATGATTGCCGACAAGACCTATCATCGTCTGTTGCACGTCGCGTGGATCCGTGCCGACGTGGACGGCGACGGGATCCCGGAATACGTGCCACAAAGCGACACGGCTGGATCCGTTCAGCCCGCGCACGCCTACTCACTCTTCGCGGAGGCATCGAGCGCGGAATCGCCGAAGCGCTTTTATTATGGCGGGACGATTTACACCGACTGGGCGTCGGTGCCGAATCAATACAAGGTCGAGGATCCGCGCTACCCCGATCCGCGACGCTCGACAGCCAGCATCTTCCGATTCGTGTGGTGAAGACGGGGGTCTTCAGACCCCGCGATCCATCACCACGCGATCCGGATCCGGCCGGCACCGAATCGCGATTTCTCTTCGCGTGTCTCCGAGTGTGGCGTTAACCGCCCAGAGCGGTCGCTGTCGATGTGCAGCATCGAACGGTCGTCCGGGCCGTCGCCGGCCGATGGCAGTGGACCGCCACGACGTCGCAGCGCAATCAGCGCGAGCGCAAGTCCGCCGCCCAGCACGAGGGCGATGAGGATTGCAGCGCGAATGCGGGAATCCGCAATGGCGACGGCAATCACTGCCGCGACCATTCCAAGCCCGCCGATACCCTCCACGCGAATGTTGGCCATGTTAATGAGCGCGGGGTTGGGTGCAGCGAGACGTCTGGGCACGAAGGTGGGTGGAGTCCCGCGGCGGTTGCGGGCGATGAGGATTGAAAGCCCAAGACCGCCTAACAGACCGAGCACCACAAGAATCAGCAGCGGTTCCATGGCAGCCTCCTGTCGATTATTGTACTAGTACAATAATACAACGTCAAGTGACGGCCGCTACTGAGCCTTAATCGCGTAGACGTGCTTCAGCCCGCGAAAAATGATCAGACCGTCAGATATTGCGGGCGTGGCCATCACCACTTCGCCGATGGAGTTCTTTGCCAGTTCTTCGTACTCCGGACCGGCTTTGATGACATACACATCACCATCTTCGCTCGCACAATAGATCTTCCCGTCAGCGGCGACCGGTGACGCACTGAACGCTCCGCCTGTGCCTCCCAATCTCTTCTGGTA
Source organism: Acidobacteriota bacterium (assembly GCA_046734955.1). Lineage (GTDB taxonomy): Bacteria > Acidobacteriota > Vicinamibacteria > Vicinamibacterales > 2-12-FULL-66-21 > JALZOC01. The sequence goes on from JBKPSH010000011.1 coordinate 47,116, forward strand.
GACCTGTTCGCCACTCGCGACTTTGTAGGTGGTCAGCACGCCGTTGTTGAGCACGTACAGCAGGTCGCCGTAAATCAGCGGCGTCGGGATATACGGACCGCCTCGTTTCGTGCTCCATGAAACGAAGTCGCTCTTCGTCACGTCGCCCTTCAGCGTGATGTCGCCGCTCGCGCCAGGTTTAATCGCGAATATCGGCTGCACGCCACGATAGCCATTGGTGATGATGACGACGCCCGGACCGACGATTGGTGTCGGAATCGCGATTTCGGAGTTGCCCGAATACTTCCACAGCTCTTTGCCGGTCATCGGATCGTAGCCGCGCGTGAAGGTTGTCGCCTGCGTCACGAGTTCCGCCTTGCCGTTCGCCTCGAAGATCGTCGGCGTCGACCACGACGGAATCTCCTCGCGCTCAGTGCGCCACAATTCTTTACCGCTCTCGGTGTCGAAGGCCGCGAGGAACGAGTGGCGCTGTATGTCGCACTGCACGATCACCATGTTCTTGTAGATAATCGGCGAGCTGCCGATACCCCACTCGTAGTCCGGATCGAAGAACCACCCTGCGTTCAGCACGCCGAGGTCTTTCTTCCAGAGCAGCTTCCCGTCGAAATCGAACGAATACAAGCCTTCAGATCCAAACGAGACGATCACGTGACGCCCATCCGTGACCGGCGTGGCCGACGCCTGGCTGGATTTCGGATGACGTTTGGTTTTCGGCGTGCCTTCGTGGGCGAGCTTGTCCCAGAGCACTTTCCCTGTCTTTTTGTCCAGCGCCATGACGCGCCACATGTGCTTCGATGAATCGTTTATCGGCTCGACGTCGCCATACAGGCCTGTGCGAATGCCCTGATTCGGATCGCTGCTGATCGCCGTCGAGACGAACACACGATCACCCCAGACAATCGGACTGGAAACCGCGATGCCAGGAACTTCTGCTTTCCACGCCAGGTTTTCGCCGCTGGCGATGTTCCACTTAACCGCCGTGGGTTTTCCATCGGCGACACCGGCCGCATTCGTGCCCCGAAACGCCGGCCAGTGCTGGGCGGAGAGTGAAACGCTCGCGACTACGCACGCGAACGCGATCAGGCCGCTGCGGCGCGCGCGCTTTCCACCTTCGCGCTTCGCGCTTCGGTGCACAAGCATCATTTTCCCTCCACTCGCGTATAGACGATTGGGTTGTCCTGCGGCGGCGTGCGATTGAAGCCGGTGACCCTATCACCATCAATGTTGAAGACGTACGTCACGCCGCCCGTGCCTATTCCTCGAAACGTCTTTGCATCCGTCGCCACGAACACAGTTCGCTGCGCGGCGGGAATCCCCGGCGGACCAACCGACAGCCGCGCACCGGCAACAACGACGGTGAGCTCATTACCCGAACCGTTCTTATAAGTACCGGCGAAGCGTTCGAGCTGCCCCGCGTCTATTTTGAAATCGTCGATCGGCTTCGCACCCGCCTGCTCCAACAGGGCAACGATCTCCGCTTTGTTCGCCGCTTTGGCAATCTCGAGCGGTTCAGAGAGATTCGACGCCGGCAGACCGCCCGTCTCGAGAATGAATTTCGTGAGCACGGCATCTCCATCTTCGATGGCGCTGCGCAACGCGTCCTCTTTGCCGGGCGCTCCCTTGGCAATCAGGAGTTTGGCAATCTCGGTGTGCTCGGGTTTCTTTTTCTGCGCGGGACTGACTGCGAGCATCAGTGGCGTGAACCCGTAGAACGAGTCCTTGAGCGTGAGATCAGCGCCTTTATCCAGGAGCACTTTCACCACATCGACGTGGCCGTGGTCGCAGGCAAAGAACAACGCGGTCGTCCCGTAGCGGAACTTCGTGTTCACGTCCACGCCTTCGTCGAGGAGCTTCTTGACGGCGGCAGCATCCCCCTTTCGCGCCGCGTCCTGCAACTGGTCGGCCTTCGATGGCGGCGGTGCCTGGGCGAGCGCAATGATGGCAACGAGCGTGGCAAGCAACGGCATATTCGTGCCCTCTGATGGTTCCGCCTATTGTGCGTCAAGTTTTATCCCGGATCCGGGATCCGGGATCCGGTGCCCGGGATCCGCGATTGCCATCCGGAAGACTCCCCGCAACAGTTTGCGTATTCTAAACAGATGTTGGATCCGAAAGAGGCCTTGCGAAGCGGCGACGCATTGATCATCGTCGACGTTCAGATCGACTTCTGTCCCGGCGGCGCTTTGCCGATCGAACATGGTGATGCGGTGGTGCCCGTGTTGAATGGTTGGATCAACGCGGCGGCTCTTGCCCGAATCCCTGTTTTCGCCTCACGCGACTGGCACCCGCGACACCACCTCAGCTTCGTCGAGTCCGGCGGAGAGTGGCCGGTCCATTGTGTTCAAGACACGCCCGGCGCGCGATTCCATCCCGAACTGAGACTTCCCGATTCCACAATCGTCGTGACCAAAGGGGTACGATTCGATCGCGATCAGTATTCAGCCTTCGATCAGACGGGGCTCGCAACAGAACTCCGCAAACGGGGCGTCCGGCGTGTGTGGGTCGGCGGCCTGGCACAGGATGTCTGCGTCCGGGCAACAGTTCTCGACGCGCGCCGCGACGGCTTTGACACGATCGTGATTGCTGACGCGACCCGTCCGGTCACGGGCGCCGGTGGCGAGCGCGCGAACGAGGAAATGCGTCAGGCAGGCGCGCGCTTCGAAACGACCACCGGCGGCTAACCGACCGTGCCCTTCACGGGCCCAAGCGCGCGCCTGGAGCACGAACGGGCCATCTTTTCGCGAACTAAACAGCCGGTCAGGAATTCGAATGATCATGGCCCAAGGTTTGTCCGCCACGAAGCATGACACTCGCGGAGCACCGCAATTGCTTCATCAGCATCGGCGACACACCGCGGTATCGCCATATCCTCCGCCGACGCGAGCGCGGGCTTCTCCGCGAGCATTGTCTGGCGCGCCCACTCGATCAGGCCTGGCCACATCTTGCCGACGAGAATGAGTGGCGTCTCCTTCAGGTGTTTCACCTGGAGGAGTTGCCAGATCATCATCGTCTCCAACACCGTGCCGATGCCACCGGGTGCCACGAGGAATGCATCGGACGTCAGCACGAACTGGTGCAGACGCGTAAAGAACGTCCGATGCTCGAACGCCTCGGTGACGAATGCGTTCACCTCCTGTTCGAACGGCAGGTCGACGCGGATGCCGATTGACTGCGCCTGCGTCACTCCCGCAGCTCCCTCGTTGGCCGCCTGCATCAGGCCGGGCCCCCCTCCCGTGACGATGTCGCAATTCATTTCCGCAAGCGCGGCAGCGACACGTTTCGTCTCCTCGTAGCCGAACGATCCCGGCCGTACTCGCGCCGACCCGAAAATAGTTACACGATATCGATCACGGCGAGAGGGTGTGAGCCGCGTCAGGTTGTTGACGACGTCCCAGAGGCCGAGTACCGAATTCACGAGGATCTGCTTGACGCGTTCCTCGTCCGTAAGGCTGACGGCGCCGTTATCCGCATGCGTGCGCTCGTTCATGAGTGACTCCCCGACGAATCGCCAAGCCAAGTTGCAAACCGATATAGATTGTCATTATTGTCATTCAACCGCGGGAGTAATAAGGAGCCGACATGTGCGATCAGGATCATTTTGAGGATGATCGGCAGAAATACGATGCGCTCGGACTGGTAACGCGCCGGCAGTTTGGCGTGGTCCTGGGCGCCGGCATCACGATGATGCTGCCGAGGGTGGTCGACGCGGTGGCGGTCACCGAGTCGGATGTCACCGTCACGACACCCGATGGAACGGCCGACTGCTACTTCGTGCACCCGGCGAGCGGCGCCGCTGCAGGCGTCCTCGTGTGGCCCGACATTTTCGGACTGCGACCCGCGTTCCGCCAGATGGGCAAACGACTGGCTGAATCTGGTTATTCCGTCCTCGTGGTGAACCCGTTCTATCGCGCCAAGAAGGCACCAACCGCACCGAACGGCGCGGCGACGCCGCTTGCCGACGTGCTGCCTCTGGCCCAGGGTCTCAACGAGAGAACGCACATGGCAGATGCGAAGGCGTTCATCGCATGGCTCGACAAACAACCATCGGTTGATAAAAACCGCAAGGTTGGCACTCAGGGTTACTGCATGAGTGGGCCTATCGCTTTTCGTACGTCGGCCGCGGTCCCCGATCGCATTGGCGCCGTCGCATCGTTCCATGGCGGCGGACTCGTTAACGACACGCCGGCCAGTCCGCATCTTCAGGCGTCGAAAACCAAAGCGCAGTTTCTTATTGCAATTGCCGAGAACGACGACCAGCGCTCGCCTAAAGAGAAGGACGTGTTGAAAGAGACGTTTGCAAAGGCAGGGTTGCCAGCGGAGATCGAAGTCTATGCCGGCGCCGCGCACGGTTGGTGTCCGCCGGACTCCGGCGTCTACAACGAGCCACAGGCGGAAAAAGCGTGGACCCGGTTGCTCGCGCTATACGCAAAGGCGCTGGCTTAGCCGGTCAGCCAATGCGTCGCGCGCTACGCCAGTTCGTCGCGTACGGCAGCACAAATAAATACAGCCCCGTGAACAGGAGCAAGGCGAGCGCGAGCAACGGCGAGTAGGTTATCCACGGCGGCGGCATCGCACCTCCCCGCGCCAGGGAAGCAATCACGTAGGCGATGACGGCCACGGTGAACGCGATCGACACCCAGCGGTGGATCTGCCGAATCCATTTGCTCCAGTTCAAAGCGGCCTCCTTTGAAGATGAGCCCGAACGATGCGGCTCTGTGTGCCGTCCTGTATATGCCTTGACACGTATATGCGCCACGGAGTATATCAGAAGTGTGGAATCTGTGTTCGAAATCATCGCGGAGCCGAACCGCCGCGCGATCCTGGACCTCCTGGTCTCGTCTGAACAATCGGTGGGAGAGATCGAGCGTCAGCTCCGCATACCGCAGCCGACCGTATCAAAGCACCTGCGCGTGCTGCGCGAGGCGGGTTTTGTGGAGTCCACTGTAGACGCACAGCGCCGTCTCTACCGGCTGAGGCCGGAACCATTCCAAGAAGTAGAAGCCTGGCTGGCTCCGTTTCGTCACTTCTGGACGCGTCACGTCGATGCTCTCGAACGGCACCTCGACCGCATGGATCAGAAAATGCCGACGCACAGAAAGAGCCGACGCGGCAAACCGCGACCGTAGCAGAGGAGAAACGAAATGAAAATTAAACTGACCAGTGTATATGTGGACGATCAGGAAAAGGCGCTGCGCTTTTATACCGAGGTGCTCGGCTTTGCGAAGAAGGCAGATTTCAGTCAGGGTCCTTTTCGCTGGTTGACCGTTGCCTCGCCTGACGAGCCGAACGGCACTGAGCTGCAGCTGGCGCTGAACGACAATCCCGCAGCCAAAGCGTATCAGGAGGCCATTTTTCAACAGGGCCAACCAGCAGCGATGTTTTTTACCGACGACGTCAAGGGCGATTACGAGCGGATCAAGGCACGCGGCGGCGAGTTCACGATGCCGCCGACCGAAGTGACCGCATCGACGATCGCGATGCTGAACGACACGTGCGGCAACCGTATTCAGCTTACTCAGCTGGCGCACCACTAACCTATTCACGAAGATGACTGATCGCGAGCGTTACCAACCGGGCCCGGCCACGGTCGCCGAGGTGCACAAGGAGGGAGAGAAGTGGACGCTCGTTCTCGTCAGAGAACTGCGCCACTCGCCGGAAAAAGTCTGGCAAGCGCTCACCGATCCGGCGCAGCTCCGCGAGTGGGCACCCTTCGACGCTGACGCGAGTCTGGGTGCAGCGGGAAACACAGTAAAGCTCACGACGGTAGGAGCGCCCACGCTGCATGTGACCGAAACAACGGTGACGCGAGCCCAAGCGCCCAATGTACTCGAGTACAACTGGGGCGGCTTCGATATGCGTTGGGAACTCGCAGCCTCTGGTGGCGGCACGCGCTTGACGTTATGGACCAACATTGATCGCCGCTTCATCTCGATGGGTGCTGCCGGATGGCACATCTGTTTCGACGTGCTGGATCACCTTCTCAATGGAACGCCCATCGGCCGCATGGTTGGTCGCGACGCGGTGAAGTTCGGTGACTGGCAGCGACTGAACGCGGAATACGCGAGGCAGTTTGGTATCGACGCACCCAATCGATCGCCAAATCCGGCTGAAGGATCGTGAGTCGAGGCTTTACTTCTTCGCCGCGCGACGCAAGGCCTGATAGATCGGACCGGTCTCTCCGCGGAGACCGATCCTGCCGCCGTCGCGGAAGGCGACACCGTCCTCTTTGCCTTCTTCATTCTTGAACCGCACGACGACCCAGTGGTTCGCGATGTCGTTGGGCAGCGGCTCCCATCGCACCGACAGGATCTGACTGTGGGGAATCCGCACCGTCTTCTTGCCGTCGGAGAACAGAAGCTGGTCGGCGGACACGGTCAGGTCGCCAGAGTTTTCGTAGGCGCGCATGCCGAAACCCTTGTCGATACGGCGATACCATGTCGGCTTGAACGTCGCCGGGAGCGCGACTTCGACTGCGTCAAACGTCCCGTCCGGAACCACCGTTCCCGTGGAATCGTTGACGGCCGCGGTCGCTGACAAACGATCCGCTGTGATATCGAGGACCGGCTCATAAAACAGCTCGCGATCGGTGAGCCTCGCGTCGGAATAAATGCGGACGCGCGATGGATACTTCTGACCCGCAGCGCCTTCCACTGGACACTCGAACCGATAGCGCTGTTTCGGCTCGAGTACCTTCAGCCATTCGCACTTCCGTGATCCATCCACGTTGTTCACTTCGACAAGGGCCCAGAAGCGGTCTTTGGACGCGGTACTGGTAATCGTATGAACGAGGAGATACGCGTTGTCGCGCTTCGCGAGATGGACCTTTTCGAGTTCGTAGTACTTCGACTTCGGCGGCGTGTCCTGGGCGGACGCGCTCTCGACTGCGAACAGGCTGACGAAGACGGCAAGCATTACCCGGGCTACTCGCTGGGGCATCGTGAATATCCTCCATGGCATAGTGCGGTGCCGCCGAAAGTATTACCACCGCGCTGCCTCAATGCGGCGAAACAGATTATTGAAAGTCACGGTTCATTCCTGTCATCTCCCGGCTGTCGTGGAACGATTCTGTGCTTTACAGTCCGGGTTCCGACCATGAACGGCTCGTAGAAGAGTTGATCAATGCGGGTTATCGCGCTCGCGCCATCGAACGCGATTGGGGACCTCCCCGTGGACGGTTGGTGCAGGTCAACGTCGGCAGCTATGCATCAGCGATCGACGTCCAACGCGATCTTCAGCAGATCCGCGACTTACCGGGCGGCTACCGCGACGCGCGCATCGTCGAGCGACAGTAGATCTCCCCGTCGTCTGGCCTCCCCGGTCAGCTGTGTTTGCCTCGCGAATCAACCGTCTACTAACATTCCAGTTTCAATCTTCGATAACGTCAGGGTCGTCTACGATGAATCCATCCCACCACGCCTCAGCATCGACGTCCGCCGGCGTATTCACCGGTAGCCTCACGGACTTGCGTCATGCCTTCCGTCTGCTGTGGAAGTCCAAGGGCATTACCGCAACCACTCTCATCACTCTGGCGCTCGGCATCGGCGCGACGACCGCGATCTTCTCGACGGTCTATTCGTTGATGCTGAAGCCGCTGCCGTTTCAGGAGCCGGAGCGGATAGTGGAGTTGTATTCGTCGGCTGTGAAGGCCGGCTTGAACCACATGCCAGCCAACGTCCCGTTCTATCTTGATTATTCGAAGAACGGGACCTCGTACGAAAGCCTTGGGCTATGGACGTTCTTTTACGGTCTCGTAGGAGAGAAGGATTCTGTCGTCCGTACTCCCGGTGTACGGATGACCGCCGAGATCTTCAACATCCTCCGGATACAGCCGCTCATCGGCACCTTCTTCACAAAGGATCAGAACCGACCGGGTGCCGACAAGGTCATCGTACTCACGCAGTCGTACTGGCAGACTCAGTTCCAGGAGAGTCCGGAAGTGCTGGGCAAGGAGGTGCGGATCGACGATGAAGCTTACAAGGTGATCGGCGTAGCACCGCGCGTGTTGGAGGCATTTGATGCGCGCATGAAGTTCGTCGTGCCATTGAGCTGGCCTCCGGCCGCAGAGAATCCGCAGGGCCGCTACGGCGTGGGAATCCAGCTGTTTGGACGGCTCAAACCTGGCGTGACGGCAAGCCAGGCCGACGCGGAGGCGAAAACCCTCGAGAAGCGTTACGTCGATGCGGGCCCCCCACCCTTGAAAGCGTTTGTGGAGCGCTCCGGCATGACGATGAACGTCGGCGGGGTTCAGGAGCAGCGCGTCCAACCGGTGCGATCGACGCTGCTGATGCTCCAGGGTGGAGTCGCGTTCGTGCTGCTCATCGGCTGTTTCAACGTTGCCAATCTCCTGCTCGTACGTGCGAACGCGCGCCAGTCGGAGCTGGCAATTCGATCCGCGCTTGGGGCGGCGCGCGCGACGATTGCGCGACAGTTCCTGCTTGAAAGCCTGCTTCTCACGTCACTCGGCGCTGCGTTGGGGCTGGGAGTTGCGTGGGGTGCGCTGCGGGTGACGAATTACTACCTCAAGAGGATGCTGCCGCAATCGCTTCCGGCGTCGCTCGACTGGCGTGTGCTCGGGTTTGCCGTGGCACTGGCACTGGCGATCGGGCTGCTCATCGGCCTTATCCCGGTCTTTCACCTTCTGCGCACGAATCTCGCTGAAGTGATCCAGAGCAACTCGCGTAGCGCGTCGTCGAGCCGTGGCGTGCGCGCGCTGAGCGGCGTACTCGTGGTTGCCCAGGTCGCCGTGGCATTGATGCTCCTGACCGGCGCCGGCCTCCTCATTCAGAGCTTTGCCAAGGCGCTGCGCGTCGACACCGGACTCGAGGCCACGAATGTTGTCACCGCGCGAATCGCATTGACGCGTGAATATCGTGCGAGCGATGACGCGGCCAACAAGATTCGTGAACGACTGTTGCAGGCGATGCGAGAGATACCGGGAGTGACCTCGGTTGCGCTTTCCTTTTCTACGCCGTTCCAGGGCGACCTGCCGATCAACGCGTTTACCCTGGAGAACGACACACTTCCGGCGGGTGCGCCGCAGCCAGGCGCCTACCGCGTGATCGTGACGCCGGGGTATCTCGAAACGCTCGGGCTGAAGCTGCTGGAAGGCCGCTTCTATGAAGAGGCAGATACGGTTCCCGGTCGGCGCCTGTTCGTCGTCGATCAAAGCTTCGCGCGGAAGTTCTTTCCCAATCGCTCTGCCGTCGGTGGGCATTTCAGCTTTGGCGGTCGCCCGGAAAAACCTGAAGACTGGCCCACCATCATCGGTGTCGTGAAAGACGTGCCGCACAATGGAGTCGAGGAGAAGAGCGGCAATCCTTTCATCTATCAGGTTATGCAGGGAGGGCGGCCGGGCGGATTGACGATGTTCCTGCGAACGACGCGGCCGGCGAGCGACGTGGTCTCGGCCTTGCGCAACCAGGTGCGTGCGATCGATCCGGCGCTTCCACTTTTCGAGGCCGGCGCGCTCGAGGAGAAGGTGGACGCCTCCTTCGACAATCGACGTGCCGTGATGCTTCTTCTCGCGGCGTTTGCCGGTCTTGCACTGTTCCTGTCGGCCCTCGGCATCTATGGCGTGCTCGCTTACGACGTTTCACAGCGAACGCGTGAGATTGGTGTGCGGAGCGCCATCGGTGCGTCACGAGGGCAGATTGCCACCCTGATTCTGCGACAGGGCCTGTGGAAAGGAGGCATCGGCGTCATGCTCGGGTTGATTGGCGCTGCGCTTCTCAGCAGGTCGATCACCACCCTTCTCTTCAACGTCCGGCCGACTGAGCCCACTGTGTATGCGGCCGTGTCGTTCGTGCTGATCGCGGTCGCCCTCCTCGCGAGCTATCTGCCAGCCCGCCGCGCGGCGCGGATTGATCCGCTGATCGCGTTACGTGAGGAGTGACAGTGACCGGCGTAACGATGGAATGAATTCAGTCGAGCGGTCGGATACGGATGTTCTTGTAGAGCACCGCACTTTTTGCATCATGCGCCTGAAGCGCTATGGTGCCGGGACCGGTGATTTTCCGACCGGGTCCTTCCCGGCCGCCGTTCCAATCGGCGGGCTGAGTCCAGCTCACGACTTGTCTCTCGTTGATTTTCACGACGATCGTGTCGCCCTTGACGATGATCGTCTGCGTGAACCACATGTCGTCTTTCACGAGGGCCTCATCCAGGTCGACGACGTGGTAGAGGCTTCCAGTTCGAGGGCCGCCGGTGCCGTTGTAGACCTGAACCTCGAACCCTTTCGATGGAAAGCGGCCAGACGCGCGTTCGTTGCCGCCGACTTCCTCAAATTCTGTGAGGACATACACGCCGCCGTTCGCTCCTGCGCGCGCCAACATGTCGATCCGCAACTCGAAATTGCGGAAGCGGTGGTTGCGAAGGGCGCCGTCGTAGTAGGCGTGACTCGCGGGTCCGCTTGCGACGATCGCACCGTCGGTGACGGTGAATGATTGCGGAGACCCGCTGATCTTCCAACCGGTGAGATCATTTCCGTTGAATAGGCTCGTGAACCCCGGTTCCACTGCCGGTGCTCTCCCCTGAGGGAATGCCAACGTCCAGGCACTGAGCAGGATAAGGATGAACCGCATGGCCAGGAAAGTTTAGCACCGTGGAACGGTTCATTGTTTCGCGCGTACACTCGACCGATGAAACTTGACACGGCGGATGGGATGCGACGCCCGGCCGGACTCTGGTTGCTGACTATCGTGCTGCTCGCCAGTCCGGCGTTTCACGCCTTCGCGCTGTTTCTCAACAGGCATTGGCTCAACTTCGGCAGCCATCACGTTTGGGACTCGTTCGTCTACTTCATCATTGCGCCGGTGGTTGGCTGGTTGATGCTGAGCCGACACGAGCGTGCACGATTCTCCGCCTATGTTTTCCTGTCGTGCGAGATCCTGCGCGCGATCCGGATCCACTCCTGGCTTCTCGGTGTCCTGTCAGCCGGCTCGATCGTGTACTTGCAGCTTCCCGCGGCGCGCCGGTTCCATCCGTCTGTCGACCCGCGCAAAGTGATGGCGCGGCTGCGCTTGAAGCCGCCGCCGCTGGACAGTTAGCGATCGGCGCTCGTCGGTCGCCGTTCACGATCCGATCAGGCTGTTGTCGACGAAGATCGTGTTGACGAACGAGCCGCCACGGATGGCGTAATTCTGCGTCTCCATGAACGCGGCAATGTCGGGAATATACTTCCGCGTCCCGACGACCAGCGTCTCGGCGCAGATCACCTGCGGACGGAACCGCTTGAAGTCGATGCTTTTCAGGATCGCCAGGTCCATGCCCTCCGTGTCGACGGAGAGGAACGTCGGGGCGCCATCGAAGTGCTTCGACATGACTTCGTTGATGTCGAGCATCGGCATTCTAATCACACGCTCCACCTTGATGCGGCCTCCCGTGACGGCGGTCATGTGCTCGGACTCTTCCTTGGAGAACGTGTTCCATGCCGAGTCCGTCATGATGTAGTAATCAGCCTCACGCTCGGCCGTGACGCCGATGCCTGCCTCGAGCGTCGTGTCTCCCGGCCGCACGGCGCGCAGCTTCTTGGTCATCTCCACGTTCGGCTCGACCAGGACCCCGCGCAAACCACGCCGGTAAAAGTAGTAGGTGTTGTTGATCACCACTGGATCGTGCGCTCCCACATCCAGATACGTGATCTTGGGTATCTGCATGTAATACAACATGTAGTGGACGACCAGATCCTCGCCACTCTGCGCGAACGACATCTCACCTGCGGGCTCGGCGGCCCGTGGTCGAGGGCGCGCTGTCGGCGCTGGCTTCTGCCCGGACGGCGCTGCCGATGTCTTCTGACCGGGCGACTGCGCAAACGCACCGAGAGGCCCTCCGGCGGCTACCGCGCCGAGGGCGGTGAGGAATTCCTGACGAGTCAACTTCATGTGATCTCCAGCGTCTTGACGGCGCATTATCACAAATCCGACGTCCGAGCGCATACAGCCGTAGTTAGTGTGATCGCTCGCGTCGCGTAGTCGAGGGACGTTGCGCCACTGTGAGCCGATCCGTTAGACTAATTGTTCTTCCATAATCGCGCGCCTGCGCTCACTGTTCCTCAGTAGCTCAACGGCAGAGCATCCGGCTGTTAACCGGAGGGTTGGTGGTTCGAATCCACCCTGAGGAGCCATGCCCATAAAACCAATTCAATCAATAACTTGGGCGGTACGCTAAAAGGCGAATTCCCTAACTGACGTTCTTTCAGGGCTTTAGCTACCGTCAGGCCGCGCTGGACGATTTCAGAACCGCGACCGCAGACGCCACCAGCGAACCCAGACGCGTTCGGCGTTCTGAAGCCAGTGTCGAGGAATGCGCCTTTCGTTTGTCTTGGAAGTCGCAGGCACAATTGTACGAAGCGATAGCGACAATACCGGGATCGAACCGGTGACCTCCTGAATGCCATTCAGGCGCGGTCCCAGCAGCGCTACAGGCCCACACAGGGAAAGACGGCCTTCTGTTCTACCCCACAACCGCCGTGCTACGCTCGGCGTCGATGGGTACCGACACCCGGCTCGCGCTCAGGCGGCTGGCCGCGACGCCGCTGTTCACGGCGTTCGCGATCCTGTCGCTCGCCGCCGGCGTCGCGATCACGACCGCCATGT
>JBKPSH010000012.1:0-75893 GCA_046734955.1 Acidobacteriota bacterium
CGACTTCGCAACGTTCGTCAGTTAATCGAAGACGATAAAGGCGAGCCGTAACTGTTCTCTCGGGCATCTCTAGAATCCTTTCTACGGTCAGAATCCGCGGCCTGGCGCGTCAATTCTGGACGCCGGACCGGCCGACGTGGAATGGGGCCTACCGCCGGCCGTAAATCGAGCTATCGGATGCCGTTCGAGAACACGTGCCGCGATCGCCTCAACGATCTCGATGCGGCTGCCGATCCCGTTCTCTTTGAGGATCGCCGCGAGCTTCGCATGCGAGCGCACGAACGGTGCGTCCGCTCGAGGAGCTGCTCGCCATCTCTCGCGCCATACCGCCTTGCGAACAGCTCGCGCAGCTCGCGATTATTTCGACCGACCTGTCGCTCGAGCGCGACAGCATCCGCCTCCGTCTCCTCGTCATTCATCACCCGTGCGCCGGCGAGGAGCGCGTCGACGTGCGCCTCGGCGATCTGCCTGACGACGTCATCGGGGAGAGCGATCTTCCCGATCTTCGCGAACGTCGTGCGGAGCTGTTGCCGCTGCGCGGTCCATGCCCGTACACGACGCGGCCAACATCCGCCAGCCCTGACCGCTCTCGTCGTACGCTACCAGGTGGTACGCGAGACTAACGGTCAGGGCCTTGAAAAATATTGCCTCGCCGCTCTTCGTGATCGGCTGAACGGCTATGGGTTGTCGCCGCTTGGCCCCGGCGTCGGTGTGTCAAATAGAAATGCCCAAATTCGATCCTGCGTCGACTTTTCCGCTACCGTCGTCAGTATCGTGTACATACGTGGGTCCTTTCCCACTCCCAAGGACGCAGAGGCATTTACTCATGCCAATAACCGATCTTTAAATACGTCTCTCGTACGAGCCGCCCCGACCCTATGAAGTGGGGAACGGAAACACGCGACGGCGATTCGACGAGATGGCGACGATTACGCTAGTGGCGACGCAGCAGAGCAGCAGAATCTTGACGGTCAGTAGCTCCATTGTCGTCGGAGTCCCCTCATGACGAAGGCCCATGAAAATTGAAAGGCACAGGCGGCCCGGGATTCGCCCTACCTGGTCCCGTCCGTCGGCACCAACGTGTAATCGTCGTTCCATGGCAGTGGTCGTCGATCGGTGTAATAGAGATCGACCTGCATCTTTCGATTGGTGATAACGACGCGCCCGACGTAGCGAAGTTTGTCCGGGGCCACCGGTATCTCGCTGCCATCGATGACGCCCTCGAGCCTCGGCAGCTGCATCGTCAACGTTGCCTTGCGGGTGTGCTCCAAGAGCAACGAGAGCGGGTCGTGCACCAGCGGGAACCTCCATCCCGTCAACTCCACGCGATAGGTGTGGCCATCGCTGACAAAATACGCACGCTGGTCGTTGCTTTCCGCGTGTGTTTCCCAGCAGGCCGCCACGAGTGTGGCAACGCAGATGACTGTGACCAAGGTCCGTCTCATTGTAGGCGTCACGATGCTGCTGGCTCCTTCACCTGTCCACTCGGGGGCGTGGGGGACGCAACCTTTTCAGATAATTTTTGCCTGTCGACTGCTGTTGCTCCTCAGCCGGCCGATTTTCAATGCGGCTGATGGCTCGTGCGAGCACGGTGGCGTCGTCGGCATCGGCATAGGCGTTCGGTCCGTCGACATCCTCATTCCGGATACACGTCGGGCAATCATGACGCAGGTCAATCACGCCGGCGTTTCTCGAGTACGCGGCGGCGCGTTGCTTTCACATCGATCCGGCGCGTGCGGCATCCCCGCGCGCTATGGATCGGCCGCCGCTGCAGGGCTACGGGACAACGGTGGTGCGCAAGAAGCCGAGTAGCACGGTGCGATTCGCGCGGTATCAAGTTTACCGACGCTGCCAGCCTTCGTGTACTCTCGTCATAACTTCGGAAGCACCCAGATTGTTCGCGGAGGTCGTGAATGCCCAAACAGCGGAACGCTGCCTTTGTCCTGGTCTCGCAAAGCTGGTGGTCAACCGTCGCACCCTTGTTGCCCCCGAGCCCACGTCCTTCCACCGCCCCGTTCGTCAGATTATTGGGGCCGCTTGTCGGTCAAGATGCTGCCGGCATCTGGCTCGGTGAGGTCCCGGCGAACCTCACGCGAGGAAAGAGTGGGTCTCACGTGATGATGTCGCTCTTGATTCCGTGGGAGCAGATAATCGCGCTGGGGGCGATCGAAGAATCCAGCGGATTGAAACCGGGTTTCGCCGCTCTGGCGGTCGAGAACGTCTCGGACCGGCCGCCCTCTCCCATGGCCCGCCGCTCCGGACGCGACCCGGTTTAGAGAACTCCTGAAAACTGTCTGCAACATCACTGCACACACGACACAACGTGCATGCTGATCGCATGCTACTATCGTGGTCATCAGGGGGAGTCATGAACAGATGGTGGCTGGTCTGTCTGGCGCTGGCAACAGGGTGCGGCGGCGGCGCTTCTTCGACTCCTACAGCCCCTGCCGTCCCGCGTGTCACTGGCATCGCTGTGTTGGGGAGCGAGCTGCTCCTCGTCGGCAACAGCGAAACGTTTACGGCGACAGCCGAATCAGGCAGCCTGACCGCGCCGCGATGGGACAGCGACGCGCCCACCGTTGCGACGGTCGAGAGCCTCACCGGGCGCGTGACTGCGGTGGGCACAGGGACCGCAACGATTTCGGTCGACGCCAACGGCGTTCGAGGCACGAAGTTGATTCGCACGCTCCCCAACTTCGCCGGGTCATGGAAGGGCCGTTACCAGGAGGTCGGCTGCGAGGCGGACGGAGAGTTCGTCCACGTCCGCGGGTGCGATTCCTACTGGGACCTCGGGAGTGGGGCAACCAAGATGACGCTGACGCAGGATGGCGCGACGGTTTCCGGCTCGTTCGCGCTGGGGCCTTACGCTGTCTCCGGGTCGGTTTCCGCCGACGGAATCTTGACGCTGACGGGGATCGCGTCGGGCACGTTCACGCGTCGCCTGCAGAATGTCCGCTTCGAATCGCCGCGGAACGGAGAGATGAGCGGGTCCTTCGAGGAGCTCTGGTCGAGCGGGACGACCAGTGCTGCCGGGTCGCTGCGAGTGCGCGCCGAGCTGCAGGGCATGAGCCGTACGAGCCCGGAATAGACTTCAATTACTCCATTGTGAGATGCGGAGGGCGACGGTTCGGTCGACGCGGCGCCCAGAACGTCCTGAAAGGACCTGCTACATCAAACTTCCCGGCCGGAGACGCTCGTTGTGTGGAATGGATATCCCGCAACGTTCCTCGCGCTCGTCCTTTTGACGACACGCCTTTCCGCTGATCTCGTGTCGGCCCTCATCGTGATCCTCGCGGAACTGCCGACGCCGTGATTCGGCGTGACCCCAGCTTTCAACAGCGCCGATTGCGCGAGCACAGTGTTTTTCAGCGTTCGTTCACGACCTCTTCAGGATCAGATTGCTACTCTGATGCTGAAGTTCCTCGTGGCTAATCTCCGGCCGCCAGGATCAAGGAGGGGTACGTGAATCGTCTTTTTTGGTTCGTCACGATCTCCCTGCTGCTTCCCGCAGCCGCAGACGCGCAACCGGTTGTCCCGACCCCGACATCGTTCCCGATGGACGCCGGTGAAAGAGTGATCGTGACGCGCATCAGCACCCGCGACACCATCCGTGGCCGCGTCGTGCTTGTCGGGTCTGAAGGGCTGGTTCTGGACGACGGCCCGACCCGGTTCGTCGTGCCGCTCGCCGATGTGGAGCGCGTCGAGCGCCGGAAGGATCGCTTCTGGAACGGCGCGCTGATCGGTTACGGGATCGGATTCGCGACCGGTGCGACGATGGTCCTGGCGACTCCCTGCAAGACCGATCCGAATGCGTTCATTGATTTATGTTTCGACGGCCCCGCATTTGCCGCTGCGTTCGGAGGCCTCATCACGGGTCCCGTGGGTTTTGCCATCGGTGGCATCACCGACGCCATCAAAAGGAAGCCACGTGTGGTCTTCGATCGAGGCGTCAGTGATCGTGTCGCGATCGCGGTCGGTCCAACACTCGTTCGCCAAGGTAGCGGGTTGCGAGTAGCCATCGCGTTCTAGCAGTCGTTGTGAAAGGCGCGGATCCGTTGCTTGGCGGGAAGCCACGCCCCTTAAAGAGGTCTGCAAACGCCGCTAGCGTGCTGCGGCGGAGCCCCAAAGGTTGAGAAAAAGGTGATGCCGCTTTAGGTGGACGTGCGCCGGACGTTCTCCGCGCGCGGGCCTTTTGGTCCTTGGCCAACCTCGAACTCCACGCTATCGCCCTCACGCAGATCTTCGAGCCCCTCGCCATATACCGCACTCTTGTGGAAAAAATATTCGTTTCCCCCATCGCCCTTAATGAACCCGAACCCCTTGTCGACTCGTAACGTTCGAATCTTTCCCATCATCATCACATTCCTCCTCGCAGCAGGTCGCAGGTTTGCTGACATGCCGTACTGCCGTGCCTGTTCGTAGACCCACGGAGCACTCAAGACGTGGGCCGGTGAGAGCTCAACTTGTTGATGTCGAGGCCGTGCGCCGACGAGAAGGAGGGTGTGTTTTTTCTGCCCGCAGCGCCTCCCCTGTCACGTGCCACATGTGATTGCAGCCTCTGCAAATGCGGTAACAGCCCGATCGGCTCGGCTGCGTGTTCCGCAGTGCCGTACCGCTGCAATGAGGGCAGGCCGGCGCGCTTATCTGAGGTAATCCCATGTCGGAAGCATACGCGGTTTTTCTCGCCTTCGCTGTTCATTTCTGAACGGCACACTTGACGGCTCAATAGATCCAGCCGTGCAACTGCAATCCAGTCCACGATCGTCGACTCCGTGGTACCGTGGTGCCGGGCGACACGAGCCGACTCGACGCGGGAACAGTTGGCACCAGCGCAGACGCCTGCGAGGTCACCGTCGCTCCATTTGGAGAATGCAATGGCAATTAACGACGACGATCCAAGGTCGGTGAACGACAAGAGTGGCGGGTTTGCCGGGTCCGATCGGCAGGATGCCCGGAACCAACAGGAGCCGCAAGGCGCTGCGGTATCCGAAATTGAAAAAAAACTAATGAGTGCGGCCGAGGAGCTGGGCACTTGGCTGGGAACGGCCGAGCGGAAGACGACCGAATTCCTCGGTCAGCAAACGAGGATTGCAGACCAGCTCGTCAGAATCAGAGATACAGCCGCCAGACTCCTGGCGCAAATCGAAAAAGGCCGTGAGCGGTCGCGCTGAGGGCTGTGACCCACCTCCGATTCGATAGAAGTCCATGGCGTCGTGTCGGGGAGACAGGACCCCGATCGCATCGCGAGACGCGACCGGGGTCCATCCTGCGAACTAGAAGTCGAGCCGGAACGTGATGCTGCCGTTGAACGGGTTGTTCACGGCGGTGTACTTGCCCGTGTTCGCGTTGGTGTTGCCCGTCGAGCTGAACGTGTACGTCGCCCCCATCTGTGTGTACTCGACCAGGTTGAACACGTTATAGAGCTGGAACTGCACGCGCAGGTTCGCGCGCGATCCCGCTTTGATCGGGAAGCGGCGCGCCAGCGTGAAGTCGTGGTTCCACCACGACGGGTGGCGGAGTACGCCGACCGGCGCATTGCCCAGGTTTCCGATGGCGCCATTCGGCTGCGGCCGCCGGAACGCGGCGAGATTGAAGTGCGCCTGGTATGCGTATGGCACTGACGTGTCCGGCGTGTAGCCGCTGAAGATCGGCTCGCCGGTCAGCTCACACCGCACGGTGACGCCAGAGAGCGATGGGTCGGTGTTGTTGACGCCGGCCAGGTTCGTGTTGCACGTCGGGTCGAGCGGGTTGCCGGTCGTGAATTGCGAGAAGCCCGCCGCCTCCCAGTTCTTGAGCACTTGCTTGATAATCACCGGGAGCGATTCTGCCGTCGGAATCGCGTAGCTGTAGTTGATTGCCAGGATGTGGCGCCGATCCTGGACCTGCGACTGCGACGGCGGCCCGTAGTACCGATCGCGCAGCCCCTGCTTGCCGTACAGCTCCTCGGTGAGGTAGTCCCACCCCTGAATCCCTTCGTTCTTGGAGAGGGTGTAGGCCATGCCCATCTGCAGGCCCTGGTGCAGGCGGCGCTGCACCTGCAACTGCATCGCGTTGTAGTTCAGGATGTCCTCGTCGGTGGTGAGGTACCGCGTATTGGCCATGCCGGGATAGTCGCGGCGCAGGAAGTTGGCGCTGATCGGCTCGTTGCGGAACAGGTTGTTGATGTTCGCGTACGCGTATGGCTCGATGTTGTTCCCGGTCTTCATGCGCCAGAAGTGGCGCCCGAAGTTGCCGACCCACGCGATCTCGGCGACCGTGTGGAAGCCGATGTCCCGCTGGAACGCGACGTTGGCCTGGTAGTTCTTCTCGGGCTCGAGCTTGCCCTGCGGCATCTGCTGGCCGTGGAGGATGAGCGGCGCGCCCCCCGGCAGGTTGCCCGTCTGGGGGCTCTCGACAAACTGCGTCCCCGCCGCGGCGAATCCCGGGATGTTGCTGATGTTGTCGTTGAGGATCGTGCGCGTCCGCGCGATCAACGCGCCGCCGTTGTAGAGGTACTGGCTGCGGTTGATGAAGTTGTAGAAGATTCCGGCCGATGCGCGGATGGCGGTCTTCTGGTTACCCGTCACGTCCCATGCAACTCCACCGCGCGGGCCCCACGAGAGTCCGGGCATGTCGTAGTACCAACCCGCTTTCTTGCCAGGCAGCCCGCCGGCGAACATCCCGTTGACAATGCTGCCGGAGCCGGGCACCGTCCGGCCTGCATAGGCCTGCGACACGATCTCGCCGGTGAGCGGGTTGATCGCCGCGCGGTTGGCTGTCGCACACGGCTGGTTGCCGGGGACGCCGTTCGGTTTGCAGAACGGCTGGAAGAGCACCGGCGCCTGGTTCGGGTCCCACTTTGCGGGGTCGAAGGCCGAGTTCATGTCCCGCACTTCGTAGACTGCTCCAGCGTGCGTGACGCGCACACCGTAGTCGAGCGTGAGACGCGGGCTGACTCGCCAGGTGTCCTGCGCATAGGCGTCGGTCTGCCAGTGCACGTTCTCCTGATCGACCCGGTTGGTCAGCTCGGAGTACTCGGTGAAGTTGCCGAGCAGCGCGTTCGCATAGCCGTTGCCGGTGCTGAGCGGGTTGTCGGCACTGTGGCCGAAGATGTAGGTGCCGTTGTAATTGTTCGAGCCCGGCTCCGTCTTGCTATCGCGCTCGCTGAAGACTCCGAACTTCAGCGCGTGGTGTCCCTTGTTCCACGACAGGTCGTCCTGGATCGTATAGCGGAAGTTCTCGTTCTGCCGCGGTAGCGGCCCGTTGCCGCCGCTCGGCCGATAGGACGCGAGATTGCTCCGGTCGCCACAAGTCGTGGAGTTGGCTTGAGTGCAGAAGAGGATGTCTGGCAGGTAGGGATACTCATCGATCTGGATCCGACCGAGGTGCGGATCGCCGTACGCGCCGTAGGGTTCGAGGCGCGGCGGATTGACGCCGACCTCCGACCGATAGAAGGACGTGTAATCCTCCGGGTTGATACCGCTCGTGCCGACCTTGAATCCCCAGTGATTCTGCGACCAGCCGGCTGTGACCTCGTTCACCATCTTGTTGCTCATCACCTTGGTGAACGCACCCGTGAGCAGGTTGCCCGGAAACATGTTGTTCACCGAACCGATGCCCGGCGCGACGCGGTTGTACGTCACGCTGTCGTCGCGGTCGAACAGCGCGCGGACGCTGAACCGCGTGCTGTCGCTGAGGACGGTGTCGAAGCGCGTCACGAGATTCTTGCGCTCGTGCAGCGGCGTCACATCGCGCGAGTCGTTAGAGGTCCACTGATTGCCCGGCGACTGATCCAGGATGCCGTTCGGGAGCGGCAGCAGGTTCAAGATCGCCTGGCCCATCGGATTGATCCGATCGGGAGGGATGATGTTTCCCGGGAACGGCTGGCCGGTCAGCGGGTCGATGATCGGCTGGATGCTGCCATTTGTGACCCGCGTCTGCGAGAAATCGCCCATGCGCTCGGCCGCCGTCGGCAGATTGGTCCGCGCCGGCGTGGTCGGACGCACGTCGTGCGTGAATTCCTGCGAGAGGAAGAAATACACCTTCTTCGTGCTCTCGCGGCTGTCGATCAGCTTCGGAATCACGACCGGTCCGCCGATGCTGTACCCGAAGATGTTCACTTCGAAGAACGGCTTCGGCGTGCCGGCCTGCTCGCGCAGATAGTCGTTCGCGTTCCAGTCGTCGCGGCGCGCGTTGTACCAGCCCGAGCCCCTCAGCCTGTTACTCCCCGACTTGGTGACAATCTGAATGAGGCCGCTCGACTGGCGGCCGTTTTCCGCGGTGTACCCGCTCGTGATGACGTTCACTTCACCGACCGCGTCGATGTTCGGCGTAATGTGTGTCGTGCCGTCGCCCCCTTCTTCACCGACCGGCACGCCGTCGATCGTCGTGTTCTTGTTGAGCGAGTTGCCGCCGTTGATGCTCAGCCCGCGGCCCGAACTCCACTGGGCGAAGTCGCGGCTTGCCGTCGTGTCGACGACGCCGGGCAGGATCTTCATCATGCCGAAGATGTCGCGCCCCTTGACCTGGATATTCGTCAGCTGATCGCCGGTGACGGTGCGCTGGAGCTGGCTCGCGGACGTCTGCACGGGCGTGACTTCCGCCGTGACCGTCAGCGACTCGCTGAGCGCGCCGACCGCCATCGTCAACTTACCGAGGTCGCGTGATTCGCCGAGCAGCAATGGGAAATCGTTGACGGTGATCGTCTTGAAGCCCTCGACCTCGATCTTGATGGTGTACCGGCCAGGCGGCACCGAGAGAACGCGGAACACGCCGCGGTCGTCCGAGACCGCCGTACGGACGACCCCGGTCGCGGTGTCGGTGGCGGTGATCCTGGCACCGGGCACCACGCCGTCGTTGTCGACAACGGTGCCGTTGATGACACCGGTTCCCTGTGCGAACGCACTGGGCGCGCATGCGAGGAAGATCGCGAGGGCCCCCGCAGCGAGACGCACGATCCTCTGTCCTCCAATCATGTCTGGCTCCTTTCCCACCTGACGATCCGCGTTCTCTCACGAGCGAAAGGTCGAGACACTCGGGTCGTGTGCCGCGACCTCCGGGCCCCTCGTGCGGGCCACTGTTTCTGGATGAAGAAGAGCGAGAAAGGTAAGAAGAAGAACAGCGAATAGAGCGAGAGCGGCTGGCGGCGCTGACGCACGCCGGCGAGGGACATCGACGCAGCGACCGGCACCGGGTTGCCCGCCACCGTCTGCATTTCCGGCTCCTCCTGCCGCAAACACACGGACGCCGCGCGGAACGTAGCACAAAAGTCGGTTATCGACAACGCCCGCGCGGGACGACTATCGCTCTCTCGCCGGCACGAGCACCCACTGGCGGCTGCGGACGATGACGCCGCGGCGCGCGACTTTGACCCGAAGCTCCCGGGCCTTGCCGTCGCGATCCTGGTCGGCCGGCTCGACCCCCAGCAGGTAGTGCGCCGAGGCCTCGCGAAGCACGCGATCGAACGCGGACTCGCCACCGCCGACGCCCACGTACAAGCGACTGCCCCCGGTCGCGCTGGAGAATTCGTCGAGGAACGAGGCCTGCATCGTCCGCTCGCGGCCGCGGTCTGAACTGCCGATGCCGCGCTTCGATGCCGAGCCGTACCCCGGCGTATGCGAATCGATGTGAATCGTGTAGACAACCGCATTGGCGCGCGCGGCAGTCTGCCCGAGGACGCGGCCCAGGTCCCCAATCAATGGCCGGCCGTCGGGCCGATCGCTCACCAGCACGCCGGCGCTGACCAGCAGAACGGACTTGCGGCCGGGCAGCGTCGTCAGCCGGGCGAGCAGATCCTCGAGCCCCTGCAGACTCGCCTGTGTCTGCTGCTCCAGCTGCACGGCGAGCGTCATGCCCTCGGCATAAATACGGGCCAGGCAGTCTGCCTCGCCCGGGCACTCGCGGCTGCGGACGGCCCGTACCGGATCGGTCTGCGCGAGCGTCGCATCGTCCACCACCGGAGCGGTCCGCATCGTGAGGAAGGAATTCGGATTGCTCGACTGGGCGGTGATGTCGACGATCTCCGACACGCTGAGGTTGAAGTGGCTGCGAATCGCCTGCTTCTGCCCGATCGTGCGATCGAGCCGAATGCCGACGGCCGATCGGTCCGTCGTCGGCGGAATCCAGATGCCGGTCGGGAATATAAAGAGGCCCACACGGTCCGCCGGCTCGAGGCCCGCCACAAAGTGCTTCAACGCCGACATCGCCTCCCCGGCCGATCCGGTCTCGAAACTGCCGTTGTCGACCGCAAGCACGATGGTGCGGCCGTCACCGAGCGGGGTTTCGGCGAGCCTGTCGGGCAACATCGCATCGCCGCGCGTCGCGTTCCGGCTGTGTCGAAGGAACTGTGCGGAGACGACCTTCCGCTTGTGACCGTTGATCGAGACCTGGAACGCCTCCGGTTCCAGCTCGGCAATTGGGTAGCCGTCCTTGTCGATCACCTGCACGTCGACCACGATGACATCGACCGTGCTCCGGAAGGGGGCCTGTTGGGCCGCGGGGCTGACGGACCAGATGGTTGACGTCAACGACACCGCGAGCACTGCGCCGATCGAACGAAGAGCTATGGTCGCGAACGGTGTCATGAAGCCACTCTGAACGCGATTGCCGTTCACCGCACGTTTGAGTGTCGCAGGCGCGGCTCGGGCGCCGACAGATTAGCACGTCCCCGCACAATGGGGCCTCGATCCGCTCATCGTTCAGTTCTCAGGTAAAACACGGCGGGCCACACTCTGAACACGAGGACGAACCGGTGTGAGCGCCGCCGACCCTAGGCGAGAACGCTTTGTGGCTCCGCGCGTCATGAGGGTCGGAACGAAGTCTTGCGCTCCTCACGGCTGCAGCAGTGTTCCGCAGTTCAGTTTTATCGAGTGGTAGTCAGGACGGCTGTGCTCGGTCGCCTCGTCGCTTTTGAAGCGGCTCGCAGGTTGCACCTGCAAGCCGGGGAGATCCCGGCACGGGAGGCAGACGTGTTCCATCGTATTCAGCCGTATCCGCTCGTCCGTTATGACCGTCGGCCGCGGATCACAGAGTAGCAGCAGGCAAAAAGGTGAGGGGAAAAACCTCTCGTCGGCAAATCAGGAAGTTGAAGAAGGAGCAATTATGGCAACCGATCTCGTGGCATATGCGATCTATCCGAATCGGGCAAGTTTCGAGGCCGCGCTCGAGGCACTTCGCGCGGCGGGATTCCGAAACAGCGACGTTTCCGCGATCCTACCGGAGCGAGATCGCACCACAAGAGACCTCGCACACGAAATCAACACGAAGGCTCCAGAGGGTGCGGCGGCTGGCGCCGGAACCGGCGCCGCCGTGGGTGGTGTACTCGGGTGGCTCGTGGGCATCGGGGCACTGGCGATTCCAGGAATCGGCCCTCTCGTGGCGGCAGGCCCCCTGGTTGCGGCGCTGGCCGGCGCCGGGGCCGGCGGCGCAACCGGTGGCCTCGTCGGCGGTCTGATTGGCGCCGGTATCCCGGAGGTCGAGGCGAAACGATACGCCGGACGCATCCGCGAGGGTGGGTATCTGATCTCCGTCCACTGCGACGATCGCGAGTGGGCCCGGCGCGCGAAGGAGATCCTTGAAGCGACAAGCGGGCACGACGTCGTCAGCACCTCCGAGTCGGCGCCGGACTATCGCCCCTGAGCCGAAAGCGGAAGCCGTCGCGTACGCGCACAGCGGAATGTCAGGCGGACGGGTGAATTCCATTCGCCCGCCCGCGGACCCTCAGACTCGGCTAGGGCGCCGATGTCGATGCAGCCGGCAAGATCGTCATGCCGAACGACGAACGGTGGGTGTCTATCTGGGGTGTCAGGCAGTGAATCGTGAACGACTCGCGCGTCGTACTTCTCGCACGCGCGAATTCACGATTCACTGCCTGACACTCCTCCCACCGCCCCCCTCCTGACTGAGTGACCACGTAGTTTATTTCTTGGGCTGCGCGGTCGGCGGCAGAATACCGTTCAACCGGAGGTACGATGCCGCGGTTCCGTAATGATCCGCCCAGTCGGCCGCTATCGTCACCATCATCATCGCGCGCGATTGTCCGCTGGGCCGTCCGAACATCGTCCCTTCCTCCCCAAGCTGCGCATCCGTGATCTTCGAGAGACTCTCCGTGCAGTAGTCGAACGACTGCTTGATGCTCTGGACGAGATTATCTTTCCCATCCGTACCGGAAAGCTTCCGCATCTCTTCGGGAGAGAGCATCGGTTTCGCCCCTGAGATCGCCGAACACAACGCAACGTTGGTCTGTACGATATGCACGATCAGGTCTCCGAACGTCATCTGCGCCGGAGTCGGTCGGTATCCGTACTTGTCCGGCGGCATCAACTCGGCAGATGCCACGAGGTTTTTCGAGTCCCGAGCCAGTAGCGTACGAACGCTATCACTCACAGGATTCGCTGACGGCTTGAACGTCTGAGCTCCCATCACCGAGGTCAAGCCAGCGACGATCACGACCAGTGTTGCAATGAATTTCATCAGGCGACCTCCCGAAATGTCCTAGTTGCGGACGGTAATAGTATTTGGCAAAAGGTCGTGCCTTACTACGTAAGCATTGCGTTCTAAGATCACCGTGCGGAGAGCTCTTAAGAGTCCCGTAGCACTGGCCGCGTTGACGTCCGTGCTTGTCGCGTGTTCTGGCGCTGCAAAGCAACGAGCGGCTCGTACGACGGCAGCGTCGCAAGTCAGAAGCAAAGTGCGGTCTCGTAGATCGTGTTGTTTCTCGAGAGTCCGAACCTGACATTCGACACTGAAATCTCACGACGGAGAACATTCCGATCGCACCACGTAATGACCCACCGTCCGCGCGACGGGTGTGCCACCTCCATTGGTTGACTACAATGCAAAGTTACTGATGGCGTCCCGCTGTAACGAAAGGCTGCCATGCCGGTGACTGCCGCCGCGCTGCGGCGATTCGCCGTTGCGCGCAGCCTGTTTCCGCCCATGCAGTTGGGCCCGGCGCTCGACCGGCTCGGGTTCGTGCAGGCCGATCCCATCCGGGCGCCGGCGCGCGCGCAGGACCTGACGCTGCGTCATCGCGTCGCCGGCTATCATGCGGGCGATCTGGATCGGAACTACGCCGCGCTCGACGTCGAGGAGGACGTTTTCATCAACTACGGCTTTGTGACGCGCGCGCTGCACCGGCTGATGCATCCACGCGTCGGCGCCGCGTCACTCGGGCGATTGCAACGCAAACGCGCCGACGCGATCCTGCGCTTCGTCGGCGCGCAAGGCGCAGTGCACCCGCGCGCCGTCGACGCCGAGTTCGCGCATGGCACCGTCACGAACTACTGGGGCGGGTCATCGAACGCGACGACGCATCTGCTCGATCTCCTGCATTACGGCGGACGGTTGCGGGTGGTGCGGCGCGACGCCGGCATTCGTGTCTACGCGCTGCAGGAGTCCGTCGCGCCGCCGGCCGGCAGGGCGGAGCGCATTTGCCGGCTGGATGCCATCGTTGATGCCGTCGTACGCAAGTACGCGCCGCTTCCCGCTGCGAGCTTGTCTGCCATCGTTGCGCGTCTTCGTTATGCCGTGCCGCAGTGGCGAGGCGACCTCCGCGCGGCGCTCGAGCGCGCGAAGCAGCGCCTCGCGCATGCGACGGTCGACGGCGTCGACTGGTATTGGCCTGCGGACGAGAGACCGGAGACAGCCGCCGCGCCCCAAGCCGTGCGATTGCTCGCGCCGTTCGATCCCGTCGTCTGGGACCGGCGCCGGTTCGAGCTGTTGTGGGGATGGGCGTATCGCTTTGAAGCGTATACGCCTGTGAAGCGGCGTAAATTCGGGTACTACGCGCTGCCGCTGCTGTGGGGCGATCGCGTGATCGGGTGGGCGAATGTCTCATCGCTCAACGCCATGCTCCATGCCGACAGCGGATATGTCGACGGACAGCGGCCGCGCGGGCACGCGTTCAAAAGAGAACTCGATCTGGAATTGGATCGTCTTCGCGGATTCCTCAAATGATCGCGAGCAGAGCGGTTCACATACGGCCAATCCCCCTCTGAGACGCTGCGACAAGAAACCGTACCATCATTTGGTTCATGTCACGCGTCCAATAGTCGCTGTGCGACCGACACAGATGAAGGATGTCTCCCGCCAGCCGGACTTTCCCCGCAAGGAGACGAACGTTTTCGCGCCTGGGCTTGGGATCTAAACGGCATCCGATGTGCTGGTGCCGTCAGAGCCTCAAGGTCGTGGAAAAATGAATGCCGCACGCGGTCAAATGAAGCGGCAATTGATGCTGGCTGTTCTGATGGCGATCACCGCGGGCTCGGTATCGCCGGCAGAGGCACAGCGATATTGCACTTCCGCCCGTTCCTATTCGCGCAATCAATCCGAAGTGGCGCTGTACGTTTCTGGACTTTCAAGCAGCCCCGGAACGTTCACATTGAGCAGCGTTTCTCACCTGAACTACCACGAGATGCAGAATCACACCTTTCCAGGCCTCTTTGCGGGATTCCGACCAGCGGACGCGCGTGTGTCGTACGATGCAGCACCTGAGCGAACGGTTCGAGTGCAGTTCGTGAGTTGGCGTTACTTTGACGTGCTCGGAGTCGAGCCACAGATGGGGCGCACATTCACGGTGGCCGAAGATATACCCGAAGACGACCCGGCGACAGCCGTGATCAGCGATCAGCTGTGGATGTCCATGTTCCATCTCGATCCGGACGTGGTCGGACGAAGAATAAAGGTGAACGGCCGCCGTGTGACGATCGTTGGCGTCGCGCCCCCCGGATTCCACGGGGTCCTGCAGCCATCAGAAGAGACGTTATGGCTTCCCGGGGCGAGTATGGCGGGCGCGAAGAACCGGGACTCAGAAGGATATGCCCATTTCGTGGTCACGCTCGGAGACGGTGTAACGTGGAAGGAGACACGGAGCTACTTTGCCAAGCTTCCAGAATTACTGGCGAACGCGTTTCCGGATGTGAACCAAAAATTCAAGACGGTTTCGTTTTATGAGATGGGATTACTCAGCTGCGGTTCTCAGTGAATCCGTACCGTAATGACAACTGGTTTGAGCGAGAGTCGAAGCAGCACTATTCGCGGCGGGCGGCAACTCCGTCTCTACGGCCCGCGCTTCTCGAATTCCATGTAACGCCAGGCATCTGGATCGGTCGCCTGTTGCCACAGAAGAAGGCGGCCGTCTTGCTCGTCGTCTCGCAGCTGCATTGACGAGAGAGAATTCGTGATAGTAGAGTGTCTTCTATTCGATAGTAGACACTCTTCTATTGCCATGCCAAAACCTGCAAATCGCGTCCCTCTCCTTCAGGGGACACTTGACATGTTGATTCTCAGGACCCTCTTGTTCGGTCCGAATCATGGCCGCGAAATCGCTCGCCACATTCAGCGGACGACCGATGACGTCCTGCAGATCGAGCATGGATCGCTGTATCCGGCGCTGCATCGCATGGAACGCAATGGCTGGCTCGCGTCGAACTGGGAGATGTCGAGCGATCATAATCGCCGGCTCCGCTACTACTGTCTGACGCCGGCGGGTCGAAAGCAACTCGTGCGCGAAGAAACCAAATGGAAGCAACTGGCCAACGCCATCGCCCGCATCATGCGGCCAGTCAGGGGACGATGACATGCGACCGCGTCGTTCACGCATCAAATGGTGGCCGTGGAACTCGCAACCGCGACGGGACGACGAACTCGATGAAGAGATCCAGGCACACCTTGCACTCGAAGCGGAGGCGTTTCGCGAAAGCGGACTGTCATCCCAGGAAGCGCGCCAGGCGGCACACCGCCTGTTCGGCAATGCGACGCTTGCGAAGGAGGATACACGCGCCGTCTGGAATCGCCTTTGGCTCGACCGGCTGCGAGAAGACATTCGGTTCGCAACTCGCCTGCTGCGAAAGCATCCTGCTTTCTCCGTCGTCACGCTGACCGTCCTCGCGCTGGGTATTGGCGCGACGACGGCCATGTTCAGCATCGTGAACAGCGTGCTTCTCCGGCCACTGCCGTTCCGTGATCCCGATCGTCTGATGATGCTCGAGGAGAAATGGCTGCCTCGCTTCCCGCGGTTCGAAGCCTCGCCACTGGACTTCATGGATTGGAAAAAGGAATGCCAGTCGTACAGTGACATCGCGGCATTCAGGTTTCTCTTCTTTAATCTGAGCGACGGTGATGTGCCAGACCGAATTGCCGGCGTCCGTGTCACGGCCAACCTGCCCGAGTTGCTTGGCGTCTCCCCCATTCTCGGTCGCAGTTTCAGAGTCGACGAAGATGCGCCCGCGCAGAATCAAGCCGTCCTCTTGGGGCACCGCCTCTGGCAGCGTCACTTCGCAGCTGATCCAGCCGTGATTGGACGGATTGTCCGCATGAACGGCTTGCCGTTCACGGTTATCGGTGTGATGCCGCCTGCGTTCCGATTCCCGGGCGAGGCCGAGATCTGGATGCCGATGGGGTTTACGCCGGCCGATCTGAAGGAGCGTAACAACCACGTCATCTGGGCCGTCGGTCGCTTGAAGCCGGGCGTCACGCGACAGCAGGCGCAGGCGGAGATGGACGTGCTCATGCCCAGACTACACCCTGCCACTTGGACCGGGCAGGTGGTTTCGTTCGAGGACCACTATGTCGGGGATGTTCGCCTCGCGCTCGGCGTGCTGTTTGCCGCGGCGGGATGTCTTTTGCTGATCGCCTGTGTGAACGTCGCAAATCTGCTGCTCGCTCGCGGTGCGTCGCGAGAACGAGAGATGTCGGTGCGAACGTCGCTTGGCGCGACCCGCGGCCGAATCGCGCAACAGCTCCTCACCGAAACCGCGCTGCTCTCGTTGCTCGGCGGCGCGCTCGGTCTCGCCCTTGGGCTCGGCGCAATCACCCTGGTTCGCACCTGGCCATTGCCAGAGATCCATCGACTCGAAGAGACATCACTCGATGCCCGGGCGTTGGTGTTCACAATCGTCGTGTCTATCGGAACAAGCCTGCTCTTCGGGTTGTTTCCGGCGCTCCGTCTGTCCCGGCCGGACTTGCACGACGCGTTGAAAGCAGGCGGTCGCGTGGTCGGCGCAGCAGAGTCGACTCGCCTCCGTCACACCCTCATCATCGCGGAAATGGCACTAGCAGTCATGCTGCTGGTTGGCGCCGGGTTGTTTCTTCGAAGCCTCTGGCGATTGCTCGACGTACCTCTCGGGTTCAATCCGCGGAATGTGCTTGCGGTGACAATCAACCTTCCAGCGACGATCTATCGGGAGCCGGTTCAACAGGTCCAGTTCGCTGAGCGGCTGCTCGCGCGGTTGAAGGTCAGCTCCGGAGTCGAAGCGGTAGGAATCTCGACCGCCTTTCCACTGGCGGGCGTGACCGATGTCGGAATCCGCTTCGATGGGCGAACCCCCGAATCGCCGCTGTTCTCGACCAATGCCAACTATTTCCGTGTGACACCTGGCTATCTGCGTGTGCTGCAGATCCCGTTAATCCGCGGACGATTGTTCATCGAGCAGGACACGGTGACGAGCCCGCCGGTGGTGATCATCAACGAGACGATGGCGCGCCGTTCTTTTCCTGACGAGGATCCGATCGGCAAGCGGCTGGACATCTCCGGGAACACCTACATGCGGGAGATCGTCGGGGTCGTCGGTGACATCAAGCAAGAAAGCCTGAGAACGCCGACGCCTCCGCAGGTGTACGAGCCTTTCACGCAGCAGCCGCGGCCCGCGTTTCATCTGCTGCTGCGCGTGCCGGCAGAGCCTCGCCGGTTCGCGGAGACAGTGCGCCAGGAAGTCCGCGCGATCGACAACGCGCAACCGATATCAGCCGCGCGACTCCTGGACGACGTCGTCGCGGGTTCGTTGACGCGTGACCGATTCTCCGTATTCGTCCTCGGAGGGTTCGCCGTTTTGGCATTAATTCTGGCTGCTGTCGGTCTCTACGGCGTCGTGGCGTACTTCGTGACGCAACGCACCAATGAAATCGGCGTTCGTATTGCGCTCGGCGCCGAGCCAGCGGGCATTCAGCGTCTCGTGGTCGCGCAGAGTCTGCGAACGGTCGCGATTGGTCTCGGCCTCGGTCTGATCGGTGCACTTGTCACATCAGGCATCCTGCGAAGTCTCCTCTACGAAGTGAAGCCGCAAGACCCGCTGACGTTCGTCGGCGTGACGATTCTGCTCTTTGTCGTCGCTGTCGCGGCAGCATTTATTCCCGCCCGTCGCGCCTCGCGCGTTGATCCGGTGCTGGCGCTCAGGACGGAGTGAGGGCTATCCGTTTCGACCAGCGCCGAACTCCGATCGCACTGATGCCGAGCAGCCACAACGTGAGAGTTCCTGGTTCAGGCGTGACCGTGGCACTTCCCGACGGCGTAACCGTGAGTGCCCCTTGCGTCAGGGGAAAACTCCCACTCCAAAGCGCCGCCGACCCTACGTCGTTGATCTGTCCTTGCCCTTCATCGCCGAACCCGAACGGGTAGGCCTTGGGCGGTTGAATCTGGTCAGAGAAGGGCCACCAATTGCGGCGTCGACCTGATGTAGCTGAAGCCGCCACCTAGCTCTTCTGAGTTCGCGCGGGTCCAGGACGTGAACCTGATGTCGAGATAGATATCGTCGGAAATCAGGTGCAGCACGCCGGGACCGTACGATACGGCGTTGCGGCCGATTTGTTGGTCCAATGAGACGACAAACGACCCAAATACGAGATTGGCGTAATTGCTCGCGGTGATTGGGCCCGGGTTGTCCGCTTGGGTTGGGCCGAAGGCCCATTCGGTATCGGCCGGTGAGCCTGCCATATAGGACCGCTCGACCGCGATATTGAACAAGGGCATGATTTCCGCGCGCGTCAACCAGACGTTGTCCGTCAGCCGATCCTGATTGACGGGGAGCGTCCAGTCCGCATGGTCCGGCTTCGTAAACTCGATCATCGGGCCGTTCCACACCAGGGTATCGGCCGAAGCCGGCACGCACGCAGTGAGCAGTGCGATCGCCAACACCGCCGCCGACACTGTGGCTCTGGTGAATTGCATGTCTCGCCTCCCCTTCAATCAGATGTGAACGACGTAGACGAGCGCGTTCGATGCCGAAATCGTGCGCGTTTTGAACGAGCGCTGCGGTGTATGGCAACAACTTCGGCGGCTTCTACTTCACGTCAATCATCGATGCGCTCACGAAGGCAGGCTTTCGCGTCATCGTCCCAGACCAGATCGGCTCTGCCCTGGGTGTCAGGCAGTGAATCGTGAAAGCCCGGAAGTGACCATTTGGGTGTCAGGCAGTGAATCGTGAACGACTCGCGGTGTCGTACTTCTCTCACGCACGAATTCACGATTCACCGCCTGACACCGCTCGACGGCACTCTTTGCCGTCATCGATTGTTGTACGGCGGGATTGAAACGGCGTCCAAGTACACCGAATCGACCGATGCGACGACGATGTTGTCCGGGCGGGCCACGAATTCCCGGTGAAGAGATTCCGGTGCAATAGTTATCACGGCATCCTCAGTGCCGTTTGCCGCGAAGGCATTCGTGAACAGGAACAGCGCGGTCCGCTCACTGCGAAGTCGCGATTCGCAAGTTGAAGCTGCAAGCCGAGACCGGCGGCGATCGCCCACATATCCTGTCCGACTCGGAGGAGCGGCCTATGTATGCCCGACCTCTCACAGTACTCTCGCAGATTGTCGAATAGTGCGCTCACTTGTCTCTCCTGCCGTGTCAGTCTCTCAGGAGGGCCAGCTGGGATCTGCCAGATGATCGTGCCGTAGGCGACGAGAAAGATGCTGCAAATCACCGTCGTCGCCCACGTCGGACGACGGCACCACGCCAGGCGCCAGGTGAACAGGCGAATGCAGGCGACACACAGCGTTGCAGTAGCAAGCAGTCCGACCGCCGTTATCCATACGATCCCATATGCCGGGATCAGCCCCTCGACCCTGGTGACCGACCAAAACGCAATGGTCAGCGCCGCCAAGACAACGCCCGCAAACGCCGCGTCGAAACGGCGACCCTTAACCAGGTGGTCAGATTGACGGCCCTCCTGGTGCGGGGCATCGATCCACACACCGCCCGCGAGATGGGACTTTGCTGCGGCAGACAAAAGAGCGATCACGCATAACCCGGCCGCACAGGGCAACAGGCCGATAGAGGTTTGGGCGACGAAGCTCGCGAGAAAAGCCGCCAGCGGAATCAACGCAACTTCGCCGCATGCAATTGCCGCACAGACGAATGTCAGTGCGATCGTCGGAAGAACAGGAACATGCGGGTTCCACATGCTCACGAATATGTGCCACGCTCGCCAGAGATACCCGACGATGGCAACGAACACTGCGGCGATCAGAGCGGGCGATGCGAAGCGCGCAGCGATCCAGGCGGCGACGAGCAGCGATGAGGCATTTATGCACTGAACGGCGATATGAATGCCGGACGTCTTGAATTTCGCCAGCGCGTAGAAAGGAGCCGCAAGCCAGAAGTACAGCGGTCCAGGGTGATGCCACCCATAACGGGAGTATGGACCAACGACGAGTTTTCTCTGCGTCGCCAGCAGCGTGTAGCTTTCGATGAGTGCGAAATCGCCTATCGGAAAGGCTCGTCTCGAGCTCGCCGCGGCATTCGCCATCGCGAGGAGACCCACTCCGGCAAGAGTGACAAGGGCGGCATACCTGATTGCTCGACGGTCCCAACCCAAGACCATGACGATTCCACATAACCCGGTGGCCACCTGAGCGGCGCCGACAACGTCACGCGGACGAATTACTCGGAAGCCGACCCACACCATTCTCTGAGCGCCAGAAACCAACAGGATGATTGCGGCGAGATCCACAATCGCGAGAGTTGCAGCGGCAACAAGCAAGAAGGGACGCACTCGCCGCAGTGTTGCTGGAAGCATGGCTACAACGTATCGCATAATTCGCGGTCGTACCAGCCCTCAAGTGCCTCAGACTATGATGGGTGTTCTCGCGTCCGTCTTTACGGATTCGTCTAACAGCGATGAAGTTTTTTAAGACGCAAGCCAAACGGTCCGCCGCGGCAACAGATCACGTGCGTCCGCAGGAAAAGGCCACGGTCGCCGATGTGATGCTCGCCTATCGCCTCATTCTGAAGCGTGAGGCGGATCCCGCCGGCCTCTCTGCGTACACGCAACACGTCCGCGAGGGTCTGACGCTTGACGAGTTGATCCAGAGTCTTCTCGATTCTCCGGAACGCGCGGACAGAATCCAGCGAGGCGGCGCCAACCGGGTGAGCGACCAGGCCGCCGCCGCGGACGCTTCGCTCATCGATCCCAAGGAGGTGATGCGTCGCTACTCGGTGGAGGCACTGAACGAGACTGCCGACGAGTACTACCGCGTGATGGACGATCCGGATCTGACACTGCGCAAGCCGTTCCAGTCGGTCAACGAAACACCGGAGATGCTCGAAAACCTGGGCGCGCTCTTCGCCGGGCTGCACCTCGGCAAGGCGATGACCGTCCTCGACTTCGGCGCTGGGACGTGCTGGCTGTCTCGGCTGATCGCGCAATTGAACTGCGCCGTGATCTGCTGCGATCCGTCGGCGGCTGCGCTCGCGATTGGCCGCCGCTTCTTCGCCGAGCATCCTCCGCTAACGCGCGAGCTTCTCTCGCCGCAGTTCCTCCACTTTGATGGCCACCGGCTGGAACTTGCAGACGAATCGGTAGACAGGATCATCTGTTTTGACGCGTTTCATCACGTGCCGAACCAGGCAGAAGTGCTGCGCGAGCTCGGACGCGTGCTGCGGCCCGGGGGAATCGCCGGATTCAGCGAACCCGGCCGCTACCATTCGCGCGCGCCACAATCGCAGTACGACATGCGGAATCACCGCGTGCTCGAGAACGACATCGACTTGAACGAGATCTTTTCGCTGGGCGAGCCCGCCGGCTTCACCCACGTGCAGGTGCGGGCGATGAACGACTTGTCTATCAGCCTCGAACAGTACAACGCGCTGTTCGACAGTTCCGCCGCAAGCCTGGAGGTGCGGTCCGCCGCATGGCAACGGATGCACGATACGATGCTGAACCGGACCGTGTTCTTCCTTCACAAGGGAGAGCTTCGACTCGATAGCCGCGGCCCTGCCGGGCTCGCCCACCGAATGAGCGTTCACCCGAAGACCGTGTCATCCCCGGACGGCGATCCGGTGACGCTGACGTTCACGATCACAAACACCGGGGCGGCACACTGGCTTACTGAGGGACGAGAGATTTTCGGACTCGTCCGCCTCGCGTGTCACCTCTACGATGAACACGAAGCGCTGCTGAATCTGGATTACTTTCGCAGCGAGTTGCCCAAATCCGTTGCGCCCGGCGAGACCATCCAGATGACAGTCGCCGCTCCGGTACCTGAGCGCCATCCGTGTTCCCTCGTATTCGATCTTGTTGCCGAGGGGGTTCGATGGTTCGAAAAGGAAGGATCAAAACCGGTGCGTGTGAGGATAGATTGCTAGAAGGGTATCGCGAGGTAGTCCCGCCGCTCGGTGTGCAATCTCGGTTGGCCAGGTGAACCGAATCAGTGTTATGAGCTGGGCGTCGCAGTTTTCGAAGGTGTTATCGAGAAACACGGCAGCGTGCATCACATAAAGCTGCTTAGGGGCCCGGCCAACGAGTTCACTCGTGCGGCCCGCCAAGCAATCGCACAGCAGAAGTTCGAGCCTGCGGTGTATCGCGGCGAGCCAGTCGATGTGACGTACCACGTGACGCGCAGCCTCTCGAATTCCATGTAACGCCAAGCATCCGGGTCCGTAGCGTACTGCCATAGAAGCAGGCGGCCGTCTTCCTCGTCGAAGTAGTAAGGCGAGCCGGTCGGAGGTACGGTAGTCAACTGCGCCATCAATCGGCACGTTCATGATTGTCCTGATTGAACAAGAACCGTCGGCCCTGAGTGCGAGCGTGTGCTCGTGCACGGCGAGATGATCCGTAACGCCGACGTCGCGCAGGCTCTTGATCGCAAACTCGGTGGCTTGCCAGCTTCCCACGAGTTCCTCCGCCCTTACCGTTCGGGCCAGATATCGATTCTCAGAAAACTGGCACCCGGTCGCGATGGCGAAAAGAACGACGAGCCCCACCTGCCGCATACAGGTCAGTGTACGACCTGACGTGATCTTCGCGAACGCCTCTACTAAAGTGACGAGCCAATGCCAACGCCAGACAATGAAGTCGCTGGGTGTTACTGGTCCAGGGACACCACCGGGACGCACTCGAAAGTTTGTTGCGTAGCGCATTGCCGCCGCTGCACCGATACCTGGGACACCTGGTCGGGCCAGAACACGTCGACGATATTTCTCAGGAGGTCCTCATCGTCGTCTGCGAAAAGATCGGGTGGCTGAGACGTGCCGACCTGTTTCGGCCCTGGCTGTTCCGCATCGCCAGCCGCAGTGCGTTCCGATACTTGAGGAAAGAGAAGCGATGGTCAGACCAGCTTCGCGATGCTGAGATCCTGGACGATGTCCGGTGACGATGGGAATCACACCGCGATTTCACAAATTGCGCGGCTGGTTTTTGTTTTCTGCGCAGAACACGTGACGGAGAAAATGCTCGTGATTCTGGCCACGTTCGCGCTCGCAATGACAGTCTTCGGCGGTGTGTACATGCTCGTGAGTCACACCACCAGGATGACGCACCGCATTCTGCAAGCCATCGAACTCGCGGCGCGACATGATGGATGACCAGGGCGCGACAAACGCTACGCGCGCAGCCAGCCGAACCCCAACAGGGCCCACGCCAGGAACGCCAGCACGACCCACACGAACGTCCACTGGCGAGGCGTTTGCGGGCGTGCCCCCGTCGTCAACCCGACGATGACCATCCCGACCACGAGGACGGCAAAGATGATCCGCAGGAGGGTCAGCGGGTGCCACGCCACGTGGGTTTCGACTCTCGTCGTCCGACGTTGGTTGGATCATTTTCAATGGCCAGAGTGCAATCAGCCTGTGACCGTGCCTTCAATCCGATAATATCGACGAAGCCGCAAACTTCATTAGCATGGACCAGCCTTCACGAATCCTGATTCTTTCTGCGTCAGCGGGCGCTGGCCACCTTCGCGCCGCGCAGGCCATCGAACAAGCCGTTTGTGCGAAACACACCTGCGACGTTCGCCACGTCGATGCGCTGGACCACACCACGAAGGTGTTCCGGCGCCTGTATCAGAAGGCCTATATCGACATGGTGAACCACGCGCCCCAGGCGCTGGGGTTGCTCTACGATCACCTGGACAAACCATGGAAGTACGAGCGCCGGCGCCTCGCGTGGGATCAGCTCAATACCAGACCGTTCGTCGAGATGATCAAGGACTACGATCCGGTCTGGGCGGTATGCACGCACTTCCTGCCAGCCGAAATCGTCTCCTGGCTCAAGGGCCGCCGGCGCCTTCGTGCGCGCCTGGCGGTAGTCGTCACTGACCTCGATGTTCATGGGATGTGGCTCTATCGCCACGTCGATCGTTACTTCGTGGCGCTGGAGGAAACGCGCGTACACCTCGCGCGTCTGGGAATTCCCGCCGAGAGAATCACGGTTTCCGGCATTCCGATCGATTCACGGTTCGGCGCACCGCTCGACAAGCAGGCGATGCGGCGGAAGCACGGGCTGGAGGCGGATCGCACGACGATCCTGATTGCCGCCGGAGGCTTCGGCGTCGGCCCGGTCGAACATATCGTCAGCAGCATGCGGCAGCTGACACACCCGGCTCAAGTCGTCGTAATCTGCGGACGCAGCGAGGATCTCAAACGCCGCGTCGAGAAAGTGGCCACAGCATCCGGCCGCAGCAACGTCGCGATCGAAGTGATCGGATTCACTTCAGAGATGCACGAACTGATGGCGGCGGCCGACCTGCTGATCGGGAAGCCCGGCGGTCTGACAACGTCCGAGGCTCTCGCGCGCGGCCTCCCGGTTGTCGTCGTCAACCCGATCCCCGGTCAGGAGGAGCGCAACGCGGATCACCTGCTGGAGCAGGGCGCCGCGATTCGCTGTAACAACCTGCCCGTCATCGCATGGAAGATCGATCGCCTTCTCGACGATCCTGCACGGCTGTCGACGTTGCAGGAACGGGCGCGCCAACTGGGACGGCCTGGCGCAGCGAGCGAGATTGCTGACGCGCTCCTCCAACCAGCCCCGGGTATGACCAAATAGCCGCATCTCGGGTGAACCACGATGTTCGTTGGCGCGGGAATCCCTTCCACCCCCAGGTCCGATACCCAGGACGAACGTTAGCAAGTAGCCAGGAGAAGAGGGCCAGGTTAGAAAGCTGAGCGCTCGCGGCGCGCGAGCTAAGAGCACCGTTCAGGAGATCAGCGTTATGAGGCCCGCCCACGTCGCGCTGCCACAAACGTTTCATCCCGGCGCGCTCGACGACCTTGCCGATGAATAGAATGAACCGGTGAATCTGGCGCTGTTTGATTTTGATGGAACCATCACATTTGGTGATACGTGGACGCCGTTCATGCGGCTCGCGGTCAGGCCGGTGCGGCAAACGTTCGGCCGATTCGTACTCATCCCTGCCTACACCAAATACAAGTGCGGAATGCTGCCGGTTGGAGGCATGCGTGAATCGGCCATCCGCGTTGGGTTGAGTGGCGAGTCGGCCCGAGAGGTGCGCGGACTGGGACGTCGATACGCGCGCGAGACACTTCCGGCGCTCGTACGTCCATGCGCAGCCGAGAGACTGGCCTGGCATCAGTCTCAAGGCGATCGTGTTGTTGTCGTCTCGGCATCTTTGAACGTCTATCTCGATCCATGGTGCGAAGACCGTCACATCGCGGCGATCTGCACGACGCTCGAAGAACGAGATGGAATACTAACGGGCAAATGCGTCGGTGGCGACTGCAGCGCGGACGAGAAAGTCCGGCGCGTGCTCGCGCAGTACTCGCTCTCGCAGTACGAAGCCGTTTACGCTTACGGAGATACGCCCGACGATCAGCCCCTGCTCGCTCTTGCGACGCACAAGTACTATCGCTGGCAGGACGTCTCGTAGCAGTTGAACGGAACGCCGAAGAAATCACAGTCAACAAACCGTGAAGCGCCCTCTCTCGAACGGTGCGCGTGGCTTCCCGAAGTGGGACACGTTATGATCACACGCGCCTTTGTTGTCGCCTGGCTTTTCACGGGGCAAACCTCATTCGTTCTACGCGCGAGCGCCATGTTCGCCCTGGGTGCGTTGGTGCGGCCACTAATCGGTCAAGGTTTCGAGAACGTGCGCGTGCGCGGCTGGCCCGTGTCGCCGAACGATTCTTCGCGTTCCCCCGTCTTCACGAGGACGTCGCCGCCGTTGCCAACGCGGACCACGATCGAGTGATCGGCTCTGAAGTGCAATGGCTCCCCTGCCTGGACCGTGCCCTCGACGTCCTTCCGACCGTCGACGACAACGCGCATCCAGACCGGTCGGATGACTCGCAGTTCGATCGCGACACCACCAGCAGCTGGACGCGCTGCTGCCGATTGCGCCGGAGGTGAAACTCCGGCGTTCGGTGTCACGGCTGCGTTGTTCCGCACTGCATTAGCGCGTATCGGTGGCGGCACTCCTCTTCGCCAACGCGTTGATAAGAGGCCAAGTGCAATCACCGCGATGATCGCGAGGATGCCAAGCGATCGAATACTGAGCCGGTACCGCTGTGCTACTTGCGAAGGCGGAAACGCCGGCGTATCGACGATCGAGTCAGTGTTGGACTGGACCGGGAGTGGCGCGGGCAACGGCTCGGGAGAATGAAGCGACCGATCGATCGATTCGGACGACGCCTGCTCTGGCGCCTCGGAGACGCGTGATGTCGGAGTCGAGCGTTCGGAGATCGGTGTGGATGCGGGCGTGCGGAAGCTCTTGATGAATGCTTCGAACTCCTCGGATGACCGCTGCCGCGCCCGTCGCGCAGCCTGGATCGATTCCCGCAGCCGTTCGAGCTCAGTCAGTGCGGCGTTCTCGTCAAACCGCTGGCCCTGTTCTTCTGATGTCACGGTGCTTCATTATCGCAGACCGCCGCCTCGTAAGCTCGTTCGTCGGCACCTCATCGCCATTGTGATCATCGTCCCGCGAGAATAAGGACGCCTGCGAGCAGCGCCAGTATGGGCAGGACCGGCCCAATCGGTAGTGCAACGAGTCCGGACAGGCCGACGAGAATCAGATAGATGCCCAGCAGCAACATTCCGACGTGCCGTCCAATCGCCAACGCCATTGCGTCTCCTTAGGTTTGGCGCTCATGCCACACGCGAACAACCAACACTGATAAGCACAAGCGCATCTGGTGAAAGAAATCAGTGTGTGCATGTGTTCATTAACACCGTCTCGCCCGTCGGCAGCCCTTCGCTGCCGCGATTGCGGCACCGGTGCCGCAAAGCAGCAGCGTCGCCGGCTCCGGAACGGGCTGTGACGAATCCGCGAGCCGGTACTGGAACTGGTTCTCCCCTCCGACCCATTTTCCTCCGTCGATTGGATCGAAGACGCGAAACGCCATGCCGGTCCCCAGGAATTCGGCAGCGAAGACCTCCTGGCCCACCGCGACGCCGCGGATCTCTCCGTTAAACGTGAACGGTGCCCGCATGAAGAAGAACTCGTTTGCCGGCGGTTCGAACCGCTGAGGTGCTGCGGCGAAGTTTAGTGCGCCAAAGAGCCTCGACGTCGGAATGACTTACCGTTCCGAACTGCGCGTTGCCAGATCCTAGGTCGATCTCCCCGTCGGTGCGAAAACTGGGATCCCACACCTGCCGAGGCGTGCAGGGATCGCAGCCGGGCCTCGGCGTCACGATGAAGTGAAGGAGATGGCGGAAGAAGTCGCCTTCGAAATCGAGGACGACAATGCTGCCGACTGGAGTGACTACGAGTCTCCTCACAGCGCACACCTTCCTGCCGGCGCACCACTTCACGGAATCCCGTCGGGAATGTACGGAAATCTCAGCCTACAAGGCGCCTGCGAAGGCCTCACGCTGCAAATGCGGCGCCTCGCAAACTCATCCCAAACCAATTTGAACTTTTCGGTGTCTAAGTTTCCGTTACGACATCGTGGAGGCCGCAATGACTCGCATCGTCTTTGGCCCCCTGTTGGTACTGGTGTTCATCCTGGACGCAGCGGCGCTGTCGTCATCGCGGCCAGCGGCGAAGAGCACCCTCAAGCTTCCTGCCACGCCCTATCGCTACGCGAACGTCGAGCTGCCCGCACATTTCAAGCAACCTGCCGGAAATCACGACAACACGCCGGCCGATAATCCGTTGACGGACGGTGGCGCGGCGCTGGGACGCGTGCTCTTCTATGACACGCGTTTGTCGGCGAACAACACGACATCGTGCGGGTCATGTCATGTGCAGGCGCACGCGTTTGCCGACACGAAGCCATCCAGCAAGGGATTTCATGGCGGGCTGACGGATCGCCGCGCGATGCCGCTGGTCAATCTGCGCTACTACGAACGTGCGCGATTCTTCTGGGATGAACGGGCCGGCAACCTCGAGGAGATGGTCCTGCGTCCGATCCAAAACCGGCTCGAGATGGGACAGGATCTGAAGATCGTCGTCGACACGCTCGCGCGCGATGCGACGTATCCCGCACTCTTCGCGCGAGCCTTTGGCGATCGCGAGATTACTGAACAGCGAATCGGCAGAGCGCTCGCACAGTTCGTCCGATCGATCGTGTCCTACCAGTCGCGGTACGACGAGGGACGCGCCCGCGCACAGTCGGCGCACGACGACTTCGACAATTACACCCTGCAGGAGAACCGCGGCAAGGCGCTCTTCATGCGGAACTGCAGCAATTGCCACATGAAAGATGGCAACGAGCACTTCTTCGTGCCGACGCCTGCCAATACCGGATTGCGAGACAACGATCCGAGAGCGGACGGCGGCGTCGGCGACGTGACGCTCCGCCCCGCCGACCTCGGCTCGTTCAAGTCGCCATCGCTTCGCAACGTCCAGGTCACGGCGCCATATGGTCATGACGGCCGCTTCGCGACACTGGACACACTGATCGATCACTACAGCGAGAACGCGATCCTGGATCCAAACCTCGGCTACATGATTCCCGTGGGCCCGTTGAAGTTCACGACATCCGAGAGGGCGGCACTGATTGCCTTCCTCAACACGCTGACGGACCGGACATTGTTGACCGACCCCAAATTCTCGAACCCGTTTGTGAAATAGCGAGGACGTCGTGAGAACTGTGACGTGCGCCATTCTGATCGCCGGAGCCATACTGATGATGATTGGTCGTGCCGCTGCACAGGCGCCCGAAGGCATCCATCCGGCAGTGGTCATTACGACGACGCCGCCCCCTCCGCCTCCGGGGACAGCGAGGTCGCCTCTGGCCGTGCGGGAACGGCTCCTGTCTTTCGATGCGGACAAGGACCTTCGGCTATCGCGCGACGAGCTGCCGGAACGAATGCAGGGACTCATCGCGCGCGGCGACAGGAATGGGAATGGGGCTCTTGATTTCGAGGAGATTCACGCGCTCGTCAATGCGGCATCGTCCGAGCGCACCCGCATTTCTTTTCGCCCGCAGCCGTCCGAGGGCTTGCCAGGCGTCATCAGCGATTTGAAACTCTCGTCCGCCAAGCGCCAACAAGCGCTTGCCATACTCAGCGCTAACAAGCCGGCTCCCCACGTCAAAGGCGCGGCCAACACTGGTCTCTACAAAGCGATGAGATCACTGCTGGACGATGAGGAGTATGCGAATTTCGTAGCGGCAGCGGAGCGCCTGTCGAAGACGGCGCAGCTCAGGATGGGGACCATCAACTGAGTCCGAGCGCGCGCAGCGTGACGCCACTCCACAATCGTTCGCGCGTCTCACGTGTGAGTGCCAGTGATCGCGCGCCGGCCGAGGTCACTGTGAACAGGCGACGAGAGACGCTCGCGTCGACCGTTGGTGAGCGCCACGACTCGACCAGCCCTTTCGCCTCGAGGCGATCGAGCGTGGCATAAACGGAGCCGATCGTAATCGATCGGCCCGTGACGGTCTCGAGCTCGCGACGC
Source organism: Acidobacteriota bacterium (assembly GCA_046734955.1). Classification (GTDB taxonomy): domain Bacteria; phylum Acidobacteriota; class Vicinamibacteria; order Vicinamibacterales; family 2-12-FULL-66-21; genus JALZOC01. The sequence goes on from JBKPSH010000012.1 coordinate 29,833, forward strand.
ACGTTCATTCCGTACGCGTTGGCGGTGGTGCGAACGACCGCCAGCATCACTTGCTCCTCGAGGGAGCCAAGCAGTTGTGGCTTCAGTTCACGCTTTGTCATTGTCTCTGTCGAGTCCGTTCAACGTTTGAACCGACGGCAACTCGTTCTAGCATCTATCTCACTGCCGCAGAACCACCGCTGGATCGGTGAGGCTGGCGCGGCGTGCCGGCACGAACGCGGCAAGCGTTCCAACTGCAAGCAGAACGACGATCGCGGACGCCAGCGAGATTGGATCTGTAGCGGTCACGCCAAACAGGAGCGTCGACAGCACCTTCGTCGCAGCAATCGCAGCCGCGATCCCAATCGTGCCACCCACGGCGACGAGCGCGGCGCCTCGCCCGACAACCTGACGCACGACGCCGGACGGCATCTGGCCGAGGGCGATGCAGATTCCATAATCACGTGAACGCCGCGTCACGTAGTGTGTCATCACGCCGTACACGCCAACCGCGCCGAGCAGCAGCGCGAGTCCGGCAAGCAGCGTCAGCAACGTGACAATCTGCCCGGTTGGTCCGAGCGCGAGATCAAACACACCCTTCATCGTCATTGACTTCTGCACGGCGAGCTGCGAACCGGTCCGCTGAATCGTCGATCGGGCGTTCTCGAGTACGGCGGGTACGCTCGTCGGAGCATCGGCCTTCAGCACGAACGTGACCTGATTCCCGATCGCGACCGGAAGCTGATCGTAGAGCATGTAGCGAGCGGGCACGGGTGCGTCGGTGAGATTGGCTTCAGCGCCGTTGGCGACGACGCCGATGATGCGCTCGCCGCTCTGGTCGAACGTCTGAAGCACCTGACCGATCGGGTCCTCGTTCGGAAAGTACTTGGCGACGAGGGCCTGGTTGACGACGACGACGCGATCGCTGCCCTGACGATCCTGTGTTTCGAAATTGCGGCCCTTGGCGATGGGCATACCGAGGGTTGTGAAGTAGTCGCGGCTGACGATACGAAATGCCGTCGTGCCGCCAGCCTCAGGTTTGCTCCGGATGGCGATGCCAAAGTTATAGCCCGATCCGCGCAACGGCAACTTCTGGGTGAGGCCGGCGGACTTCACACCCGGAAGCGCCTGCAGTGTTCGCACCATGTCGAGCACCGCGCGACGTTGCTCTTCGAGCGTGAGACGGGTTGGCATTGCCGCATCGATCGCGACCACATTGCGCGTATCGATTCCGGGATCGATGGCGCGCAGATTTGCGACGCTTCGAATCAACAGCCCGGCCCCGGCAGCCAGCAGAACCGCGAGCGCCATCTGCGCGACGACCAGGCTGGCCTCGAGACGGCCGCCTCGGGCCGCTACTCCACCGGTGCGCGTGGTGGCCATCGTCACCTGCAAACTGCTCCCGCGCCACAACGCCATCCCAGGCACGAGCGCGACGATTGCCGCGGCTGCAAGCGCGGCGAACATCGACGCCCAGAACACGGTCCAATCCAGATGCGCGTTCTCACTCAGGTCGCCGAGCGGAAGTGACTGCACCAGCACCGCGAAGCCGCTGTAGGCGAGCACCGTGCCCGCGAGACCGGCAAGGATCCCGATCGCGATCGACTCGAACGCGAGCTGCTGCACGAGCCGTTGGCGATTGGCGCCGAGCGCCGAGCGAACGGCCATCTCGGTTGCGCGCGCATCCACCTGGCCGAGCATCAGCGCCGCAACGTTTGCACACGCGATGAACAGAATCACGGCCATCGCCGCAAGCGTCGCTTTCACGCTCGGACTCACGTTGCCGACGAGGTATTCGCGCACCGGAGTGATGAACGGGGACTTCGTCTTGTCCCATTGCGGCGGATAGCGGTATTGGCGGCCGAGCGCATCGGTAATCGCGCGTAGCGGGCCATCCATGTGCGCGATCGAACCTCCATCAGCAACCCGGCCGACGAGCGAGTAGCGTCCCGACCTGCTCTGTCGATCGAGCGGAGTCGAATTCCACACTCGCGTTGTCGGACTCGGATACCAAAAACTTTTCGGCATTACGCCCACGACCATGCGGTTGACGCCGCCGAGGCGCAGTTGACGACCGACGATCGCCGGATCCGCCCCAAGTTCCTGCCAGAGCGAGTGGCTCAGAACAGAAACAGGTTCAGCGCCCGCCGCATCGTCGCCAGCCTTGAACGTGCGCCCGAGCATGGCGGGTGCGCCAAGGACGTCAAAGAACTCAGCCGTGACGGCCATTCCCTCGACGAGTTGAAGCGGGAGTCCGTCACGCTCTAGGGTCGCATTGTCACCTCTGTATGCGGCGACGTTGCGGAAGCCAGGAAAATTGCCGCGTAGAAAAAGAAATTCCGATTCATTCCACGAGTAGGGGAAGTAGAACACGCCGACCTGATCTTCATGAGCGATAGGCAGCGGTTCGAGCAGCAGCGCTCGTGCGACACTGAAGACCGCGGCAGTGCCGCCGGCGCCGAGTGCCAGCGTGAGCACCGCGAGTAACGCGTAGGTAGGACGCCTCATCAGACGTCGCACGGCGTACCGAAAATCGACGATCCAGCTTTCGACCATAGGCCCTCCCGGCCGCATCCGATTTGCGCGAGGCTCGAAACCGGTCATGCCGCGCCACCACATGCGCCGCACGAGGGGCGGCAGCGATCCGACCGCTTCGCGCCACGCCCACCTCCTCGCTGCCGCGCGGCCGTGCTCCTCCAAGCGCCGTACGAACTCAGCGCGGAGGTCCTCCAGCACTTCCTCGCGTTCGGCAATCGGTAGGAGCGTCCGGAAAATCGCGGCGGCAAAAAACGGCAGACGTGGCGAACGCCGGCGTCGCACCCCAGGCATGACTACGATCCTCCCATTCTACATTGTAGAGACGGGCACGATGGCGAAAGGGTTGACGATCCGGCATTTTGCGATCCGCCGCGGCCAGTCGTATGCTCTCGTGCCACAGGCTGCACATGAACCGACGCGACTTCCTGACATATTCCGTTTTGTTACCGGCCGCCGCGGCCCTGCGGCTGCCAGCCGGTCGGATGCGGGCGCAGACCCCGGCCCGCAAGATTCTCATCGCCGGCGGCAATTACGGTACGCCATTCATTCGCTACATGGCGGAGCTGACCGGCAAGAAACGACCGAAGCTACTCTACCTGCCCACCGCTTCTGCCGATGGCCAGAGCGGCATCATCGCGTGGTACAAGAGCTGCGCGCCAATCGACGTCTATCCTCTCGTGCAAGAAAGCTTCATTGCCAGTTCGCGGCAATCGCAATCGTGGGAAGAAGTGCTTCTTTCGGTGGACGGGATCGTCGCGTCCGGTGGCAACACGCTGAACCAGCAGGCGATCTGGAAAGCGCAGGGAGTTGACGTCATCCTCAGGCAAGCCTGGGATCGCGGGATCGTGCTCGGCGGCGCGAGCGCCGGATCGCTGTGCTGGTTCGAGGAAGGGACGACCGACTCACGCCCGAAGCAGCTTACGACGGTCAAGTGTCTCGGATTCCTGAAAGGCAGTCATTGCCCGCATTACGATCGCGAGCCGGATCGCCGGCCCCTGTACCAGAAGCTGATTGGCTCGGGCGAGATGAAGCCAGGCTATGCGTGCGACAACGACGCCGGGATCTACTTCGAAGACAACGAAGTCAAGCGCGTCGTCACCACACGGAAAGGCGCCAAGGTCTACTACGTCAACGCGTCGAGTGGACAGGCAGTCGAGCGCGTACTCGAACCAGAAATGATCGAATAATTGAGACACCCGTGTTCAATCGACGGCAGTTCCTCGCTTCGCTCGCCCTGCCGCTCACTCTCGGTCAGGTAACTCGTCGAAATCCTGACGGCTATCCTCCGCTCCCCGCTATCGATCTTGCGGCAGTTGGACGTCAGCTCCGCCGACAGTTCAGCGATCTGCGCAATCACTTCATCTTCGAGTACTACCCGTGGTACGGCACGAACCCGTGGCGACACTGGGAAGGGTCCGGAAGGATGCCTCCCTACGACATCGCCGCCAGCTCCTTCCCCGAGCTTGGACCCTACGATTCAGGAAATCCGCGCGTGGTCGAGCAGCATGCCCGCTGGATCGTCGAGAGCGGTTCCGGTGCGATCAACGTGAGCTGGTGGGGGCGCGGCAGCTATGAGGATCAGGCGGTTCCGCTTCTAATGGACGTCATGCGCGACCACGGCCTGAAGGTCACGTTTCACCTCGAACCTTACAACGACAACCGAGTCGATTCCTACGCATCCGACATTCAATACCTGGTCACTGAGTACGGGGACAAGCGTCACTGGGACTGCCAGCTGCTGCTCAGAAGCGCCGATGGCACAGAGGGTCCGGTATTCAAAGGGTTCGGGACGGTTGTGCCGCGGTTCTCGACCGATTGTCATGGACGCACGACACCGGTCGCGATGTGGCGGCCCGATGATGTGTGGCACCGGCAGACCGACAGTGTGCGCGAAACGCTGCGTCGCCACTTTGACAGCGTTTGGCTGCTCTCGGAATCGGCCGCCGGCGATCGTGTTCTCGCGGCCGGATTCGACGGCACCGTCCTTTACGACGCGTTCTCGCCTGCTGAGTGGCCTCAGCTCGCGCGCGCGTTCAGCGCAATCAACCTGACATTCTCACCCAGCATAGGTTCGGGCTTCGATGCCATCGTCGAGCGCAACGTCCCGGCGGACTCGTGTTATCAACCGGCAGCGTTCGTGCCACCGGCGGACATCAACTGGAGCAGTGCGTCTGATCGCGAGAGGGCTGCTCGTCTCGCCGTTCGGCAAATCGAAACGTCGATGCGGACGTCACTGGACGTGCAAACTAATTCTGCCTTGCGCAATGCCCGCACCGGTTTCTTCATCGTCTACATCGGCACATTCAACGAATGGCACGAGGGGACCTCGTTCGAGCCGATGAAGGATCACGCCGCCCTCTTGCCCCAGGAGCTCCCTTTCGGTTATCACAACCCTGCTCGCGGACGGTATCGGCTCGATTACCTGAAGCCGCGGCTCGAGCAGATCATTCGCGGTTGATTGAAATCTCTGCGGGGAATTTGTTATTCGTACCTGAGCGCAATGGCCGGATCGATGGCCGTCGCGCGCCGCGCGGGAATGTACGTCGCGACAAGAGCCACCATCGTCAGAATGACGGCGACGACGGCAAAAGCGAATGGATCGCTCGCCTTCACACCAAACAACAGGCTTGCCAGCAGACGGGTCAGGCCGTACGCGAGCAACAGGCCGAGCACGACGCCGCCGACGGCGAGCGTCATGCCCTGTCGCAATACGGCTCTGAGCATCCTTCCAGCGTCGGCTCCGAGCGCCATTCGGATACCGATTTCCTGCGTGCGTTGATCGACCGAGTACGACATCAGTCCGTAAATGCCGATTGCCGCAAGCATCAGCGCAACACTCGCGAAGATGCTCAGGAGCACCATGTTGAAGCTTTGCCGCGCAACAGCACCGGACAGGACTTCGGTCATCAGCCGCTCCCGTGAGATCGGCATTTGACCGTCGACGCCGTGCAGCTCGCGCTCGATGGCGACGCGGAGTGATGAGGGATCGGCCGCAGTGCGAACACACCACGCCAGCGGAATCACGCTATTCGCGAGCGCAGTGAGACCCTCCGTCATCTGGCTCTGCGGGACGTACATCACACCGACACCTGCATTCCCCAACCCGTTCTCGCGCACGTTTCCGACGATGCCGGCAACCTGTCTTGGCGGTTCCTCGAATTGCGGCCCCAGTCCCTTGCCGATCACAATCATCTGACCGATCGCGTCTTCTTTCGGCCAGTACTTTTTCGCCATCGCGTCATTGATGATCACCACGCGAGAAGAGCCGGCGGTATCGGTCTCGGTGAACACACGTCCGCGCAACAACGGGATCTTGAACACGCGGAAGTAATGCGGCGACACCGATCGCCATTGCTCATCCCCGTTGTACTCCCCACTCGCAGGTGGTTTGCCGATGATCGTGAACGGCAGATCAATTCCCGATTCGACCGGCAGAACTATCGTCGAGGCGGCCGCTTCCACACCGGGCAACGTTTCCATTCGCTGGATCACTTGGGTGGTGAAGTTGCTCACGCTCGCTGTTGTGGAGTACGCACCGCCGGCCAACGACGTCTGGAACGTAAACACATTGTGCGCATCGAAACCCGGATCGACCGAACGCAACCCCAGGAAACTGCGAATGAGCAGCGCTGCTCCCACCAGGAGGACGAGCGCTAGCGCCATCTCCGCGACCACGAGTCCGGAGCGTATGCGGGTGTGCCGGACGCCAGTGCCGGAACGGCCGCTGGCTTCCTTCAGCGTCGACACCAGATCCGGTTTCGACGTGTGCAGCGCAGGAAAGAGACCGAACAGCAGTCCGGTCAACAGCGACACGCCGATCGTGAACGCGGTTACCCGCCAGTCGAGCGACGGAACGACAATCGCTGTGCCGGTGGCGTCGGTGATTCGAGGAATATCTCCCGGGACGAGCAGAAGCAGCCCGCGAACGCCTGCGACCCCGAGAGCGAGACCAAGTATTCCGCCACACCCGGCCAGCAACACGCTTTCAGTAAGAAGTTGACGGATAACTCGTCCGCGAGCAGCCCCCATCGCGGAGCGGATGGCCAGCTCACGTTGTCGCCCGGCGGCTCGCGCCAGCAGCAGGTTGGCGACGTTCGCACACGCGATTAACAGGACCAGTGCGACAGCGCCGAACAGCACCAACAACGCGGTCCTCACTTCACCGGTCGTCGCATCCCGCATCGGCACGACCGCTACACCCTCCTCGGGATCCATCCACTTCGGGTTGGCTTTGCGAAATCGTTCCCCGACGATCTTCATCTGGGCCTGCGCGGCGGCAACCGTCACGCCTGGCTTGAGACGACCGGCGACATTCAGGTAGTGCCCGTAGTTCGTACTGTTGGGGTCAGCTTGCAGCGGAATCCAGACGTCCGCTTCGGGGTCAGGGTGAAAACTTCTCGGGAGAATGCCGATGACGGAGTACGACACGCCGTTCAGCAGGAGTGGCCGCCCGAGTACCTCGTTGGTGCCGCCGAAGCGAGCTTGCGACACGTTGTAACTGATCACCGCGACCGGTGGACCGTTGGGGAGGTCCTCGTCGTGCGAGAACGTGCGACCAGCAACTGGTGAAACCCCGAACACTTTGAAGTAATCCGCGGAGACGCGCAGCCCTTTCACGCTCTGTGGTGGATCGCTCGAGCCGACATTCATCGCAAGAGCCCCGAAATCGTACAAAGCCAGGGCCTCGAACACGTCGTTCTGCCGCCAGGCCATGTACTTGGGGATGGAATTCGAATAGCCGACACCTGTCTTAAACTGCCGGCCGAGCTTCATGATTCGATCGGGCTGTGGATACGGGAGCGGCTGGAGCAGAACAGCATCGACGACCGTGAAGATCGCTGTGTTGACGCCAATACCGAGCGCGAGCGCGGCCAGAGCAACGGCGGTGAACCCGATGTTCCGGCGACCTGTGCGCAAGGCGTAACGCAGATCGGTCAGCAGTGTTTCCATCTAGCACCTAGACGGGACATTCTCCGTTTGGTTCCGTCACTCTCGCGACAGGCGACCGACTAAAGATATACCCGTTCCGGGAAACCCACCTCTACATCTTCCGGTTGCCACCCCCCCGCCATGTTCGTCGCGGCTGCACACCACGGCCATCGTAAGCCGGCTTTCGACAAGAGTAAGAACACGATCGGTTTTCTTCGGTGATCGTCACAACGCTGCTGGTTCCCGCATTGCAGTTCGCAGGATTCAATCACGGAGGGTCTATGAGCTGCAGCCGCGTCAGAACACCAGGCCTCGGATCATTGTTGTTGTTTCTTGGGGTCGGTGTTGCGCATGCACAGACACTGCTCACCCAGACAACATGGGGCGGCGCAGAAAGCGATGTTGCCGAAGCGGTCGCGACCTCAGCCGACGGGAGTTCTTATGTGGCGGGAATCACTGACAGCTTCGCCGTCGATCAATTCGGAAGCCCGAGCGCCAGAATCTTCGTTGTGAAGTTCGCAGCCAATGGATCGATCGCGTGGCAAAGAATCTGGAATGGCACGACGATCCGCAGCCTCGGGCGCCCTGACGTCGCAGTCAGCGCTGATGGTGCGGTATATGTGACCGGCGTAACCGCCGACAACGGCAATGATGCCGTCCTCTTGAAGTTCGACGCGAGCGGCGCGCTGCTGTGGGAAAGAACTTGGGGCGGCAGTTCTTCCGATGAGAGCTGTGCGGTGGCGACGGCTCCGGATGGATCGGTATACATCGCCGGCACGGCGACGAGCTTCGGGCCGAGCTCGGCCGGCTTGTTCGTTGTCAAATTCGACGCGGCCGGTAACGTCTTGTGGCAGAGAATTTCCGATCGCGCAGCGGGGAACGCGGTTGCGGTTGGCCCTGATGGAAGTGTATATGCGGCGGGAACCACTCCGCGTGCCGATCAAATCGGCAACTTCGACGCGCTCGTGCTCAAGATCACCTCCAGTGGCAACCTTGTGTGGCAGCGGACGTACACCGCCGGCGAGGTCGTGGATCCACGCGGCAGAATGACGACGGCAGCGGACGGATCAATCGTGTTTGCGGGGGCCATCCAGGCAGCGAAGGCAGGCGTCGTCGACATCGCCGCACTCATCGTCAAGCTCAGTTCGGACGGCAGTCTTCTCTTCGACAAGCAGTTTGCCGGACGCAACGGCGAAACCGCCGAAGGAGTCGCCGTCGCACCCGACGACGGGACGATCTATGTGGCCGGGACAACCACCAGCTTCGGTGCCGGTTCTCAGGACGCGTTCGTCCTGCATCTGCAGCCGACCGGAAAGAAGCTTCTCGATGCGGTCACGTGGGGCGGAACAGGGTTCGAGACCGGCGCGGGCATTTCCGTCGGCGCAGGCACTGTCTCGCTCGCGGCGACGACTACCGCGCCGCCGCCGTACTCCATGCTTGACGCGGCTGCGAGACTATCGTCTGCGAGAGGTACTCTGTCGGCATCTACGGGCATGCTCGACCTGGTCGCAGGTGTGGTTGTCGACCCGGCCCTCGGCGCTGCGACACCGAACGGAAGCACGACCTACAGCGGGAACTTCGAGGCAGCGTTGGTGAGGATCGCACGCTGATTCGCTAGCTTGAGGGCCCCGGAGATCCGTCGCCCAGGAACCGTCGAATCTGCGGGAGTCTTGCCTTCGCATCAGCCGCGCCTAGCTCGATCAGGTGCTTGACGTAGTCGCTCTGAAACATCACCAGGCTGAGCATGTCGTTCGATCGCGTTTCGCGGGTTCCCAAGCCACGCGTGAGGAAGCGGAAGGCTCGCGGCAACTGCGCCTCATAGGCGTTCGCCAGCCGTCCCAGATCCTGCGACGGTCGCAGTACCAACAGTTCGATCCGCCGTAGACCGGGCGCGTGGTGTGGCAGCCACGACACGAACTCGTTGAGCTGTTGCATGCGGAGGGCATCGCTGTCCAGCTGGTCGAGAAAAATCGCGTTGTATAGAACACCCGCGACTTGCGCCGGCGGCGGGTAGCCTTCGACCGCCGGACGGCCGGCCTCCTCGCTAGTCCGAGCGTACCGCGTCGACACGGCGATGATGTGTCTCGCGCCGAGGTGAACCGCCGGCGAGAGTGGCGCCGTCAGCCTGATGCCCCCATCGCCGTACCAGGCGCCGTCGACTTCGACGGCCGGAAACAAGAACGGGAGCGAGGATGAGGCCATCACGTGATCTACTCGCAGCGCGCAGGTGGCGCTCTTGCGCTGCGGCCGCTCCCACGTTTGAATACCGCAGTCGTCGCGGGTCTGCACCCATGTGATCGACTGGCCCGTCGTGTAACTGGATGCGGTCAGCGCGACCGCCCGCAGCCAGCCATCCGTCAGGCTTCGCGCGATTCCGGGGATACTCCCGGATTTCGCCTCGAGCATCCTCTCGAGTAGCGAGCGAAGCGGTGCGGTATCGACGAGACTCCTCGCCGCCGGCAGCGGAGACCGGCCGCCCGACAGCAGACGTCCGCCCCATCGGGCGGTGCGCGACGCGAGATCACGCAAGTCGACTCGAATGACATCCTCGGTGCGCAGGCTCATCCAGATATCCGCGAGGTCGTCGAGTTTTTTGGCCAGCGGTGCAGGATGGGCCGCCAGATATGCCGCGTTGATTCCGCCAGCCGACACGCCGGTCAGGATGTCGGGTGAGAGCTCAGGAAATGCGTGTGCGAGATGGCGGAGGACTCCGACTTGGTATGCGGCACGGGCACCCCCACCGGTAAGCACGAGCGTCAGGTCTGTCCGGTTCTCTGGAATGCGTACAGTTTACGCTGGAACCAGGGCCACACCCCTTGTCCGGATCCCCATTACAAACTTGCCAGCGCTTGAACGTTTTCGAAATCTCCGGTCGCGTCAATCAACCCCGCGGTTTGCGGGCGCCCATGTGTGGGAGGGCACGCCGCTTGCCTTCTGAGTCTCCTCATCATGACTCTCGACGATGTAGCGTCGGCCAAAAGGCTCGCTCTGGGCATGGTGCTCGTATACCTGCTGTGGCTATTGGCCGGCCGCATGTACTCGTTCGCTGAGCAGGTGATGCGGCAGGATCGAGAACAGAAACAAACGTTAGAAATGCTCGAACGGAACAGGCAACGCGAGCTTGCCATTATCCAGCAGCAGCACGAGACCTACTATGGGCAACGCGCGCCGACGCGACTACCGGTAGACCCGACGATGCGGCCGAACAGCACCAAAAACTCTCATCCTAAGATGCCGGCATCCGCGGTCGTCAATCGTCTTCGCCGGGCCAATGCATTCGGACTTCTTGCGAAACCTGAACGCCGCCTCCAGTGCATGGACAACCACGGCGACTGGGACTACACCTGTTTATTCCACCCTGATCCGATCACGAATGCGAATTGGGCTCAGTTCGGCGTGATGGTGGACAACGCGCACATCATCGAGATGTCTGAAACGCATCCTTATCCGTCCAGCACTCCCCTCCCCGCACCGCTTCGCATGGCGATAAGGTAATCGCTTCAAATCAATGCGGCCGAAATGTTTTTCCCGTCTCCAGGAGCGTCTTCAACCGCGACAGAATCCGCGGCCAGCCATCCGCGTTCTGTGAATACGCGGGATCGTCGTCTGTCCACCCATTGTTCGTAACGACGACCTTCACAGCCTCTGTCTCCTGAGTCAACTCTATCGTCACTGTGGACTTTACGGCTCCTTCGCCCATGCCGAACTTGTACTCGAGTCGCGTCGGCGGCTCGACCGTGAGCACCTCACCCGTCACGTAACGCACCCGCTTTCCGTCTTTACCTGGCCCTGACCAGGTCATCGCGCCGCCAGGCCTGAGGTCTACCTCAAAGTCGGCGCCCATAAAGATCGTCTGGTTCGCCTCCTTCGACACAAAGCCGTTCCAGACCTTCTCGATCGGGGCTGCAATATAAAAGGTGAAGACGAGCGGTGGTCTCGCCATATGAATCCCCTTTAGAGATCGCGCACACAGCTTAATACACCGCGTCGCAGACCTGCTATCCGTACCGGAGCTTGGGTGCGCACATCCGCCCACTGCGCTCGATTACCACGGACTGTGTGGGTGGAGGATTCCTCGGAACAGCGGCAAGTACCGCGGTTGGCAGATTGCGATGGCGGCGGCGAAGAAGCCCGTTGTCACGACGAACGCAATCACGAATCGGCCGAGATCGCTCGGACGCTTATCTCGTAGCCGAATGTATGCCCACAAAGAACCTATGACGATCAGAAAGTTTCCGATCCACGCTGGAACGGCGATGATCTGGTCGACGTGCGTCAATTGCCGTGTCTGAATTGATACCGATAGCCAGTGGAGTCCGCTTCGGAAGAAGGTGTTTACGAAAACGTTGATGTAGTCCCACAATCCGGCGGCGGAGATGCCGATGAAGTATCCCCAGCGGCTGCGTCGCAGCGCGAGCCACATGGTTGCCAGATACATCCAGGCTTGAAAAAAGTGGAGCCATCGGATGTCTGCTTCGAAGTACGCCGACAGCCACAGAACGAAGATAAAGAGGCAACTTCCGATAAGAACCAGCGCTTCAGGCGGACCGATCCTGCGCCGTTGGGTTCGCATGGGTCATCTACCTGTCACAACAGTAAAATTTACGAGCCGGTTCTCGAACCGGTTTGGACGAATCCTGTAATGCGTGTTCCAATCCGTCACGCGACAATCACGCGCAAAACCGTGCAGACAGGTCCAGTAACCGCCGCGTAACACCCACAACTTATTGGCACACTGTCGCCTGTGACGGCGAGCAACTCCTCCCCGAATCACGCGCGCGCTGGCATGACCTAGGCACTCGCCTCCCTGAACCCCAGTCCAGTTTATTTCCCCGGGTGACGTCTGCGGAGGACCCATGCGTGCGTTTCTGCCAGGCCGAGTGAGTCAGGCTCTGTTGTGTGGAGCGTTGATCGTGACCGCCGTTTCGACTCACGACGCCGTTGTCGTCGAGGCACAGGCGCCGACGATGCGGTGGGACGGTCTGATCGAATTGGTCAGTGGCAGGAGCCAGTCCTTCACCTCACCGTTACCCGCGGACGGCCCGAGCCAGATGTCGCGTCACGCAGTGAGCGGCGACGGACGCTACGTCGTCTTCACCGCGAACGCGCCGGCGCTCGCCGTACGAAGTCAACCGTCGACATCCAAATCAACGCGCCAGATGCTATCTACGACGGCCACCCGCATCCGGCTGGCGTGACGGTTTCTGGCTTGTATCCCGACGTCTTCCCTGCCGACTCCGTGACTTACAACGGAGCGACCGATAATCCTGTCAACGCCGGCACCTACACGGTGGTGGCGACTTTCAACGGCACGTCGATCTATGCGGCGGCGACAGCCACGGCGACGTTTGTCATCAATAGGGCCACGCCAATCGTGAATGTCACGGGCGGAACCTACACCTACGACGGCATGGCCCACGCTGCCTCGGTAACGGTCACCGGCGTCGGAGGCGTCGATCTCGGTCCCGGCGCCATGCTCACGTATAACGGATCCGCTGGTCCGCCCATCAACGCGGGCAGCTACGTTGCCGTGGCAACCTACGATGGCGAGGGGAACTATGGTCAGGGGACGGGATCTGCCGTCGTCACGATCCTGAAGGCCACAGCCGTCCTCAGCTGGAGCCGGCCGGCAGTCATCGTCTATGGTACGTCGCTGAGCTCCGACCAGCTGAACGCGACGACCGACGTATTCGGATCCTTCGATTACTCGCCGCAGCTGGCACGATCCTGAACGCAGGCGCGTCGCAAACACTCGCCGCAACGTTCACGCCGTCCGATCCGGCCAACTACAACGGCGGCACGGTGAGTACTACGATCGACGTATCGAAAGCCATTGCGGTGGTGACGGCGAACGGCGGGACGTTCACCTACAACGGCCAGCCACATGCGGCCACGGGTTCGGTAACCGGCGTGGGCGGGTCTCCGCTTGGGACACCGGCGTTCACTTACAACGGCGTCACGCAGGCGCCGATTAATGCGAGTACGTACGACGTCGTCGGTTTATACGCCGGAAGTGCGAATTACGAGCCCGCTTCAGCGACAACAGCGATCGTGATCCTGCCAGCCGCGCCGATCCTGAACTGGACGTCGCCGCAAGCGATCGTCTATGGGACGCCGCTCGGAGGTGCGCAGCTCAACGCAACAGCCAGTGTTCCAGGATCGCTCTCGTACTCGCCAGCAGTGGGCACCGTGTTGAATGCCGGCGCATCGCAAACGCTCACGGTCACATTCACGCCGACCGATTCCAGTAATTACACGGGTGTCTCGATAAGCAGATCGATTGCGGTCGCGGCAGCGCCGCTGTCGATCCGCGCGAACGATTCGGTGAAGCAGTTCGGTGCGCCGTTACCAGTCTTTACCGCATCCGCTGCCGGGTTTGTGAATGTCGATAACGTCGCGTCATTGGCCGGCGCGCTGGCGTTCGCCACGAACGCGACGGCGCAGTCGGCCGTTGGCACCTATCCCGTAGCGGTATCGGGATTGAGCTCGTCGAACTACGTCATCAGCTTCGTGAACGGCTCGCTCGCGGTCGTTCGCGGGGGGACCACCGTAACGGTTTCCACGAGCCCGGCACCGTCGGGTCTCAATCAGCCGATGACCTTTACCGCCAATGTCGCCGCCGCCGCGCCTGCGATGGGCGCCCCCGCCGGAACGATGCGGTTCTTTGATGGCACGACGCTGCTCGGCACCGGCACTTTGTCGGGCGGCAGCGCGTCATTGACAACTGCTGGCCTCACAGCGGGCCTTCACTCGATCGAAGCCCGCTACGACGGCGACGCGTCGTTCGAGACGGGCTCCGGCACGGCGTCACACACCGTCAACAGCGCCGCTTCGACTCCGACGATCACGATCGCGTCGAGCCGCAATCCGTCAACGGTTGGACAATCGGTGACGCTGACGGCAACGCTTACTATGACCTCGGGCCCGGTGGACGGCTCGGTGCAGTTCTACGATGGCGCCGCGCTGCTCGGCATGTCATCGATCGTCTCCGGATCGGCAACGTTTACGACGACCGAGTTAGCCGCCGGCTCGCATGCGATTACCGTGCGGTACCCGGGAAGTGCGAGCGCACCGCCTGTGATCTCCAGCGTGTTCGTCCAGGCGGTCGGAGCGTCGGGCTGGAAGAATCGCGCAACTTCCACGACCCTGTCCGCTTCACCGAACCCGTCATCGCTCGGCGCCGCCGTGACACTGACGGCGAACGTCACGGGCTCGAACGGCACGCCGGCCGGCACGGTGCTGTTCATGGTGAACGGAGAGGTTGTCGGCGCACCCGTGACGCTAACGACGATCTCCTCATCAACGGCGCGAGCGACTCTCGTGGTGTCCGGCCTCGCGGGCGGCCGCCATGTCGTCACGGCAACGTATCTTGGGAGTAGCAACTACAAGGGCAGTACGGCGACAGTCACGCAGACGGTGAACTGAAGCGTCGATGACGAGGCGGAATAACTTCCTCCGAGGGGCGCTGCTCCTAGGAGGATATTCCCACGCAAATGTTGTGCTCGCCGCTCTCGTCACTGCTAGCCCGGTTTTCACTGGCAATCGGCTGAAACTGACGCGATACTGACCGTTGCGCGTGAGCGCGAAGAACATCCCATGAAAAGAGTCGCCGTCGCAGCGGCGAAATCGATCTCCGCAGAGGAAGCTGCCGGCTTCGTCGAGTCCGGCATGTGGCTCGACTATGGCACTTCACTCTGTCAGCCGGATGTTTTCGACCGTGCGCTCGCCTCACGGATCACTGGTCTGACAAACGTCAAGATTCGACACTGCTTGACGATGCGGCCCCGTGCCGTGCAGGAGGCCGACCCCGACGGCCTTCATGTCTATTCATTCAGCCTGCACTTCGCGCCCTACGATCGGCGAATGCACGATGCCGGGCGCTGCAACTACATCCCGGTCAATCTTGGTGAAATCCCCGACTACTACCGGCGGTTCATGGCTCCGGTCGATCTCGTCGTCCTCAAGACATGCCCGATGGACGAGCAGGGTTATTTCAATTTGAGCGCGGCCAATCTCTGGCACCGTGCGGTGATCGAACGCGCCCGCATGGTCATCGTCGAGACGAGCCGTGCGCTGCCGTACGTCTTCGGAGAGGAGACCGGCGTGCACGTCAGCGAGGTGGACTACATCATCGAGGGTGACGATGCACCGGCGCCGGAACTGCCGAATCCGCCGGCCACTGCGATCGACACCGCGGTGGGCCGGCGCATCGCCGCGGAAATCGACGACGGCGCCTGTCTGCAGATCGGCATCGGCGGGATGCCGAACGCGGTGTGCACGATGCTGCTCGAATGCGGCGTGAAAGAGCTCGGCGTGCACACCGAGATGATGACCGACGGCCTCGCCGTGCTCTACAAGGCAGGACGCATCACCGGCACCAGGAAGCAGCTCAACCCAGGAAAATCGGTTTACACGTTCGCGCTCGGATCTCGCCACCTCTATGACACGCTCGACCGCAATCCCGACATGCATTGCTGTCCGGTCGACTACACCAATGCCCCACACGTCATCATGCAAAACGAGCACGTGATCTCGATCAACAACACCACCCAGATTGACTTGCAAGGGCAGGCGGCATCCGAGTCGGACGGTCACCGGCACATCAGCGGGACTGGCGGGCAGCTGCAATTCGTGCGCGGCGCTTACGCGTCGAAGGGTGGCAAGTCCTTCATGTGCCTATCGTCGACGTATGAGAAGCGCGGCGAGCGCCGCAGCCGCATCGTGCTGAACCTCACACCGGGCAACGTCGTCACCACGCCACGGTCCGACGTGATGTTCGTCGTCACCGAGTATGGAATGGTCAACCTGAAGGGAAAATCTGTCGCGGAGCGCGCGACCGCCCTGATTGGCATTGCGCATCCGGACTTCCAGGAGGGCCTCGAGCGCCAAGCGTACGAGCATCGCCTGATCCCGCGCGGCGTGTCGTTCTGACGTAACCACACGGGAGACGGAGGATTCAAATGACAGCCAATGCCACAACGCAGGACGCAGCCTTGCTCCTAGTCGAGACGAGTGAGGGTATCGCGACGGTGACGCTGAATCGCCCCGGCCAGTTCAACGCGTTGTCGACCGCGCTCATCGGCGAGTTGCAGGCAACGCTCGAAGGCATCGCCGTAAACCCGGACGTCCGCGTCGTCGTCGTTGCCGCACGCGGGCGCGGCTTCTGCGCAGGACACGATCTCAAGGAGATTCGCGCGATGCGCGACGTCGCAGAAGTCGAAGCGCTGTTCGCGCGCTGCAGCCGGATGATGATGACGTTGACCGAGCTGCCGCAACCGGTCATCGCGAAGGTACACGGTCTGGCGACCGCGGCCGGATGTCAGCTCGTCGCCACCTGTGACCTGGCCGTCGCCTCGACGACCGCGACCTTCGCGACGCCGGGCGTCAACATCGGCGCGTTCTGTTCCACTCCGAGCGTCGCACTCGGTCGCGCCGTCGGCCGCAAGCATGCGATGGAGATGCTGCTGACGGGCACGTCGATCAGCGCCGAGCGCGCCTTCGCGATTGGGCTCGTGAATCGCGTCGTTTCACCGGACGCGCTGGATGCTGAGGCGAGCGCGCTGGCAGCACTCGTCGCATCCAAGTCGTCAGCCGCGATCGCGAGCGGCAAAGAGTTGTTCTATCGACAACTCGAGATGCCGCTGGCTGAAGCTTACGAGATCGCCGGGCACGCGATCGCGTGCGACTTCTTCACTGATGATGCCCGGGAAGGGGTGGACGCTTTTCTCGGCAAGCGCGCCGCGCGGTGGACCGGGCGACAGCGATAAGACCACTGCCCAGCAACAACATCGACGTCGACTCTGGCACTGGCGCCGACCCCTGAGGATCGGAGAACCGCAACGCGAACGTGTAATCGACATGGCCAATCCACACACCAACAAAGGCGAATACTTTTCATGAAGACTGCTCTGCTCGCCCGGAGTGGCACAGTCAGGAGCGAGGAGGATCCGTGGGAGGCGGCGGAATCGGATCCGCCGGATCGGGCCAGTACACTCGAGATAGATAATGCAGCGCTATGCTCACGCCCCAGCGGTTAGGTGCCGTCCACACTGCGAGTGCCCCGACCGCAACGAGCAGCGTCAGACCGGGCACAGGATGCGTGCGCACGACACCGAAATAGATCAGGATGATCATCGCGCCAATCGGAAGCCGATCGCCGATGATGGTGAAGGCCCAGGTGTCGCCCGCGTTTCGCGCGAAGACCAGGCCGCACACTGAGCAGCATTCAAGAAACGACCATCCGGAAAACAGTCGCCCCTCGCCGCAATGTGGGCAGCGCCTGCGCAGGCCGCGCGCGAGCGCCGTGCCGATCAATTGCCAACCGGAGGGCGTCATACATCCGGTATCTTCCTTTAAACACCCGCCTGCGCTTTGACCACGCGAACGCGTCGTCGCCGCACATCCTCGGATTCACCGCGCTGGTAAGCTGGCTGATCTTACACGGCATCATTGCGGGCAGCCCGTAACGGCGACGGAAGTCGTCACTCGGGGCGACTTACGCGCTGTCGGCAATTCAACACAGCCTGATTCGCGCCGATGCGATTACGGAACCGTCGCACGGCGATCGCTGACGCCGTCGTTTCGCATGACTGATGTGATCGCCGTGGCGACAAGGTAGCGTCAGCGCCGACTTGTTTCCACGGTGGCGGCGGCTCGCGCTCACAAATCTGGAAGCAGCCAGATTCTCCTAAAACAGGGCGAACGGTTTGCAGCCCGGCCATGCATCATCCCGCAGTCGCGAAAACGGAGCTTGGGGGAAGCAATGAAGCGTATGAAGAAGGCTTTGATCGTTTTGACCATGAACATCGTGTGGGGCTCGTGCTGGGTCAGTTCCGCGAATGCCGGAGTGATCACCATGGGAACTTGGTCAGCAATCGAATGCCGCGGCCTTTTGGAACAACCCGTCGTGGGACGGTCCCGGATTGAACGTGGGCCAACTGCTTACGACGTGGGGTTATCCGGTCGAGTATTTAAGTGCCGGCGGAGCAGCCGAGCGACCGCGACTACAACGATTACATCGGATACACGATCGAACAGCGACCGATGCCCACTCCCGAACCTGGGACGCTGATGCTGATGTTGTGCGGAGGTCTTGCTGCCTTCCGGAAGGTGCGATCGCTGCGGTTGTAGGATTACCGTCCGTTGACGCCTCGCGCCGGCTCGATCGCGAGTCAACGTCGGTTGCCGTGTTAGCATTCCCTCGTGTGCACGAGCGGAGGGACTATGCTTTCTGCGAAGTCGCGACGGATGGCCCAGGCTGTTGCCGCGATTGCGATCCTGATTCCGTGCATCACCACCTCAGTTTTCGCTCAGGCCCCACCATCCAGGACTGACACGACGCGCGGCCTGAGCATTCAATATGCCGATGGCCGCGTCAGCACCGGCCCGGTGCGTCGAACCGGCGGTATGTGGACAGACACGTTCCCCCGGATCGCCGGCGCCGATACCTCTCGAAACGGTGTCCCGCTGACGACGCTGGACGTCAAACACGTCATCGAGGGATCGAACGTACTCGTCACCGTCACGCTCTACTATGGCGGGCCCGGTCAACACGGCGTCACGGTCGCGAAGGTCACCCTCCCTCAGGCTGAACCTGTTCGAGTCGACGAGTTGCGCACCTACGGGGTTGAACCGATCACGCTGTCATTGGTCACGCTCGAGGCCTCAACCGCATACGCGCCGGACGTCATCAGTGTCTCCGGCCAACTGACCGCTCGTGCCGAAGCCCTCGGCGCGAACGTCTCCGCGTATCGAGTTGTGATTACCAACCGTTCGAGTCAACCCCTGATGTGGCTGCAGTTCAAAGCGTATCGCGGCAATCGCGTCGCGATCCTGGGCCGCCCGAAAGGCAAGCGGAACTTGCCACTGATTCAGCCGAATGCGGAATACTTCTTCGACGTGACGAACAGCACTGCAGGTGTCCAGGCCGCGGATGGATCGGAAACGTGGCAGCCGCTCGATCGCATCGAGCTCACCGCGGTGATGTGGCAGGATGGCCTGGTCGAAGGCGATGGTGCAACGGCTGCGGATCAGCACAGGATCGACCTGCTGGTCGCCGGTCAGCTCGAATCGCTGCTCGCGCTTTTACGCGCAGCGCCGACGCGCCCGCTGACAAGCGTTCGCGCAGGAATCGCACAAGCAATGGGTGCCAATCTCGAAACGCGGCGAGCGCGAGACTCGATTCTCGTGGAACTCGACAGCTTCCTGCAATCGACGCCAGCGGCGCCGGAGTTCCGGGCCTGGCTGACTCGCACGATCCCCGAATATGAGCAGTGGCTGGCGCGAATCGCCAGACCAGCACCCTGAGTCCGACGAACGCTCCGCCTCGCCTCATTCGCGACTTACCCTTTGACATTTCGACGAAGCGCCGACAACTGGCTCTGGATCGCGATCGCCGTATCTTTCGTCCTTAGCCTTACCGCCTGGGGACCACTCGCGCTCTATCCGTTCAGGCTGTTTACGACGTGGGTCCACGAGTGCGGGCACGCCGTCATGACCCTGCTCGTCGGCGGCCACGTGTCCTCCATTGTCATCGAGCGAAATGGCTCCGGTCTCACGAGCAGCTTCATTCCCGAGAGCCGCGTGGCACAGGGGCTGGTTGCTTCCGCCGGCTACCTCGGAGCCAGCATTGTCGGATGCGCGCTCCTGATTGCCGCGCGCGGAAGAAAATCCGCGCACGGGATTTTGTGGGGCATCGGCGCGTTCATGCTCATCACCGTGATCATCTGGATGAGAAACCTGTTCGGTGTCGCGGTCACGCTGATATGGGGCGTGGCCTTAATCGCGTTGTCTCGCAAAGCACGCGGGCGCGTTCCGTCGTTTGTGTTGAGCCTGCTGGCCGTCCAGGTCGCGCTCAATTCGGTCTTCGATATTCGCGTGCTGTTCCTTTTGACTGGCGGGCACTCGGACGCTGAAACGATGGCGAGATTGTTTCTGCTGCCAGCGTGGACGTGGGCATCGCTCTGGATGTTGATCAGTGCAGCCCTGCTGACGTGGACGTTGCTGCGCACACGACCTTAGCAGGCGAAAGCAGGACGAGTCATTCGCTTGTCGGCTCGTACGGGTACTGACGAATGGCCCGCAGACATTCGCTGAGCGCGACAAGCAGCGAATCGCCCCAGCCAAATGGGCGGAATGGCGCGGTTCTCTGATTGACTTCTTTGTCCGATTGCGCGTAGAACCGCATTTGCATCGCGTTTCGGGACGCGAACTCTTTCACCGTTATCACGAACTCGATCTCGCCGTCGGCCTGGTGCTTCTTGAACGAGAAGTAATGAAGCTGGGACAGCTCCTCGGCGGGGTCCTTCTGCGCGTGTATCCACTCAGCCACGGTCGCATTCTACTTGAGTACTCCGGCGACGAACGCGAACAGTTCCTTTGTCACGGGATCGTTTGGCGCGCCGAGGTTGTCATTGAGACTTTCGTGCGTCGTGTCCCCTCTCACAACCGTGACGGGAATCGCGGCTGATTCGAGGACGTTCGCCAGCCGTCGCGCCTGCGCGGTGGTGTCGGGGTTCCCGGCGATGTGCAGGATGAGGAACGGCGGAATTCCCTTGTCGCGTGCGACGTGCGTCACTGCAGAGAAGTCGCGATGTTTCGCCGCGTCGTTGCCGAACTTCTGTCGATGGCCATTGGTGGGCAGTGGCAAGTGATGCGCCCTGGCGCGCGTTTCGGCCACTTCGATGATCGCCGGGATGTCGAACGTATCCGCATCGACGGGCACGCAGCCTTTGATCATCGAGAGCGGGAAGTCCTCCGCTTTCACGTAGCGATCGTCGGTGCACATCAGCGCGGCGAGTTGCCCGCCAGCCGAGTGGCCCATCACCAGCAGCCTGGCGGGATCGCCCCCGTACGTCACGATGTTCTTGTGCACCCAGCCGAGCGCGTCCGCGACGTCCTTCGTGAGGGCGCCCATGTCGACGGTCGGCAGTAGCCGGTAACTGATCGCGACGAAGACGAACCCGGCGTCCATGAAGGCCTTCGGCTTGAGAGCCACCATGGTCTTGTCGCCGGCCTGCCACCCGCCACCGTGGATCCAGAACACCACGGGCAGGTTTTTCGCACCGTCGGGTGCATATACGTCGAGTACCTGCCGTTGCGATGCCGCAGCGTAAGCGATGTCGCGTGTCACGCGCTGCGCATGCACTTGGCATACACAGCCGCCGATGACGATCAGGATCGAGATGATGTGCCTCATCGCGTGCATCGTATCAACAGCTGGCATGAAAGAAAAAACGGGGTCGCAACCAACCTAGTAGACGGAAACTGCGAAGGACGACTTCCAATGAAAACTCCACGACGCGCGATCTTGTGCACGACTCTCTCAGCCCTGACCTTGACGACGTCACTCACGACACAAACTGCGGCACAAGCGTCCGGGACGGCGCCACCGCCGCGGCCGCCGATGACGTTCACCCTCACGAGTGCGGACCTGAAAAATGGCGCGATCACCGACGCCCAGGTATTGAACACATTTGGATGCAGCGGAGGAAATGTGTCGCCGCAGCTCTCCTGGACCAATGCACCCGCAGGCACGAAGAGTTTTGTGCTGACGATGTTCGATCCCGATGCGCCAACCGGTTCCGGCCTCTGGCACTGGGTCGTCGTGAATATCCCGTCGTCTGTCGGAGAGTTGGCCAATGGCGCGAGCAGCAACCCGGCCAAGTTGCCCGCCGGCAGCGTGGAAACTCGCACCGATCTCGGCTCGCCCGGATATCGCGGCCCGTGCCCACCGGCAGGTGACAAGCCGCATCGGTACATCTTCACGCTTCACGCGCTCAAAGTGGAAAAACTCGACGTCGACGTACAAACCAGCGCCGCCCTGGTAGGGTTCAACGTTCACATGCAGGAAATCGGGAAGGCCACTCTGACGGCGCGATACGGCCGATAGTCGAGACGCGCCGCGGCCTTCATTTCTGTGCAATCCGAACTTCAGCCCGCATCCATGGATGGATGCAACACTGATATTTCTCGACGCCGGCCTCTTCCTCCGTCTCGCTCGACGAGGCGCCGGGCGCGAGAAAATCTCTGCCTGTCAAGGCATTGCATTCCGGGGCCACGCTGGTCATCCCGGTGAGCTGATTCAGTAACGGAACGATCCCTCCGCCGAATTCCTCGACCTCTGTGAACGTATGAGTCTCGCCACCGTGATTCGTGGCGACAAGCATTTGCCCGACTCGCATCGTCACCTCGGGAGGAGCAAAGTGCCACGCGCCGATTGAGTGATGATTCCTGAGTTGGTCGACGAACGAGTCAAAGCGCACGCCTCCCGACCGCGTACATGTTCCGGCTCCGAGCGCTGCGTTGAACGTCTCCGGATCACACGCGTCGAACATGGTCACGACATGCTGCGACGCTCCATTCGCCGCCAGCTGTGCTGGCTGACTCACGACGACCGCTTGCTCATTTGCCAGCGGCGAGGGAGCGGACGGTTGGGCTGTGTTCTTTTCGCATCCAACGAACATCGCCGCGGTGAAAGCAAAAACAATGAGTGACTGCAAACGTATCGACATGGCTGGGGCTCCTTCGGCCGGCGAACAAGCAAACGCGAAGCCCTGAACCACTTACGAACTTCTCAGTGATTTCTGCTGCTGCGAGTACGGATCTCGAAGCCGATTTACGCAATCTTCCGCTTTCTTACCGATTACGTTAGGCAACCAACTCTGCTGATGTTTGTCCAGCTCAGGCCTTGCTGTCTTCGGTTGAGAGGACCACAATGATGGTGAGGGCGACAGCGCGCGGGGAGTCCGGGCGAAGTCGTGGCGGCTCCATTTCTTCCCTTCGCGCTGGTTCACTCGGAAACCACAGGTGGACCATGATTGCGATGCGAACCGTTCTGTGTCCGATCGACTTCTCGCCGGCGACCGAGCGACAGCTGACTCTCGCCGCCGATCTGTGCCGGGCGTTCAAGGCGCGGCTCATCCTCCATCACAACTTGAACGCGATGTCCATTGGTGCTGCCGTGGGCTGGATGTATGCCGCCGATCACCGGTGTCTATCCGAAGAGAGTGCGCAGGAGCGCCTTGCTGGCCTCGCGGACGCGCAAACGGGAGTTGATGTGGAAATCCATGTCACGCGAGGTCCGAAGTCAGCTTCGGTGCTCGCCGTCAGCGAATTGGTCGCCGCTGACGTCGTCGTCCTGAGCGCGCACAACATGCCGCCCGAAGAGCACGCGTCAGTGACCGAGCTGGTCCTCGATTCGGGCGAACGGTCTGTTCTGACGTTGCACGACAATGGGGCGGATCGGCACGCGCTGACGATCGAACCGTCGGCTGACAGACGCCAGGTCACACTCGTGCCGACTGACTTTACCGCGGAGTCGCGTGCGGCGGTGAATTTCGCCTTCGAACTCTCTCGCACGCTCCCACTCGAGACACATCTGCTGCATCTCGTCGCCCACCGTCTTCGCGCCAAAAACGAAGAGCAGGCGGTAACCGACGCCGAGCGTCATCTCCAAGCGATGATACCGCCGGAGTGCACCGATAGGACATCGGTGCATGTGAGCGTCGGCGACCCGGTCGACGGCATCCTGCACTGGGCCAACGATCTTTCTGCGTCGTGTGTGGTGATGGGAGAACATACGCGCGACCCGTTGCGGCGTTGGTTCAGCAAGGACACATCGCGAGCGGTTTTGTACAAGGCGCCGTGCCCGGTCTGGTACGTTCCCGGTCAGCGCGCCGCCTGACCTGACGGGCACGACCTATTGAATCGGCGGGGTTTCCGATCCGGCGTCCAGCACATTGTCGTTCGTCAGGACTAAGTGCTTCGATGTCTCTCCATCAAGGCTCGTCCAGACAAACCAGTATGGTTCTATGTCTCTGAATGTTTCGCGAGGACCACGTGCAGCCACGACGTATCGGCCTTTACAAGGAATGATTAGAGAGAACCTGCCGTTGCCATCTGTCTTCGCGATGGAAATCCCGGCGGGAAGCTCATCGAAAAAATACTCCCCCGAAGTCACACGTGCTCGTTCGGCCTGGAGATTCTTCACTTCTTTCGCGAGGTCCTTGGTCTTGTTGTAAGCAACTCTCCACGCAGCCGATTTTTCTGGGTTCGCGTCGTCCAGTTGTAGGGCCTTCCACAGCCCATCCTCCTCCACCTTAGCGATTTCCAGTGCCGCGGTCAGGCCATGCAGGGCGCGCCGTAGTTTGACGCTTTCGATGTCCCGTTCCTGCGCCTTGGTCTCCAGGTGTTTCTGCGCGACGTCTTCTGGAATCGCGCTCACGGCCACTGAATCGAGCGTATAAGTAATCCCTCTCGTGACGATGAACACCTCGCCCGTGAGTTCCCCGTCCGGAGTCGCGACGTGCTCGTCGAAGCGAACCTTCCACCAGTGATTGCAGAACAGGCAGTGAAACCACGTGACGCCAGTGTGCGCCGCGTTTGACGTGCGTTCAATGACTGCGCCTTTGCACAGACGGCAGCGGGTCGGCAGGCGCGGCGGTCGAGAAACATCGTGCATAAATGCAAAGCGCAGGGACGCTGCGATTCGATGATGAGTGCAACGGCCATTCCCGACCGGACGCGTCTCCTGAACGTAGGTTCCCGGCGTGATTCGTGATGGCCAGATGACTAAACGGTTATCGCTGCCGCGTGGACTGACAGGTTTGTAATCTCGATATCTGAAGTGCAACAGCCGTCGCACGTCACAGGAATCGACTTCAACAGTTATAGGGCGTGGTCTTTAGACCGCGTCTTTGCAACAGGAATGCGCGTGTTCAAGAGCCTGTTCGTTCCCGAGCGGCTGTTCCGGCTTGCGATGTGGATTGTCTCGCTGGTGTTCGCCTCCTTCCTGATTGGATTGGGCAGCACCATCATCGGCGACCTCCCGCGGATCCAAGAACCGCTGACCATTGAGCAATTTGCCGACAAGAACCCGCTCGAGCGCACGCGCGCAGAGATCCGTCGTCTGCGGGATCGCGAGCGTGACCTCAATGATCGAGAGGCGCAGGCGTCGCTTCAGACGGCCGCCGTCAGCAACGCCTATCAATCGGCCCGGGCTGCTTACTCGAACTGGATTGCGACCCGGACGGCCACGACCGACCCGTCGCAGGATTCCGAAGTGCTGCAGCGTACGCGCAACCTTGACGGCCTCAAGGCGAGCGAACGTGACGCACAGATCGCACTCGAACGAATCGAGAAGGATCTTCTCGACACGAGGCAGACGCTCGCCGCCAGCGAGAGGACCGAGCGGGAGTTGATCGACCGCGCGAGAGACGCGTACCAATCAGCCATGTTCCGCCAGGAATTCCGCGTTTTTGCCTGGCGGCTGGCGCTGACGCTGCCGCTTCTCGTGGTCGCGTGGTGGCTGGTGATGCGGAAGCGCCGCAGCGAGTACTGGCTGCTCTACCGCGGCTTCATCATCTTCGCGGTATTCACATTCTTCGTGGAGCTCGTTCCCTACTTGCCGAGTTATGGCGGCTACGTCCGTTACGCGGTCGGCATCATCATGACTGCTGTCGGTGGTCACTACATCATCCGCGCGATGCGCTCCTATCTCGCCCGGCGGCGAGTGGTGGAACAGCAGACCGAAGTCGAACGCCGTCAGGCCCTGGCGCCCGAAGACGCGTTGAAGCGGATGACGGCCAACGTCTGTCCCGCGTGCGAGCGCGCCCTGATGACCACCGGCGAGATCGTTCCTGATTACTGCGTGCACTGCGGTCTGAAGTTGTTCGACCGCTGCAGCAGCTGCGAGGTTCGGCGCAACGTCTTCTTTCCGTTCTGTCCGAAGTGCGGAACCGCGGCAGCCGAGGCCGCCGGGTGATTCATTCCCGCACCGATCTGTGATTTTTCGCGGTCGCCTTTTTTCTTCTCAGCAACGGACTTCGGCCCGGACGAATCAATGAAGTAACGTTAGTTTCATCCCTTCTGTTCGGCTCAGAGTTTGCTGTCATGGCGTTCGCCCATGGCTTTCAAACGCTGCCCAAACTGCAGGAGCCTGAAAGTTGTCCCGGCGATTGAGACGGGACAGCTTATTTATTTCCGGTGTTCGGACTGTGTGGAAGTGTGGAGCATACCTGAACGTCGAGACACGCTGCGGGCCATGACCTATCCCGCGATTGAGCGCGATCGCACGGAGCGCCGTCGGCTGCGGTACGCCGTTCATTGAAACTGCGTCGTGTAACTTTCAAGAAGCCAGTCGCAAGACGACGGCGAGCGTGGCGATCAGAAAGGCGAACTGCCCCAGGACGCCGCGATCGCGTTCGACAGGCGCGTGCGAATCGAACGCCCGCAGCGCGGCCGCGATCACGAGAAGCACGAGCAATCCGTCGTGGGTCACTGCCCACGCGCACACGAACAGGAACACGACAATCCAGCGCTGAACGGAGGCGAGAGCTGCGAAGCCTCGGCTGCCATCGAGCTGCCACACTGGCAGCAGATTGAAGAGATTGATCCACGCACCCGTGTGCGCGATGGCGCTATACATCGGCCCGCCGCCGGCGCGGGCGATTCCAAGCGAAACGACCGCGGCACCGAGTCCCCAGATCGGTCCGGCCAATCCGATCCGCGCATCCTCGTGCGGAGCGAGGCGTTGGGCGCGAAGACGAATCAGCGCGCCGAAACCCGGAATGAACATCGGCGCGCTCGCCGACAAGCCGAACCGCCGGAGTGCGGCGACGTGTCCCATCTCGTGCACGTAAATCGACAGCACCAGGCCCGCCGCGAACCACATCCCCCACGCGCTCCAGTACACGCCGAAGGCAAGAAGCATGGAGAAGAACGTGCTCGCCTTCGTCAACCCGAGAAGGAGCAGCTTTCCC
Source organism: Acidobacteriota bacterium (assembly GCA_046734955.1). GTDB lineage: Bacteria > Acidobacteriota > Vicinamibacteria > Vicinamibacterales > 2-12-FULL-66-21 > JALZOC01. The sequence continues at coordinate 57,039 of JBKPSH010000012.1, forward strand.
TTCGTTGCGAGCGCAACCAGGACGAATTTCATCTTCCACAGGAGGACGCCTACCGGTCCCAAGCCACCGAGCCACTTCCAGATGCCGCGCCTCGGCATCTCGGGAGTGGACACAGCCGGTCCTCCCCTGCGCGTCAACGCATCAATTCGTTCGCCGACGGCTGCGTGCTGGCGCGACCCGGGTGGCAGAAGTGCGATGGCGGATCTCCAGGCGGCAAGTTCTGCCGCGAAATCGCCGGCGCGGGCCGCCGTTTCGCCGTCTTGCTTCAATTGATTGAGCGGCGCTGCATGAACGAGACGATGGCAGCCCGGGCAGACGAGGAGTCCCGGCGCGATGTCAGAACCGCATCCATCGCACCGCGCAGCCGTAGGCGCGCCGAGCGCGTTCAGATCGAGCGCGGAAGGCACGGTTAGCTACCGACCGGCGGTTGCGGCCGGCGAAGCTGCAAGCGTGTGGGGTCCGGTGATGACGAGCGAAACGCGGCGAGTGAGCTTCCACGCCTGGTACATACCGATGCCGATGATCACTAGGCCGATGATGTTCTGAACTCCCGCCATAAATGGTGCGGCACACGCGAGCAACAGCAGAAAACCAAGTCCGATCAAGAGACCACCAATGTTGCCCGGCTTGCCATTTTCAGCCGACGGCTGCACGTTCGATGGCTCACTGGATGCCGACGCCGGAACAACCGCACCCTCGGGCGCTGCGACCTCGACCTGCGCGGTCGATTTCTGTGTGATGATCTCCGTCACCATTAACGGCACGTAGGCGCTGACGATGGCGAGATACGTCAGCGCGACGGCCAGCGCCTGATAAGCGCGGCCGCCGCGGCCACCGGATCCCCAGCGAACAGCCCTTCCAACGCCGTATCCAACGACGATGGCGATCAAGCTGAATTCATAGCCAGTGAGCGCGAGGATCAGCCAATACAGGATGGCCCCGGCGAGACCTGCGCCGACGCCGCCCGCGATCGCACGGAGCGCGCGCCCCGCGCGTGAGCCGGTTGGCTCGGCTTCGCGAAGCTTGTAACAGCACGCTTCGCACACGGTGTGGCCGTTGACTTCAAAGTACGACCCGTGGAGCGGCGTGTGACACACGGCACACCCAGGCTTCGAAGCATCGCCGTCGAATTGCGCGCGATCGAACTGCAAATCAGCAGTGTCGGCCACGGTTGCTCCTGCGATGAAAGTCAGACAGATGAAACAACTGCCCGACAAATGTTTTTGGGGAGGGCGGGATTATAACAGACGTCGCGCTCGCCAGCACCGGCGAGCGCAGATCTGTGAAGGCGGTGTGACGACGATAGTTATGCTGCCTTCGACGTCTGGAAAACACACAAGAAGAGAGAAAGGAGGAGCGAAACTGTAGGTCCTCCCTTCTCCGTTCTCCTGTTGACCTCTTCGGGACGAATGCACTGTGACCGTGGCGATGCCGAACGTGACGCCGCTCTCACGCGTACATCGCCCGCCCCTCGCGCAGCGCGAGCCAGCCGCGCGCGATCCGGTAGACAAACCAGAGGCTCACGATCGCGATCGGCAGCCACACGACGATGAGACCAAGGCCAAGCGTCATCACGACGAAGATGATGCAGAGCGAGACCCACAGCAGCCCGTACCAGAACGTGCGAATCTGCCATCGGAAATGGGACTCCAGCCACGTGCCGCGGACCTCGCTCCGTTTTATGTAGTTGAGAATCACCGCGATGAGTGACGGCCACCCGATCAGAAACGAGCCGACGATCGTTGCGGCGCCGAGAATGCCGGTGAGCAGACTCAGGGCGTGGAGCGCGTAGATCGCCTGCGTCCACGTGAAAAGCGGGCCGTCTGTCGGATTCGCGGCGCTCATTTGCCCGCGGCTTTACAGTTGTCGAACTTGAACGAGCCGACGCGAGTTGCCCAATTGAAGCTCCCGCTGGAGATGTAGTACTCCTGTGTGAACCAGAATGTGCAGTCGTCCTTAGGATCGACCGTCATGCTGCTGTAATCACCCCAGCGCTTGAACGAATTGAACTGGACGCCACTGCCGACCGCGAGCGGCAGCGGCCCGAACATCGACCCTACTGGATCAGACGCTCTCCGTCCGGCCACATAGACGCTGGAAAAATCGCGCTTGCTCATGGCATTGAATCCGACGGCGATGTTTCCGACGCGATCCATCGCGATGCTGCCCAGCCAGAAGTCTGTGTCCGGATCGACAATCGTCCCCTGCTGAAAAATCGACGGCGTCGCGCCGGGGTTTCGAATCTCGTACCACCGCACGCCTCCAAGTGCCCCGCCCTTGACCGTGTGATTTACGACCAGCGCCTCGTGGTCGCCGAAATTGCGATACGCGAGACGGAACATGACGCGATCGGAAAGGCCGTCGACCTTCTCGCCCGGCTCCGGCTCCGGTATACACGCCACCGTGGTCGCGCGCGCACAGATCTCGGTGAACGGCGCGACTTCAATCAGCACCGGTCCACTGAACGTCGAGGCATCCGGATTGGCGAAGTCCGGGTGGAACCGGAACAGGTTGAGGTGCCTGGAATCGGCGAGACCGACAAAGTAATTCGGCGCGCCGGCGGGCGGAAGCGTTGAACCATCGAGGTCCGCAGGCAGCAGACTGGAGACCGACGAAGACTGCTGGAAGCACACTGCGTTGGCGGCCTGTCCCGCGAGCATCGCCGCGCGGTCGAATGCGCACGCCATTGCGCCGGCGAAGGTCTTCAGCCCCGGATAGACGTTGATCGAGTTGTAATACGCGTCCGGCCAGATGCCGAACTTCGGGTAGTCGGGAAAGTTCACGCCGAAGTCGAACTCATAGCGATTGTACGAACCGGTTGCGTCCGAGGAGGTCGAGATCGCGATGCACTGCGCGGTCTTCGTGAACGTTTCGTCGTATTGCAGTTGACTCACCATCCACCGGTCGGCGAGGTGATCGTACAGGACGATCGGATCGCCGCCGTCGGAGTACGTGTCAGTCTCGCCGCCGTTCTCGCACAAGCCACCGAACCCGTTCCACAACGAATGGATCGCCACCGGCCCCAGCTGCAGTGCTCCATCACGCTTGCCGTAGACCGCAAGCGTCACATTCACCATCTGGACGTACTGCGAAGCTCCAACAGCACCGTTGGTGTCTGGGGGTACGAATGCAAATCCGAAGACGCGGCGATTGTCCGCCGCCGACTGTCCGTCGAAGCCGAGCAGTGTCGACACGCCAGCCAGTGATGCGCCGAGCGGCTTCGCCACAGTGTCGGCGCGCCCGCTCGACAGCGGTCCACGCGTGGCGCGTGGTTCGGCCATTTCACGATCGGGCCGATTCGAGGGCATGGGTCCGGTGTTGGCCAATTGTGTCAGCGGCTGCGAGGTGTCGTGCCGCGCATTCTTCAATACGTGTGGACCGGCGGCGAACGCCGATGTAGCGAAAACACTGAACATACAGACGAGGATCATTCGCGCGGCGCGATGAACGTGAGCCATAGGGTCCCTCCGGTTTTCTGATTTTACCCGCGCGGGAGAGAGTTTTCGCGAGCAACGCCAGAGACAGTGAGCTTCAGGTACGGTTTCGTCGTCCCGAGTGTTTCCGACGAAGCACCGAGATCCCCCCATCCACTGGTTCGCAATGACGCGCTCCTGCTCACGGGCGCCATCGTCGAGCAGGATGACGCTTGGAGTTTTGCCGCCCGAAGTTTTCTCGCGACTGTTCGCAGTTCCATCACGCTGAGCGTCGCGTTGGCAGCGCTCACCTTCTTATATCTCCCGATAACCGGATTCGTGAAGCACGAAATCAATTGGATGGATGAGTTTCGACGGTGGGTGCGGCGCGCATGGCAGTCGCATGACGGACGGCATCGAGCTCAAGCCCGCCGCATTCGATCAGCGAGCGAACGATCGCGCTGTTCCGGTAGTCCGCGAGCAGGGTGCGGCGAGTACTGGTGTAGGCCTGATCCATTACGTACGCGAGCACAGTGTCCATCACCGCGCCTTCCTCGCTGTTCGTCTCTTTGAATCGGCGTCTGAAGTCACTCAGCACGGACGCAAAGGCAGGGTCGTCCCACTTGTCGGCGCCTGCGGGAAGCCGCATGAAGTCATCGAGAACGGCGGCGTACGAAATGCTGGGTGACACGCGCCAGAACGCGACGTCAGACCCATAGTCCGCAATATGAAACGGCAGGTAAAGCGTGGCATTCGCAGGGACTCGATCGACGAGCGCCGGATTGAAGCGCCGCACCTCGTCGGCAGGGAGCCCGGTGCGCGCGACAATCTCTTTCAGCGAAATCGCACGCGGCGTGCGCATCGCGTAGATCGAGACCTGAGGTGTGGTCTCGATCAGATGCGTGATGTTGACGCGATTGCCGAACACCATTTCCGCGTAAAGAGACGAACGCACACCGTAGCTGCCGTAAACCTGTTCGTAGTCTCTGTCTGGCAGCGCTCGCAGATCCCGGGCAAACTGCGAGCCACGAAGGTAGCGGGCGCGAACGTCGCTCTCACCAAGACGCTCTCCGATAATCAACGCGCGGCCGACATTCGTGCCGCCCGCGTTGTGCTCGGAAAGCGCGGGGATGAACGATCCGTACTTCGCGGCGAGGATTGACAGGTACGCGGCGCAGTACGGCGCCTGCGTCGTCTGATTGCGCTCCTGGATTGGAAACGCGGAGAAATAGCCCAGTCGGTTCCAGTTCGTTTGTTGCCACTGGCAAAATCCGACGGCGTTGGCGTTCGAGCGCCTCGTGCCGCTCAGACCCGATTCGAAAATGACCTGCGCCAATCCGATGTCGGCCGGCACGCCGAAGCGTTCGTAGATCGCACCCCACTCGGCGAGGAACGAACCGTATCTCGGCACGTTGATGAGGAGCGCATCGCCGCGCGTCGAGTTGTGCAGCACCGGTCCGGCTGCGCGTTCGATGAGAAGCGCAACCTGGTCTCGCCGGTCACGAAGTTTGGGCGCAAGCGATTGACCGTCGAGAGTCGCGGCGATCGTTGGATCCGCCCACACGGCCCGCCGCGACCAGTCTCCTTTGGTGGGAAATGTTGCAAGGAGCCGCCCGTCTGCGGCGCTGCCAAAGGCGATCGAGCCGTCGGGAATGATGAAGACGTACCGCCAGAACGGATACGCGGGCCTGAACGCCTGCATGGCGGCAACGTCTGCGCGAAGGCGCGCCTCGGCCGCGTGCTTCGCCGTCTGCGGTTCATCAATCGCGGGCGCGACCGCAACAGGCGGACGGCGCAGGATGACGCTCGACGCCGCCAACGGAATCGTCAGCGTCAGCGCAGCTAACGTAAGGATCGCCTTCGTTTTCATGGTGCGGTGACGGGAGGTGTGCAATCGAGACGCCCCGGCCGCGGCGGTCAGAATCCCGCAATGAAATGCGCATTACCGATGTCGGTGTCCCACGCTGCGCCATGCAGCGGTGACGGATTTGAGTCTGTGATCCGAAATTGTGGATGGCACAAACTAACGCGGGGCTCCGCCCCACACCCCGGCTCGGTCGCTTGCGGGGACCCTGCGCCCCGCGCCGCTTCCTCGCAGCGCGCCGTCCGCGCGTAGCCGTGCAAGCATGGCTAGCTCAGCCATCCTGATCTCCGCGATCACAATCGTCATCGCGAGACGCGATCCGTAGCCGCACGACTCTGATGCAACACACCGGATTCGCCTCTCCGACGCGATTACAAGGCATTTCGCATTGCCGCCGGAGCGGAACTGAATTTGTTTGCCTGCGGGTCGTGGGCCTGTTCTCCACCGATTCCGACATCGCCGTCGACCTCGGCACCGTCAACACCTGCATCTACACGCGGGGCACAGTGGCTTTGAACGAGCCATCAGTCGTGGCGTTCAACATTACACGCGGCAACATCGAAGCGATTGGTAGCGATGCGCACGACATGCTGGGACGCACACCCGCGAACATCAAGCCGGTGTGGCCGATGCGGAGCGGGGTGATTGCCGACTTCGAGGCTGCGGAAAAAATGCTCGCCCATTTCGTCCGCAAGGCCAGAGGGCGCACCTATTCCCGGCCGAGGATGCTCATCGGCGTCCCACCCGCCAGCACACCGGTCGAACGCCGCGCGGTGAAGGAAAGCGCGAAGCGCATGAAGGTCGGCGACGTCAGGCTGGTGGAGGAACCGATGGCGGCAGCGATCGGCGCCGGGCTGCCAGTTGCCGAACCGACCGGCAACATGATCGTGGACATCGGAGGCGGAACGACTGATATCGCCGTCGTTTCACTGGCCGGCCTCGTCTATGGCCGCTCGCTGCGCGTGGCCGGCGGCGACATGGACGACGCGATTATTCAATACTTCAAGCGGAAGTACAACCTGCTCATCGGCGAGCCGACGGCCGAACGGATCAAATGTGAAATCGGATCCGCCGTACCGCTCGAGAAACCAGTCACCACCGAAGTCAAAGGGCGTCATCTTTCCGAAGGCGTCCCGCGTACCGTTCGCGTGAACGACGCGGAGATACGAGAAGCGCTCTCGGAACCGATCCGCGCGATCGTCAAGTCAGTGCGAGAAGCACTGGAAAGTATCCCGCCGGAGTTGAGCGGCGACATCTACGAGCGCGGCATCGTGCTCACTGGCGGCGGCGCGCTCCTCCGCAAGCTCGATCGCCATCTGCATCAGCAGACAGGTCTCCCCGTCGTCGTCGCCGACAGTCCGTTGACGACGGTTGTCGTCGGCGCCGGCATGCTGCTCAACGACCACAACCTTCTGATGAAGGTTGCTGTCAATTAATCGCTAATCACTGATCACTGATCGCGAATCGCCTAATCGTTGAATCCTCGGATCAACAATCCTCGAATCTGCAGCAAGGATGCCGCGATTCAAGCATTCGATGATTCAAGCATTCGATGATTCAAGCATTCGATGATTCAAGGATTCGACGACGATTCAAGGATTCGACGATTAGCGATTCGACGATTAGCGATTCGACGATTAGCGATTCGCGATCAGTGATTCGCGATCAGTGATTAGTGATGAGTGATTCGCCGCATCATTCCGAGATTCGCAAGGCCACGGCGGCGCTGATGCGGCTCGCACGGCGTGCCGGTAGATACGCCGCCGCAGCGGCAGATGCGGTGAGCAGGGTGCCCACCGCCGCGAATGTCAGCGGATCGAGAGCCGTCACGTCGTACAAGAGTGAAGCGAGCAGGCGTGTCGAGACGAGTGCCAGCGCGACGCCTGCGACGAGACCTGCCAGGGTCATAATCGACGCGCTCGAAAATACGAGGCGGAGAATGTCGGCGCTCGTCGCGCCGAGAGCCTGGCGCACGCCGAATTCGTGGGCGCGCTGCCCGACGGCCTGCGCCATGACGCCGTAAATGCCGATGACGGCCAGCACCAGCGCAGTGAGACCGAACACTGCAACCAGCCACAGCGTCAATCGCCGGGTTGACATTGCGGCGCCGGCGACCGCGGCCAGAGGCCTGGCGTTCACCATCGGGAGCTCGGGATCCAGCTCCTGCAAAGCATGTCTGATGCTCTCAACCGTTGACGTCGGCTCGACGTTCGTGCGCGCGACCAGCAGCATTCGCTGCGGCTGCCACGTCTGCGCGACCGGGTAATACAACGCGGGCACCGCCCGCTCGTGCCACGGCATGTCGCGCACGTCGCCGATCACTCCGACGACGGTGCGCTGCGCGCCCCATAAGTCGACCCGCGCGCCGACCGCGGCTGGTGCACTCTTCCAATATTTGCGTGCCGCGCTTTCGTTGATGAGGATCACGAGCGGTGCGTCTTTGACGTCGCTGGCGGCCACGTCGCGCCCGGCAACGAGCGGCACGCCAGACGAGCGAAGATAGCCGGGCGTAATGAAGTGATAGCGTGCCTCCGTGTCGTCATCGGTTTCAGGACGGCCGACAATCGTGAATCCCGTGTTCTCGTCGTAGCCGGTCCATGGCAGGTCGGACGTAAATCCCGCATCAACGACGCCCGGCAGCGCCCGGATGCGTTCGGCGGCGCGTGCGTAGAACGCGGTTGACGCGGCGAGATCGTAACGTGCCCCAGGCAACTCGATGCTTGCAGTAAGCGCTGACGCCGGATCAAAGCCAGGGTCGGTTGTGATCATCGCGACGAAGCTGCGGAAAAGCAGGCCGCTCGACACGACCAGCACGAACGCGAGCGCCAGTTGAACGGCCGCAAGTGCACGCCGGACCCGATGATGCGGGGAGCCGGCAATCGAACGGACGCCTTCCTTCAACGTTTCCGCGACACCCGCACTGGCGAGGCGCAGCGCTGGAGCAAGCCCGAACAGCAGGGCGCTGCCGATGGTCGCGGCAACTGCATACACGAGAACCTGAGTATCGACAGCGATGCTCTCGAGCCGCGGAATGTCGGACGGACCAAACCTCGAGAGTGCAGCGATCGCGCCGTAAGCCAGTGCGATCCCGATCGCACCGCCGAGACTCGCGAGCACGACGCTTTCGATCAGCAACTGGCGTGTCAGGCGCCAGCGCGTCGCCCCAAGCGCTGCGCGAACACCGATCTCGCGGCCACGCACGACGCCGCGCCCGAGCAGGAGACCGGCGACGTTGACACACGCGAGAATGAGCACAGCAGTCGCGGCTCCTCCGAGCGCCACGAGAGTGGATTCGGCAGTGCCGACGATTTCATCCCTCAATGGCACGGCACGCGATCGCCATGGACTTGGCGACACGGGGTAGCGCCGGGCGACGCTTTGTCCCGCTCGGCGCAAATCCTCCTCCATCGCAGCCCACGTGACGCCCGGACGAAGGCGCGCAACGACGTTGAAGAAATGCGAGTAGCGAAGCCCGGGCCTGTCTTCGCGCGGCACGACGAGGACTGACCAGATGTCCACCGGCTCTCCATGTCCGTACGATCGGTACGTGCTGCCAACGTGCTGCACCCCCGGCGGCAGCACGCCAACAACACGGAACGATTTCCCGGAGAGGCGAATCGAACGTCCGATCACGCCGGGATCGCTGCTGAATCGACGCACCCAGAGTGCATGACTGAGGATCACCACGTCGTTGTTGCCAGTAATCTCATCTGATGCTTCGAAGTCGCGTCCCATCGCCGGCCGGTAGCCAAGGACGCCGAAGAACCCGGACGTGACCTGCATCCCCCGGAGTTGCTCGGGGTGACTTGGATCGCCGATCTGCAGGTCGCCGCGAAGGAACGCCGCGATGCCGGCAAACGATTGCAGTTCGTCGCGGTAGTCGCGGAAGTCTGCTGGTGACATCGGAAAATGCGGCGTCCGATCTGATTCCTCGAACAGGCGCACGAGGCGATCCGGATCCGGATACGGCAGCGGCGAAATGAGCACGCCTTTCACCGCGCTGAAGATCGCGGTGTTCGCCGCAATGGAGAGCGCGAGCGTCATCACCGCGGTGAGTGTGAATCCCGGTGATCGACGAAGCAGGCGAATCGCGTATCGCGCATCACGAAACAAGTTGGACATAAACCCATCTCCTCGGGGTTCGGGTGGTCGGGTGAAACGCCATCGAGTTCTCGCACAATGCACCATGCCTCGTAGCGCATCGTCCACGAGCATTCGGCGCGCAATCGCCTCGCCGTCACGCGAGCGAATGCGATCGACTTCCTCCAGCACGTCGCCGATGATCCATTCGCGATCCGCTGCCGGAGCAGTGATCCTGATGATGGCAAGGGCGAGACGATCGAGCAGTGAAGTCACGACTCGTCCCTATAACGTCTTAAGCCGGCGCTCGAGACCGGCCGTCATGGCGCCGAATGCGTTATATGCGGACCGCAGCGCCCGCGCGCCGGCTGCCTGTAGAGCAAAGTGTTTTCGACGACGGCCGCCGCGTTCGGCGGTCGGCTGGCCGATCCACGATCGCACAAGGCCTTTCCGCTCCAGGCGATCGAGGGTGGTGTAAACGGCGCTGATCGAGAGGCGCCGCGCCGTCCGGTCTTCGATCTCGCGGCGAATCGTCGCGCCATATGCGGCCTCGTCGAGGCGGACGATGGCAATCAATACGAGTTGCTCGAACTCGCCAAGGGTGGATTCCATGGCTCATTATGCTCCACTATGTGGAACATATAGCTTCGACGGGCCCCGCGTGCAAAAGGTTGCCCGCTAAACGGGTGATAACTTGCTTCGAACTTCCCGCCCCGATGTGTGAACGGCGGCTGGTACCCGCCTGGATGGTGATGGACCCGCTGCCCGATCGGTAAAATCAGTTCATGCCATTCACCCTGGCCACGATGGCATTCGTCCTGGTGTATGTCTGGGTCATTGAGCCGAGAACGCCGCACAGCGCGGTGCTGGTGCCCGCAGCAGCCCTCGTCATCCTCACGACATGGCACGACTTCCGTTATCGTGAGTGGGGATTCTCGTGGCGTGCGCTCGCACCAGGGCTATGGCGTGCGTTGGTAGTCACGTTCGTCGCGGTGCTGCTGATCCTCGGCGCCGGCGCTGCGGTCGGCACGTTGCACGATCGCCGCGACTTCCTCGGCAATCTCGCGCCCCTTGTGCTCTGGGGAGGGGCGCAGCAATGGGTGCTGCAAACGCTCGTGCTCCGCGAGGCGCAACGCGTCTCGTCGCGCGGCAGGGGCATCGGCATCGCCGCGGTGCTCTTCGGCATCATCCATCTTCCGAATCCGTTGCTTGCACCAGTCACCGGGATCGCTGCACTCATCTGGTGCCGGCTCTACGACCGCTACCCGAACATCATTCCGCTCGCCCTTTCTCACGCGCTCGGGACGCTGGCGCTTCGCTACGCGTTCGATGAGGCAATCATCGGACGGCTGAGAATCGGTGCGGCGTATCTGCGGCAGTGATTTGTGAAGTTTGAAAATGCTGATTGCTGATTTCTGGTTGCTGATTGACGTGAGACGGCTGCTACGATCACTCATGGCGATCGTCATTGTCGTCGTTGTCGCTGCGACCGCGCTGGCTCATACGGCCCCTTTTCCCTTTCTCCTGGAAGCGTTCCGTCCGTCGCGCTCCCTCTGGCACGTCAAGCCGAAGCCGGGCACGCCGCCAACTCTCTACCTGACATTTGACGACGGGCCGAATCCGGATTGGACGCCGGCGCTATTGGATGCGCTGGCGGAGACGGGCATCCACGGCACGTTCTTCCTGATCGACGAGCACATCACTCCGGAGACCGAGCACATTGTCCGGCGCATTGCGAGTGAGGGACATGCAATGGCACTCCACTCCGGAAGCCGGCGCCTGATGGTCATGTCACCAGACACGCTCGCGACGCAGCTCCGCACCGCAGCCGCTCGCATCCAGACAATCAGCGGGTTGGAACCTTGTCCGCTGTTTCGTCCGCACGCCGGCTGGCGCAGCGCGACGATGTACGAGGGGCTCGACAAGGCCGGCCTGACACTCGCCGGCTGGTCGTGGGGAATGTGGGATTGGGATTGGTGGCGCAAACCGCAGGCCGAACCCATCGTGGAGCGACTTGCACGAAAGGCATCGGCCGGAGACATCATCGTTATCCACGATGGTCACCACAGGAATCCTCGAGCGGATCGGCGTCATGCCGCAGCCGCCGTGCGACTGCTCGTGCCACGTCTGCAATCGCGCGGGTTCGTGTTCAGTACGCTGTGTACCGGCAGGAACGTGACCTGATCCGCGCCGAAGATCGTCCTGCCCTTCAGCGCGGCCGAATCCTGCGGGCAAATTCGAGCCACGGATGATCCTGAGCAATCGCAAATCCATCTTCGATCAGCCAGAGAGCGGACAGAACAGCCTGCGCGAATGCCCACGCGCGAATGCGATCGGCATCCAGCTGTAATCGATCGGCAAAGTGGGCAATTCGTGCGTGAATCCGCTGCGGGCGCAGGAACACCTCGGGCTGTTCAATCGGATTTCGCAGCGCTGCTCCAACCTCGTACTCGAGCTCGCCAACTACTCCCTTTGGGTCGATGGCCAGCCACCCCCGGTCGGAATCGCGCAGCACATTACCGTGATGCAGATCACCGTGCAGCAGACGTCGGCCGCGTTGTGATCCGCACAATCCTTCGTACCCCTTGCGGGCTTCCACGACGAGGGCGGGTGGAACGCACTGCTGATCGCCTGGCCGATAACGTTCGAAACTGCTACCCCATTCCTCGACAGTCGGCGCGGCGGACTCGTCAGGTGACATCCGGTCGATGACCTCTGCCAACACCTCGGTCGCGTCATCGTCGTGACCGCTTGTGGTCATCGCAATGAGTGAATCTCCAGGCATGATTCGTTCGAGCAGCAGCGCACGCTCGAAGTCGTCGAGTATCCGCACCACGCCCTTCCCACCGAATGCCCGCAGCACCGCAGCAGATCGCGACTCGTCTTCCGCTTGCCTGGGGAGTTTGATGACTACCGTCTGATCGTTGCGCCGGCCGAAGGCAATGACGGCGGTGTCGGTTTCCCTCATATGCTCGACGACGACGTGCCAGTGGATCGCAAGATCTTTCATGCGAGCCCGAGAATGACTGTTCATGGTGCTGGGATCGCGGCGTGCGAACGATACGAGAGTCAGCCGTTCCTTAGCCGGTCCGCTGCTCTCGGATCGCACCGGTCTCTCGCTACTGGAGACGCGAACGTCGAGGGTTATGGCCGGCGGCGGCTTTTCTTTCGCGAGACCTCTGCGGCTTTATCGGTGACCTGCTTCACGCGATTTCTAATCTCGGTTGTCATGTCCACGGGCACCACGCGCGCCGGACTCGTGTCAGCGACCGGCTCGGCGTGACCGCCTACCATTAAATAGGTGGCGATGGAGGCGTTGACGTCGTAGATTGCCCCGGGCTCGAAGCGATTGAGATCCACGCCGTCAACCTCTCCACGTGGACGCCGCACGATACGAATTCGCATCAGGCGCACTCCGGATGTGGAGACGTGCGCAGTTCTGCACGGATCGACACGTTGTAACCTGCGATCGCGTGGGAAGCCGGTGTCGGTTTCCAATACGAGCGAAACCTGCGTTGTAGCCTCATATGTACACCGTCCCGACAGATTCGGGACGACTTCTGGGGAGCACAGGAGTGGGAGCACGAATGATGCCGGGCCACGGAAAAACACGGACTAACACGGATGAATACAGACCACCGATGAACACGGATGAACACGGGCCACCCATGAACACCGATGCCGTAAGTGGATCGCGGATCCCGGTCCACGGATGCCGGTCCGCAGATCGCGACATTCTGTCTCATCGAGACAAGGAAACGATCGGGTGCAGTTCGATGCAGTTCTTCGATCGGCCGCGTTGGTTGTGATTGAAGTCGTAGAACCCCACGCCTTGAACTCGGACCGTCATGCCGAATAGCGATGCGGGAGAATCCCCGCCTAACACGCTCGCAAGCATTCCTTCCACGCTGCGGAGCGCTGCGAGATGCGGCGAGATCGACGCGCCGGCGCACCGAGTGTCGGCCAGTTCGGTGACGACTGAGGAACTCGCATCATTGGGATCCTCGAGGACAATGTGGTAGTCGCGGTCGTCTTCGTGGGCGACGTAGATGACGCGACCGACGATGTCATACACGCGGAACTCCTCCGGGAAGGTCCGTCGGTCAGGTCCGCCATCGCAGTGCGACGGCAGCGCATTCAAATCGTGAATTGAAATCGGGGTGACCTCGGACAGGTCGATCATGCTCGCGTCCTGATCCGCAAGCGTCTTTACGAACCATCGCTCTACGCCGCACGCCAAGCCTGGATTGGGAGTCGACGGCGCGACGGCGATTGATGTCGTCGGTGTCGATGACGAACCGCCACATCCCCACGTGGCGAGGGCCAGTACACCGACCGCGACGCTTCTCCAGAAAGTTTCAGACATGCAGGCGAAGTCTCGCCGTAGCGCTTCCGGCGGCGACGGACGCATCCTGTATATCGGCGCGGCGCCTGTCAATCTGAGCCGCTTGCCCGTAAACGGCTGGACGTGTAGAGTCTGTCGCGATCATTCGGGATCCGGGATCCAGGATCCGTTGTCCGGGATCCGTCGCAGGTTTACTTAGGCGTTGCGGCGGGCTTGCCCGCCGGAGTTTTTTCGCGGCGGGCTTGTCCGCCGGAGCTTTAGCGGAGGCGGAAACATGAAACGTCGAGACTTTCTTGCGCGTGCTGCTGCCGGTGCTGCAAGCGTGATGGCACTACGCGCTCAGGGAAACCAGACGCCTGCTCCGGGGGGACGGCAAGGAGGTGCCGGCGCCCAAGGGCGTGGAGGTGCCGGCGGACGCGGCCGCGGTCCAGCACCAGTGGCGCCGGAGAAGCTCGCGCGAATTTCACTGATGACGCTGAACTTCGGCGCGTATTTCAAGACCCCGAGAACTCAGAATCCGACACCTGAACAAACTCTTACGCCGTTCGACCTGCCGAAGATGTATGTCGAAAATTATGGCGTTCACAATATCGAGTATCAGCACGAAACGATCGTCGAGTCGGAAACCGATCCAGCCTTCATCAAGGAACTGAAGGCGCGCCTTGACGAAAACAAGATGACCATGACGCAGATCAATCTGGAGTTCGGAACGGTGCAGTCGATCTCGAATCCAGATGCGGCTGGACGGCAACAGGCAGTCGAGCACGTGAAGCAGTGGATGGACATCGCGGCGCAGTACGGCTGTCCGCGCGTCATGATCAATCAGCAACAGGCGCAACTCACAAAAGAAACGCGGGACGGCGCGGTTGCGGCGATGAAGGCGATGGCCGACTACGGCCGCACCAAGAACGTAAAAGTCTCATTCGAGACGCGCGGCGTCGGCACGCCGGAGTACGTCCAGGCGATCGGAATGAAGCCGTGGGAGTTCGGCCTCACCGTGTTCCGCGATGCGGGAGCCAACTCGAACGTCGATATCGGCAACGTCGGCGCGATGAACCAGCAGGAACTCCACGACTGTATCAAGGCATGGTTCCCCTACTCGTCGGGCAACATGCACATCAAGTCGAGCCCGTTCTGGGATATTGGCCAGGCGGTCAAGTTCACCGAGGGCCTCGGCTACAAGGGCCTGTACTCCATCGAGGTCGCGCGACACGAAGGCGTGCGCATCGTCTACAACACGATTCTCGCGAATCTTGCTTAACGCGCCGGCACGTCGAACCTGTATCGCGGCGTCGACATCGACTACTACGGCGCGGGCGATCAGCTCGAGTACGACTTGATCGTTCGACCCGGCGGGCGCCCAGATCTGATTCGACTAACAGTCACCGGGGCCTCAGTGGAGATAGCCGATACTGGCGATCTCGTGTACGGCGACGACGGTCGCGTCCTGCTGCGAAAACCGATCGCTTACCAAGTAATCGCGGATGAGCGGCGCGACATTACCGTGAGCTATCGGCGCCGTTCCGATGGCGCCTTCAGCTTCGCAGTCGGCCCATACGATCGCAGTCAGCCATTGGTGATCGATCCGATAGTCGCTTACTCCTTCTCGTTTGGCGGAAGCGGCGACGAACGAGCCAACGACATCGCGGTCGACGAAACGGGTGCCTTGTACGTGGGAGGGGAAACCTACTCGACAAATTTCTTGCTGGTGAATCCGGCGCAGGCCCGCGACGATGTGGGCGATTCATGTGTCTTCTATGGCAATTCGATATGCCGGGATTCCGACGACTTCGATTCGGTAAGCGACATCGCGGTCGATTCCTCTCACGCGCTGTACTTCTCCGGTTGGACGACAACTCAGACGACGAATGCCTTACCCGACGTTCGCAACTCATTCATCGGCAAGCTCTCGCCCGATGGTTCGCAGGTTCTCTACAAGTACGTCAGCCCCCGTTGCTGCGCGTGGAGCGCCGGTGGCCCCCAGCTTTTGATTAACGATCTCGCCGTCGGTCCGGACGGTTCCGCGTATGTCGTGACGTCGACGCCGACGTCCAGCCAGGTCGCAGTGTTGCCTCCAACTGGAACCAACTATCACGCCCTTTTTACGTTGACCGATCCGTCAGGCGGCCGGCGAACGACGTTCACCTCGATCGCGCCCCGGTAGCGAGAGGGTTAGGAGCTTGTTGAAAAAACCTTCAGTTTAGGGATCGACAGATCGTCGATCGCGTACTACGATGTCGGGCATGGGAGGAGACGATCGCCAGCCCGATGCGATGTTCAGTTACATATCTGCGGAGCAGCGCGTCCCACAGGATCACCCCGCTGCGCGCGATTCGCGCCCTAGTCGATGACGGGCTGCGCGACATATCACGCGAATTTGACCGCCTGTATGCGCCCGTGGGGCGGCCGTCGATTCCGCCGGAGCGCCTGCTGCGGGCGCGGCTGCTCCAGATCTTCTACTCGATCCGCAGCGAGCGGCTGTTGATGGAGCAGCTGGACTACAACCTGCTGTTTCGCTGGTTTGTCGGCATGGACATGCACGAACCGATCTGGGACCCGACGGTGTTTACGAAGAATCGAGATCGGCTGCTGAATCAGGATATCGCTGTCGAAGGGGGAAGGACCTACCAGGGTCCGAGAACGAACGTCATGCTAACCGGGAGACGGCGCGAGAGGCCTCTAATGCTGCCTACCGTCCTTGAGGTATCTTAGGACACTGGCGTATGCGCTTGCCACTCCCGTCCGCCTCCCATCATGGAACGATCTCAAGCAGCCGCCGCATCTCTGGATTCGTCCTGACGGAAACGATCTATTCTCCGGACCTCACGCTCCCGCAGCATTCGCACGAGCTCGCGTGCTTCTGCCTGGTTCTGGGCGGGAGCTACGAGGAGGCGTTCGAGAGGACTGCCGTCTTGTGCCGTCCCTCGACTGTCCTCTTTCGCCCACCCGAGGAGGCACACACCGACCGGATCTCCCGAGCCGGCGGGCACTGCTTTCTGATCGAACCCGATTCAACCTGGATGACGCGGGTGAGCGAGCGTTCAGCGCGCCTCGATCGTCCGACGAGTCTCGAAGGCGGTCGCGCCGCCTGTCTGGCAATGCAGCTCTATCGGGAATTCCAGCAGATCGACGACGTCTCGTCGCTGGCGATCGAAGGACTCGCCCTGGCGATCGCCGCTGCCATGTCACGCCGCACCCTTCCAGCAGCCGCACGCATCCCTCCGCCGTGGCTGGAGCGGGCGAGGGAGATCCTCCACGCCGGCTTCACCGCCCCGCCCACACTGGCCAGGCTCGCTGACACGGTGGGCGTGCATCCGGTCTACCTTGCCAGCGCATTCCACAAACATTACGGCCGCACGATCGGCGACTACGTGCGCCGCCTCCGCATCGAGTTCGCGTGTCGCGAGCTTTCCTCGTCGGAGGCCCCCCTCGCGGCCGTGGCGCTGGCTGCCGGCTTCTCCAGCCAGGCCCACTTCTCGACGACCTTCAAGCGCCTCACCGATCTGACCCCCGCTGAATACCGGCGGACGTTCCGCGTGCCTTAACCGGACGCAAGAACCTTTCGGGCGTGGAATACGGCGGCGCTTACGTCCTTTATGCTGCCTCCGGACGATCTCGGTGAACTCTTTCTCCGGTGTCGCCCGCGGAGGCCGTTCACGTCACCGCCGGGCGGGCTCACGGGTGCAACATGAACAAGCAACGATTCACTGCGGCGCTGAGGCAGTTCGCACCAGGCGTGCTGATCGCACTCAGCCTCTCAATGCCATCAATGCCATCGCGGGTGATCGCACAGCACGACGGAGCCGCCGCTGCCCCGCCGCCTCCGGGCACGCTGGTGGACATCGGCGGGTACCGGCTGCACATCTACTGTCAAGGCACGGGCGATCCGGCCGTCGTGATGCTTGCGGGGGGTGGGGACTTCTCGTTCGACTGGAGTCTCGTTCAACCGGGGGTGGCACGGTTCGCGCGCGCCTGCGCCTACGACCGGGCCGGGCTCGCCTGGAGCGATCTTGGGCCGACTCCCCGCACCATGCGTCAGGACGCCCATGAGTTGCACCTGCTCCTCGAGCGATCCGGTGTCAAGGGGCCCGTCGTGCTGGTAGGTCACTCCGTCGGCGGCCTCATCGCGCGGGTGTATGTCGATCGATATCCTGGCAGCGTCGCCGGTCTCGTTCTTGTCGACAGCACACACGAAGACACGACGCTGATGCTGAATGGCAAGGTCGTTCGCGTGCGTGAGGGAGCGCGTGGAGCATCCATTCCGCCTGTGCAGACCATGAAGACCAGCCCGCCCGCCCCGCCGTCCGCCGCGGACAAGGAGCAGTTCGAGATGAACCGGAAGATGTTCGGACCGCCGAAGATCGAGCCGCCCTTCGACAGGTTGCCCGTGCGGATTCAGCAGCTACGGCTGTGGGCCCTCTCGCACCCGAAGCTGGCGGCGCGCGGTGAGGATTTCTGGGCCGATGAGTTGCAGGCAATGTACACGGCAAGAAGAACGAGGCCACAGCCCCTCGGCGACACGCCGCTTGCCGTGCTGATCGGCGGAAAAGAGTCGGACGCTCCGCCCGGTGTCGCGGCGGATGACTGGAAACGTCTCGCGGCAGAGAAGCGGGAACAGAAGCTGGGATTTGCGGATCTGTCGCGGAACAGCAAGGTCGTCATCGACCCGAAGAGCGGGCATCATGTCGCGCTCGAGGATCCCGAGCTGGTCGTCGACACCATCCGCCAGGTCGTCGAGGCCGCACGCCACGGCGGGAAGCTCGAAAGGCATAACGACCAGAGGTCGGGCCAATGATTCGTTAGGAGCCTGCTGAAACCCTTCAGTTTAGGGATCGACAGATCGTCGATCGCGTACTACGATGTCGGGCATGCGAGGAGACGACCGCCAGCCCGATGCGATGTTCAGCTATGTGTCTGCAGAGCAGCGCGTGCCGCAGGATCACCCGCTGCGTGCGATTCGCGCTCTGGTCGATGACGTCCTGTGCGACATGTCACGCGAATTTGACTGCCTGTATGCGCGCGTGGGGCGGCCGTCGATTCCGCCGGAGCGCCTGCTGCGGGCGCAGCTGCTCCAGATCTTCTACTCGATCCGCAGCGAGCGGCTGTTGATGGAGCAGCTGGACTACAACCTACTGTTTCGCTGGTTTGTCAGC
>JBKPSH010000013.1:0-19069 GCA_046734955.1 Acidobacteriota bacterium
GTTCAGCGCCATGTCGTTCGGGTTTCCAAAAAGGCCTCCTGCCCCTTCAACACGGCCGTCCTCGACCAGGTTAAGGCCCATCGCGTAGTCGAGGACCGCGCGCACTCCGACATAGCAGCAACTCAACACCACAACTTCGACGAACCGTTCAAAACGTGCCCGCGTCGTCAGCGTGTTAAGCATCAACACGAACACGACGATTACTTTGCTGAACAAGTCGGTGACGACGCCGACGGCGCCGCCAGGCCATATCGAAAACGGCGCAGTCGCAAGCATGATTGCGCCGAACGCGAGCACTGACAGCAGCTCGAGGCTCATCTTCGTTACGGACGCGCCACGATTGAGCCGGCCAATGACGAGCGCCAGGATCCCAAATGTTCCGAATACCTCCGCGAGATGCAGCGGCTCGAGTACACGTATCGTGTCTTGCGGGCGAACGAAAAGGACGAGGGTAAAAGCGAGAAGCGCTCGGTAAGCGACGCGGTCACGCACTTCCGCCTCGGCATCAAGCAGACTTGTGTCGGCAGCGGAGGGTGACGTCTGTGGCGACGTCGGGCCCACGGCACTGAACCCGCCGCTGAAGGCGAGGCGTTCGTAGGCACTCACGATCGGCACGCCCGGAACAAAGCCGCTGTTTCCTCTGTTGCCCTTATTGGGTGGATTACTTCCATATATCCCGGCCGCGGATGACAGCAATCAGACCGTGAAGGGCGGCAATGTTCATCATTACGAACGTATATGCCACTCGCGATAGCCGGGACAGCGCATCCATGGACTCTCCTGTTGTGGCGTGCCGGCCATTTTGCCGCCGCAAATGGCCCACTTACAGGGAAAGTCGCCGCTCCCGCACGGAGGTGGGCCGCCGCTCCGATGCACGTCTCGACTCATCCATTGCGCGACCCGCCTGCTCATGCGCCGACCGAGCCCCAATAAACGCGAGACCGTAGAAGCAGAGCTGCACCATCAATGCCAGAAGGTACAACCACGACCGAAACGCGAGCGGGACATTGAGGATCAGCGCGGTCGCGAGGCACCAGGGGACAACGAGGCGTCCAATTTTGTGCGAGACGTACTGAACCCAAACGGGATTGATGAAGGGGAGGAGCAGCCGAGGTTCGAGGCCGATAATCTGGTAGTTGCCCGCCAGCGTGCGTGTCTTTCGTCGCGACTCGTCGGCGCCGCTCGCGGGGACTCTATCGTAGGCTCTCGCTTGATCGTCGAAGACGACGCGCTTACCCGCCAGGACGATGCGCATCGGCGCCAGCACATCGTCGAGCAGTGTTTTCGGCGGAATCGGACGCCACATCGACCGGCGAATCGCGTAGATTGCGCCCGTCGCTCCGAGCGTTGACCAAACGCGACTTTCACGTCGACGCAGCCACTTTTCGTACCTCCAGTACAAACCGACACCTTCGGCGACATTGGAATCGTCGAGAGAGCGACCAGCTTCACAGTCAAGTACGAGCTCCCCAGTCACGCCACCAACCATTGGATCGTCGAAATTGGAAGTGAGCGCGGCGATGGCACCGCGTGCGAAGCGTTGTCGCGCGTCGGCGAAGACAACAATGTCGCCGCGCGCTGCCGCGACCCCGGCGTTCAATGCCCGGGGTTTTCCACCACGCGGGAGCTCGATCAGACGGATTCGGTCTGAGAACGGCGCGACGGCAGCCGCGGTGCCGTCGGTTGATCCATCCGAGACGACAATGATTTCAAGTGGCCTCGCGTACTCCTGCTCGAGCAGGTTGCGAATACGCGCGGGCAGGCGATCGGCTTCATTCCGCGCCGCGATCACGACGGAAACAGTAGGATGCTCAGGTGATGAGCGTCGCCGCGCAACAGGTCGCGAGGCAATCGCCGCCCAGATTGCGAGCAGCAGCGGATAGCCCGCGTAGACATACAGAACGAATAGGATCGACGCCCAGAACACTGTTTCCATGGTTAAAGGGCGTCGCCCAGGATGTGATTACCCGATGACGACGCGTTCCGCCATTCGCGGCGGATGTGGTGCACCCAGTTTGAAAACATGCGCGGCCGGTTTGTGGATTGCGTTTCGCGTATCAACGATCAAATCCGCGGCAGCAACCATAGTGTCGTAGTCGAAGGTCTTGTGATCGGTGATGATGACGACGCAATCGTACCGGTCATAAGAAATTGACGATGGGTCTTCGCTCCGGATGTCAACGCGAGCCGACCACTCCCGGGCATGCACCTCGGGCACGTACGGATCGACGTACGAGACGTTTGCGCCCTTGTCGCGTAGCAGCCCCATTACATCGAGCGCTGGGGATTCACGCATGTCGTCGATATCTCGTTTGTAGGCGACGCCGGCGATCAGGATCTTCGCCCCGTTGATTGCTTTACGCTTCGTGTTCAGCGCCTCGCCGACTTTTCCCACCACGTACTCGGGCATTGCGCCGTTGATATGCCCTGCCAGTTCGATGAAGCGAGGATCAAAGCCGCTCTGCTTCGCCTTCCACGACAAATAAAACGGATCGATCGGAATGCAGTGTCCACCAAGACCAGGACCGGGATAGAACGCCATGAAGCCGAACGGCTTCGTCCGCGCCGCATTCACGACTTCCCAGACGTCGATGTTCATGCGGTCGCACATGAGCGCTAGTTCGTTCACCAGCGCGATGTTCACGGCTCGGAACGTGTTCTCGAGCAGTTTCACCATCTCGGCGACGCGTGTCGAACTGACCGGGATGATCGTCTCGATCGCGGATCCATAAAGCGCGGCGGCAAGCTTCTGACAGGACTCGGTCACGCCACCCACGACCTTCGGCACGTTGCTGGTGTGGAACGTGGGGTTGCCGGGGTCGACCCGCTCGGGGGAAAACGCAAGGAAGAATTCGGTTCCTGTCTTCATCCCCTTGGCTTCGAGCATCGGCTGCACCAGTTCGTCCGTGGTGCCGGGATACGTCGTCGATTCCAGACAGATCAGCAGCCCGGGATGCAGGTGCTCGGCGATCGACTCCACGGCCGAGACGATGTAGGACATGTCGGGGTCCTTCGTCTTTCGCAGCGGAGTGGGGACGCAAATATTAATCGTGTCGAGCGTTTCGACAACCGAGAAATCGGTGGTTGCGTCGAGTTTTCCTGCACGAGTCAGACTCTCGACGTCCTTGGTCGCGACGTCGGGGATGTACGACTGTCCGCTGTTGATACTTCGAATCTTCCGATCGTCGAGGTCGATCCCGGTGACACGGAAGCCTGCTTTCGCGAGTTCAACCGCGAGCGGCAGCCCGACGTACCCGAGCCCAACGATACCGACGTGAGCACTCCGTTGCTCAATTTTTTTCAGGAGCGTGGTTGCGATCTGATTCATGCACAATACCTCAGCCTTGCACAATATCAGATTCAGGATCGGACCGCGTGACTCGCGGCGAACAGCCGGAACAATCGCTGCCAGAAAGTCAACTCTTGCACAGTCTTCACCCCGTGCTGCATCAGCGGTCCGTTCCTCATCGCTGTCGACCGCGTGTTGCCGGGCGCAATGGAGGTCGCCTGACGGTTTTGCCGAAGCAGCCGGTACTCTTCTCCCAGGATGCGGCGTTGTTCGGCGATTTGTCGCTCCCGCTCGACCAACGCTTGCTCTCTGGTTGCCAGGTCGCGCTGGCGCCGGGCGAGGGCTTCGCGCTCGCCAGCGAGTTCCTCCCGTGTGGCGGCGAGCTGCGTTGCCTGAAGGGCGGCATCACGTGCTGCCGACAGCGAACGGTCGCGATCTGGGGTCGCCTCATGAGCGATTCCGGCCAGAGGAGAGGAAGCGCGGCTCACGGCGGAGGGAGCTCCAGACGATTCCCGCTCCGCCTGCAATGTCGAAGTCGCAACTACAGGCAGGGACACTACCGGCGGCTGTGACGGCGCCGCCGCAGGCAGGCTCGTCGATGGAACGTATGTCGTTGGCGAGGTCGCAACTGCAGGTCGCGGTGTTGGTACCGTCGCGACAACCGGTGCGACGGTCGGTGTCGGTGGCAACTGCGGCGCGACTGCGGCGGTACGAGCGGCGGCCGGTCGTTGAACGATCCCCGTTTCTTCAAGCTCGGTGATCACTTCGGCGATTATCGCGCGATCGATGGTTCGCCGTTCCTCGGCGTAACCGAAGACCAGTGCGGCGTCACACAGGACGTTGATGAGACGCGGAACCCCACCGGTCACATCATGAATAAGACTGCACGCGTCGGCCGGGAAGCGCAGCGGCTGACCAAGCGCGGCATGCTTTAGTCTGAAGTTGATGTAGGCCTCAGTCTCGGGTGCAGCCAGCGGCAGCAAGTGATAACTCACAGCAATCCGCTGACGAAACTGTTCGAGGTCCGACGATGCGATCTTTTCCCGAAGATTCGGCTGGCCGGCCAGGAGAATCTGCAGCAGCTTTGATTTCTCCGTCTCGAGATTCGAGAGCAGTCGGACTTCTTCCAGTGCCTGTGGACTGAGGTTCTGGGCCTCGTCAATCACCAGCAGTGGCCGTCGTCCCTGCCGTCGCTGCTCGACGAGGAACAGTCCCAGATCGCGAAGCATTACCGGTTTTGACGGCGAGATGTTGTTCAGCCCGAAGTCGAGCGCAATGGCATCGAGCAACTCGCGCGGGTCGAGCATGGTGTTGACAACACGCGCGATCACCGTTCGGTCGTCGAGCCGTTGTAGAACGGTTTGGAGTAGCGTCGTTTTCCCCGCACCGATCTCACCAGTGACGACGATGAACCCGGCCCCACTCTCGATGCCATAACGAATCGAATCAAGCGCTTCGCTATGGACCTGACTTAGAAACAGGTACTCCGGGTCCGGACTCAGCGCGAATGGGCGCTCACGAAGGTTGTAGAAGCGTTCGTACATTATTGTCCTCGCACGGACGTGGCACGACGCGCGTCGAATCGTGCACATGCCGCGATCGTTGCCGCAAGCCTTGCGGGGTGGTGTCGAATCCGGCCAATCGGCCCTTCGCCGGCGAGCGGCGCTCCCAGCGGTTGCACCTGCATCTCGCGCATGGCGGCGATGTCGCCGGTGGTGACGGTGATCGGGTGCGACCCTGCCTCGGCGTACTTCGCGACGAGATGTGTCGGCAGCGGCGACGTGTTGAAGATCACGCAGTCGAATGGCTGCATCCCAAGGTGACTGCAGACCACGTCGAGATGAGCAGTCGCGTCGAATCCTTCTGTCTCCCCAGGCTCGGTCATGAGATTCAGGATGAAAACCTTCAACGCCTTCGCCTGCTGCATGGCGTCCCGGATTTCTGGGATGAGGAGTGGCGGAAGGATGCTCGTATAAAGGCTGCCGGGACCAACAAGAATGACGTCGGCACGCCGGAGCGCCTCGACAGCCGAATCCACCGAGCGCGGTGCGGCCGGCAGCAGCGACAGGCGGCGGATTGGCGAGCCGGCGCGCGTGATTGCCGTCTCTCCGATGATGATCCGTCCGTCCAGCAGTTCGGCCGAGAGCATGACCGGATCGACGGTTGCCGGAACGATCCGGCCACGCGCGCCGACGACGCGGGCCGCGATATCGATGCCCTTGGTGAAATCGCCGGTAATGTCGGCAAGCGCGGTGAGGATCAGGTTGCCCAGCGCGTGTCCCGCAAGTCCGTTACCCTCAGGAAAACGATACTGGAATAATTCCGTGATGAGCGATTTGTCAGATATCGCGGCCAGGCAATTCCGGATATCGCCGGGCGGAATGCCTCCGAACTCGCGCCGCAGGAGTCCCGAACTACCGCCGTCGTCGGTCGTCGTCACAATCGCTACGAGTCGATCGGGAGCGCAGTCCTCGTGTCCGCGTTGAACGCCGGGGAAAAGGAGCGAGGACAATCCTCGAAGCACGTTAGGCAGCCCTGTGCCGCCACCGAGCGCGGCGATACGAATACCGTCAGGGTGGCGCAGCGTTTCGCCGTTGTCTACCAGCCGTTGAGCCTGATTCCCGGTTGCCATTTATGCTCCTACCGCCATGCGTCGCGGCCTTTCAATCGATTCGCGAATCGCCGGATACACGCGCTCTTTCGCATGACGGTAATCTTCTGGCGTATCGATCTCTGTCCACGGCAAGCCGCGAGTGCCGATCGCGTAAAGCGCGTTGTGCTGCGCGAAGGCCTTGAACGCCCGCGGCGCCCAGGCGCGAAGATGATCGGCCGCCACGAGTTCGTCCATCATCGGGATCAATCGAGCGGCCCCGTCGGCACTGAATTTCGCGATGCCGACGTTCTCGCCATCCGAGTCCCGTGGCGACAGGACTTTGTCAATGTCGACGACCCGCCCACGGCGAACCTGGACTTTCATCTCCTCATCGCCCCACTCCGCGTCATCGATGCCGGGATAGGACACAAGAAGCGCGTTGTCGTGCCGCGCGGTCAGAAGATCGGCAAGCATCGCCGGATCGAACAGAACATCGCAGTTCATTACCACGAAGCCTTGGGAAAGCACCGGCCGTGCCAGCCAAAGTGAATACAGGCTGTTTGTTTCTCGAAATCTTGTGTTCTCTACAAATTGCACGTTCGGCCCACACGCCAGACGCACTGTGTCGGCGGCGAAGCCAACCACAACCGTGATGTCACTGATTCCGCAGGATCGCAGTGCGGACAACTGAATGCTAATCAGGCTCCGCTCACCGAACGACGCGAGGCACTTCGGATGAATCGCGCCGTTGAAGCGCGTTCCAGTGCCCGCCGCGAGAATGATTCCCTTCATTGCACGGGCGCTCACGCGGCCTCCAGTTGCGGCCAGCCGGCAAGGCTGCGCAGCTTTCCGAGATATCGAGTCCGATCGCGTGGTCCGATCGCGACACCGACGAACAAGATTGTGTAAAGAAGGCCCCCGATCGCCCCTTCGAAGAGCGCGTAGAACAAGGAGGTCGATGCGGGGTTACGAATGATCGCGAGTCCGGCGAGTACCACACACGCCGGCCACACCGCGGGCCACACCGCCGCCGCGAAAAACGTGGTGAGCGACATCCCGACCCGGGCGCAGGCCACAGGAATCACGACAAAGACGGCGCGTGCCGTGACTGGCAGGAGCGTCGCGATCGCGACGCCGGGAAGTCCCCACCAGCGGATGAACAACACGCTGAGCGCGATGTTGATTGCCGCACTGATCGCGTTCGAGATCGCGACGAGCTGGTGGCTGCCTGCACCCAGGAGAACGGTGTTGGCCGTCCAGCTGCCAACCCGCACCAGCACGACCATCGCGAGAATCTTGACGATGACGGCGGCAGCCGCGTACCGCGGCCCCGTCCAGCCCAGCACGACCGAGTCGGCCAGCAAGGCCAGCGATCCAGCAACAGGAAGGATCGTCGCCAGCGACAGGCGTGTGCCCTGGACAAGAACTTCCGCGATCCGGTCATCGCGGCGCGACGTGTCGGCGCCGACAACGATTGGGAACAGCACGTAGTTCAGTTGGTTGGTGACCTGCAGAACCGCGTCAGCGAGACGCTGGGCCACAGTCCAGACGGCAACCGCGCCGGTCGTCATGAATGCCCCGATGACGACCACGTCGCTGCCGTAATTGACCTTGACTGCGGCGTTCTGCACCATCATCCATACGCCGAATCCAGTGAGCTCACGGAGCCGCGATTTACGGAACAGCGATAATCGGATTCGAAGCAATGGAAAGACGCGGTAAGCGTTCAGCCGGTACGCGACATACCCGAGCAGTCGCGTTGCCGTGATGCAGCCAACCAGCTCGACCAACCCGCCACCCCGCCACAGCACCAGGACGTTCACCGCCACGACCGAGAGGCTGACGCACCCCCCGACGATGCCATTCAGATAGGTGCGCTGGAAGCCGTTCACGACGCCACCAAAGATGGTGAACGGCAGACCGATTGCGACCTGTGCCCCGATCATCATCATCAGGATGCGTCCGGTGTGGGCTTGTGCCGGAGGAAGATCGAACACGTGGCCGATGTTCCAGGCCACCGCGGCAACGACCACCAGCGCGAGCAAACCGGTCGCCGCGAATACGACCACCAGGGTGCTCGCAACCTCGTTGATCGCGTCCGGATTTCGCTCGGCGCGGTGGTGTGCGACGGCACGCTCCATCGCGCTCCCGAGGCCGAGATCCAGAACCGGAAAGTAGGCGACGATGGAGGCGGCGAGCATCCACAAGCCGTATTCGGACGCCCCGAGATGATTGGCGTTGAATGGAAGCATCAGCAGGCCGACGACCATCTCGAGGCCGAGGGTCGCGTAGCGGCCGATCACGTTGAGCGCAACAATCCGCCCCTGTTCCTGTTCTTCCCAAATGATTGCGGACGCGTCGCGGCTCACCGGGCACCCTTTGCGAAGAGGACAACCTTGACCGTGTCGAACAGGATGGTCAGGTCGAACGGAATTGAGAGATGTTTCACGTAGTAGAGGTCGTAACGGAGCTTCTCGAGCGAGTCCTCGAACGAGGCGCCGTAGCGATATTTCACCTGCGCCCAGCCGGTAATGCCGGGTTTTACCGCATGGCGCTGTTCGTAGAACGGCACCTGTTCGGCCAGCTGATTGACAAAGAACGGACGCTCCGGGCGCGGCCCGACGAAGCTCATGTCGCCGCGCAGCACGTTCCACAGTTGCGGGAGTTCATCGAGTCGGGTTTTCCGGATCACTCGACCGACGCGAGTGACCCGGTCGTCTTCCGCCTGCGCCCACACTGGCGTCCCTTGCTCGGCATCCTTTCGCATCGATCGAAACTTATTCAACGTGAAGAGCCGGCCGTTTTCTCCGACTCGTTCCTGGCGGTAGAGGATCGGTGCACCCGACTCGAGCCAGACGGCGAGTGCGGTCAGGACGAGGAACGGCGTCGAGACCACGAGCACGATGAGTGCGAGAAGAATGTCGAAGACTCGCTTCGAGCGGCGAGTCCAGTGCGAGGCGCAGTAATCATCCGAAAAAATCAGCCAGCTTGGCCGAAGATCCTCGACCAGCAGCTTGCCGGTGAGCCGCTCGTACACGCTGTTGACGTCTTCGACGCGGATGCCGCGAAGCTTGCTGCGTAAAAGAGCTCGGACCGGCAGGCGTCCGCGACGATCGGACATGCCGACGATCAGGCGATCGACGGCATATCGCGCGACGACATGGTCGATGTCGTCGAGCGCGCCGATCACGCGCCAATCGCCAACGCTTTGCATCACCGGACACTCGTCGTCGTCGATGAAGCCGACGATGTCGTATCCGAAATCGTCCTGTGCACTGATCTGGCGGGCGATGGTTTGTGCAGTGGCATCCGTCCCGACGATCACGACACGTTCACCGAATGAGCGCAGCCGGGTGAAGTGATTGAAGACCAACCGCCAGGCAAGAATCCCGGTCAGGAGGATGGCGAAGGCTGGAAGCGACGCGCCGTCTGCGACTACCAGCCACGGCATCAGAATGTAGACGAGAGCAATCAGAATCAGCGCCGAGCCGACCGACTGCAGCAGCCGGATGAAAACCTCGCGCGTTGTCCGAACGACCGTCAGGTCATACAGATCGTTGTAGTAGAGGCACAACATGCAGAGGGCGCTGACCACCGCACCCTTCCATACCGCCGTCGAGGTTTCATCGTCCGGACTGTAGTAATGAAGCACGAAGGCCATTGATCCGGCGATGAGCAGTAGTTCTCCTGTGAACACCGTGAGGTGCCGCTGCGACACGTACCTGTTGAACAGACGAATCGGGCGCATGCGTCACGCCCCGGCAGTCCAGGCATACGCGCCCGGGTAGGCGCTCACTGACAAATCGACGTCATTGAGAACGAGACCCGCGATACGCTCGCGCTCGACTCCTTCGAGTGCGTGTTCCAGAGACGGGCGAGAGGTGACGCCGGCGCGCACGACGATGAGGACACAATCGGCAAGTCGGGCGAGCACGTGCGTGTCGGAAAGTGTCACCGGCGGTGAATCGACGACGATCCGATCGAAGCGCGTTCGCAGCGTTTCGATGAGGCGTGACATCATCGATGAGCCGAGAAGTTCAGTGGACCTGCTCGTGGGCTGGCCGGCGGGAAGAACGAACAGATTCTGTCCGGGCAGCTGCACCAGGACATCGTCCAGGGTCGCGGCCCCCACGAGAACGTCGACCAGGCCGTGCTCCTGCGAGATCCCGGACAGGCTGGCCAGCGTCGGCCGCCGCATGTCGGCCTCGACGAGGATGATGCTATGGTTGAAATCCTGCGACATCGTGAGCGCAAGATTGCCGCTGGTGGTGGTCTTGCCGTCGCCGGAACCCGGACTGGTGACAAGAACAAACTGCGCCCGCCGTCCGCGATCATGCCCTTCGAGTCGGGTCCTCAGTAATCGATACTGCTCAGCCGCGGCCGACATGGGTTGCGTCGCGGCGACGAACAGCGGACTGAATCGTCGGACGTCCGTGGCGTCGCTCGCCGGCGATTCGAGATCCGGCGAGGCCAGATCCAGACCACGCGGCACTTGTCTGTTGGGTGGCGGAACGTCGCGCTGAGTGGTCGCGCTCCGGCTGCCGTCTTCGCGGCCCGTCCACGCCAGAAGCCCTTCGCGCTCGGCCTTCGCCACTGCTCGTTGTAGTCGACTCATCGTGCTTCCTCACTCCTAACCCGTCTCAATTGCCCTGACCTTGTCATGCACACCTCAGGCGGCATCGTGAATCCGCGGAATCTCCGCGAGCACCGGTACCTCGAACTCGTCCTGCAGCTTGCGCGCATCGCGAATTGATCGATCGAGGAATTCGCGTCCGAACGCCGTGGCACCTCCAAGGGCGAGGCCGAGCGCGACCGCCATCAGCAGCAACCGCGGCCGGTTCGGACTCTCAGGGCTTCCCGGCAGATAGGCATGATTGAGGACACTGAACTTTTCGCCCCCGCGGGTGCGTGCGATCTGTTCCTCAACGACGGCGGTTTGATGTTTCTCCGAGAGCTGCTTCAGGGTTTCCTTTGCGAATTCGTACTCGCGCGTCAGTGATGCCATCTCCTGTTCAACCATTGGAGCGGCTTCGACGCGCTGCTGATATCGGCTGATGTCGCCTTGTAACTGCGCTTCGGTCCGCTGCAACGCTTTGATGCGCAACTGTGACTGATTCCTCTCGGCGACGACATTCTGATAGTTCGGGTCGGCGGTGAGGGTTTCTTGCCTGGCGCTTTCGGGCTGCGAACGCACCGCCGCAGCATCCGCACGAGCGGACTTCAATTCATCTTCGAGTATCTGCACTTCGGGGTGCTTGTCGGTGTACTTCGATCGCGCGAGATCGAGTTCGCGCTGCAATGCGACGACACGTTGTTGCGGCGTCGTCGGCGCACCACCTCCGGCAAGCGGCGCAGAGTAGGCACCGTCTTTCATAGTTTGCAGCTGGCGTTCGATGAGCGCCAAACGATCCATCTCCGAACGCAGATTGTTACTCGTCGCCTCGAGTTGTGTCCGCAGGCCGGAGACCGTCTGGAGGTTCGCCAGCGTCTGTTCCGGCAGCTTGCCCATGTGAAGTTCTTTGGCCGTTCGCATACGCTTTTCGAGGTCGGCAATGTGTTCCTGTGCCGCCCGCTGCTGCGCGCTCAGAAATTCAGTGGTCCCTTCCGCCTGTACTTCGCGACTGCGCGAGTGTTCGTCGACGAACACCTGGGCGAGTTTCTCAGCCACGCGCTGAGTGCGTTCCGGCGTGTGATCGAGGTAGACAATGTCGAACGAATCCAACTCGGGTACACCCGGAGTGCGCGCGATCGGCGTCGGCACTTCGACCTTGATGCGATTGACAAGTCCCTGAACAACCTGCTCGAGTGGACGGTCGGTGACCAGGTGTTCTTCACGCGCCACTCGCTCGAGCACCCCGGGGCTGCGTAGCTGCTGCGACAGGGCTCGGAGCCGTTCTTCGCGACCGAGACCGCTGTTTGCCGAGATCAAACTTGGATCGACGGCGGGCGCGTCGATGCCAATCCGTGCACTGGATCGGTAAGTGACAGGAAGGAGGAAAGCCAGTGCCACCCCGGCGACGACACAGAACGCGAACGGCGCAAGAAACCACTTGCGGCGACGCAACAGAATGTCGAGATATTCAACGGGATGCACGCTTCGTTCGGCCATTTCAATCCACCTCTGTCGTTACCATTGCAAGAGCGATTCCGAGGTCAGCCGTATCGCTCACGGCACGATGATCACGTCGCCAGGCTGCACGCACATCTGTTTGGTTTCCGACTTGATCGCATCCTTGTAGTTGAACTTGATCCTGGTCGTACCGGTCGGCGTGCTCCGCTGAATGGTGATGTTCTTTGTGTTGGCGAAGTCTTTGAACCCACCGGCCATCGCCAGTGCTTCAATCACCGTCGTTTGCGCTTTGATCGGATGCGTCCCAGGCGTATTCACTTCACCAATCACCGACACCGTTTGCGGCTGGGCTTCGATAACAATCACAGTGACGACTGGATTGGTGATGAATTCCTTCAACGAGGCTGTCAGCATGTCGCGGAGCGCAGCCGGTGTTTTGCCGGCGGCAGCGACGTCGCCAACGAGGGGAAGCGTGATCTTTCCGTCGGGACGGATTTGAAGCGACTGCGACATCTGCGGATCCTTGTAGACCTCGACCCGCAGCTTGTCTCCGACGACCATCTTGTAGTCGGTCGAGTTCGTCGCCACGGTCGGTCCGCTCGCGGCGACAGACGGCAGCGAGCCTTGAGCGACTGCCGGTCCGACATTGAGCGCGGTGACGAGCAGGAACGAGAGAATTGTGGCCTTCATGTCAGTCATCCTCATTGAGCATTCGAACTGCCGCGCGGCGCGCGGCGCGGTTGGACGGATCGCGATGCTGCAGCGGCGCGAAGCGTTACCAGATCGACCCCGTGTGTCGGGCAGGACGCGGCGCCAATCGAAAACGAGGCCGGTGTTCTGAATTGGTAGTGCTCGACCCATGCCATCAACCGCCCGACCACTTCCATCGAGCTGTCGAAATCGGCGTCGAGCAAGGCGACGGAGAGCCGACCCTCTCGATCCGGCGACAGAATGTCGGTCTCTCGTACGACCCGTCCGACCACGCGGGCCAGTTCGCGCGCCAGTGCGGGGCGCTCGCTTTCAGTGCTCGGCCCCGTCGGCTCCATCATCAGCAGCGTCAGGAAGTTTTGCGAACGTATGGCACGCTTCAGTTCGTTGGTGACCACAAACTCGAATACTTCCGGCGGCAAAGCGCGCGGATCGTCCGAGAGGCCGTCGTCCAGGACCATCACGACGCTCGATCCAGGTCCGCTTCCTTAATCTTGTAAAGCAGCGCTTTGTAGCTGACGCCCAAAAGGTCGGCAGCTTCACGGCGATTCCACCGTGTCTGCTGCAGTGTGCGGTAAATGATTTCTCGCTCCGCTTCGCGCGCGGCGTTGCGGGCAATCTCCTTCAGCGATCCGCTGATCGGTGCGGCCGCGACGTCGGGTGCGGCAGCCGGTGACCCGGCTGGCGACGGCGTCGGTGCTGGAGGTGGTATGTCGCGCGGCGCCGGCCGCGGCTCGAACGCCGCGATTGGCGCCCCGATGGCCTTGCGGCCGGTCATCATGTCGGCCAGGTCCTGCGCCACCTGTGTGTCGTCGCCGAGAATGACGATTCGCTTGACGAAATTTTCGAGCTCGCGGACATTGCCTGGCCAGTCGTACTCGGTGAAGATCCGCACGGTATCAGCCGAAACGGTCAGACGTGCCTTGTTGTAGCGGGCGGCATACTGTTGGAGAAACACGTCGGTCAGGAGCGGGATTTCATCCCGACGCTGACGAAGTGGTGGCAGCGTGATGCAGACGACATTCAGCCGGAAGAACAGATCCTCGCGAAAAGTCCGCTCGACGACTGCGCGCTCCAGATCCTGATTGGTCGCGGCGAGGACGCGTACATCAACATGGACGTCGTCGCGGCCGCCAAGGCGAGAGAACTCGCCGTCCTGCAGCACCTGCAGCAGCTTGGATTGAAGCGGCAGGGTCAGCTCACTGATCTCATCGAGGAACATCGTCCCCTGGTGGGCGAACTCGAACTTGCCGGGACGGTGCTGAACGGCGCCCGTGAACGCGCCGCGCTCGAAGCCAAACAGTTCCGATTCAAGGAGCTCGGAGGGCAAAGCGGCACAGTTCACTTTGA
Source organism: Acidobacteriota bacterium (assembly GCA_046734955.1). Taxonomy (GTDB): domain Bacteria; phylum Acidobacteriota; class Vicinamibacteria; order Vicinamibacterales; family 2-12-FULL-66-21; genus JALZOC01. The sequence goes on from JBKPSH010000013.1 coordinate 14,011, forward strand.
CGAAGGGTCGTTCGCGCCGTGGAGACGCGGCGTGGATGTCGCGTGCCACGAGCCCCTTTCCCGTCCCGCTCTCTCCGGCAATGAGCACCGTCGCGTCGGTGTCGGCGACTCGTTCGATGAGTTGACGAACCTCGCGCATCTGCTCGTTGCGACCGAGCAAGGCCGCGACGCCGCGGGAACTTCGATCGCGGCGTGAGGCCGAAACGTCGCCGTGGGTCAGTTGAACATCACTCATCGACTATGCCTCGTTTCACACACGAGGTCTCGTGCACCTCGTGCAGGGGAGCAATGTGGGTGCCAAACGGGTTAAGTCCGGTAACGCATGCGAATAAGTGGGGAGTTTTCGCAGCGATCTGGGCACGACCGTGGGTGGCAACCAATGAACATGGAGTCGAGATGGGAAATGAAGTGCCCAGATTAGGAGGGAGAAGGTCCTGCTGCGAAACCGGAAGGAACGGTTAGGCTCGGCTGATACCACACTCCTTGATCTTATTGAGCAGTGTCTTATAGCTGACGCCGAGATTGGTTGCCGCCTTGCGCCGATTCCAATGCACCTGGCGCAAGGTTTGTTCGATCGCCGCGCGCTCAGCTTTCAATGCCGCGGCCTTGGCAACCGCTGCAAGCGATCCGGTTGCGTCATCGCTGGCTGCCACCTCGGCTTCCGCGAGATCAGGTTCGCTAAATGTGAACGAACTCTCCGGACTGGCACCAACGGCCGCGGCCGCTGCCACCGGCACCGGAAGGGCCACCGGCTGTGCCACCCTTACCGCATTGGCCTCGGCTTTTCGCTGCATATGCCGCTGGATTTCTTTGATCACCAATGACTCGTCTTGAAGAATGATCGCGCGCTTGATCATGTTCTCGAGTTCGCGAATGTTGCCCTGCCAGTCGTACTGCTGGAACAACTGCCGCAACTCGTCAGACATCGGTCGCATCGGCCGGTTGTACTTGCGTGAATATCGCGCGATAAAGTAATCGGTAAGCGTCGGAATCTCGTCCCGCCGTTCGCGGAGGGGCGGGACCATGACCTCAATGACCTTCAGTCGGTAATAGAGGTCCTCGCGGAACTCACCGCTGAACAGCATCTCTTCCAGATCGCGGTTGGTGGCCGCGACGACACGCACGTCCACCTGAATGCGTTTATTGCTTCCGAGTTTGGTGAATTCGGCATCCTGCAGCACGTGCAGCATCTTGGCTTGCAGTGCCGGTTTCATTTCGCCGATTTCATCGAGCATCAGCGTGCCGCCATCCGCCTGCTCGAACTTTCCGATCCGTGTGGTGGCGGCGCCGGTGAATGCTCCGCGATCGTGCCCGAATAATTCGCTTTCGAGAAGCTCGGCCGGGAGTGCCGCGCAGTTGACTTTCACGAAGGGACGATTGCGCCTATTCGAACGATGGTGGATGGCACGGGCGACCAACTCCTTGCCGACGCCGCTTTCACCCCGAACGAGGACGGTCACATCGCTGTCGGCCACCTGCTCGATGACGGTCGTAATGGCACGCATCTTTTCGCTGTTGCCCCAGACCGTTTGATGTTCGTCATCGGTGAGTTGTTGTCGCAGTTCACTGAGTTCGGAGACCAGACGGGTTTTTTCAATCGCATTCTTGATCGCGACGTCAAGCGCGATTTCGCCCAAGCCTTCGGGATCATCCGGCTTGACGACGTAGTCGGCGGCGCCCAGGCGCACGGCCTCGACAATGGTTGAGGCTTGGTTTCGACCCGACAGCATAATTACCTGCGTCTCTTGGCGCGCCCCTTTGATTCCACGAAGCGTCGCGATACCGTCGAGGCCGGGCATCATGACGTCGAGCAGCACCACGTCGGGCGGCTCGTTCTGTTTCAGCGAAGCCAGCACCTCGTCCCCTCGCGTGTAGCAACGCGCTTCGTAGCCGCGGAGTGAGAGGAACGTCCTCAAGTAAGCGGCGAATGCCGAGTCATCATCAACAATTGCAACATAGGGCTTTTTCATCGAAGGTCCTGCTTTTCACCGTGCGTCTCGAAAAGGGTCGTGAACTCCATCGTGAAACTGATCACCTCGGGTTCTTCCTACTGTGCATTCAAGAGTCGTACCTCAACAGGATATTGAGGTTTGCCGTTCAGGAAATTTGGGTAACGGCCTGCCTACTCCCGAAGTCTGTATTCCCCTGCGTCGCGCAAATGATGCGTTTCTTTCACACACGACAACGGTCGCGGCGTGGCACAACGCTTGAAGTGGAAGTCAAACGTCTGACATCGCAAGTGGTCTTTGTCAGCATTCGGGAATTGAGGCGGATGTTTATGCGTAGGCGGGGCGTAGCGCTTTTACTCTTCGGACTCTTGGCTGGCACTCCGACCATTGGTTTAAGTGACGATGAGCCATCTCAAGTGGCCGTCACCGCGATTGTGGCTGTTCCTTCGGCTGACTTACCGGCGCCGTGGCCGAGGGATGAGGCGGCGATGATTCTGGTTGGGACCGCGCTGATTGGTTTAGCCGCCGCGATACGTCGGACGGCTTGATGAGGTTCGGAATCAGTCGTCGCCGTGCGGCGTATGGTCCGCACCTGCGCCGCATCCGAATGTGGGCTCTTCAGCGTGAGTGACCGGCTCACCCCGGCGCTCACGCTCGAGCCAACTCAGCTGAGGTGATGAGGCAGTGCAATCACTGCCGCGGCTTTGATTCCGCTGGCTGGCGACCAGATCGTCCCGTGATGTCGCTCAACAATCCGTCGGGCAATCGCAAGGCTGAGGCCGCACCCTCCGCGCCACTCGTCAAATGTCGTCAAATCGTCCACGTCTGACCCGCTGGTAGCCTGAATATTTTCGGCCTCGGCAATCCCGATCCAGGATGCCAGACTGCCGTGATACGGCGCCACTCGTTCGTTCACGAAAAGTTTGTCACTGCTCACGACCTCCCGGCGCAGCGCATGGAGAATTGACGTCAAAGCAGGCTGTAGTCGAGATTTATCTCCTTGAATTAACGCTGGGGCCGGCTGCGAGCTCAGTTCCACATCTATCGTCCGGTCGACCGCTGGCGGTAGCAACGCAATGGCGTCCTTCAGGAGTTCTCGCACATCGATCGGTTCCATTTTGAAGGAGGCGGTTCGACGTTCCAGGGCGGCTAAGTCGCTCATCTCGCCGACAAGGGTAGAGAGTCGGGCGCACGACTTTTCGGTTTCCTCCAGCATCCGGCGGTATCGTTCATCGAGCGTCCCTGCGGGGTCCTTCAGCACCATCCGGAGGTATCCCGCGACCACGCTGATCGGTGTGCGAAGCTCGTGGGAGGCGAGAGACAGGAGGCGGGACAACTCGGCATCCGCAGGGTGGGTGTCCATGCACGCATTCTCTAGTACCAATAGCTGTCTGTCGAGCGAACCGGCCCAGTGGAAGCAACACTTGGGCGCCGGTGTTGTTAAGGAATGACGGCGTCAGTCGTATGGTACCGTAAGGAAGGGTCTGGCACTGTTCAAAGGACCGACAGATGTTACTGAAGAGAAAGCCGGACGTTCGCTCCTCCGAAATCACTGATGAGCGGTGGTACCTGCGTCGGCGGGAATTCATCAGACTCGCGGGCGGGGCGGCGATGGCAGCCGCTGCCGCGCCACTTCTCGCGTGTTCCGATGAGCCAGTGGCGGCGGTGAGCCCGGCGGCCGACGGCATGTTCGGGGCGCCGAATCTGCCGCTGCCGGGCTACAAGGAAAAGGCCGTTAGCATCGACGAGAAGCTGAATACGTTCGACGAAATCACCGGCTACAACAACTTTTATGAATTTGGAACCGAGAAGGAAGACCCGAAGCGTTACAGCAGCGGCCTGAAGACGAGTCCGTGGACCATCAAAATCGACGGTCTTTGTAATAAGCCGGCCGACTACCAGATCGACGATCTCGTCAAGCCGATTCAACTCGAAGAACGCATTTACCGGATGCGTTGCGTCGAAGCGTGGTCCATGGTGATTCCATGGATCGGCGTGCCGCTCAGCAAGGTCATCGAACGAGCGGAACCGACGTCGAAAGCCACCTTCGTTCAATTCACGACGCTCCTTCGTCCGACACAGATGCCCGGGCAGCAAGACGCCGTCCTGGAGTGGCCCTACGTTGAAGGCCTGCGGCTGGATGAGGCGAAACATCCGTTGACCATCCTTGCGGTTGGTCTCTACGGCAAGACGCTCCTCCAGCAGAACGGCGCGCCGGTTCGGCTCGTCGTCCCGTGGAAGTACGGCTTCAAGGGCATCAAATCGATTGTCCGGATCCGTTTCGTAGACAAGCAGCCGCAGACGTCCTGGGTCCTGCAAAACCCGTCGTGGTACGGGTTCTATTCCAATGTGAACCCGGATGTGAAACCGGTGCGATGGAACCAGGCGCGCGAGCGACGGATCGGCACGTTGCTTCCTCGGAAGACGGTGATCTTCAACGGCTATGGCGATCAGGTTGCGTCGATGTATGCGGGCATGGACCTTAGCCGGAATTACTAGTCCGCATGCAGAAGGCGGCGAAGGTCTGCGTCTTTGTCGTGTGTCTCGTGCCCTTCGCCTGGCTGGTGACGAGAACGTTGACCGGACGACTTGGGATTAATCCGGTCGAAGATCTCGAGCTGACCACGGGCATCTGGGCGCTGCGATTCCTCGTCCTGACGCTCGCTGTTACCCCTCTCCGCCGCCTCACCGGTTGGAATCGAGCGATCCAGTACAGAAGGATGCTCGGCCTTTTCACATTCTTCTATGCCTGCGTGCACTTCGCCATCTATGTCGGCGTCGATCAGTTCTTCGCGTGGGATTTCATCGTCAAGGACGTCGTAAAACGCCCGTTCATCACGATGGGGTTCACCGCGTTCGTCTTGATGATTCCATTGGCATTGACGTCGACAAAAGGCTGGATTCGGCGGCTCGGCCGAAAGTGGCAGATGCTCCATCGCCTCATCTATATAAGCGGGGTTTGCGCCGCCATCCATTACCTATGGAAGGTGAAGGTAATGATTGGTTCGCCGGTCTACTATGCGACGGTTATTGGCGTTTTGCTGGCCTTCCGCATCCTCTGGTTACTGCGATCTTCCAAGCCGTTGAAAACCCAAAGGGTTACGCCGTAA
>JBKPSH010000014.1:0-76690 GCA_046734955.1 Acidobacteriota bacterium
TTGGCGCGGTACGTCATGCACAGCTGTTCTCGATTTCCACAAACTTTTCCACAGTTTCTGTGAAGATCGGGTAACGTGTGCCGGGTGATGTGACCTAAAGCTGCTTATGGCTACTTTTACAACTGTCAAACCGCCGTCCACAGGCACTGCCATCTCGCGAAAGAGCGGGCGTCTGGTCGTGCCAGACAATCCTATTATTCCTTTTATTGAAGGAGACGGCACTGGCCCTGATATCTGGCGAGCCAGCGTGCGTATCCTCGACGCCGCCGTGGCCAAAGCGTACGGCGGTAAGCGAAAGCTCGCCTGGATGGAAGTCTACGCTGGCGAGAAGAGCTACAAGCTGTACGACAGTTGGCTGCCCGACGATACGATCGAGGCGTTTCGCGAGTATTACGTCGGGATCAAAGGCCCTCTCACGACGCCGGTCGGTGGTGGAATCCGATCACTGAACGTCGCGCTCCGCCAGTTACTCGACCTCTTCGTCTGTTTACGCCCCGTCCGCTGGTATAACGGCGTGCCGTCGCCGGTGAAACATCCGGAAAAGGTGGACATGGTGATCTTCCGGGAGAATACGGAAGACATCTACGCCGGGATCGAGTACGCCGCCGGCACACCCGACTCTCAGAAGATCCTCGATTTCTTTGCGAAAGAATTTCCAAAAGAGTTCAAGAAGATCCGCTTCGGCAGTCCGGAGGCAGGCGCGGAGTGGCAGAAGATGCTGGAAGGGATCGGTGCTCCGCACCGCGACGTTCCGGTGCAGGTGGGCGTCGGCTTCAAGCCAATCAGCTATCTCGGATCGGAGCGCCTGATCCATAGCGCGATCAGTTACGCCGTCGCCAACAAGCGACGAAGCGTGACCCTTGTCCACAAGGGCAACATCATGAAATTCACCGAAGGCGCGTTTCGTGATTGGGGATATCAGGTCGCGAAGCAGTTTTTCGGCGCGGTCGAGATCGACGGCGGCCCGTGGTGCCGCATCCCCGAGGGCAAGCCTGGCGCCGGCATCGTCATCAAGGACGCGATCGCCGATATTACGCTTCAACAGGTCCTCACGCGGCCGGACGAGTTCGACGTCATTGCCACCCCCAATCTCAACGGTGACTATCTGTCGGACGCTCTGGCGGCGCAAGTAGGCGGTATCGGGATCGCGCCGGGCGGCAACATCAATTACATCACCGGGCATGCGATTTTCGAAGCGACGCACGGGACAGCGCCGAAGTACGCGAATCAGGACAAAGTCAATCCCGGATCCGTGGTGCTTTCAGGCGAGATGATGTTGCGCCACCTGGGATGGCCGGAAGCCGCCGACCTCGTCGTCAAGGGTATGGACGGGGCGATCTCAGCGAAATACGTGACGTACGACTTTGCGCGGCTGATGGAAGGCGCGCACGAAGTGAAAACGTCCGAGTTCGCCGATCGAATTATCACCAGCATGTAAAACCTGCGGCGCCGCGACGCGATTCGAAGAGAGACGCGAGCGAGCGCAGCGAAGCGAGCCACGCGAACGGAGCGAGCCGGCGAAGCGGCTCGCGAGAGAGCGTGTACGGGAGTCCGAGGGGCGAAGCCCCTCGGAATAATGCATGAATCGGAAAGTAACGGTTGTTGGGGGAGCGGGCGCCGTCGGCGCAACAGTCGCGCGCGCCATCGCGAATAAGGAACTTGCCGATGTGGTCATTATCGACATCGCTGACAGCAAGGCTGCCGGGATCGGGCTCGACATGCTGGAGGCGTGCCCGATTGAAGGGTCGGACTCTCGTGTCGTCGGCTACGGCGCGAACGACGAGGGGTGGGCGGCGACGGCGAATTCGGACGTCGTTGTGATCACTTCGGGTGTGCCGCGCAAGCCCGGCATGAGCCGAGATGATCTGTTGAACGTGAACTACAAGATCATGCAGTCAGTGACCGAGCAGATCGTGAAGTATTCACCAAACACGATCATCGTCCCGGTTGCCAATCCGCTCGATGCGATGTGCCAGGCAGTGTATCGTCTCAGCAAATTTCCGCGCGAGCGAATCATCGGAATGGCGGGCGTGCTCGATTCCGCGCGCATGCGCACGTTCATCGCGATGGAAACGGGCGTGTCGGTTGAGAACATTCATGCGTTCGTGCTTGGTGGCCACGGCGACACGATGGTGCCGCTCCCACGGTATTCGACGATCGCGGGGATACCACTGCCCGACTACCCAGGCATGACGGCGGACCGGATCGCCGCGATTGGCAAGCGGACGGCCGATGGCGGCGCAGAGATCACCAAGCTGGTGGGTACTAGCGCATGGTATGCGCCTGGTTCTGCCGCGGCCGAGATGGTCGAGATCATTCTGAAGGACAAAAAGAAGATTGTGCCGTGCTCCGTCTTTCTGCAGGGCGAGTATGGCATTCGTGACCTGTTCGTTGGTGTGCCGGTCAAGCTCGGTGCTCGCGGGGTCGAACAAATCATCGAGATCAAATTGAGTGCGGATGAAAACACGGCTCTGAAAAAATCTGCCGCCGCGGTCAAAGAACTCACCGACGTCATAGGCGTGTAATGGTTGAGTTGTAGAATTTTTCCGCTACCGCTTCGTGTATCGCCACGACGATCGTGGAATGTTTACCTGCCCAAAGTTGACCTGGATCAAGGAACGCGGAAATCTTACGCGTTACCACTGCTAATCTCGTCCTGATCTCGGCGAGTCACTGCGTCCTTCTTAGCTGCGCTCGCGTTTTTGCGCAACTGCATTGATCTCGCTCCAGATGAGCTCGAGGAGGCAATCATCTTGCTGTTGGTACCTACACTGCCCCCTGCGAAGGCTTGTACAGGAAACAGTAGATGTTTTCAGGATCGCGTTTTATACGCGCTGGATACCCCTCTGTCCTCATAGTTACTCTCTTCGGTTTCTCGTTTTTTCATAGACAAACCGCAGTCGCGCAGCAGGCGTGGAGCCTTCCCTCGCCGTGGACTGTCCAGGACATTGGCAATCCAGCGATTCCCAGCACCGGATCACTTGATCAAGGCACGTTCACGATCACTGCTGAAGGGTCGGACATCTGGGGACAATCGGATCAATTCAACTTCATTTATCAGCAGGTCACCGGGGACGTCGAGGTCATCGCCCGTGTCGACTCCGTGAGTGCGGCGCACGCCTGGTCAAAAAGCGGGGTGATGATCCGCAGTTCACTCGCCGCCAATGCAGCCCATGGTTATGCCCTGGTTTCCGCCGGCCGCGGCGTTGCGTTCCAGCAGCGACTGAATACTGGAGGCTCGAGCACGAACACGTATGGGCCGTCGGTGTCCGCGCCCTACTGGGTTCGACTGGTTCGAAAAGGCACGACCGTGACAGCCTACTCTTCGTCGAATGGAACGACGTGGTCGACGATTTCGAGCAGCACGATCGGGCTTGGCGCGACGGCTTACGTCGGCATCGCGACGACGAGTCATAACACGTCAGCAGCGACCACCGCGACGGTTTCGCAAGTAACGATTAACAAGCTTTCATTACCCGCGCCGCAGCAGGCCGCCGACATTGGCGCGCCGGCAATTAAAGGTGCGACTTCATATAGTCAAGGTGTTTATAGCGTTCATGCCGGTGGTGTGGACATCTGGGCAACGTCGGATCAATTCCACTTCGTCTATCAGCCGATGACTGGCGACGGCGAAGTCATTGCGCATGTGCGGTCGCTTACCAACTCGAACGAGTGGGCAAAGACCGGCGTAATGATTCGTGAGACGCTGTCAGCGGACTCTCGCCATGCGTTTGCACTCCTCTCGGCTGCAAACGGATACCGTTTTCAGTGCCGCATTGATCCCGCGGGGATCACTCAGAGTACGGCGGGAACCGCCGGCGTGGCGCCCGGCTGGGTCCGGCTCGTGCGCACCGGATCGCGTATTGACGCCTATCAATCGAGCAATGGCACGACATGGACGTTGATTGGGTCCGACGCGGTCGCGATGGCTGACAACGTCTACGTCGGCATCGCGACGACCAGCCACAATGCAAGCGTCGCCACTGATGCTGTGCTCGATAATTTCAAATTCACGCAGAGCGGAACGACGACCAATCAGCCGCCGACCGTAGCGCTCACGTCGCCAACCGGTGGAAGCACATTCACCGCGGGCACCAACGTTTCCGTAACTGCTGCAGCGAACGACTCGGATGGAACCGTGAGCCGGGTGGACTTCTTCTCGGGGACAACTCAGATCGGATCGGACACGACTGCTCCTTATTCGGCGACATGGTCGAACGTGGCAGCAGGCAGTTACAACCTCACCGCCAAGGCTGTCGACAACGATGGCGCGAGCACGACGTCGGCCGCTGTCAGCGTCCAGGTCAATACGACGACGAATCAGCCACCGACGGTGTCGTTGACTGCTCCAGCGAACGGCGCGACTTATACGGCGCCTGCGACCGTGTCGCTCACAGCGACGGCGAGCGATGCTAACGGAACGATTTCTAAGGTGGAGTTTTACAACGGGACGACACTGCTCAATTCGGATACAACGGCGCCGTATTCATACAGTTGGGCGAACGTCGCAGCGGGCGCGTATAGCATTACCGCTAAAGCGTACGATTCGGCGGGGGCGACGGCAACGTCTGGGGCCATCTCAATCACGGTGTCATCTGGTACGGCCATCCCGGCACCGTGGACTGCAGCCGACATCGGCAGTCCCGCACCGAGTGGAAGCTCGTCGTACAGCAGTGGAGTGTTCTCGGTTGATGTCGGCGGTGCGGACATCTGGAACACGTCCGACCAGTTTCACTTCATCTACCAGCGAATTGCTGGTGACGTGGAAATCGTCGCGCGGGTCGATTCGCTGACCGCAGTCGACCCGTATACGAATGCCGGCGTAATGATTCGGGGATCGCTGGATCCTGCGTCGATGCATGGCTACTCGACGCTAACGGGCAGTAACGGTGTGTATTTTCGCCGACGCGCCACCGACGCAGGGACCACGACGAGTATCCAAGTGGCTGGAGTCACCGCTCCCACCTGGGTGCGTCTCGTTCGCCAGGGGTCAGTGCTCACGAGTTACTGGTCAACGAATGGCAGCAGTTGGACGGTGATCGGTTCTCAATCGCTCACGCTGGGTTCAACGATTTACGTCGGCCTAGCCGTAAGCAGCCATAATACGACGACGCGCACGCATGCGCAGTTTTCGAATGTGCGCGTGGGATCGCCGTCGGCCAACCAAGCGCCGACAGCCACGTTGACTTCCCCGACCACCGGTTCCAGCTTTACCGCTCCAGCAAGCGTGACGCTCAGCGCGAACGCTACTGATTCCGATGGAACGATCTCGAAGGTGGAGTTCTACAACGGAACGACGTTGCTCAACACCGACACGACCTCGCCATATTCGTTCACATGGTTAAACGTGGCAGCCGGCACCTATTCGGTCAAAGCAATCGCGTACGACAACAATGGAGCGAGCACCTCGTCGGCGACGAGCACCATCACCGTCACCACGTTGACGAGCACTATTCCGACGGGCGTGATATTCACCGCCTCTCCTGATCACGCGACGCTGGTTACGTATTACGAGTTGCGGATCTACGCGCCAGGCGCAAATCCGAGCACGGCAACGCCGATCGCGACCTCGAATCTGGGTAAGCCGACTCCGGCTGCGAACAACGACATCACTGTCAACAATCTGTCGACGTTCTTCGGTGCACTCACGGTGGGGAATTATGTGGGTGCCGTCGCGGCAGTCGGGTCCGGCGGATCGTCGGTGAGTACGGGGGTGACGTTCACTCGTTAAGAAAGGTAAAAGGCAGAAGGTTTTTATTCGCCGGTCACCAACATCGCCTTCAAATAATCGCGGTTCATACGGGCGATGTTGGTGATCGAGATTTCCTTCGGGCACACGGCTTCGCACTCGCCCTCATTGGAGCAGCTGCCGAAACCCTCGGCGTCGTGACGCTCCACCATTCTCACCACGCGGGTGTTCCGTTCTAATTGCCCCTGGGGCAGAAGCCCGAGATGACTGATCTTTGCAGAAGTGAACAGCGCGGCAGACGCATTCTTGCAGGCAGCGACGCACGCGCCGCATCCGATGCATGCGGCCGAGTCCATCGCCTTATCAGTGACGGGTTTCGGAATCAGGATCGCATTCGCATCCTGGGCGCCGCCGACATTGACGGATGTGTAGCCGCCAGCCTGAATGATTCGGTCGAAAGCACTACGATCGACCACCAGATCCTTGACCACGGGAAAGGCCTTCGCCCGCCAGGGCTCGAGCGTCAGCGTGTCGCCATCTTTGAATCGCCGCATATGGAGCTGACAGACGGTTGTGCCGGGATCCGGTCCATGTGGAATGCCGCCGACCAGGAACCCGCATGCGCCGCAAATCCCCTCACGGCAGTCCGAGTCGAATGCAATCGGATCCTCCCCCTTGACGATTAACGTTTCGTTGACGACGTCAAGCATTTCCAGGAACGACATGTCGGGAAGGACGTCGTTCGCGACGTAATCGACCAGCCGCCCCGGCTTGTCGGGACCGGCCTGCCGCCACACTTTTAAATTGATGCGCATGTTGTCGCTTGTAGTTTCCAGTCTCCAGTTTCCGGTCTCCAGTTTCCAGTCATGCACAACTGGCAACTGGGAACTGGGAACTGGGAACTCGGCGACTTCACTTGTAACTTCTCTGCGTCGGCTTGACGTATTCGAACGTCAGCGGCTCCTTGTGCAGCCGCTCAGGTAGGCCGACGCCCTGAAACTCCCACGCCGCCACGTACGAAAAGTGCTCGTCGTCGCGCTTGGCCTCGCCGTCCGGTGTCTGACTCTCCTCGCGGAAGTGGCCACCGCACGATTCGGTACGATGCAGCGCGTCGAGCGCGAGGAGTTCGGCAAATTCCAGGTAGTCAGCGACGCGACCGGCGTATTCGAGATTCTTGTTCAGCGTGCTGTTTGGGCCGGGCACTGAGACGTTGTGCCAGAACTCGTCACGCAGTTCGGGGATCCGCGCGAGTGCTTTCCGCAACCCTGCTTCGTTTCTCGCCATTCCCACGTCGTCCCAGAGCACCGCACCAAGCTCGCGATGCAGTTGTCGAGGTGTCTTCGAACCCTTGACGGAAAGCAGTCGGTCAATGTTGGCTCGCACCGACGCTTCCGCCTCGTTGAACGCATCGTGATCGGTCGTGACCGGCGGAAGTGACGTGCTGCCCAGGTAGTTGGCGAGCGTGTACGGAATGACGAAGTATCCGTCGGCAAGACCTTGCATCAGCGCGCTCGCGCCCAGGCGATTCGCACCATGGTCCGAGAAGTTCGCTTCACCGAGCACGTGGAGGCCCGGAACGGTGCTCATCAGGTTGTAATCAACCCAGAGGCCACCCATCGTGTAGTGGATCGCCGGGTAGATCCGCATTGGCACTCTGTACGGATCCTCGTCGGTGATCTTCTTGTACATGTCGAAGAGGTTGCCGTAGCGGCCGCGAATGACTTCGACACCGAGACGCTTAATCGTGTCGGCGAAATCGAGATATACGGCCAGGCCGCTATCGCCGACCCCACGGCCCTCGTCGCAAACTCCTTTGGCGTTACGTGACGCGACATCGCGAGGTACGAGATTGCCGAAGCTGGGATAGCGCCGCTCGAGGTAGTAGTCACGCTCAGATTCAGGAATCTGCTCGGGCGGACGTCTATCGGCTGGAGCCTTTGGAACCCACACGCGGCCGTCGTTCCGGAGACTCTCGCTCATCAGCGTCAACTTCGATTGATGCGTGCCTGAGACCGGAATGCAGGTCGGATGAATCTGCGTGTAGCACGGGTTGGCGAAGAACGCTCCGCGTTTGTGTGCGCGCCACGCCGCGGTCACGTTCGAGTTGACCGCGTTTGTCGACAGATAATAGGCGGTGCCATAGCCGCCGGTGCAGAGAAGCACCGCATGTCCGGCGTATCTTTCAATCGCTCCGCTGACGAGATTGCGGACGATAACTCCGCGCGCCTGGCCGTTGACGGTTATCAGGTCGAGCATCTCGCGGTTCGCCAGACTTTTGACCGTGCCCTTTTCGACCTGGCGCATCATCGATTGATACGCGCCCAACAGCAGTTGCTGACCCGTCTGACCCCGCGCGTAAAACGTGCGCGAGACCTGCGCCCCTCCGAACGAACGGTTGTCAAGCAGGCCACCGTACTCGCGGGCAAACGGAACGCCCTGCGCGACGCACTGGTCGATGATGTTGACGCTCAGCTGCGCCAGCCGGTACACGTTCGCTTCACGCGATCGATAGTCCCCGCCTTTGATCGTGTCGTAGAACAGCCGATAGATGCTGTCGCCATCGTTCTGATAATTCTTCGCTGCATTGATCCCGCCCTGCGCCGCGATGCTATGCGCGCGCCTCGGGCTGTCCTGGATGCAGAAACTGAGGACGTTGTAGCCCAGTTCGCCGAGCGATGACGCCGCTGACGCGCCGGCAAGGCCGGTGCCGACGATGATGATCGTGTACTTGCGGCGGTTTGCGGGGTTCACCAGCTTTGATTCAAAGCGGTGTCGGTCCCACTTTTCCGCGAGCGGGCCGCCGGGCACTCGGCTGTCGAGTGCTGCCGTGTTGCTTAATGCGTCAGATACACCCACACGGGTATGCACGCGAGCCCTCCACCGATGATCACGGCGAAGACGATTCCCCAGATCGTCAATCGTCGTGTGTAAAGCGGATGATCCATTCCCACCGACTGAAAGCTGCTGGCGATTCCGTGTCGCAGATGCAGTCCAACGATCAGTGTTGCGACAAAGTAGAACGCGACCCAGAGCGGATGGCTGAAGACTTCGAACTCAGTGCGGGCGAGATCGCGAATCGGATTGGCACTCACGGTTTGGTACCAGGCGCCGTACTTGAATTGCTTGACGTGCACGAGCACGAACAGCGCAACCACGATTCCCGACCAGATCATCGTCGACGACGCGACACTCTTGCGGCTCGTGTGGCCGGCGAATTTCTTCATCCGATACCCCACCGGCCGCGCCGCGCGGTTGCCGAGATAGTTCGTGACCGCTTTATAGATGTGAAGAAGAAAGATCGCAAGCAGTCCGATCTCGATAGGAATAATGAGCGGATTGGAAACAAGCCGGTGTGAGTACTCGTTGAAGATGTCGGGGCCGAGGAAGATAAGTGCGTTGCCAATCAGATGAAGAATCAGGTAGGCGAAAAGTGCAAGACCAGTCAGACCCATAAGTAATTTGGTTCCGACCGATGAGGAAAACGCACGCCGGAAGGTAGACATCAACGAAGCTCCGCGATCCGATCGATTGTACTACGCGCGCCCGACAGCCCTCCAGCGACCGTCTATCCGTGTTCATCCGTGTTTTTCCGTGGCCCGTGTTGTTCCGTGTTCTTCCGTGGCATGATTACAGGATTGCGCGTACCGCGATGACGCGCTCCAGAGAGCCAGCGATCGACTCATGAAAATCCACGAGTATCAGGCGAAAGCGATTCTCGCGCGGCACGGCGTGCCTGTGCCGCAGGGAGAAGTGGTGTTTGCTGCCGCTGACGCAGACGTAGCGGCCAAACAACTCGGCGGCGGCGTCGTCGTCGTGAAAGCGCAGATTCACGCCGGCGGGCGCGGCAAGGGTGGTGGCGTCAAGGTGGTCAAAGGACCCGAGGAAGCCGCGCGTGCCGCAGCCGACATGATCGGCATGCGCCTTGTGACCTACCAGACCGGACCTTCCGGGCAAGTCGTGCAGCGGGTGCTGGTGGAGCAGGGCCTCAAGATCAAGCGCGAACTGTATCTCGGCATCGTCATCGATCGCTCGACTGAGAAGCCAGTGCTGATGGTGAGCCCCGACGGCGGCGTCGAGATTGAAAAAGTTGCGGAGCAAACACCGGAGCGAATATTCAAGGAGTACATCGATCCGGGTATCGGGCTGGCCAGTTATCAAACAAGGAAGCTTGCCTTCGCCCTTGGGCTCGAGGGCGCTCAGCTCCAACAGGCCGCCAAGCTGATGACCGCGGTCTACGACGCATTCAAGAATACTGACGCGTCCTTGATCGAGATCAATCCGTTGATCGTCACGGAAGAGGGAACGCTTCTGGCGCTCGATGCGAAGATGAACTTCGACGATAACGCGCTCTATCGCCATCCCGACATCAAGGAACTGCGCGATGTCAGTGAAGAAGAGCCTCTGGAAGTGGACGCGTCGAAGTTTTCGCTGAACTACATCAAGCTCGATGGCAATATCGGCTGCATGGTGAATGGCGCCGGACTGGCGATGGCGACCATGGACATCATCAAGCTTGCAGGCGGCGAGCCGGCGAACTTTCTTGACGTCGGCGGCGGAGCCAACGCGGAACAGATCAGGAATGCGTTCCGCATCTTGATGTCTGATAAGAATGTGAAGGCGGTCTTGATCAATATCTTTGGTGGCATCCTGCGCTGCGATGTGCTGGCTGAAGGCGTCATCGCCGCGGTCAAGGATCTCGGCGTGAACGTGCCGATCGTGATTCGCATGGAGGGCACGAACGTCGAACAGGGGAAACAGATGCTCCGTGACAGCGGCCTGAATTTCACGACCGCCGACACGATGTCGGAAGCCGCCGAGCGCGTCGTTGCGCTCGCGAGATAACGTATGGCCGTACTGATCGACAGAAACACTCGCCTCATTGTTCAGGGAATCACTGGCAGGGAAGGCACCTTTCACGCGAAGCAGGCCGCTGCTTATGGCACCAAAGTCGTCGGCGGAGTGACCCCTGGCAAGGGAGGCACGACACACGAAGGATGGCCGGTGTTCAACACGGTCGCCGATGCGGTGCGCGCGACCGGTGCAAACGCGACGGTTATTTTCGTTCCGCCGCCATTTGCGGCTGATGCGATCCTCGAAGCGGTGGACGCGCAATTGCCGCTCGCCGTCTGCATCACAGAAGGCATTCCCACGCTCGATATGATGCGGGCGCTGACCGTCGTGCGCCGATCGAACACGCGGCTGATCGGACCGAACTGTCCCGGGCTGATTACCGCCGGCCAGGCGAAGGCGGGGATTATCCCGGGACATATCTGCAAAGAGGGACGAGTCGGCATCGTGTCGAAGAGCGGGACGCTGACCTATGAGGCGATTCACCAGCTCACTAAGCTCGGCCTTGGTCAGACGACGTGCATCGGCATCGGAGGGGATCCGCTGATCGGCACCAGCTTTATCGACGCCCTGAGCTTGTTCGCCGCTGATGCGGCGACTGAGGCAGTCGTCATGATCGGCGAGATCGGCGGCAATGCTGAGCAGGAAGCCGCCGCCTACATTTCGGGCAATTTCAAGAAGCCCGTCGTCGGCTTTATCGCCGGCCAGACCGCCCCCCCGGGACGCCGAATGGGTCACGCCGGCGCGATCATTTCCGGTGGCAAGGGCACGGCGGCAGAGAAGATGGACGCCTTATCCAAGGCGGGCGTCCACGTCGTCAAGAGCCCGGCGGACCTGGGCGCGGCGGTTAAGAGCGCGTTACGAGCGTAGCGCGGTCGGTCTTGGCGAACGAGCGCGCGAGTGAGCCCACGCGGGCGGAGCGGGGCTAACGGGCCGCGCGTTTTGTTATAATTTCAAGGATCGGTACTCTGATTTATATTGCCGCGGAAGGATCCCTGAATGGCTCCGACTGACGTCGCGGCCCATGACGGGGCCGCGCATCCGGAAAACCGCCGGATCACCAACGAGTTCAGCATTCAAGTCGCTACCGTCAATGGCTCGGGTAGCCAGACGGCTAACCTCGTCCTCCTTCGTTCACTCTTCCAGATGGGCGTTCCGGTTTCGGGGAAGAACATGTTCCCGTCGAACATTGCGGGACTGCCTACCTGGTACACGATCCGCGCCAATAAAGACGGCTACGTCGGACGCAAGAAAGAAATCGACTTCCTCGTTGCGATGAACATCGAAACGGGCAAGGAGGATGTGCTTTCGCTCGAAGCGGGCGCGGCGGTGCTCTACGACGAACCGTTGAAGCTCAGCGCCCTTCGCGACGATCTCGTGTTCTACGCAGTGCCGTTCGACAAGATGGTCGCGCAGGTCTGCCACGACGCGAAGCTTCGCCGGCTCGTGAAGAACATGATTTACGACGGCGTGTTGTCGAAGCTCCTCAACATCGATCTTGCGGAAATGGAACACGCGCTTCGGCGTCAGCTCGGCAAGAAGACGAAAGCGATCGAGCTCAATCTCGCGGCGCTCGAGGCGGGATACGCATTCGCTGAGCAGAATCTCGTGAAGCGCGATCCGTATTGGGTCGAGCGGATGAACAAGACCTCGGGGATGATTCTCGTCGAAGGGAACGCTGCCGCCGCGATGGGCTGCATGATGGCCGGCGTCACGGTGATCTCGTGGTATCCAATCACCCCCTCGTCGTCGCTGCCGGAAACGCTGATCTCCTACATGAAGAAGTATCGGATCGATAAGGAGACCGGCAAGGCGACCTTCGCGATTGTGCAGGCCGAAGATGAAATTGCCGCCATCGGCATGGTCGTCGGCGCCGGCTGGGCAGGCGCGCGAGCGATGACATCGACGTCGGGCCCTGGCATCTCGCTGATGAGCGAGTTTGCCGGCCTGGCATACTACGCCGAGGTTCCCGGCGTGATCTTCGACATCCAACGGGTTGGGCCATCGACAGGTCTTCCAACGCGCACAGCGCAGGGCGACATGCTCAAGGTCGCGACACTCTCGCACGGCGACACCAAGCAGATCATGCTGATCCCGGCATCGGTCGAAGAGTGTTACGAGATGGCGATGGCAGCGTTCGATATCGCGGAGCGCTTCCAGACGCTGGTCTTTGTCATGAGCGATCTCGATCTCGGCATGAATACGTGGATGTCCAATACGTTCGCCTATCCCGAGCGAACTCTCGATCGCGGCAAGCTGCTGGACGAGGCTACGGTCGCACGCATAGGTGAATGGGGCCGGTATCGCGACGTCGACGGCGATGGTATTCCCTACCGGACGATTCCGGGTACTGGCGGGCCAGCGTATTTCACCCGCGGTTCCGGCCACAATGAGCAGGGCCAGTACAGCGAGCGGCCAGACGACTACGTCAACAACATGGAACGGCTTGCGCGTAAGTTCGAGAGCGCGCGCGACTACGTGCCGAAACCGATCCTGGCCGGCGATCTGGATTCAGATATCGCGATCGTCGGATACGGAAGCAGTCACTGGGCGATCGAAGAGAGCCGCGATCAACTGCTGCGCGAGGTCGGCGCGTCAACGGCTTACATGCGGTTGCGCGCATATCCTTTCACCGAGGAACTCGAAGCCTTCATCGATCACCACCAGCGCATCTACGTTGTCGAACAGAACCGAGACGCGCAGATGTTGAGCCTGATGCGGTTAGCCCTGAGCGCTGAACGCGGAGCGAAGCTTCGCAAGGTGCTTCACTACAACGGGTTGCCGATCGATGCGCGGTCGATAACTGACGAGATCCTCGCGCAGGAGGGCATTGCTCCCCAAAGACGGGCAGTGAGTGCGGCCCTAGTCGGGGATGCCGAATAGCGGGCGGCGCAGTAATAAATGAGGACCTGATGTCAGTCACAACGCCGGACCTTCCAAAAAAAACCAATCGCATCGGACTCGAACACACGCTCTACCGCGGCGGGAAGACGACCTTATGTGCCGGCTGCGGACACAATGCGATCTCGGAGCGCATCATCGACGCGTTCTACGAGATGGGCATCGATCCCAAGCACGTCATCAAACTTTCGGGAATCGGGTGCTCGAGCAAGAGTCCGGCGTACTTTCTCGGAACCTCCCACGGCTTCAACAGCGTTCACGGCCGGATGCCATCGGTTGGAACCGGGGCGGTGCTCGCGAACAGCAAGCTGATTGCGATTGGTGTCAGCGGCGACGGCGACACGGGAGCCATCGGCATCGGCCAGTTCGTGCACCTGATGCGACGCAACGTTCCGATGATCTACATCATCGAGGATAACGGGTGCTACGGCCTGACGAAGGGTCAGTTCTCACCAACCGCTGATGTGGGCTCGAAGCTGAAGACCGGCGTGGTCAATGACCTCACCCCGATCGACACCTGCGCGCTCGCCATCGAACTTGGCGCATCTTTCGTGGCGCGTTCCTTCTCCGGCGACAAAAAGCAGTTGCTGTCGATCCTCAAGGCCTCCCTCAGCCATCGTGGAACCGCGCTCATCGACGTACTCTCGCCGTGCGTGACCTTCAACGATCACGAGGGCTCGACCAAGAGCTACGCCTACGTCAAGGATCACGATGAGCCTGTCGGCGAGGTCAGCTTCGTGCCGTACTTCGAAGACATCTCAATTGAGTACGACGCGGGGACGACGAAAGAAGTGCAGATGCACGACGGGTCGAAGCTGTATTTGAAGAAGGTCGCTGAGGACTACGATCCGACCGACAAGCTGAACGCGGTCCGTACGATTCACGAAACCGCGCAACGCGGTGAGTTCGCGACCGGGATTCTGTACGTCGAGCCCGAGAAGCCAGACTTCCTGCGGCTGCTCAACATCGTCGACGAGCCGCTCGCGCTGCTCCCGACCGAGCGAGTGCGCCCAGGCCGTGACGTGCTGACCGAACTCATGGACAGCCTCCGGTGAATTGGTGAATTGGTGCCATGCGAACCACATCGACCGTCTTGACGCTTCTTGTGCTTTCGCTCGGCTCGTACTCATTGGCGCAGGGCCGGCGGCCGCTCAATGTCGACGACCTGTACAACCTGAAAGAAGTCCGCGATCCTCAGCGATCGCCCGATGGCAAGTGGGTCGCCTACACGGTCGCGCGCGCGATTCAGGAGACTGACAAAAACGACACCGATGTCTGGATGGTGAGCTGGGACGGTCAGCAGCAGATTCAGGTGACTTCATCGGCCGAAGGAGAGTCGTCGCCGCGGTGGAGTCCTGACGGCAAGTACCTCGCATTTCTCTCATCACGACAGGGAGCGAAGAAGGCGCAAATCTGGCTGATGAACCGTGCCGGTGGCGAAGCGTACAAGCTGACCGACATCAAAGGCGGGATTTCCGAATACGCGTGGTCGCCTGACAGCAAGCGGTTTGTCCTCGCGGTCGAGGATCCCGATCCCAGTGACGCCGACAAGGACACAGAGAAGAAGGATGGCGAACCCAAGACGCCGAAGCCGATTGTCATCGATCGCTACCACTTCAAGGCGGATGTCAGCGGCTACTTGCGCGGTGAGCGCACGCACCTTCAGCTGTTCGACATCGCTGCGAAAAAAGCCGAGCCGCTGACTCCGGGAGCCTTCGACGAGGAATCGCCCGCGTGGTCTCCCGACGGTACACAGATCGCGTTCATTCGACGCCACGGCGAAGGCGATGTCGACAAGGCGCCGAATCACGATCTCTTCGTGATTGAAGCGCGCCCCGGTGCGAAGGAAAAACGGCTGACGACCACCACCGCGGATGAGAGCGGCCGCCTCGCATGGAGTCCGGACGGCCGCAGCATCGCGTATCTGCTGGGCGACGAGCTGAAGTACTCCGCCTACGATCAGAATCGGCTTGCAATTATCCCCGCCGCAGGTGGTCAGTCACGCGTTTTGACGGACTCACTCGATCGTCCGGTCAGATCGCCGCTCTGGACGGCAGACGGCTCCATCCTGATGACCGTCGTCGACGATCGATCCGAGCACGTTGCCAGGATGAATCCCGCGGACGGCCAGATCGATCGTTTGATCACGGGCTCGCGGGTCGTGAACGCGTTTACCGCAGGAACCGACGGCGGACTTGCCGTCATCGCCTCGACGCCGACCGAAATTCCCGAGATTTACGCTCTTGAAGCAGGCAAGCTACGGCGTTTGTCTCACCAGAACGACGACTGGGTCAAAGAGTTGCAGCCGTCGACGACCGAAGGCTTCAGCGCGAAGGCAAAAGATGGCACTGAAGTGCACGGGTTGATCGTCAAGCCCAATACATTTCTTCCAGGTCGTCGATATCCAGCACTGCTCCGCATTCACGGAGGCCCCAACGGCCAGGATTCCTACTCGTGGAACTTCGAGCGCGAGTTGTTTGCCGCCAATGGCTACGTTGTGGTAGCGGTCAATTATCGCGGCAGCGACGGCCGCGGCGGTGCGTATCAGAAGGCAATCTTTGCCGACTGGGGAGACAAAGAGGTCGTCGATCTGCTGGGCGCAATGGACTACGTTCAGACGCTCGACTACGTCGACCCGTCACGCCTTGGAATCGGCGGCTGGAGTTACGGCGGGATTCTTACCAACTACACGATTGCGACCGACGGCCGGTTCAAGGCCGCCATCAGCGGCGCGGGAAGCTCAAATCAGATTTCGATGTACGGCACCGACATGTACATCACTCAATACGAGAACGAGCTGGGGCCGCCCTGGAAGAATCAGGATCTCTGGATCAAGCTGTCATATCCGTTCTTCCACGCGGATCGGATTCACACGCCGACGCTGTTCATGGGAGGCGAAAAGGATTTCAATGTGCCGCTGCTCGGCGGAGAACAGATGTATCAGGCGCTGCGCAGCCTTGGGGTCGATAGCCAGCTTGTGATTTATCCCAACCAGTACCACGGCATCACGATTCCCAGCTACAAGAAGGATCGCCTCGAGCGCTACGTGACGTGGTACGACAAGTACTTGAAGACGGCGGCATCGACGACGCCGCCGACGCGCTAACTGCTAGCCGCCTTCTGTTTCGTCGACGTTAGCCCCGATCGCGTCTTCACACGTCGCGATCGGGTCATTCGGCATTCCTTCCTCGTCTATGCCTGGGCCGTGCGGATTCCCTTGATTGAGTGTGTCGGTCGGTCGATCGCCTTCGACCGCGCCGATGTGATGTTCGGGTTCGTGATGTGTTTTCTTCGTCTCGCTCATAGGAACCTCGATGTGTGCCTATAATGATTAGATATGCAAATGACGTTTGCCATCATCAAGCCGGACGCGGTCCGCGCGCGCGTCGCCGGCCAGATCATTCAGCGCATCGAGGGTGAGGGATTCCAGATTCGTGCCATGCGGCTCGTCAGCCTCAGCAAGCGCGAGGCGGAAGGCTTCTACGCCGTTCACCGTGAACGGCCCTTTTTCTCCAGTTTAACGACGTTTATGTCTTCAGGACCCGCGATCGTGCTGGCCCTCGAGGCGCCGGACGCGATCAAGAAATGGCGGACGCTGATGGGCGCAACCGACCCGGCCAAGGCCGATGCGGGAACCCTGCGGAAGCAATTCGGCACCTCGATTGAGAACAACGCCACACACGGCTCCGATGCGCCTGAGACGGCGGCATTCGAGCTTGCATACTTTTTCCCCGGTGTTGAATTGGCGCGGTAAATCCGTGGGAAAGCTGCTTCTCATCATGGGCCTGGTGATCGCAGGGATCGGCCTGTTGATGATGGCGGGAATCCCGTTCGGCCGGCTGCCAGGCGATATCGTCATCCGCAAGGGCAGCGGCACGTTCTATTTTCCGCTCGTCACCTGCATCGTCCTGAGTATCATCCTGACGCTTCTGCTGTCGTTCTTGCGTCGGTGATCTGGCGGGGTCTACAGACCGCGCGCCATCAAGGAATTCATGGCCATTAAATCTGATCGCTGGATAAAGAAAATGGCGCTCGAGCACGGCATGATCGAGCCGTTCGAGGATCGCCAGGTTCGTAAAGGGGTCGTGTCATTCGGGCTGTCTTCGTACGGCTACGACATTCGCGTCGCCGATGAATTCAAGGTCTTCACCAACATCAACAACACGGTGATCGATCCAAAGAATTTCGATCCGCGATCGTTTGTCGACGTCAAGACCGACGTATGCATCGTCCCGCCCAACTCTTTTGCGCTGGCGCGCACGATCGAGTACTTCCGGATTCCGCGCGATGTCCTGACGGTGTGTCTGGGGAAATCCACTTACGCCCGCTGCGGGATCATCGTGAACGTGACGCCGTTCGAGCCGGAGTGGGAAGGTACCGTCACGCTCGAAATCTCGAACACCACGCCGCTGCCGGCGCGAATTTACGCAAACGAAGGCATCGCGCAAGTCCTGTTTTTTCAGAGTGACGAGCCGTGCGAGATCTCGTATGCCGACAAGAAAGGCAAATACTTGAAGCAGACTGAGGTTACGCTGCCCAAAATCTAGGCCACGGAAGAACACGGACAAACACGGATACCTATGCCACTTACCGAGCGCGTCCCTGTCGTCGCGGGCCTGGCGTATATCGAAAACCTTCGCACCCTTCCACAGTCTTTCACCGTCGCGTTGTCTGCTGAAACCGGCAACCGCTACTTCAGGCACGCGATCGCCGTCCTGGCTGGTACCGGCAAGATTGGCTACATTGCACCTGAAATCGCTCCGCTCTATTACGAATCAATCAAGGCCTCGACATCGCCGATCACCTGCGCCGCCCGTCGCGCATCGGTGTTCGACCATGAAACCTCCGGTGTCGAAGTGCTTCTCGACATGAGCGGCGTGCCTGGCGTCGATCCTGAGTGAAATGACCGCGCGGGCGTGGCTGGGTGTGTCGTTCGCGGCGTTGTCGGCGGTTCTCAGTCAAGCGCCCGCGGAAACGTTGCCACCGACGGCGGAGCGCGCGTACCGGGTTGTCTCTACCCGGTTCGACGAGCGCGATGCCCTGTCGATCGTCTCTTTCATGGATCAGTACTGGCGGATCGCGGGCAATCCAGGCTTCAACGCTTCGATCGATCATATCCGCGATCGTCTGGTGGCGGCCGGCTACGGCGGCGCGCCGAGCAAAGCGCCGGGTCACGTGCGCGTCGAGGAATTTCCGAACGCTGGGCGCGGGTGGGATTATCGAGTTGGAACGGTTGAATTCGACGGCGCTTCTGAGCCGCCGCTCTTATCACGCGAACGCGATCGCGTGTCGCTGGCAATCAACTCATTCTCTACTCCGCGGGGCGGGCTGGTTGCGCCGCTCATCGATCTCGGTAGCCGCACAGCCAAAGACCACGAAACCTTGAAAGGCACGGTTGTCCTCGGCGACGCTCCTCTCGGCCGCCTGTGGCAGGACGCGGTAAAGGGTGCCGGCGCCGCAGGTGTGATCTCGACGGAGATTGCCCGTTACGTCCGTCCTGCTGATCCGGCCCGCATGTCGGAGGAAGAGAAGGATGTTTTGCAATGGGGAAGCATTCCCTATGACGCAACGGCGAAGAGCTTCGGATTCAAAGCATCATGGCGGGCGGCGAACCGCTTGCGCGAACAAGCGAAACACGGACCGGTTCGTGTGCGTGTCACGGTTGAGTCTTCGTTTTACGACGGACCGAACCGTACGTTGATCGCTGAAATTCCTGGTCGATCACATCCGGACGAACGCGTCATCCTTGTAGCGCATGTCCAGGAACCGGGGGCGAACGACGACGGGAGCGGATGCGCTACGCTGTATGGACTTGCCCGTGCCCTTGTGTCGGCAATCGCCGCGGGCGAGTTGCCAAGGCCTGAGCGTACGCTGACCTTCATGTGGGTGGACGAAATGCGGGGAAGCCGGCAATGGATCTCCTCACATGCCACCGACGCTCGACGCGTGCAGTACATGTTCGCGATGGACATGACCGGTGAAGACACGGCAAAGACCGGCGGCACTTTTCTGATCGAAAAGGAGGCGGATCCGTCGGCCGTATGGTCGCGGCCGTCGGATCCGCACACCGAGTGGGGAGCCGGGAGGGTCGACGAACAGTCGTTGAGGGGAAGTCTTCTCAACGATCTTCATCTCGCTGTTTGCCTTCGCCGCGCCCGCGATGCGAACTGGACCGTGCGGACGAATCCTTATGAGGGCGGTAGCGACCACACCGCCTTCGCAACTGCCGGAGTTCCTTCACTCCTGAACTGGCACTTCACCGATCGCTATTACCACACGAATCAGGATCGCCTGGACAAAGTGAGCGCCGCCGAGATGAAGAGTGTCGCAATCGCCGTCGCGACCTCTGCATGGCTCCTCGCATCGGCGGATGAGACCGATGCTTCGGCAGTGCTGAAAATGATCGCTGATGCGGGAGCGCGCCGGCTGGCGCTCGAGCGTAAGCAGGGTGCTGCGCTGGTCGCTCAGGCGGGCAACGCGGCGGCCGCGAGTGCCACCGAGCAGCGAGTGAGAACTGCGTGGATCAAGTGGTACGGCGAAGCGCTTGATAGTGTCGAGCGGCTGCCTGTCGGCGCGGCGGGTGACGCGTTGCGCCGCGGAATCACCGAGGCGAAAGCAGCGCTCGCTCAATCCAAGTAAAGTGTGGCTGAGCCCGGAGCGCGGTAATATCGTCCGGCGTGTCAAAGTCCATTGCCCTGCTATTGTTCGTCGTCGCGCTTTCGCAAACGACCGCCCCACTACGTCAAGGAGATCGGCCTGCGCCCCGTCGCGACCAGAACTCCAAGACCGCGCACCTCGAACTCGTCGACAAGGCGCGCAAAGGTGGCATCGATGTCTATTTCGTTGGTGATTCCATCGTACGGCGTTGGGGGGCGACCGATTATTCAGAGCTCCTGGCCAACTGGAAGGCAAACTTCTTCGGTTGGAACGCGGCGAACTTCGGCTGGGGCGCGGACCGCACTGAGAATATCCTCTGGCGTCTCGAGAACGGTGAATTGGACGGAGTGCACCCAAAGATCATAGTCATCCTGGCGGGGACCAATAATGTCGGGTCGCAACCCGGAGAGACCGAAGTCATTGAGGATACGACGCGCGGGGTCAAGGCAATCGTTGAGGTCTGCCGTCGGAAGGCGCCCGAAGCGACGATCGTGCTGACGGCGATTTTTCCTCGCAACGACAACATGGCCGTGATGCCGGAGATCACTCGCATCAACGAGAACCTCGGGCGCCTCGCGGATGGGAAGAAAACGCGGTTTCTGAACATCAACGATCGACTCGCCGACAGCGACGGACGGCTATTCGAAGGCATGATGAACGAGCGCGACAAGCTGCATCCGACCTTGAAGGGCTATCAAGTCTGGGCCGACGCGCTCAAACCCCTGTTCACAGAATTGCTCGGTCCTCCCGCCGCTACCGATCACGCACCTCCTCCCACCGGCGACCCCAGCGCGCGCGGTCGGGGATGAAGAACGCACTCGACAGCCGCAGGCTGTGAAAAGATGATATCTGTATGAACTCTCGCACACGCTCGCCGTTGGTGTTCTTCACGCTTGCGATCACGGCGCTGACCGGCCTCGCCGCCAGTGCCCAGCGCCCCGCCAGTACGGGTCCGCAGAATGCCCCGTTGACCGCCGTCGTTCCGGTCGATCCGCGAATTACCGTCGGCACGTTGCCAAATGGTCTTCGCTACTACCTGCGCGCGAATAAGCAGCCGCTGGGCCGCGCCGAGCTCAGGCTGGTTGTCAATGCGGGATCGATCCTCGAGGACGACGACCAGCGCGGTCTCGCGCATTTCGTCGAGCACATGTGCTTCAACGGGACGCAGCATTTTCCAAAACAGGATGTCGTCGCATTTCTGCAATCAACCGGTATGCGGTTTGGTGCGCACATCAACGCCAACACCAGCTTCGACCAGACCGTCTTTCAACTGCGCATTCCAACCGATAATCCATCGGTCATCGACCGATCGTTTCTGATCCTGGAAGACTGGGCCCACGCGGTCTCGTTCGAACCCAGCGAGATCGACAAGGAACGGGGCGTGATCCTCGAGGAGTGGCGGACCGGCCTCGGCGCCGGTGCGCGAATCCTCGATATTGAATTGCCTGTGCTGCTGAAGGATTCGCGCTACGCCGAACGACTCCCCATCGGCAAACCTGAAGTCATCCGATCGTTTCCCTACGACCGGTTGAAGAAGTTCTACACCGATTGGTATCGGCCCGATCTCATGGCGGTGATCGCTGTCGGCGACTTCGATTCCTCCGCCGTGGAAGGGTTGATCCGATCGCATTTCGGATCCATCCCTGCGGCTGCCAATCCGCGACCGCGCTCCACTTACGGCGTTCCCGACCAGCCAGGCACTCGCTACGTCGTGGCCACCGATCCGGAAATGACGTCGACGACGATCAATGTATCGAGTATCAGGGGCGCGCCAGATCAGACCACCATCAATGCGTATCGTCAGATGACGATCGAGCGCGTCTTCGCCGGTTTGTTGTCGGCCCGGTTGGCGGAAATCGCGCAGAAGCCCGACGCCCCGTTCCTCGATGCCGAAACGAGTCGAGGGCTGTTCGTGAACACGGCCGAGGCAACGACGCTGAGCGCCCTGGTACCGGAGAACGGTGTGGAACGCGGATTAGCGGCATTGTTCACCGAAGCCGATCGCGTCGCCCGTTTTGGATTCACCCAGACGGAGCTCGATCGATTCCGTCTCAGTTATCAGCAGGCCTTCGCGCAGCTTGCGGCATCGAATGACGAACACACGTCGGAGTCGCTCGCAGACGAATACATCAGAAACTTCATGCAGCAGGAGCCGATTCCCGGCATCGCGTACGAAAACGGGCTGGTGCAACGCTTCCTGCCGGAGATTACGCTGTCGGACATCAATAGCCTCGCGCGCGATTGGGTGCCCGATCGCAACCGCGTCGTTGTCGTGAGCGCGCCGAAGAAGGCAGGTATCACTGTCCCGGATGAGGCAAAGCTTGCCGCCATCATCAAGAACGCCGGCGGCGGCAATCTCACCGCCTATGTCGACAGCGTAAGCTCACGTCCGCTCCTGGAGAACGCACCCAAGCCCGGAACAGTGACCAGGACGTCGACCAAAGCGCCAGGCGTCACCGAGTGGACGCTATCGAACGGGGTGCGCGTCGTACTGGACCCCACCACGTTCAAGCAGGACGAGATCCTGTTCCGTGCGTTCAGCCCCGGAGGCACGTCGCTCGCCAGCGATCAGGACTACGTTGCAGCGGAGACGGCTGACCGGATCGTCGCCGAGGGAGGACTCGGCAGTCTCAGCGAGATTGATTTGAGTAAGAAGCTCGCCGGAAAGACTGCGGTCGTGCGCCCGGAAATCGAAGAAATGTACGAAGGGCTCAGCGGCCGGACGCTCGGGCGCGATCTCGAAACGATGTTCCAGTTGATCTATCTCACGTTCACCGCACCGCGCGCGGATCCGGAAGCGTTTCGCGCCGCGACCGGCCAGTTGACGGCGGCGCTGGCGAACCGGCAGGCCCAGCCGGATGCTGCGTTCGAGGATGCGTTGAACGGCGCGATTACCCAGAATCATCTTCGTGCCCGACCGATGAGTCAGGATCTCGTGGCGCAGATGAATCTCGACAAGTCCCTGGCGTTCTACAAGGATCGGTTCGCCGACGCGAGTGATTTCACGTTCGTATTCGTGGGTAGCTTCGATCTGCCCACAATCAAGCCGCTGGTCGAGAAGTATCTTGCCAGTCTGCCGGCACTCCATCGCAAGGAGGCAGGTAAAGACGTCGGCATTCGGCCACCCTCTGGTGTGGTGGAGAAGGTGGTCAATAAAGGCACTACGCCCAAGAGCGAAGTCGGCGTCGTCCTTAGCGGTACGTTTCAAAACAATCAAAGGAATCGCATCGTCCTGCGCGCGATGGCGAATACGCTTGCCGGGAATCTGCAGCGAGTTCTCAGAGAGGATCTGGGCGGGACCTATGGTGTGAGCGTCGTGCCAGAGTTTACGAAGCGCCCGAACGAGGAGTATCGCATCACGGTTACGTTCGCATGCGACCCCGCGCGCACGCAGGATCTCGTCAAGGCACTCTTCAGCGTCGTCGACGATTTCAAAACCAACGGCCCAAGTGCGGGGCAGGCTGCCGACGCGCAGGCGGCCCTGCGGCGCGATCTCGAGACCGACACGCGGCAGAACGGTTATATCCTCAGTCAGCTGGTCTACGCGTATCAATATGACGAGCCGATCCCTGATCCGGCATCGTTGAAGCAGATCTACGACCAACTCTCGGCGCCGTTGCTGCGCGATGCAGCGCGTCAGTATCTCGACACGAATCGCTACGTGAAGGTGCTGCTGTTCCCCGAAACGAAGTAGCCCGAAGCGCGGCACCAGCCTTGCACCTGAACCGCACGTGGGAGCTCACGTTGAGCTAGGTCCGTCGGCTCAGAGAGCAGATCGCGTGCCCCTTGCGTCCGCGCAATTCGTGACGATTCGCCGCCCCGGCCGCGGGCCCGGAGTTCGAGCGTCACTGCTGAGCCTGCTGCAGTACAGGCACCTGTTCTGGGCGCTGACGCAGCATCGCATCCGCGTCCGCTACAAACAGTCGCTCCTCGGATTCGCCTGGGCTATCGTCCAGCCCTTGGCCTTGATGTTGATTTTCACGTTGGCGTTCGGCCGGATCGCCCGCGTTCCCAGCGATGGCGTGCCCTATCCATTGTTCGCCTTCAGCGGACTGCTGGTCTGGAGCTTTCTTTCGACCGGACTCAGCAATGCCGTGAACTCGCTCGTGGCCCACGCTCCGCTCATCACGAAGGTGTATTTTCCTCGTGAAATTCTGCCACTGACCTACCTCGCCTCGGCGCTTTTCGACTTTTGTATCGGTGGGCTCGTTCTCGCTGGACTCCTCGCGTACTACCGGCACATTCCAACGTGGACGGCGCTCTACGCGCTGCCGGTGATTGTGTTGCTGGCGGCGCTTGTCGCGGCAATCGGGTTCCTGCTGTCCGCAACCCACGTGCGATACCGCGATGTCGGCATCGCCGTACCGCTGTTCCTCTATCTGTGGTTGTTTGCGACGCCGGTTGGTTATCCGCTCTCGTCGGTTCCCGGCGCATACCGATCGTGGTTCCTCCTGAATCCCATGACTGGAATCGTCGAGAGCTTCCGCGGTGCGATCCTGCACGGCAGCACACCCGACGCGCGGCTTCTGACCGTGCCGCTGCTTGCAGTCGTAATTCTGCTGCCCGCCGCATACGCTGTTTTCAAGCGCGTCGAAACGACAATGGCCGACGTAATTTGATATGGCAACCGTTGTTGTGCGCTGCGACGGCGTGTCCAAGCGATACAGGGTGCGCCAACGCCGGAAGGCCGGCCGCGGGTTCGTGGAGCGATTCGTCGAACGGTTTTGGACGGGCGATGAAGATTTCTGGGCGCTCCGCCAAGTGAGCTTCGACGTGCGGCAAGGGGAGACGCTCGGAATCGTCGGCAGAAACGGCGCCGGGAAGAGCACGTTGCTGAAGCTGCTCGGTGGCATCACCTCGCCGAGCGAGGGACAGATTACGCTGGCAGGACGCCTGTGCGCGATGATAGAGGTTGGATCCGGTTTTCATCCCGAACTCACGGGGCGCGAAAATGTGTTTCTGAGCGGCGCGATTCTCGGGATGCGCCGCCGCGAGATCGCTGCACGCCTCGAACGCATCGGCGACTTCTCTGGCGTTGGCCCATTTCTGGATACGCCGGTCAAATACTATTCCAGCGGTATGTACGTTCGGCTCGGCTTCGCCATTGCCGCGCACCTGCAGGCGGACATCCTGCTAGTTGACGAGGTCCTAGCCGTTGGCGATGTCGAGTTTCAGGCGCGGTGTCTCGAACGCATTCAGGAGTTGAAACGCCAGGGTACGACCATGCTGGTCGTTTCGCACGATCTCGGCGCCATCGAACAACTGTCGGATCGCGCGTTGCTCTTCGAGGCGGGTCGTATCGCCACCGCCGGATCGCCCGCGGACGTGATTAGCGCCTACCAACGCTCAATCAGTGGAAGCGAGGCGGAAGTCGCGACGGACGTGGACGAGAACGGTGCCAGCCTTGCGCCGGGCGTTCGCGTCTCTGATCTCACGTTCCATGATCTCGACGGCGAGGCGACACTCACGCCGAC
Source organism: Acidobacteriota bacterium (assembly GCA_046734955.1). Taxonomy (GTDB): domain Bacteria; phylum Acidobacteriota; class Vicinamibacteria; order Vicinamibacterales; family 2-12-FULL-66-21; genus JALZOC01. The sequence continues at coordinate 25,570 of JBKPSH010000014.1, forward strand.
CGCCGGATCGCCGCTCGTGGCGCGGGTGGAGTTGCTTTTCACGACAGTCGTCGCCGCGACGGTAACGCTGTCAGTCTACGACTTCGACGCGGGAACACTCCTGGCTCAGTGCGTGGGCGAAGTCGATCGCACATACCTCGCTGACGAGCACGAAGTGCGAGTGGACTTCGTGATGCCGAAGCTGCTGTTAGCGCCCGGTGTCTACACGGTCGGAGTGACCGTCACACCGGCTGGCGCTTCGCGGCCGATGGCGTGGAGATTCGGACGCACCACCTTGTACGTCCAGGGTGGCAAGCACTCTCAAGGCGTGTTCATTCAGCCGTTCGAATGTCGCGTCTTACGGTCACCGAGAGCGGCTGCTGACGTGCTGCGACTCGCATGATGCATTTGGCTCTGAACGGCGACAGCTGCCCGGATTCCGAGCTCCTACGGACGATCAGTCCGTCCGCCGGGCAGCGGGATTCGAAGCCACGGCCGGCCGCTTTGGCGTCGGTCGTGATCCCCTGCTATAACCACGCCCATTTCCTGCGCGAAGCAATTCAGAGTGCACTCGACCAGACATACCCTTGGATAGAAATCATCGTCGTGAACGACGGGTCGACCGACGACCCGCAACGCGTTGTCGCAGAGTTCCCGACGGTACGTTATATCGCACAGGAAAACCGCGGCCTCGCGGCCGCGCGGAACGCCGGTCTGGCACAGTGTCGCGGAGATCTCGTGGTGTTTCTCGACGCTGACGATCGATTGCTCCCCGACGCGGTCGAGGCCGGGGCGCGCATGCTGGCCAGCAATGCTGCTCTAGGATTTGCCGTCGGATACAGCCGGTTGATCTCGCGCGACGGAGTTCCCCGGGCGACGACCAACCAGCCTGTGTCCGCCGGGGAAGATGCGTACGAGGCGCTACTCAGGCGCAATACGATCCGCAACCCGGCGACCGTCGTGTTCAGGCGTCGCCTCGTTGACGCGGTGGGCGGCTTCGCATCCGGCGCGGACGCATGCGCCGACTACGATTTGTACTTGCGAATCAGTCGCGATTATCCCGTCGCTTTCCACAACACCGTTGTTGCCGATTACCGCAGCCATGACACGAATATGTCCAATAACTCCGCGCGGATGCTGAGGGAAGCGCTTGTCGTGCTGCGTCGGCAACGGTCTCACCTCGTCAGCCGCTCGCAACGGGCGGCGTTCAGAGAGGGTGTCCGGAACATCCGCACCTACTACGGCGATCTCTTGACAATGCAAATCCGCGCTCGTCTCCGGGTGCGCTCCGAATGGAGTCGAGTGCTGCAGGATGTGGTCGCGATGATCCGGTGGCATCCGGCGGGCACGCTCAGGGAGCTGAGAAAAAAAATCACCGTGTTGTGGAAACGAGGTGCCCAGTACCCTGCGTGACGCCCAGCTTGCTCTCACCGGCCGGCAGTTTCTGCAGCTGAGGAAGCTTGGTGTAATCGACGCGACACAAGCAGAACCGCCCATCGGTGTACTCGAAGGTGCACGCCTGTTGAAAGGCGGGCGACGCGAGAACGGTCGAATCTTCGCTAAGGCGAGACAGTTCTCGCCGATCAAACAGCACGTGCGTAATGCCAAGCCGTCGCAGTGCATCGGCGGTTCCGTCAAGCTCCTGCGCGCCTACCCATACCGCTGGCCTGGCGATCGCCGAATCGTACGGAATTCGCGAGCGATGTGCGTATAACTGGTCGCCTCCTGTTGTCGTGAGGACGCGCGCGTCGGGAGCCAGGTGCGCATTGATCCATCGCCAAGCGCCGAATGACACCACCTCTCGCGCGAGATAGGCCTCCTCTGCTTCTCGTCCAACGACGACCCGCACCGGCGAGTCGCGGAGCACGTGGGTCAACCAGCCGCTCCAACCTTCTCGATCCACTTCGTGCAAAGGAGTAAAGGGCGGCAGATTCATCACGCTGAGAATCACCACCATTGTCGCGACAGCGATCGGACCGTGCCGCACGGACTGGCCGGCACGCAGCCGGACGCTACTCAGCGAAGACGCGGCGAGCAGCGCCAGCGCCGGCACGATCGGGACCAGAAAACGGAGTTGGTAGCTGCTGATCGGCGATGCCCACACCGCGATATATCCGGCAATGCCGATCGCGAGCCACGCGACTCTGCCCCGGAAACGTGACGCGCATGCCAGACCCGGGATCAGCACGAGAAAGAGCGGCCCCAGCGACCCACCGAAGCGAGCGGCGTGCACCGTGACGTCCCAAGGCAGCGCGAGGAGGGCGCCGGGCGAATGGCCCATTCCAAAATGAGCTTTGAAATGGGCGAGCCCCCGCTCGGTTAGCGCATCCCATCGAGTCGGAGGAGAGGCGCCAAAGATGCCGAACAATTCCGGGAAGACCGGATTGCCGGACGCGAGCCAGCTCCGCACGTACCAAGGTGACGGGACGACCACTGCTGCCAGGCCGATCACAACGGCGCGTGTCGACGCCACACGCACGCTGTGCCAGCCCCGTGCAGCGTGGAGCACGAAGACGAGTAGCGCGACAGCGGTCACGACCAGGCCAAGATGCTTCGTCGCGGCGGCGAGGCCGAACTGGAGTGCGGCGATCGTTCCCCAGCCGCGGTCTTCGTCTTCGGCATAACGTGCCAATGCATAACACGCCGCTGCCGCGTGAACTGCCAGTGCCAAATCAACGTAAGCGGTACTCGATTCCCACAGCACGGTAGGCGTCGTGACGACGAAGGTGACGGCAGCAGCCGCGGAAACCCGGGGAAAGAACCGTCTCGCCGTCAGCCACACGATCAGCCCAAGCAGCGGCAGGCACGCGAAATGGAGAAGCTTCGCTGCGACGACACCACCGAGTGTCATGGCGGCGCCGAACATGAGCTCCCATGTCAGCGGGTAGAGCGAAGTGAATTCTTCGACGAGATCAACCGGGTGACCGGCTTCGAGCCAAACTCGCGGCAAGTACAGGTGATACCAGAGCGCATCGTATTCTTTTTCGGGAGCGAGCGCGGCTACGAGACCGTACGCGAGTGCTACGACGATCAGCGCGAACGATGGCGCTGAGCCGCGGCTGACGCAGTGATAAATCGGAAAGGATCCGATGTTCCTTCCGATCTTCATTGCGCCCGGTATGCCAGCTGCCAGCGCTCCGCCGATCAGCAGCGCCACCGCGAGGGGCCCGTAGATCCCGACAATCGCCAGGATGAGCGATCCATACGAGATCACGGCAACCCCGCTTACGGCAGCAAATAGCAGGTGTTCGGTAACAGACGTTAACCGCGGCTTGATGGCGCGTATCAGAATCATGCCGGCGCTGACCGTGGCGGCAGCCACCAGCGTCGCGCCGGCGACCGCAATCACAACCCGGCCGGTCGCCTCGCCAATCCACGGCAGCGTTGGTATTGTGAGGCGCGCCAGCGTCGCAGCCAGTTCAGGCCACAAATAAACCCACGGCGCGGTCGACAACGCGGCGCAGGCGAGCACGACGCCCATTGCGGGCGCGAGCCACGACGGCGCCAATCCCCGCTTTGGTAATTTTCCAACCCTGCGCGACCTCTGCATACTGCGCGCAATCACCACACCGGCCGCGACGAGAAGGGCCGGGAACACGGCGGCCGCAGCGTCGCGGCGCGATGGGATACGCGGGCCGCCTATCGCCGACAGTAGTTGAACGTAGTAGTGGGCGAGAACGAAGCACGCCCAGGCTACCCACGCATAGAAGAGGAGGCGGGATCGCATCACGTGCTTCGACGGCCGGACCACTCATTCGCGATCGCTGTGGCGACGCCGGCGGTTGTCGATCGGGCGAATTTTTCACGTTGTCTTTGGAGCGCAAGTGTTTCCCCCAGGGGCCGTGCGAAGCGTTGGCGGAGAAGCGACGGCACGTGTTGCCCCCTGAGTGGCTCGGCGCCCGGCACTGCCGTCACACTGCCGATCACCGCCGAACCCCAACAAAAACGCACTGCCTCGGGTTGCGCCTCCTCGATCTCGCGCATCGCAGCCGAGAGTCCGTGGCTCAGGTCGAGGTCGTACATGGCGATCTGAGGATTGCCGCTCGTGCGACAGAGTTTCGTGACGCCATCCTGTCCGAGCACCTCGCCAACACCTCGCCAGTACCAGTAACCGAGCAGATCGTCGAGCAATCGACGCCAGCGGGTCCGCAGCTGCGCCGCTTCGAGCAATGCCAGCATCAACCGGCACTGTGACTCGAGCAGATCTCCCGCGGCTGGACGGGCAAGCGCGAGGGTTCGCAACAAACGGCTCCGGCGTGTCAGTTCACCGGCGTCGCACTGACACAGTGGCAGAGCCGGCGTGAGCGTCGGATGCCGTCGCGCCAGCGCGACATCGGCTCTGCCCTCGTCTTGTTTGCGACGCAGAGCGCGCATCAGGTCGGTGTGTTCGTGGTGCCAACCAGCCGCCTCTTCCACGAAGGCGAATCGAGCACCGGCTCGAACCAGACGGAACCCCAGTTCGTAGTCCTCGTGGCACTGGAACGCTTCGTCAAAGCCGCCTGCTTGCCAGAAGAAAGATCGTCGAATCGAGAAGTTTCCACTCAGCAGATCCGAGTACGAGAAGCGGTGGCCGGGGTCCCTCATCCGATCGAACATCGCTTCCCACCACGATCGCAGCATCACGGCGAAGAAGTCGCGCCGCTCCTGTACGTTGGGCGGCAGGTACCCAATTACCACGCGCCTTGGATCATCACCATGCGCCCGGACGTGTGCGGACACGAACCGGGGCCGCACTTCGATGTCGTCATCCAGGAAAATCAGGACGTCTGCCGTCGCCGTCGCCGCCCCGCGGTTACGCGCGGCGGCTGCGCCCTGACGCGTCTGCTCAAGGACGCGGACCGGCATCGGCCACCGTTCGCGCGCGATCTCCGCCGTGCCATCGTCGCACCCGTCAGCAACGATGATCGCCTCGACGCTGCGAGTCAGACAGGACTGCGTCGAGAACGCACGGAGGGTCCGTTCAACCGACGCGCGGCGATTGTGCGTAGGGATGATGACCGCAAGCGTTGGCGCGCCTGAGGTCACACGGCCTCCGTCGACCTCAGCCGTCGACGTCCTTTGCAGTAGGCGCGTGGTCCGGCGATGCAGCCTCGCAGTTCGGCCAGAACGAGGTCCAGCGGGACGCTGTTCGATTCGCGCCGGAGAGATCGCCACAGCCGCGGCAGCTGACTGTGGTGCAGCCACCGGAACGCATGCCGCAGCACGCCAGGCTGCCTTTCGTACAGCAGCCTGCGAGTCCACACCGCGTAGACGCCCGTGCCGTAGCCGTTCAGCGTGGCGCGCAGATCATCCCAGGTGCGACGATGACGATGCCAGCTGACGGCACGAGGTTCATAGACGATCCGGTAGCCGACTGCGAGGATCCGACCGAACATCTCGTGATCTCCGCCGGACTTCGTCGCCGTTCCAGCGTCGAGTGCTTCGTCGAATCCTCCGACGTAATCGAGCACACTGCGACGCAACGCCATGTTGGCGCCGGCTCCGATCAGCGAAACGTCCAGCGGATCGTGGCGGATGCCGTCGAATACAGTCCGCTCGAAACCGCGTCCGAAAGGGCTGTACCGTTCAAACCATTCCTGCGCCGGTGTCTCGAGCTCGAGCGGCAGTGTCAATCCGGACGTACAGAGCACTTGCGGATCCTCGAACGGTTGTAGCAAGTGCCCCAACCACTCGGCCTCGGGCACCGCGTCGTCGTCGCTGAATGCGACAACCGGTGTCGTCGCTTCCAACAGCGCCCGGTTACGCGCTGCGTCCAACCCCGGTCGATCCTCGCGGGCGTACCGGACGTTTGGAAAGCTCGCGACAACGTCCTGTGTCCGCGATGTCGTCGGATTGTTGTCGACGACCAGAATGTCGGAAGGGGCAGGCCGAAGGACCGAAATCGCCTGGAGAGCAATGACGAGATCGGCCGGCCGCTCACGCGTACAGACAACAACCGTGGCGGAAGGACGAACGGCGGGCGATGCGCCGGCATCCAGGTAGTCGTCGAGTTCCCACTGCCAGCTTTGACGGCGCGTCACATCCAGGACTGCGCGACGGAAGTTATCCATGTCGACGGATCCACTACGCGCTGGTACGGAGACTTGCCCCACCGGCGCGCCTCGGCGACGGATAATAATCATCGCGTGCTCATAGTGCGGCGCGACTGCGACCGTGTCCGGTAATCGGTCGATATCGAGCTGCAGCACTGCAGTCGGCACGCCGGCTGAGGTGCAATTTGTCTGCCGGGCCCGTCTAGCTCAGGCGAAGGAAGGTGGGGTTAAGCACGGACGAGCTGGCGGCTTCGTGTCGTCGTCGACGGAAAATGCATCTCTAATCAGGGCGCTGTCTGCCAACTACGTTCACGCCGACGACGCCGTAGTGTGTGCTCGACGTGATCGAAGCGCAATCAGGGACACAAGGACGCCCGTTCCCAGGATCGCAACGACGAGGGCCAGCATGTAGAGATTGAAGTTGTCACCGAACGTCTGCTCGAGCCACGAGTGGGCAAGCATTTTGGCCCCTACGGTCAGCAACACGGCGGCCAGCGCATGCTTCAGGTACGGCAGCGCATGCAGCGCACCCGCGAGCGCGAAGTACAGCGAACGCAACCCGAGAATGGCGAACACATTGCTCGTGAAGACGAGGAACGGATCGGCGGTGATCGCGAAGATCGCGGGGATCGAATCCACCGCAAAGATCAGATCCGTCGTTTCGACCATCACTAATGCGGGAGCTAATGGCGTCAGAAGCCAGCGGCTCGCTGACGGATTCGGGGGATCGCGGCGCACCAGGAAATGGTCGCCGTGAAACTCGGTCGTGACCGGCAGCAGCCGGCGCATCACGCGGACAACAAGTTTTCGCTCGGGATTGACGGGCTTGTCGCCCATGAAGAGCATTCTGCCCGCGGTTGCAATGAGCACGACGCCGAAGATCGGCAGGGTCCACGCAAAGCGCGATACCATCTGAGCACCGATCGCGATCATGATGCCGCGCATGGCGAGCGCACCAAGGATGCCCCAGAACAACACACGGTGCTGGAATATGCGTGGAATCGCGAAGTAGTTGAAGAGCATCGCGATCACGAAGACGTTGTCCGCGCTCAGTGACAGCTCCACGAGATAACCGGTAAAGAACTTCAGAACCGCCGCTCGCGCGTCGTTGACGCGGCCGTCCGGCCACTGGGCGCTGCGTTCGACAGGATCGGGTGCGAGACCCATCCCGAACCAGTGGCGGTCATATCCGAGGTAAACGACGCCCGCGAAAGCGAAGGCCGTCGTCAGCCAAATCAATGTCCATCCCAGCGCTTCACGGACTGAAATGACTCGTGCCCGGCGATGAAAGACGCCGAGATCGAGAGCGAGCAGAACGAGAATGAAACTGAGGAAACAGATCCACAGGACCACCACACACCTCCGGCGGTGTGGCAGTCTCGCTGGATGCGTTGTTGATGCGTCGGTTTCAGCCGGGAGCTCGGTCGAGCTCCGTGTTGACGACTGGACCACCCGCTGAGTGCGGGCCGCTACTCCCTACCAACGTGCAGCGTACTGTTGCAGCTGACGCTTGTCAACGCCGCGCAAGTTAGCCTCGCCAAGATAGCAGAGTCGAACGAGATCCACAGAGACAACAGAGGTAACAGAGTAATTAATGGGCCTCTGTTAACTCTGCGACGTGCGTCAACGCCGATCGCCGGCTGGGATGACGATCGAACGGCGGTCGTTCTGGCGGTAGACTCGGGGGAGGAGCGACGAACAGGCATGGACCTTGGGAGGGGTGAGAGTTGGTTGCGCTAAGTCATATTTGCCTTGTGTGTCTGCTCGCGGTCAGCCTCGGTGCCGTGCATGCGACGCAGCAGCCCGATGTGCCTGCGGACACCATCATCAGTTTGCAGCGGACGTCCTGCTATGGGCCATGCCCCGTCTACACCGTGACAATCGACGCACGCGGCACGGTGAGGTACGAGGGAGAGAAGTTCGTGCGAGTCGTCGGCCGCCAGACCGCGCGGATCGAGAAGTCTCTCGTCGCGAAGCTGCTGGCGCATGCTGAACGAATTCATTTCTTTGACATGCGCAATAGCTATCGGGTCATTGAGAATCCCGATGGCTCTACCACCGTGGTCACAGATTTGCCGACCAAAATCGTCACGGTCACGACTAATCGTCGGACGAAGCGCGTCGAAGACTACGTCGGGGCACCGGCGGCGTTGCAGGAATTCGAAAAGGCCATTGACGAAGCTGCCGGAACGAACCGGTGGGTCTTTACCGACGAGAAGGTGCTGCGGCACGGACCGGTGCCTCATTTGCGCACGGCCGATGGTGTTGATGACGGAGGCGGCGCACTCGGTCGCGCACCACGAGTCGGAATGCCCCAGAAGATAAAGCCGCCGCGGTTGGTGCCGGCCATGATGTCAATCGCGCCATCCTTATTGAGATCAGCGACCTGAATCATCGAGCCCACACCCGACCGGTTGTGAATCAACTCCGGCACGAAACGCGCGCCGCCAGGCGCTTTCGGATCACGGATCGTCTTGAACCAGTAAAGGACGGCCGCGCCCTGCGCATCCGGATCGCTATAACTGTCGAGGTGCGCCCACGCGCGTTTGCCAGTGATGATGTCCTTCAATCCATCACCGTCAATATCCGCCATTGTCAACGCGTGCAGCTCGGAGAACGTCACATCGCCTGGATTGTTGGCGGCGAAATCTCCCATGATCTGGTGCTCGACGAATGAGATCGTTCCGGTCGCGTCGCGCTTCTGTTCATACCAGGCGAGGCCGAACCCGTGCGCGGCGAGCGATGTGACGACGTCGGGGAGTTTGTCGCCGTTGACGTCGTAGATCTCGAAGTTCCCGCCCGCGTTGCCGTTGCGGCCGAAAGCGCCCTGATGGAATGTCCACGGCGTGACTGTCGCGCCGCCTGCAGGCTGCTCCCACCATCCATGCGGGGCGATCAAATCAACTTTGCCGTCGCCGTTGATGTCGCCAGCGCCGATGCCGTGGATGCTGCCGCCCCACGGGCCAGCTTCGGAGACCGCATAGACCTTCCACGGACCTGTTGGATTCGACGAGTCGAAAGTTGCCCACTGCACTTTGTTGCTGCCGGAAAAGATCGCATCGGCCTTGCCGTCGTTGTTCACGTCGACGAAAGCGATTGATTCGGAGATCACCTCTGGAAAGATCGTGTAGCGCGTCCAGCGCCGCGATTCACCGCGCGGGTTCACGTAAAGTGCCGGCGCGCGTGATTCGGCGACAAGGATGTCGTCCCATCCGTCGCCGGTGTAGTCGCCGGCGAAGTTCACCATCGCCGGACCGTATTCTTTCGCAGGGTTGAAGGCCTGCCCGAGATACACTTCGCGCGAGTCGGTAAACGAAGGGCCGAGGTAATAGCGGCTGCCCATCGTGACGTCGAGCACGCCGTCATGATTGAAGTCGCCCGCCGCAGCGGACCACCCGTAGTAGAAGTCCTCGAAACGCTGCGCGCGAAAATGCGGAGAAGTTTTCTCGGTCGGCGTCACGCGTCGCTGCAGGTCCTTGAGCGCGAGATTCTTGAAACGCACTTCACCCGTGCCGCCAACGTAGAGCGCGATCGGTCCGAACGTGCCTGTCTCGGCATCAATCGTCACTCCGCCGCCCACCGGCGCATTCACGCTCGCGCGATAGACGTTGGCATCGACGAGCACTTCGAACGTGTTCCAGTCGTTTGGTTTGAATTCCGTCGAGCCTCGCGCCGGAAACATCGACACGAATGTAGAGCCTGAACCCGCTCCGCGTCCGCCGCCGGCGCCTCGCGCCCCGCCGCCACCGCCAGCACTCTGCGGCGGAGGAGGGGGCTGAATTCTGAGCATGGCACCGCCCGGCCGCGTCATCGGCTCGCGGCCGCCGACGCGTCCCTGCGAGTCAACTGTCACGGCGGCAGTCTCCGGTGGTCCGCCGGCCAGCGTCTTGAGAATGCCCTTGATGCCTGCCGCGGTCTTCTCGCTCCGCACCATAACGCCGACGTTGCAGGCTGCCGCACATCGGTACGAACCTGCGAGTTGCACGTCCTGATAACCGGGATTGATCAGCAGCCAGCCGCCCTCCGCGCTGGTCGGCGTGCCGACGATCTCGCCGTTCTCAGCGCTCCATTTCGCCTGCCCGATCTGTTCTGTGCCGGTCAGCGCGGATCCTTTGAAGGTCCAGTCCGGGACGAACGTGGCGGAACGAGACGGCGGCGGCGTCTGCGCCGCGGGTGCCATGGCCAACACGACCGCGACGAGAGAGATCGAGGCTACGAGGATGCGTCGTTGAAACATGGGTGACCTCATATGTCTGATTCCCGAGCTCAGACTTTTCGGCAAGTGAAGCAGAACGGGAGAGGTGCGTCGATCATCGGCGCGTGCATAGTACATTACGCCAGCGGTCTTTGGACTCGCTTCTGCGGCACGCACCGGAAAAAAATTGGAGGGTCAGGGCCGAAGCTATCTAAGCCGTTGCATGCCCGATGCGTCAGGTGCGAAGGGCCGTCATCGGATCCAGCTTCATCGCGCGCCGGGCGGGCCACCACGAGGCGAACAAAGCCGTCGCCGCGAGCAGTAATGCGGTGCCAAGCATGACTCTGAGGTCGAATGGCCGCACGCCGAAGAAGACGGACGAGAGTAGGGAAGTGATCACGCCGGCGAAAACGAGTCCGCCGGCGATACCTGCTGCCGCGACACGCAAGCCGCGCCCGAGCACGAGCCGGTGAACGGCCCGGTTCGAGCTGCCCAGCGCCATCCGGATGGCAAGGTCGCGCCGCTGGTGCGAGACGAGCAACGCCATGACCGCATAGATTCCGAGCGCCGCCAGAAGGAGCGCGATCACACCCAGCGATCCGACAACGTATCCCTGCAGCGTTCGATCGCGCACGTACCATCCGTAGACACTGTCGAACGTGAGCGCCTCGACGGGAAGCGTGCTGTCGATGCTCGCGACCGCACGTTGAGCAGGCACCACGACCGCCGCGGCGTCGCCTGAGGCGCGAACGACGAGCGTGATCTTCCGCGAATGTGCGAGCGGTAGATAAACTTGGTTCTGCGGATCGTCCCCTGGGTTACGCTGCGAGACGTCTCCGGCAACTCCGATGATTGTCAGCCAGCTGCGCCCGTAGGGTGAATCGGGTAATCGCACCCGCTTGCCCAATGGATCCGTATCGGGCCAGTAGCGCCGCCGCATCGTTTCATTGATCAGGACGAACGGCGTTCGGATATCGGCCGCCTCGGCAATCGAGAACGATCGGCCGCGCCGAATCGGGACGCCGACGGTCCGGGGATAACTTCCGGCCACGAAGCGCAGACTGGCGAATCGCCCGGCACCGTTCGGATCGGCACCTTCGAATTCGAGGCGTGAGAACGGCACACTCCGATCAGCGAGCGGGAGATGACTCGTCGCGCTGACACCGTCGACACCGGGAAGCGTCAGGATCCGTTCGCTGGCGCGATTGACGAAGGCGACACGGGCCTCGGCGCTGTCGTAAGCCGTACCGGCAAGCGTCACGTGGAGAACAGCGAGCTTCTCGCGAGCGAACCCAAGACCCACTTTCTCGAACGCCTCTGAGCTGAGCACGATCGACGACGAGGCCGCGATGAATCCGAGCGAAACGGCCATCTGTGTGGCGACGAGAATGGGACGCAGGCGGCGGCCTCGTCGGCTGACGCCGACCGCGTGGGCATCCTCCAGCAAGACGCCGCGGAGATCCAGGTGAGTCGCTCCGATCGCCGGCACCAGGCCAAAGAGCAGCGCCGTGGCCAAGGAGACTGCAAATGCAAACAACAGCACCCGTCCGTCGATGCTGAAGTTCAGCCACTCTTGGCCCTGCGGCTTGCCAAGCGTTCCGGCAATTAGATCGATCCCCCATTGCGCAACCAGAGTCCCGAATGCACCGCCGGCCAGAGCGAGCAGCGCACTCTCGATCATTAACAGAGTCACGATGCGACTTCTGCGTGCACCAAGAGCGGTACGGACCGCGATCTCCTGGCGCCGGCTCTCCAGATGCGCCGCGAGCAGACCGGCAAGATTCGCGCAGGCGATCAGCAGAATCAGAACCGTGGCCAGCAGCATGGCGGCAATGGCGTCTCGCTGTTTCGAGGGAATCATCCACTCTCGAAGCGGCATCACTCTCACACCGGCCGGGGAAGACGCTTCAAGACTTACCGACGCGCCAGCCAGCGCGGCATTTGCCTGTGCCACGCTGACACCATCCTGAAGGCGCGCGACGATGTTCAGGACCGGCGGTCCGCGTTTTTCATCCAACAGCACCCAGACGTCCGTATCGGCTGGGAAGGCGAATCCCTCTGGCGCGACGCCGATAATGTCGTGCGCTCCACCATCAAGGAGGATTGTGCGGCCGATGATTCCGGGATCCGACGCGTAACGTCGCGCCCAGAATGCGTGGCTGATCACCGCGACTGGTGCGTGGGAGCGCTGATCCTCCGCGAGAAACGCACGGCCGGTGCGGAACGACGCGCCAAGAAGCCCGAACAAATCTCCGGAGACCGCGGTGCTGAGCACGCGTACGTTGTCTTCTGCAGCACTGGCGTTGGCCTGGCGAGATTCATAACCGACGGGGGACCGGAGGACCGTTGTGTTCCTGGCGAGGTCGAGCCTAGATTTGTACGAAGCCGCCGCGGGAGCGCTTTGCGGCCGGTGAAAGATGTCGAAGGCAACGAGACGGTCGGGATCGGGAAACGTCAACGGCTTGAAAACGAACGCGTTCAAAACGGAAAAGAACGTCGTCGTCGCACCGATCCCGAGCGCCAGTGTGATGATGACGATGGCCGAGAACGATCGATGCCTGGCGATCTGCCGCCAGGCGCCGATGAATTCAGAGGCGTTGGTGATCATGGTCGGAGTCGCGGCAACATCTCTGCCATGCGCCGGTCGGCCGTAAATTTGCCGATTCCCGGCCAGTCGGCATTCGAATTGTTCGTCTGTGGGACGGCGTGTCTCACTTCCGGTTCGCCTATTTCTTCGCTCGCTTCCCGGGACCATAAATGACCTGTCCGGCCAGCGCGCCCGTATGCTGCTCGTTATCGACGGTGACGACGCCGTTGACGATGACGTATTTGATTCCCACCGGGAACTGGTGCGGCTGTTCGAACGTCGCCCGATCGATGACGCGATCCTGATCGAAGATCGTCACATCGGCGGCGAGCCCTTCCTTCAGCCGCCCTCGATCAGCGATTCCGATCTTGTCGGCATTCATGCTCGTCATCTTCTTCACGGCCTCGGCGAGCGTGATCACTTTCAACTCGCGCGCGTAGCGTCCGAGCACGCGCGGAAACGTGCCGTAATAGCGCGGATGCGGATGCGTGCGGCCCGTCGCCCCGTTCGGGCTCACCGCACTGCCGTCGGATCCGATTGACGTCCACGGCTGTTTCAGAATCAGCTGCATGTCCGCCTCCGAATGGTGAAAGAAGACAGTCGGCACGCTGCCCCCTTCCTCGAGCAGGACATCGAACAGGACATCCGCGGGCTCTCCGCCGCGCGCAGCAATCAACTCGCTCATGCGCTTGCCCTGGAACGGCTTGTTGCGCTCGGCCTTGAGCGACACGAGCAGCATCCCGGCCCATCCATCGCCGGTCGCGAGGTAGTGGTTGTACCAATTTGGCAAACCATTCATAACTTCCTCGCGCATCCGCTTCCGTGCCGACGGATCCTTGAGCCGCTCGAGCATTTTCTCGCGGCCGCCGTCATGCGCCCACGGAGGCACCATCGAAGACAGATTGTTCTGACCGGCGGTGTAGGGGTAGACATTGGCGCGGATGTCGTAACCCTCGTCGCGCGCCTTCTGCACCATACCGATGATCTCGTTGGCGCGGCCCCACAGTTTCTTGTGCGCGATCTTCATGTGGATGATGTCGACAGGAATTCCTGCGCCTTTGCCTACCTGGATCGCTTCGTCGATGGCGCGGAAGACACCTTCGCCTTCATCACGGATGTGCGAGGAGTAGATGCCGCCATATTGCTTTGCCGTCTTGGCAAGTTCGATCAGATTGGCGGTCGTCGCCAGGCTCGAAGGAGGTTCCAGCAGCGCGGTCGAGAGCCCCATCGCACCTTCCTCCATCGCCTGCGCGATGAGGCGCTTCATCTGGTCGAGCTCCTGCGGCGTGGCAGCGGACTGACCGTAACCCTTCACGTACGTCCACACCTGTTCCTCGCCGACGTACGATGCAATGTTCGTCGACATGTGCTGACGTTCGAGCTTCGCAAAGTAGCCGCCGAGCGTTGTCCAGTCGACCGTCACACCGTCGGCCCGCGCGCGCGCCTCGTCAGCGCCGGCTTTGATTGGTCCCGCCGATCGCGACTCGCCGAGCACCATCGTCGTCACACCCTGCCGGATCATGCTCTCGGCTTTGGGTTCGACGAGGATCGTGTAGTCCGAGTGGTTGTGCATGTCGATGAAGCCGGGTGCGACGGTCAAGCCGGACGCATCGATCCGGCGCGTCGCCGTGGCGGTTCGTAGATCGCCGATAGTCGCGATACGTCCGCCGCGAATCCCGACATCCGTTCGAACCGCAGGAGTGCCTTCGCCGTTCAGGACCGAGCCTCCCGAGATCACGAGATCGTACGGCTGCTGCGCTGCGGTGCGTGCGCACGCCGGGGCGAGGAGGAGCCAGAGCAGGGCAGTGAGTCGACGGTTCATTGCGACGTAAATATTAACGCGAGCTTGATGAGCTCGCCGGCTGGTTTCGCACTGATTTTAGGGCACGCGCCTCTCAATCGATTTCGAGTATTGTGTCATCACATCCAAAGCCCCCTGCGATCTGGGAGACCATCATGTGGAAGCGAGAGGAATCGGGTGCAGCGACCACGACGCATCAGAATCCGCCGCCGTCAGCGCCGATCGCGCGCGACGCTGCCGACAAACTCGTCATGAATCTCGGCAAGACAGTAATGATTAAAGGAGAACTCAGCGGATCTGAGGATCTGACCCTTTACGGCCGCATGGAAGGCAGCGTCAAGCTTCCGGAATTCACACTGACCATCGGTCCGGACGCCGATATCAGGGCGGAGATCTCCGCCAAAACCGTCGTCATCATGGGAGGCGTCACCGGCAACGTGATCGCTGGCGAAAAGGTCGAGATCAGATCCAGCGGGTCGGTGACCGGCGACGTTGCTTCCCCGCGTTTCGCCATCCAGGAAGGCGGCTGCATGCGCGGAAAGGTTGCGACGTCGAAGAGTGATTTGAAACAGAACCGCGCGTGAACAAGCATAGAGGTCGTCTTGCCGAACCATCGATGATGCGAAAGCGGAGCGGACGACCTCGAATTGCGATCCCTCGCTGAGCGTCAGCCGGCTTTGAACGGCGCCGCGGCGCTGACGTTGCCCCATCGATACGCAACGTTGCACCAGTAGAGGTGTTGTCGATGGAAATCCGTCAGCTGCTCGACTGGCTTGGCCGCTTTGCCCAGCGCCATCGGTGCCTTGCCGATATATCGTCACACCTCTGCTCATTTCATTTCTTCCGCAGCCCAGGTGAACGCACATCGCACGTCAGAAGCCGCCGATCTCGGTACGCGAGTATTTCATCACGTTTCGGTCAACTGATCGCAAGCGAGCAGAATCGGCATGTTCGTTGCGAGCGTTGTCATTACATTTGATCGACCGTCCCCCGGTTCGTGTGTCATCACGCGCGTGACGCGCACGAACTGATAGCCACCAAAGGAGGACATCCCATGAAAGTGAAAGACTTGATGACGACCGACGTAAAACGCTGCAGTCCTGAGACGAACCTCGCCGAGGCCGCGAGAATTATGTGGGAAGGAGACTGCGGAGCTGTGCCTGTGACCGACGAGCGCGACCACGTGGTCGGGGTCATTACGGATCGCGATATTTGCATCGCCGCCGCGACTCGACCGCGTACCGAGGGAGAGATCCCGGTGAAGGAGGTTATTTCGAAGGCGCTCTACTCGTGCGCGCCGAGTGACGATGTGCGGGCGGCGCTCGAAACGATGAAGATCCGGAAAGTTCGACGGTTACCCGTCGTTGAGCCAGGAGGCCGGCTGGTGGGTATTGTGTCCATTCACGATATCGCCACGCAGTCGCGGAGCAGGAGCGCTGATGTGTCGCCTGAGTCGGTGCTGGATGCGTTTATCGCCATTACAGCTCCGGCTCAAGTCCCTGTCACAGCTTAGGCATTCGACTCGGTCGTCGGCACCGCGCTTTCGGTGCGGTGCCGACGTCTATCGGGACGCGATTTCGATTTCCCTTGTAAAGCAGACTAATGATGCTTCTCTGACCCTCCGCACTTGACGTTGGGGTTCCAGTCAGCAAACAAACCGCTCGGGCTTGGCTCCCAGGTCCACACGTGGAGATACCAGATGCCGAGGCTGGGTGCTTTCTTGAGCGCTTGTCCCATGATGCGCGGCGGCTCAGTGGACGTCCACGCCGAAATTGGTACGAGGAATTCGACGCCATTCAGTTTGAACGTGCCGTCCGGTTTCTTCTCGTAGACCAGCACCTCCGGGTGGTCGACGTCGAGTGTCGTATCGAGCAGCGCATTGTTCTGAAAGTGGTAGCCCATCGCACCCGCCGGTTGATTTTCGACGCAGCCGGTGACGCGTTTGTAGCCGGCCGATTCGGCAGCTTCCGTCGTCTTGAATCTCGACGTCGCGTCGCGAACTTTCGCGACGTCCCGATCAACCGCATCGCCAAGCCCGCTTGGTACGATGCTCCGTACCTGACTCATGTCCTGGGCGCGTGTTTGCGCCAGGGTTGCGCATAACGCACATGTGACTACGAGTCCTCCAGCGATCCACGCAATAAACCGAGTCATCTTCGTCGTCCTTTCTGAATCGGTTTTCGTCAGCACGGGCAGAGTCTGCCGCCGCGGCGGAGGAGCCTGATACACGTTTTTGACGGACCGTCCCGAGGCGATGCCGAACTGGACGAAGGCCCGGTCAAGTGCAGTTGGTCATCGGCTCGGACCGTTTCGTCAAAAGCCTCCTCGACTGATGCCGACCCGCGGCAGAATGAAGCGGTGATGACGCCTCGCGCGCGTCGGCAGATCAAACTGATTGCGGGAGTCTGGCTCGCGTGGACAATTGCCGGACTTTTCTACATCACCCAGGACTCGGTGCCGCGCCTGTATCGGGGCGAGGCGGTGCCCTGGAAATATGTGTTCGTCGGCTGGATGACGGGCATGTATGTCTGCGCCGCGCTCACGCCGGCCGTCCTGTGGCTTGGCAACCGATGGCCGATCGAACGCCGCGTAATTGTTGCCGGATTACATCTTTGCTTCAGCGTGGTGTTCTCGATTCTGGCGACGGTGATCGAAGTCCCGCTCCTGCTGATGCTCGGTGTCTTCCCGGCCGCGACGCCACCTCCATCGATCGCGGCAGGCGCAAGAGTGATGCTCTCGTTCGGCATTCAGGGCGGCGTGATCCGATATTGGGCCGTGATCGCACTCCAGGCGATGTACCGGGCGCAGAAGAACGCCAAGATTCGGGAGCGGGAGGCATTCGAGCTGAGGGTGCAGGCATCCGAACTGGCGCAGCAGCTTGCAACGGCGCAGCTTGGTGCCCTCAAGATGCAGCTGCAACCGCATTTTCTCTTCAATACGCTTGGCGCCATCATCGTGTTGATCCAGCAGCGGAAAACGGCGCAGGCCGAAGCGATGGTCGCGAGGCTCAGCGATCTCCTTCGTCTCACACTCGAAGACGTGGAAGCGCAGGAAGTGCCGCTGTGGCGCGAGTTGGAATTCCTGCGGCTGTACCTTTCAATCGAGCAGGTCCGGTTTGAGGATCGTCTTCAGGTACGCATTGAGTCTGCGCCCGCGCTGTCTGAGGTTCTCGTGCCGCACATGGTGCTGCAGCCGATCGTCGAGAACGCCGTGCGCCATGGCCTCGGTCAGAGCGAGGAAGCAGTGACGATCGAAGTTGCGGCAACCACCGCGAACGGCTCTCTCGCGCTCGTCGTCTCGGACGACGGCCCCGGTCTTCCCTCGTCGACGCGTGGACATTCCGGAATCGGGCTGACGAACACGAGGACTCGTTTGGCACGGCTGTATAGCGATCGCGCACGTCTTGTGATCGAACCAGCAGCGGGTCGAGGCGTGCGCGTCACGATCACATTACCGATACGGACGGCGCCCACTGAGGCTGACCGATGCGATTGAAGATTCTCGTCGTCGACGACGAGCCGCTCGCGCGCGAGGGGTTGAAGCGGCTGGTCGCACGGCAGCCGGAAGTTGAATCGGTCTCGGAGGCGCGAAACGGACGAGAGGCGATCGCCCTGGTTCGCGAGCAGAAACCACACCTGGTGTTGCTGGACGTGCAGATGCCGCGGACCGATGGCTTCGCCGTCGTGCATGCCATCGGGGCAGACCGCATGCCGCCGGTGATCTTCGTGACCGCGCACGACCAGTATGCGATCCGGGCGTTCGAGATCGCGGCAATTGACTATCTGCTCAAGCCGGTCACCGAGGAGCGGTTTGCAGTCGCGTTCAAACGAGCGATCGGCCGGCTCGAAGGCGTGCCGCACGAGGACGGCACGCGACAAGTGCTGGCGATGCTCGATGCGGTCGCGAATCCGACGCGGCCGCTCGAGCGATTCGCGGTTCGATCGGGTGAACGGACCATCTTCATCTCGGTAGAGGATGTGGAGTGGATCGAAGCGTTTCAGAACTATGTGCGGCTACACGTGGATTCGGCGACCCACCTGCTGCATGTCCCCATGAACACGATCGAGACTGTGCTCGGCTCCGATCGCTTCCTGCGCATCCATCGATCGCACATCGTCAACGTCCGGCGGATTGCTGAACTGTGGTCGATCGCGCACGGGCAGTATGTCATCGAACTGAAGTCGGGGCAGCGCCTCCAATCGGGGCGCACCTACAGCGACCGGATTCGCCGTGCGCTGGCGAACCCGTTTTGATTGATATGTGAATCTGAACTGCTTCTTACGCGCGCTGTAGCTCGTGCACGGCGCGCAGGATCGACTCAGGCGTTGCTGGTGCATCCAGTGGAACGGATTTCCCGGGAGCAAGGCTATGCAGCGCGTCGGCGATCGCAGCAAAGACGGAAATCGCCAGCATCAATGGCGGTTCGCCAACCGCCTTCGAGCGATAGATGGTCTCCTCGCGGTTGGCGTTGGTGAATAGTGCGACTCGCAACTCGGGCGGCACATCGGACGAACACGGGATTTTGTAGGTGGAAGGTGCGTGGGTGACGAGCCGGCCTTCGTCATCGAATAGCAATTCCTCGGTCGTCAACCATCCGATGCCCTGGACGAAGCCTCCTTCAATTTGACCAAGATCGATCGCGGGGTTGAGCGAGCTGCCCACGTCGTGAAGGATGTCGGCCCGCAGCACTTTCATCTCGCCGGTGGTGACGTCGACGATAACTTCGGAGCACGCTGCGCCGTATGCGAAATAGTAGAACGGACGACCAGTGGCACTTTCGCGATCCCAGTGAATCTTCGGCGTGCGGTAAAAACCGGTCGACGAGAGCGCCACGCGGTTCTTCCATGCTCGATCCACGATCTCTGGAAACGGAATCGAGCGGCCGCCAATCAAGACCTTATTGTCGCGGAAACAGATCTGGTCCGCCGGCACGCCAAATTCTGCCATCGCCAAATCGATCAACCGCATCTTGATCGTACGAGCTGCGGCCTGCGCGGCCATGCCGTTGAGATCAGAGCCGGACGACGCCGCGGTCGCCGACGCGTTCGGCACTTTGTCGGTCGTCGTGGCCGTGATCTGCACGCGGTCGAGATCGATCCCGAACTCCTCAGCGACGATCTGAGCAACTTTGGTGAACAGCCCTTGCCCCATCTCGGTGCCACCATGGTTCAAGTGCACCGTGCCGTCGTGATAGACGTGCACCAGGGCGCCAGCCTGATTGAGGATCACGTTGGTGAATGAGATGCCGAACTTCACCGGCGTGAGCGCGATGCCGCGTTTGAGAAACCGGCTCGCCGCGTTGAACGTGCCGGCCGCGACCCGCCGTCTGCGATAGTCGGACGTCGTCTCGAGGCTCTCGATCAGTTCGGGAAGGACGTTGTCGGTCACGCGCATGCCATAGGGCGTCGTGTCTCGATCGCCGTTGCCGTAGAGATTGCGCTTCCGAACATCGAGCGGATCGATCCCCAGTGACCACGCAATCGCGTCGATCGTGCGCTCGATCGCCATCATGCCTTGCGGGCCACCGAAGCCACGAAACGCCGTGTTGGACACCGTATGCGTCTTCATCCGTTTCGAAAGGATGGTGGTCGACGGCAGATAGTACGCATTGTCGGAGTGGTACATCGCGCGGTCGTTGATCGCGCCGGAGATGTCGGCCGAATAGCCGCAGCGCGAGGCGAGTGTGACTTCGTATCCCCGAATTCCACCGGAGTCGTCGAAGGCCACTTGATAATCGGCGCGGAAGTCGTGCCGCTTGCCGGTCAGGATCATGTCGTCGTCACGATCGAGTCGTAACTTGCACGGACGACGGGTGATCCATGCGGCGAGCGCCGCGATCGACGCCCATTGCGCGGCCTGCGTCTCCTTGCCGCCGAATGCGCCACCCATGCGCCGAACTTCGACCGTGACGGCGGCTTGCGGCAGCCTGAGCATCCTCGCGATGATGGCCTGAACCTCGCTCGGATGCTGCGTCGAGGAATGCACCAGCATCGCGTTTTCGCCGTGGACAGCGAGTGCGACCTGGCCTTCCAGATAGAAGTGTTCCTGACCGCCGATCCTCAGCGTGCCGGCCAGATGGCGCGGTCCGGCCGCGAGCGCCGCCGCACTGTCCCCCTTGCGGAACGTGTAGTCGGGCATCAGGCAATGTCCCGCCGCGAGCGCTTGATCAACCGTAATCACTGGCGGCTCGGGATCGATTTCGATCTCGGCAAGCCGGACCGCCTGACGAGCGGCGTCGCGCGTTTCAGCGACGACCGCAAACAGCACCTGGCCATGAAACTCGACCACCGACTCGGCAAAAATCGGATCGTCGCCCTTGACCGGACTGCAATCATTACGGCCAGGGATGTCCGCAACTGTGAGCACACTCACGACGCCAGGCGCCGCGCGGACGGTCTCGAGTTCGAGCCGCTTGATGCGTCCATGCGCCGCCGGCGAACCGCCAGGCGCCACGTGCAGCGTCCCCTCGGGCTCACGGATATCGTCAACGTAGGGTGCGCTTCCAGTGACGTGACGCCGAGCGGAGTCATGAACAGTTGGCAGGCGCACTATGCGCGTCGCTGTATCGGCCTCGACAAGTCGATCAAGGGGTGGCATCGATCCGCTCCCGAATTCCGACGATGCGAGTATTCGCGGCGGCCGTGCCGCCGACCTCGATCAGAGCCTTGCGCAGGAGTGCGCGAGCGACCTCGCCGCGATACGCTGCGCTCGCGCGATGGTCAGTGATCGGTGTGAAGTCCTGCGACAGCGCCGCTAATGCTGGCTGCCAGCTGGCCTCATCCTCCAGGTCGGCGCCGGTCAATGCCGTTTCTGACCGTGATGCCCGCTTTGGCGTAGGCGCCATGCCTCCGAAAGCCATCCGCGCCCCTTCAATTCGCGAGCCGGCGAGCGTGAACTTGAAAGCGCCCAGCGCCGCCGAAATGTCCTGGTCGAACCGTTTCGAAATCTTGTAGCAACGGAAGCGTTCGCTCGGCTTGAGCTTCGGCACGTGCACACTTCGTATCAATTCGCCGGCGTCACGATCCTGTTTGCCGTACGCGATGAAGAAGTCCTCGAGCGGCACGTTCCGCTGCGCGTCACCCTTTTGCAGTGTCAGCGTCGCGCCGAGAGCGATCAGCGCCGGCGGCGTGTCGCCAATCGGCGATCCATTGGCGATATTGCCGCCGATGGTTCCGACAGTCCGGATTTGCTTGCCGGCAAAGCGCCGCATCAACTCGCCGAGATCGGGATCGATCGCCGCAAGGTAGGGGAGTGCTGCCTCGTGCGACACGGTCGCGCCGAACGTGACACCGTCGCGGTCATCCTCGATCGCGTCGAGCACACGCACTCGGCCAAGCCAGATAATCTTGGGCAGCGTCTGGAGCTTCTTCGTGATCCACAAACCGACGTCGGTCGCGCCGCTTACCAGCACCGCGTCGGGATGTGCAGCGTAGAGCGTGGACAATCCTTCAAGGCTCGCCGGCGCGGCGAAGAAGCGCGAGTCACTCCCGACGAATAGATCATCATCGTCTTCCAGCAGGCGCAATGCTGGCATGACGTCACGTTCTTGCACCGCGAACCGGTCGATCCGGCTACCGCTGCACGAGGACAGGGCGGCATCGACGATCGGGCGGTAGCCCGTGCAGCGACAGAGGTTGCCGGCGATCCAGTCGTTCACCGTGGCACGATCGAGCCGGCCGTCGCGCTCGCGGTGATAGAGCGCAAACAGCATCATGACAAATCCAGGCGTGCAGAAGCCGCATTGCGATCCATGCTGGTCGACTAACTGTTGCTGCACCGGATGCAGCGTTTCACCGTCGGCGAGGTCTTCCACCGTGATCACTTCAGCGCCGTCAGCCTGGCCGGCAAGCAGGATGCAGGCGTTCACTGGCTGGTAGACAAGGCGACCGCCGATGTGTTTGCGCAAGACCACGGTGCAGGCACCGCAGTCACCTTCGGCGCAGCCCTCCTTCGTACCGACTGCGTGCTCGATAAGACGAAGGTAGTCGAGCAGCGTCAGCGTCGGCACGATGTCACCGAGCCGCACTTCTCGTCCTCGTCGCAGAAACCTGATCTCTCTCCGCATGCTCAATCGGCCGACGTTACTCTGGGCGGTATATCGTATCAATCGAAACGCGCTTGATCGAGACTGGTTCCAGTGAGACTGGCGGCAATAGGCGTCGGGGGCAAGGGCAACCAACGGCCTCTCGTATCCTACGGGAGCGTGTGGATTTCGATGGGGTCGACGGTAGGGCGACGGCGCGCCAGGGTCGGGTCAAGCGACCCTGGCGACTTCCGTCTGGCGAGCTACTTGATAGAGAAGGATAAAGGGGCCGACGTTGGATTCGGCGTCGCGATCGAAACAGGAGCGCCTCCGCACAACGAACCTGCCGTGGTCAGGCTGGCGTCGAAGCCATCGAACGTGCCGCTGGCCGGCAATGAAGCTGCTTGCCCGCCGTTGTTGAGATTCGTGTGCACCGTCGCCAGGAATGTCGAGCCCGCCGGAACGACGACGCTCTGGAGACATTGATTCTGTCCCTGGGCGGTGCCGAGGCCAAACGAGGCGACATTGAAACTGGACGCGTCGATCTCGGCGGCAGTAAGGAACGTAAATACCGCATTGCCTGGATTATTGTTCGGCTGTGTCGAGAACCACGGATCCAATGAGACCTGAAGATCGAAGGATTCTGATGTTCCGCAGGTGTTCACGACCATCACATTGTGCGAGAGCGACCCATACGGATTCGTCGACGTCACCTTGCCCTTGTTGTTTACGTTGATTTCGGTTGACGTGATGGTGTTCGCCAAGGACGCGTCGCTGATGAAGTCGTACACCTTCAGGCAAGCCGTCGGATGGACCAGTTTGATCTTGACCAGGATGTCCGTCACCGTTTTCAAGTGCTGATCACTGGCGCTGAGTTGCAGTTTCGCAACCAGCTCGTCACCGTCTTCGTTGAGCGCAGGGTCGGTCGCGACGATGCTGGGGATACTGACAGTGACCAGGACCGACGAATCCCACCCAATGCCGGACACGGACAGCGGCGAGGCGGACGGTGTCAAGGTAAGACTGTCGGATCCGGTCTGGGTCAGCGCGAGCGACGCCGGATATGTCGGTGTGTTACCGCTGCTGAATAGGTCGCGCAGGTTCAACTGGAATACTGCGAATGGCCCGGTAGGAAAAGTCATCCCAACTGTCGTGTAATTCAAATGGATCGTGCCGATGGCGTACGTGCCGGGTGTGTACCCGTTTCCGTTCTCCGTCATCAAAGGTGCGGGTTGACCGTTCGGGATCGTCACTCCAGCCTGAACGGAGTCCGCGAGGGCGGTCCCGGCCCCAATAGTGAAACTTACAAGCATCAGCATCGCTATCGTGCGCAGCTGACCTGCCACAAGAACTCGCATTTCCTCTCCTTAATCCTTCCGTAGTCGTTTGTTGTCGACGCAACCTTGCGCGTTGGCTTGTTGCCTCGCGTCTTTCACGGACAACGGCAAGAGGAGGGCCAATCGAACCGGTCGAAGATCGGGTTCAGGTGATCTGCAATGAGGTCTGGAGGTTAGCGCCGAATCAGCGAGTGCGCGCGGAGATCTCTGGTTGCCGCGGAGCAGGCATTACTTCTGGTCAGGGACAGAGTTTGTTCTGGCGAGAAACGCCGTTCCGAAGCTTCGCTAAACGTCGATCGTGAAGCTGCCGTCAGTCAGGAAGGTCGCGGCCTTCATCCGCGCGGTGTGACCTTTTCGCAATTTGGTGACCAGCGATCTTATTGACTTCATATGCGCCTGCAGGTCTTTGTTCTTGGTCATGTCCGGCGTCGCGGGACCGGCGGTGAACCAGAACTTGAATGGCCGATTCGGCCCGATTGGTGCCCCACCATCGAATCCCTTCAACCGCGCGGTTGCGAAAGCTGTCACGACTTCCACCTCCGGGTTCGTGTGGGCGCCATTTCCACAGAACACGTAGTTGTCGGCCGTAACTGTTCTCACGAAGCTCTCGTCGACATTGGCTTTCGCGCCATGGTGTTGAACCTTCAACACGTCAACGTGAATGCGCCCTGCCGGGTCGAGCTTCTTGTGCCGTTGAAGGCCCTGGATGATCTCGCTCGACACACCGTCGCCGGTCATCAACACCTGCTTCGTTCCCTCCTCGACCAGCAGCATGATCGACGCGAGGTTGGCTTCGGTGACCTGAGTCAGCCCTTCGCCGAGCGCTTCGTCGAGCATCGGGTTCGCAACGACGCGGGGGCTCAACGCGCCGAGGCGCTCTTCGTCGCGCAGGAGCTGCTGGTGGAGCTTCGCGAGCGCGTCTTTGCTCTTGTCGAGAAACTTCTGCCATCTCACACGCAGATTGTCGATGTCGTCCTGAGACGGTCCCAACAAAAACATCCGCAAGCTGCCGAGCGTGACCGCTTCGGACGCCTTCGCCGGCCCACTCGCCGATCGCTTCAGGAGACGTCCGTTGCTGCGTGGATTGAGCGGTATTCCTAACTGCTGCGGAGAGAGCCGCCGCGTCAGCTCCATCGACGACAGCTCGCCGGTGATGATGTCGTCGAGCTTCGATGCCAACGTGCGAAGCGACTCGGCCGGCGATCCCGCGAGAATCGTGGCGACGGTTCCCAACACTGGTTCAACCGCATGCCCTGTGTCGTCGCCGACCAGCCTGAAAAGGCCGTTGTGCCACACCTCACCGATCTTCGGTGGCCGCGCGATTGACGGAGGCTTCGTGCTTGGCTTGGTGGTCTTTAGAAACTCGAACTGCCGCCACGCGACTTCGTCTTCAATCAGTCGCAAGATCCCGGAAATATGGTCGTCGTCGATGTGCGAGACACAGACGACGTCGAGCTTGCCCCCTTTTTTCCGCATAACCCCAAGCACGCCGCGCGTGTTGGCCTCGTACGATGCTGTGCGCCCGCCGTCAACCAGCACGCGCCGCGGTGGGGAATCGCGCGACTCGATCAGGCAGCAGTCGCCATCGGCAGCGTGAAAGGCGGTCAGTTTCATCGATGCGTCGCCTTCCGTGTTTTCCTGGTTTTCTTTTTCTTCGCGGTGTCCTCACCGTCCGCCTTGAGATCGCGCGGCATGAACGGCCGAACCGCTTCCTTCACGCACATGTCTGGCCGAATGCGTCCGAACCCGGCGGCGTCCTGCCATGCATAGTCGGAGCCGGGCAACGGCTGCGCCATGCGCCGCATGATGCCGACGATCTGCGTCGCCGTCAGCCGCGGCTCGCGCGCCAGCATCTGCGCGGCGACGCCGGCGACATAGGGACTCGCCATACTCGTGCCGGTCATCGCGACCCACTGGCGATCGTCGGTCGAAAAGCCACGCGCGGCGACGATATCGCTGCCGGGCGCGGCAATTTCGGGTTTGTATCGGCCGTCGCGCGTCGGTCCCTGGCTCGATGATACGTGGATGCGCTCGGCCAGGTCCTCGCAGTTACCAACGGAGATCACCCGGTAGCCGCACGCGAGCGAACTCACCGACGAGCGATCGACGTTGCTGCGCGTTGTGAAATACGATGGAAAACGCCACGCATCGACTTCGCCGATGCGTCCGAGTGGACGAGGATCGTCGCGCTCGATCCACGCGTCGAAGCGGCCGCTGCGTACCTCGACGCCGCGCAGCCGAACGATCCACGTGCCTGCCTCGATTCCGATCACCGGTTGCTTCAAGCGCGGGCTGAGGAACAGCGAGATACGATTCGCCCCGTTGGCCGGGTTGTAACGCTCGTTGTAGATCGAGACGAACGTCTCGCTCTCGAGCCGCCGGTTCTCGACGTAGGTCCCAGGCCTCACCGGACCGATCCACACGCCCGACGGCGATCGCAAACGAACTTCGAACTCGTCGCCCGCTTCGTACCAGATTTCAAGCTCGTTCTCCGAGACGTCGGCGATCCCGTTGCCGACGACCTGCCACTCGAGATCAGTTTCGAGGCCGCGAGCGGCGATCTGGCCGGAGGCGTGTATGCGCCCGGTGAGGTGTCCGAGGTCGCCTTCGAACTGCGGTGCCTGCTGTCCCGCATTCCCTGCCGCGACACAGACACAACGTCCCGGTGTCATCAGCGCAG
This sequence comes from Acidobacteriota bacterium, assembly GCA_046734955.1. Lineage (GTDB taxonomy): Bacteria > Acidobacteriota > Vicinamibacteria > Vicinamibacterales > 2-12-FULL-66-21 > JALZOC01. Next base: position 52,204 of record JBKPSH010000014.1, read on the forward strand.
CGTCGATCCACCGGCAGATCGCGCTGGTACCGTCGTGCGCGTGACCGTTCGTGCCGAGGGAAATGTTGATCACCGTCGGGATCGGCCGCCGGTAGAGCCGCTCGCCGAGATCGAAGAGGTAATCGACCGCATGCGCGAGCCGTGTGGAATCGTAGAGCGTCGCGTGGCGATCGAGCTCGCGCTCGGTCAGGGCGATCAGCACGCCCGCGATGACGGCGTTCGGACACACGCCGCTGTTCCCTGCGGCGATGCTGGTGACGTGTGTGGCGTGGGCGCCCGGTACTTGCACTGATTGCGGCAGCAAGTCGGTCGCGCCGATCTTGTGGCGCCGGCTCCATTGCACTGCCTTCTGCATCCGTTCGCGCGTCAACTCCGCACCGTAGCCGAACGGCTTCGGCGCGTCGCCAAGCGGTGAACCGGCGGGCGCACCCTGATCCCAGATGCGAACGAATCGCGTTCGGCCCGACGAATCGATGAAATCAGGATGCGAGAAATCGAACCCGCCGACGTCGATGATTCCAATGAGCACATGCGGAGCGACGACCTTCGCTCCTGGCAGTTTCGGTGCGCGACTTGAGGGCGCCTTGACCAGTCGCGGGGTAATCGCCGCGTGGGGGAGCGCCAACGGTTCCCCCATTTCGATGTAGGTGATCCCGCTCGCTACGCCGCGGTTCGCGATCTGTTCAATCTGCCGGGGACTCAATTGCGCGGTGACGAGATCGCCGCGCCGATGTGGACGGCCCGGCAATCGATCGAGGGGCGTTTCGGGTGTCGCCAGGCGCACGAAACAGCTCGCACGAACACCGCCGGTCGGCGGACGTCCCGACGGCGGTTTCTTCAGCGGTTTGCCGGAGTCCTTCGGCCGGCTCACTGCCTGTTCGAGCTTTGCGCGCGCGCCGACCCTTTTCGACACCGCGGCGTCAGCTTCAACCGAGCCGGAGATCTCTGCGCGAATCCCATTCACCTCCGCGTCGCCGTTGCAGACGACGCGCAGGCGCGGTCCGAGACGTTCGAGGTTGTCCTGTCGTATGGCCATCGGGCTCACCGTTCTCAGCGACGGAAACATCCGTCGCTGAGCGCCCAAAGTATAGCCAGCTGACCAGAGAGATGAAATTGGCCGATCGGCGTATTCGATAGGTACTTCTATCGGCGAGTACCCGATGCGGCGTGCGTCTCGTCGGGCTCCAGTCGCGCGGCGAAGCCCCAGCCGCCGAACTTCTCAGACAGGGCGAGCACGATCTCGTTCGGACCGGGACGAAGGTCCACATAGATCGCATCCGGACCGAGAGAGGCGACTCCGAGGAATGAAGGATCCCGTGACTGGAATACACTGTCGCCGGCAAAGAGCAGGCGGCCGTTCACGAAGATGTGCACTCGATCGCTGTAGGCGAACACGAGCTTCATCTGTTCGGCGCGCGCGGCGGTGATGGTCGAACGCGCGAACACGAGAGCCAGGCTCGAGGGAGTGCTGCGCGTCCGGCGGCGGTACTCGGCGATGTTCACGAGCCCGGAACTCTCGGCAGTGACCGATGTCCACGCGGCGGCGCCCGATGTTGCGCGATCTGGCAGCACGTCATCCTTCATCGCGGTCGTCTCGAACGCGGGACTCAGCTCCCACTTCGTCAGCGTGTGAGGCGCAGGCGGCGGTTCCGCCGGACGAGCCGCCGGTGCGGTTGTATTCGCGGGCGAGACGATCACGTTGGAGAAGTTCGCGCCGCCGAGAGAGCCCCAGAGTCCGATCATGCCGCGCGCCCACGGGCGTTTGAGCGACGTCACTGTCAATTGCGGGTTCGCGGCGCCGTCTACGAACAGTCGCGCCGTGTAACCGGAGGCGACAAGCTTGACGTGCAACCACCGGTTCAGAGGCAGCTCCGCTTCACCGGTGTACCCCGGACCACTGTAAAGCTGCCACGCCTCGCCGCCGTTATAGATCGGCGTGTACTGCAGCGCGTCGGGCCGTCGCGACAGATGAGGCCGCAGGTAGATCAGTTCGTAGTCGTCCTCGGAGAGCGCGCGGAACGCGACGCCGGCGAAGCTGGCGTGCCCGTGCATCGCCACGTCGAACTCGATCGTTCCGTCGCCGAACGACGAGTCGCGCAACAATGCCACGCCGTTTTCGATGAACAGGGATGGACGTTCGAGATACGTCATGCTGGTGGCGCCGTGACCGACGAGCGTCCAGCGCGCGGCGTCGAATGGAATCTGCTGCGTCTCAGCGAGCGTGAGTAGGAGAAGCAATGTGAGCATGGCGCCAGTGTGGCGCCCCGACGGTCAGGCGGGATTGGAAAAATCGGACATCGCGCGATCGTCGATCACCTGGCGGCGACGTTCAGCGTGAAGCACACTCGGTGAAGTCCCGGCGAGCTCGACGCAGTCGCGGATGAAATGCGACTGGTCGAAGTAGCCGGCCTCCACCGCGACGTCAGCCCATTCGGGGTCGCCGGATCGATCGGCTGTTCGCATGGTATCGACAAAGCGCAGCAGGCGCGCGTAGGTCTTTGGCGCGACGCCGGTCGAATCGCGCACATGGCGGCGCAAATGACGATCTGACATTCCGAGCGTCAATGCGAGGCGCTCGCACGACACTCGCCCCGCGCGGCGCCTGACGGTGTCGAGTGCGACCGACGCAACCGTCGACGGCGCCGTTCTTGACGCACGGTGCGCCGCTCGCATCGCGACCATCAGCACGCGCAGCGCCTCTTCCGCGCTACGGGTGTGCGCCAAGGCGTCATCGAGCCGGTTGGCCAGGGTGGGCGCCAGCGCGATGAGATCGATCGCCTGGCCTTCCACCGCCAGCGGATCGATGCCGAGCAATGGTCCCACCCATTCAGGCTTGATCTTGATTGCCGCGAGTTCGCGGCCGGGCAGCAGATCGAAGACCTGCGCCCGCAGCTTCGGACCAGCAATGATGGAAGACCAGGCGCGCGGACGGCCATCCGGATCACGAAATCCCTGGAAAGCAAGGCTGACCCCCATCTCGGGCAGGATGCGATGCGCCGCGCCCGCGGGCGCAGGACCGTAGGGCGTCTGATGAATCCACACGGATTCGCAGAAGTCCGCGGCTTCAGTGCCCGGCGCGAACTCGCGATAGCCGCCGATGACGTGCGTGGGGTTCAAGGATCAGCCTGCTCACCCTATAACCAGGCGACGCCGGCAAAAATTCCCATTACACTCGCGCTTCGCCGGCAATCCCCAAGCCCGCCTTCCGGACGCCGTCCAGCAGGGGTGATTCGATACTCTTTGAGCTTGCGGCCGATCATGTAGGCGCGTAGATTTCAGGTCCAGTCCGTGCTGTGCAGTGAGTTGGAGGGAGCATGAGAGTGCATTCAGTGGCTTTTGTTGTCTGCGCCTTCACCGCGCTGGCGGGGCAGGTGACTCAGGGACCGGCCGCGTCGGCTGCCAGTCAAAGCGACCGCGCCACGGATCTGGCTGCCATCGAGAAGCTCCGCCAGCAGGACATTGCCTCGACGGTGTCGCGAGATCCCGTTGCGCTGACCGAGGCGTGGACTGAGGACGCTATTCGTCTCGGCGTAGGCGCGCCTGCGGAAATCGGCAAGCAGGCCATCCGAGAGAGCAACGAACGCCACACCGCCAACAAGGGTTTCAAGGTGCTGAGCTACGTTCCCGAAACCAGGGACTTCACTTTTCTCGATGGTGGGTGGGCTGTCGAGTGGCGTACCTACACTGCTTCGTATGTCGACCCGCCGGGTGGCGAGGCGAAGCAGGTTCGGGGCACTGTGCTGGCGGTGTTGAAGAAGCTCCCGGACGGTAGCTGGAAGTGCTTCCGCGCAATGGGGGCCACCGAGCCAACTCCTCCCGCCAAAGCCGGTGGCTTGTGATGTGAACGCCGAGCCATTGAGCGGAGAGTGACCTCGAGATACACGCACGGAGCTCACTTGCCGCGGCGATCGTTGCGCGTCATCCGGCGGCGGTCGGTCCGCTCCTCTCGGCGCTCCATCAGCTGCTGCTCGCGGGCAGTGATCAGCCACTCGGAACCGCACGAGCGGCAACACCATGTCTGACGCACGACTCCACGCATGATCGTCGTCACTGGAACGACGGTCGTGACCGCGCCGCAGAACTTACAGCGCGCCGGAATCTGCAACCCCGCGGAGGTAATCGCCACAAGAGGATCGCAGCATGAGCCGTTCCGCGCCGAAGCTCAGCCAATATCGGCGTATTAGTTGCTTGCCCTAATCAAGGGTATGCGCGTTCGCCTAATCAAGAAATTCGCGGAGATGATCGATGGCATCGATTTGAGTGCGCACGAAGCCGGAGATGTTCTCGATCTCGAACGATCCGAAGCGCGGCTGTTGATCATTGAGGGCTGGGCTGTCCGCGACGATCGCGGCGACCGTCGCGCACACGTGTCCGCAGATTCCGAATCTCGCGTCGTCGCGGCCGATCGGCCGAGGTAGTTTCGGGATTAATTCCACTCCGCGCCCGGATCGTTCAGCCCTCACCTAATCGTCGCTTATAGACGCAAGCTTCGGCTGACATATGATCCGCGTCGTGGAGACGATGCGGCGAGCGGCAGAGCCGGTGCGCCGACGCCCAGTCTGGAAGCGTCTCGGCAGTCGTGCGCGCTCCGCCGCGTATCGCGTCGTCACGCCATTCGATCGAATGATTCGTTGGCGCAGCTCCGCGCTTTTGCCACCGGCGCATCTGCGAATTCACTACTACGGAACATGGAGCCCGGACGCCTTCGCGCGCCACTGTCACGTCACGCGGACAGAACTCCTCAGCCGCGGGCTTCGGCCGGATCACCGCGTTCTCGACATTGGGTCGGGCGTTGGTAATCTGGCGATCGGACTGCGTGACTATCTGCACAGCTATGACGGCGTGGACATTCACGCGGAGGCGGTGGAGTGGTGTCAGCGGGCTATCACCAGGCGGCACTCGACATTCCGCTTTCATCATGCGGATCTGGCGAGTCGCGCCTACAATCCGCGTGGTGCGATCCCCGCTCGTGAGTATCACTTTCCATTTCCAGACGAGAGCTTCGATTTTATTTTTCTCGCGTCCGTGTTCACTCACATGCTCCCTGACGCCGTCGAGCATTACCTGCACGAGATCGCGCGTCTGCTCGCTCCAGCCGGTGTGTGCGTGGCGAGCTTCTTTCTGCTGAACGACGAGACCTCCAGCGGAGTGGAGGCCGGCCGCAGCTTCATGTCATTTCGCGTCGCGCATCCATCCGGGCTCTGTCGGCTGCACGATGCCGCGGTGCCTGAGGCGGCCGTCGCGATCGACGAGCAGTTCGTTCGTCGCGTTCTTGAACAAGCAGACTTGGACATCAGAGACGTGCGGCGGGGCCGGTGGTGGTGTGGCGAACGCCACGATCAGGACGTCGTGACGGTTGTGAGCGAACAATAACCGTGCGCGGGAGAAATCCTCGCCGCAGGCTCGAATCGCCACTCTCCCGTAAGGAAACGCCAGGGCGTCGTTCCATAGTCAGGGTGGCGAAGAGTGTGCGGACGCGCTTTCGCTCCAAGCGGTCGTCGGGGCGAATACTTTGATTTGCTGCGTTGCGACCTACCGTCCACGAATCTGCGACAAGATGATCGGATCTGTGATCGTGCTATCTGCGGCGAGGAGGAGCGCCTTGCTGACGATGATCGAGAGCGTCGTGTCGCCGTCGAATGGAAGGAAGACGCGGCCGAGCGGCCTGGACGCGGACCCCTGGCTCGGAACGATGCAGAGATAGTGATTGTCCGGCTCCATCAGAACGTTGCCGCTGCCCAAGTGTATCTTGTACGTCCGCAGATCTCCTCTTACGATCAGGAACCGATCAACGAACGAGCAGCGATCGGCGATCTTGAGACGCGGGACGATCCGCTCGAGCACAGCCTTTCGCGTGAGGGCGCTCGGAAACAAATCGCCGAAGGCGAATCTGTCCCAGCTCGCGCGGTAGCGTTCGAAGAGGCCGTTGTCAGTCCAAGTGGGATCGTTGCCCACGCTCGCCACGCCGACGAAAAGATCGACGTCCCGCATCACCTCGGAGAAGGCGAGCGGCGGAATATCGGCGAGCGCGATCGGAGCGGCATCGTCGGTGCGATGGAAGCGCACCTGGTCCGTGGAGAGGTACACGTAAATACCCCGGTGCGTAATGTCATTGCGTTCGAGCAGGTTGCTGTCTTCGGAAACCCCTTCAACCCGGAACTCAGCGCGCAGATCCCACTGCGGAAGAGCGATCGTCGGAGTATTGGCTGAATCCCAGTCGCCTTGCAGCGTGTATCGCCAACCGCGCTGTTGACAGAGCGTCGCGAACTGGTGCTGTTTGATCAGATGGGCGGCGAAGCGATTCGAATACGTGCCCGTGCCGCGCTCGGCTTCGGTGAGCAGATAAATCTCACGGTGGGCCTGCTTGAACGGTTGGACGACCTCGTGCACCTCGAGCCAGTCGCGCCAGGTCTTCACCTCGGCGACGTCGCCATAGAGCGGATGCCACAGCCACACTCGAGTGTCGTCGCGAAGCCAGTCCACGTCGGCGTGCCGCTCGGTCACGAAGCGATCTTCGTACCAGATGCCGCTGGCGGTTCGCGATCCGTCCGTGAAGCGCCAGATCAGGCGCCGCGCGACAACGCCGACCAGGTGATGGTCGAGAAACCTGGCGCGAAAGTCCACCATCGACCAACTTTTGTGTTGCAGCAGCAATTGCTCCAACCGGTCGCGCTGCGCAGGGAGCAGCTGCCTGATTTCCTTGTCGGCTTGTTTGAGCGACCGCAGCTCTTCGCCGAAGTCCTTCTTGACTGAAGACGGGATGCCAGCCTGCTTCACGCCATCTGCCCTGATCCAGGCCGTCTCAGTTGTCAACTGATCCGTCGCTCGAAGGTGCACGGTGAAGTCGCCGATGTGACGGCGAAGCTCGCCCACTCCGGTCAGGCCGCAAATCGGAACAGCACCTTCCTCGAGATCTGCGACTGACATTCCCGCCTGTTCGGCGGCTGCGCCAAACGCCTTGACGACCTGTGTCTTGATCGATGCGTGCCTCGCGCGTGTCTTCAAGCGACTCAACTGCGCGATGGCCGCTTCACTCGAGGCGCGGGACAGTGCCCACAGGCACGCGTTGCCGATCTTCGGCGCGCGAGGACCGATACCCGGAAGCTTCTTGAAGCACGCGTCGGCCGCACTGCCAAGAGCCGACGGCAACCCGTCGTCCTCAACGAGCCCGCCGCACCACACAAGTCCGCGCAGGAGGTCGCTGTGAGATTCGTGAATCTGCGTCGCGTCAGGAGTAAACCCCAGCGCGTTGACATGATCGTGGGCCGGCTTGCCCGCTTTCCCGATTGCTCCGAGCACCGAAACGAGGACGTGTGCCGCGGCCTCGTCGCCGATCGCCCGGATGATCGCACGCGCGTCGACTATCCATTTCGCCGACGGCTTCGCGGCGCGGGCGAGCGTGCAGTGGAGGAGGAGCGCGTCCCACGCCGCGCGGACCGATCCGTTGATCGCATCGAGCGCACAACCGAGCGCCCGCGTCCATGCTTCGTCCGCACCGAACGTGAGCGCAGGCGGCTGTCCCGATCCGATTGTCTCGCTGTCAACCAGGGCACGGACGCGTGCGGACAGACGCCTGACACGGGCCTGGTGCTGCTGTTGCTCCAAAACGGCTGCGAGACGTTCGAGTGCCGGGCGAAGCGACGACGGCAGACCACCAGCGGCCGCCATGCCTTCGACCGCTCGTAGAATCGATTCCGCTCCAACGACCTCCCACCATCCGGCGCGGCGGATCGTCGAGAGCGAATCGACAAGCTGTCCGAGCTCGGCGGCGGTGAACGGCAGCTTCCGTCGAAGCAGTGTGCTGACCAGCGTTTTCAGCTGGATCGCCTCACCGGTTCCTCCAGCATTGATGCCGCCAACTTGCCGATCGACGAGCTGAACGAGCAGCACGACTTGCTGCTCGGGAGGGAGGGCAAGGATCCGCCGGCCGCTTTCGAAGTCCGCCACGTCGACACTGAGAGATCGTGTCTTCGTGACTTCGTCGACGAACGCCTCAAGGAGACTGGACACCGCGCCGCTTAACCACCGACGAGCGGCGTGAGCTGCAGGAAGCTCACACGCGTGTCTGGCCCGACGATAATCTCCTCGTCGAGCGATTCGACCTGATGGTCGTCGACGAACATGATGATCTGGTTTCCAGCAAACGCGTCGATTGCTTTCCCAAGCTGAGTGTTCGCGTCGACCGTCCGCTGCTGTTTCAGGCGATAGCCGTTCAAGGTTCGCTCGGAATCGGAGGGTTGAACGAGGCCGCGGAACGTGTCTGGCTTGCGCCGGTTGTACTCCTCGACTTCATGGAAGACCCGTTGCCGAATGAGATCGCGGACCGTGATTCGCTCCGCGGACACGGTCAAGGTGAGCTCGAGGAGCGTCTCACCGGTCGCCGACTCGTCATGTATCGTCAGGGTTGCTGGCAACGCGGTCACATTGGGGGCAGCCAGATTATCGGCCCCGCGGCGGGCAGGCATTAACGCTCGGCGCGCCTTTGCGCACTGACCCTGTCGTGAGCCGGATCATGGCCGTTTCGCACATTCCTGAGTGGACGTGAATGGGAGGCAGGAATGGCGATGCGACAATTGATCGGCGCGTGCGTCCTTTTTCTGATGATTTCCGTGCCGGCCCTGGCACAGACGCCCGCCGGGTCGTTCGAGCAGCTGCTTGCAGACGGCGTCATAAAGCCGGATCAGACAGTCCAGGTCACCGACGCGTGGGGACATCGTGTCAAGGGCAGACTCTTCGAGCTACGTCCCGGCGGCCTCGTTCTGATGCAAGGGTCGCAAAGGATCGAGATGAGCGAAGCAGACGTCAGCCGGATTCAGCGGCGTGATTCGGTGCAAAACGGCCTATGGCTCGGGTTTGCCGCCGGTGTTGCCGCCGCGTGGGTCGCACCCCATTTCTTCTGCAGTCTCCCCGACGATGAGTGCGCAGCGATCGTATTTGCGGCCATCGGCCTGCCGTCGATTGCCGGCGGCACGGTTGCAGGAGCGCTCGTCGATGCCGCGTTGAAAAAGACGGTGTTTCAGTTCGCTGGAACGCATGACAAGGTCCGAGTTCAGTTGTCGCCCGTGCTCGGTGGCCGGCGGGCCGGCGCACTCGCGACGATTCGGTTTTGACCGCTCCGCATGTGTCACCGCCACGCGTCCGTCGTTCGCCGCCGCGCTGACGTTCTCGGGCAACAATAGAGGCTCCGGCTTTACCGGAGGCTTCACGTTTTCGGGGAGTGGGCTCGCGGCAGGCGCTGGCGGGATCGGTGTCCCGACCGTGACGACGTTTGGTCCCGGTGCACTCGATCTTTCGGGAACCTTCGGCATCTCTCCGGCGAACTCGTTCGGCGGATACGTAATCGTCGGAGATCAGGAGCTCCGCGGCATCGTGTCAGCGGTGTTTCAGTTCACCGCCGACCCCATCGTCGTCGGAGGCTCGCCGTTGGGTCGCAACACGTTCGAGACGCAGTTCGCGGCCAGCGGATTCGTGCAGCTGTTCGATGATCTCGGGGCCACCCGGCCCAGCTTCACGCAAGCTGTTTACGGGATCGGCGGTCTCGCCGTGACAGCCGAAAACGTGGGGAACGGCACATTCGTCACGCGAAGCATGGCGTCGGCTGACATCGAGACACCTCGAGACGGCGAGCGGATCCGTCTGCATACTTAGCGTCTTGCCGATTTGTGATCGCGGCAGATTTGCGCGGGCTTCGCTCGCGCGCGACAATGCCTTGCACTCCTCCTGGCAGATATTTTCGCTGACCTTACCAAATTCATCGCGTGCTCGGACTCTAACGAACACGTAGCGGTCAGTTCAACGTCGCTAACCTGTCAAATTCCACTGCGACGGTCAATGCTGTCCCAATCGATCGCACGTCGCGTTGCCTGGTGGCCTGGAAGGGGACGCGGCGGCGACCGGCTCAACTCGCAACCCCACCAAATGGTTGAGATAGTTGCATGTTCTAAACTAACCAGATGCGCCAGCCATGAGGCAGGCGCGATGCGTCCGCAGGCACGCAGCGAGGAAACCCGCGCAGCGGCTACGCGAAGGAGCACACCACATGAAGCCGAAGAACACGATTTGCCTCTGGTTCGATAAAGACGCAGTTGAAGCGGCGCGGTTCTACGCCGCGACGTTTCCAAACAGTGAAGTCACCGCTGTACATAAGGCTCCCAGTGACTATCCCGGCGGCAAGAAAGGCGACGTTCTGACCGTAGACTTCACCGTTCTGGGCATCCCGTGTATTGGTCTCAACGGCGGGCCGACGTTCAAACATAGCGAGGCGTTTTCCTTCCAGGTCGCGACGGACAGTCAGGAAGAAACGGACCGCTACTGGAACGCGATCGTGGGCAATGGCGGCCAGGAGAGTCAATGCGGATGGTGCAAAGACCACTGGGGCCTTTCGTGGCAGATCACGCCGCGCGTGCTGACGGATGCCTTGGCCGCAGGGGGCGAGGACGCAAAGCGGGCCTTCGAAGCAATGATGCCGATGAAGAAGATCGACATCGCCGCGATTGAGGCCGCACGGCGGGGTCAGGCGGCTAGAGCATGACGCTTCCACGGATGGACAACGTCGGGATTGTTTTCAACGACCTCGTGCCAGCCATCGCTTTCTTTCGCGAACTCGGTCCCGAGCTGGAGGGCGTGGCGCATCCTCAGGGCGTTGGCCGAGGAACTCAGCTAACCGAAAACAATCGCTCGCGCAGTCCGAGCGTACGGCGGATCCCAGCATAAGCAATCAAGGAGAGCGACCGTGCGCAAGATCATTGTCGGCGCCCAGGTGTCCATGGATGGAGTCATGCAGGCGCCCGGTGGGCCGTGGGAGGATCCCACCAAAGATTTCAAGTTCGGCGGCTGGGTGATGCCGTATTTCGATCCGGTGTTCGGCGAAGAGATCGACCGTGTCTTCATGGAGAAATTCGATCTCCTGCTCGGACGCAAGACGTACGAGATTTTCGCAGCGTACTGGCCCTATTACGATGAGGCGGCCCCACACGGCCGCATTGCCACGCTGTTCAAGAACATCAAGAAGTACGTGGTCTCCCATTCCGGCGACGTCGATACAAGCTGGCAGGGCTCAGTGCTCCTGCGTGACCTCACTGACGTGAAGCGGCTCCGACAAGAAAACGGCCCGAACCTCGTCACTCAAGGCAGCACGGAACTTGTACACGCGCTGCTTGCTGACGACCTCGTTGATGCGATGAGCACCTTTACCGTGCCGGTCGTGCTCGGTCGCGGCAAAAAGCTGTTCGCGGATGGCTCAGCGCCGCACCGCTACACACTCACTCGATCACGCGTCTCCACCACCGGCATCGTCATCGCACACTACGAGCGCACCGGCGACATCAAGATCGGGGACACGGCGCTCGATTCACCTAGCGATGCTGAACGTGCGCGCCAGGAGCGGATGAAGCGCGAAGGCTAATGGCCGGTGCCAAGCATCGCGCTCGTTCTGGTAGCTGCTGCCGGCGGCCGGCTGCACGCGGCGCTCGATCTGATGGCGGTCAGTTTAGCTGACACGACAATCGAATCAGCAACGCTGGTCACAGCCGGCCATTTCACCTCCCAGGTCAGATCTGCATGGCCTTCTCGAGGAGAGTCGAGCATCTTCGTTACGCTGATTGTGCGGCGATGCGTATTCTTCCCACGGTCTTATTGCACGCGTCGAGAAACCTGTTCATTTCAGCTCTCCGGCGACTGTGCCAGCGACAGTTGCTGACGTCCGTCACTGGCAGTCTTTCTGAATCGTCTTGATCGAAGGAGGCGAAAGACACCATGAAAGTGCGAATCAACTGTCATGAACGTGAACCCAGCCATCTCGACGCGATTCGCGCGTTGAGCGGCAGCGTCGAAGACGCGAACCAATCGATCGCCAAAACGAACGCGGCGCTCGGCCTGGCGGCCGCGCTCATCTGACGAGGAAGGAAGCACATGCGTATCGTCGTCCTGGGCGGCGGGTTTGGCGGTGTCACCACGGCCCGCCAACTGGAGCGGCGGCTGCGGAGCAAACGCGACGTGGAGATCACGCTCGTGAGTCGCGAAAATTTCTTCGTCCTCACGCCGCTGCTGTTCGAATCCTGCTCGGGACGGCTCGAACTGCGGCACTGCGCGCAGCCGATCCGCGCCACGCTGCGGCGGACGCGTTTCATCGAGGCGGACGTCGACCAGGTCGACGTCGAACGCCAGACCGTGCGAGCTGTTTCGCAGGAGGGAACGGGCTACGACCTGCCCTACGACCATCTCATCGTGGCGCTTGGCGCGTCGACCAACGAGCGCTTGATTCCCGGGTCGTCGAACGCGTTCACGTTCAAGACGATGGGGGACGCGCTGATGTTGAGAAACCACGTCATCGAGCAATTCGAGCGCGCCGATGCAACGTCAGAGTCGAGCACACGGCGCGGGTGCCTGACGATGGTCGTGATCGGCGGCGGCCTCGTCGGTGTCGAGCTGCTCGGCGAGCTCACGGCGTTCGTGGAAGACGTGCTCCGCTTCTATCCTCGAATCCGACCCGAGGAGATTCGCTTCCTGTTGTTCGAAGCCGGCGCGCGCGTGCTGCCGGAGATCGACGAGAAGCTCGCGGCGGTCGCCGCCGGCGTCCTCCGCCGGCGGGGCGCCGACATCCACGTGTCGACGCCGGTCCAGTCCATCGAGCCGGGCCGGGTGCGTGTGGGAAACGAGATCATCGATGCCGGTACGATCGTGCTGACGGCGGGCATCGTTCCGAGCGTCGTCGCCAGCGAGATTGGCGTCGTGCACGATCAACGTGGGCGGATCGCCGTTGACGAAACCATGCGGAGCCGCAGCCACCCGAATGTGTGGGCGCTCGGCGATTGCGCCGCGATCCCGGGGCCCGACGGCCGGCCGTATCCAGCGCTGGCGCAGCATACCGTTCGCGAGGCCCGGCACCTCGCGCGCAATGTCAAGGCGGCGATCGAAGGGCGCGTCCCGACTCCGTTTGTCTTCCATCCGCTGGGAACCATGGCGTCGCTCGGTCACACGCGAGCCGTGGCGCTCGTGTTCGGCATGCGGCTGACAGGGTTTCCGGCCTGGTGGGTGCGCCGCACCTACTACCTATTCCAGATGCCGCGCTGGGATCGCCGTCTGCGCATCGTCCTCGATTGGACGGTTGCGCTGTTCTTCCGGCCCGACATCACGAAGGTCGAGCTGCGCGTCGAGCGCGAATCGCTGCGCCGGCCGCGCAGCATGGCGGCGGTCGCCGGAGGCCGAGGTGATCGCCACGATTGAGGATCCGGCGCTCGTTCGCCGCGAGCACACCGGAGCACTGACGTGGAGCGGTCCGGTCCTGATGCTCGGCGCGCGCTCGGCGGTTGCGGTCGCAGCGCAAGCGCTCGTCACGGTCATCTTCGCGCTGCGGTCCTCGCCGACGCCATGGCACGACGTCGAGCCGTGGATGCCGGTGTACGGAACGTTCATCGACGTGGGATGCCTCACGGTCTTGTGGCAGTTGACGCGTCGCGAAGGCATCGGTCTTCGCGATCTGATCGGCTTCGACCGATCGCGACTCGGCGGCGATCTGCTTCTCGGCATTGGGTTGATCCCGGTGGGACTCGCTCTGATTCTCGGCGGCATTCTGGCGAGACGCTTGTCACAATGATGTTTGTATTGGAGGCGCCGCCTCGCGACGACAACCGTTGCGTGCGGCGATGCCTATGACACACGGAATAAATGATCTGTGATCGACTCCTTCCAAGATGCAACCGCTCGTGGGACCCACACCAATGGCGATTCATCCGCTGTCGGCGGATCGCACGGACGAAGCGGTTGGGGTGCTGGCGCGCGCCTTTGTCACCAATCCGCTCCACGTGGCGGTGTTCGGCGCGGGTAGCGTTGCAGCCAATGAAGCGTTCTTTCGTGTCGGCCTTCGTGCCATGCGGGGCGAAAAGCTCGCTGCGGTCGACGATAGTCGCATTGTTGGGGTCGTGCACTGGGTTGATTCGCCGACGTGCCAGTTCTCGCAATGGCAGAAGCTTCGTCACGTTCCAGTGATGATTGGGGAATTAGGTATCTGGTCAGCTATGAAAGTGGCCGCGTGGCTGTCAGCTTGGGCGAAGCACGATCCCGGTGAGAGCCACGTGCACTTCGGTCCAATCGCGGTAGCCCCGGACGCCCAGGGACGAGGAGTGGGTCGGCGGTTGATGGAGCGATTCTGTGCGCATCTCGACACAAGGGCAGCGGTCGGCTACCTCGAAACCGATCGGGCCGAGAATGTCGCCTTCTATGAGAAGTTCGGATTTGTTGTGACTGCCAGTGCCACGATTCACGACGTACGCAACTACTTCATGCGTCGGGCACAGATGCGCTAACCGCTCTTCCGCCGGGCGAATATAGCGCACATTTCCGTAGCGTCCCCAAATCGGTCGGCTATTCACCGCGCTTCGTCTACGAGTGGCACGCGGAACGGGGCCAGAATGCCGGCTGATATCAGCAGCTTGCGAAGGCGGCGTGAGCGAATGAGCGGACGAAGCGCGAGCGAGTGACAGGCCAATTCTCATTTCGGCTTGCCGAGCCGAGCCAGTTCCAAGTTGTATAGCATTCCTCCCGCCGGGGCACCCGGATCATTGACTCCGCTCCGCAGTGACACCTTGATAGTTCGACCAGCCACGCTGACGGTTCTTTGTTTCAGGATTTCGTCACGCGCTTCGCGGTATTCGATCACAAGATCGTTGTGGCTGGTCCACTTGAGGTTCGCTCCGTACGCCTGCGGGTTTCGACCGGCCGCGTACAACCAAGCTACTCGGTCACGTGACGAACGCATTTTGGCCACGCCTCCGCTTTGCGAATTCTGCCGCCGTGTAAACGGTCGGATTGATCCGTCGGCCGACGCTCTTAGCTACCCGCTCCAGAGGTCCGAATACCTCGGCGTAAGTGGGAGCACGCGATCACGGTCGATGCGACAACCAGTTGACGATTCGCCGCGACGAAGTCGCCTCGTCGACCGCAATCTGGTCGTCGAGCATCAGGTTAAGGAGCTTCGTGATCCCCGTTCCGATCCCCTCAACTTCGCGTTTTGCTGCCGACAGGCTGGCGCGGTGACTGTCGACGAGCCGCCGCCGCTGCTGCACCCCGAGATGGCCGACCTATACCGCCAAAAGGTGACGACGCTAGCGAAAGCCCTGGAGCACTCAGACAGGCGCGTGGAGGCCACTGAAGCGCCGAGGCCTGATCGACGCCATCATCCTGACGCCAACCGACGCCGAGCTCCGAATCGAACTGAAAGGGAACCTGGCGGTGATGCTGAGCGCCGCCACCCCGCCTTCGCGCAATCACGATCGCGTACTGCGCTACGGCGGGTCCGCCGTAGCCTTGGCGGAGTCGGAAAATGCGAAGAGGTCGCCGGAAACCGGCGACCTCTCGCTGCAAGTTGAATTCGTTGCGGGTGCGAGTTGGTCATGGGCAACGTGCGTCCAGATGGCTCCCTCATGATGCGCCTCCACCTCCGGAACTCCGAAGATGCCGGGGTCTAACTCAACGTGAGAAACCGTTTCATCCGCTTGGGCCCATCCCAACTGGCCATCGTCGGTTTTCGCCTGCTGACAGTGCTTTTTATCGCGTACGAGGCCGAGGGGCCGTTGTGGGAAGACGCCTACGCTCGTGCGTACGCGCTGCCTCGGATGGAAGAACGGTGGGGCTTTCGGTTCGGGACGTTTCGAGTTCAGTATGGTGGCCGCGAGTATGAGTACAAAGGCATTGTGAGCCTCGCGCCGGACGGCCGACTCGCGCGGCTCGGGTTGCGACAGCACGATATGCCGGGCAGTTTCGGGACCCATTCGGCCCCCGCCAGTGTCGTTTTATATCGAGCGCTACTCGCAAGCGAGCGTGGCGAGGCGATAACGTTCAAAGTCGCGAACGTAGATGATTGGGCTGCAGGTCAGGGCGCGGTGGTCCGTGACGTCAACCTTCAACCCGCCCACTAGGCAGCCACGCACCGCGCCACTCCGCCGCCGCAACGCACGCGCGCGGGATGCGAGCAAGGCCCTGTGAAACTCACGCGAGTGAGCGCAGCGAACGAGCCAGGCGAACGGAGCGAGCGCCCCAGCGCGAGCGAGTGCGACTGTAGGGGAGTCCGAGGGGCGACGCCCCTCGGATAATTTTGGTTGCGGGGGCGTGCAACCAGCGGGACTTGCAGCTGTGGAGTGGCGCGGCGTGAGCGCTGTTTGCAAATCGCGTTGGCCGATGATTGGCCTCTTCTAATACCGCCACCACCCCGCATAGCGATGCCCGGTCACAGCCTTGCCGGCGGCCTTGCGAACGTTGCACGCTTCGCAGAGAAGTTGCAGGTTATACGGATCGTTCGTGCCCCACTCGGCGAGCGGCACCATATGCTCGAAGTGATCGACTCGATCGGTTGATAGCCGGCCAGACAGATCGACCTGACATAACACGCAGCGGCCCTGATCTCGAAAGAACACGGCGTCTTGTGCCCACTGTGGCAGCGGGTAGCGCATTACCCTGCCGTTTGCGGTTCGAAATTCAGGCGGTATCAACAACGACGGGTTAGCCCTTAAATAATCCGCAAGATTGCGATTGAAACCTAGAAGGAAAGATCTATTTGCGAGAAGCAAATGGAATGTTTCGTCGGTCATCTTTTCCCATAGCACTTCAAAGCTCGACTCCTGCGAAAGGAACCATTGATAGAAGGGCAACTCGGCGCGCGACGTGGCCGAGGCTTCGTCTATTTCGGACTCGAAGAGCTCGAACCGACCGTACGGAATCCTATACGCATCAAACAGCGTTCAGACCCTTAACGTTGCGCTCGTATCATCGTTTCTCGTTTCTGGATCGCTCTCGCGTAGCTGTCATATCCTCATCGGCTTCATAGCAGTGGCCCTGTTCAAGGGTGCATGCCGACTTGAAAACGTTTTGGGGAACGTCGACAGCGCATCGATACAGTGTTGTGACCTTTTGGCCCCATCGGGGCGCAAATGCAACGACTTGTCGACACTTTCTGTCGGGTTGGCGAGACCGTCACGATTCTGTACGACGTTGATCTTTGTTTCAGCTCCTGCACTTGCGGCGAGCTAAGTGCCGGCGAGAGTGTCTCGTGCCGCCGCTTGTCGGCAGTCCGCACCCGCCGGCATTGGATATTCGCGAACCCTTGAGAGAGAGGCGGCCTTGCTATTGAGGCGAAAGCCATCGGGTAGAGCGTGCACTTTCTTCGCATTGTCGCGAACAGAGCCAAGACGGACAAGATTGTAAGTGGCTGCCTAGACGTGAGTTGACGCGACGGACCGTCGTTTGCACTGCCGCATAATCTTTCGTCGGAGGCGAGCGGCTTTTCCGCTCGACGGTCGCTGCAGACCGCCGAGACGTCCTCCCGAACGCTCAAACCAATGACGGGCAGACCACGGCAGCATGTTGCCTACGCGACTGTTGTGCTCGCGTCGCTATTCGCGTGCGCGTACATCGCATACATCCTTAACTCGATTGCGGATGTGAACCTTCACGTCGGGGCCTGGATCGTTCTGGCCGGCAAGACGACCGTCGAAGTGATTGCAAGTGCGTACGGCATCGCTTTCTTGATCTCGGCCGTTGCGTTTCTCTGGATGGACGATGCCCGCCCTCCAGGCGATCGCATCCGGTCGCAGATGGAACCGTCAATCGGAATCATTTATCTGTGCTGTGATGACGCAGACTGGAGCGCGCTCGAGAGCCTCACGCGCCTTTCCTACGCTGGCCCGCTCCAGGTGGTCATTCACGACGACAGTCGCGATCCGGCCGCGCGTGCCGCGGTGGATCGAATGGCCGCGCACCTCTCACATCTCCGCGACTGGCACGTGCGCGTTCTGCGACGACCGAGTAAAACTGGAGGCAAGGCTGGAGCGGTCAACTATGCGCTCGAGCAGAGTTCTCACGATTACGAGTACTTCCTGCTCTGCGACAACGATTCAACGGTGCTGGACCCAGACACGATTGAGCGCGCTCTGGGATATCTGCACCTCACCACGGTGGGCGGGGTCCAGTTCCGAAGTGTGCCGGTCGCTGATGCAAGCTACTGTCGGGCGAATCGACGGCTGGCGGAATCTATCGGCGCATTTCATGCCTTTCTGGCGCCGGCTGCCCGATTCGGCTGGATGCCATTCATTGGCCACAATGCACTGTTGCGCACCCACGCGGTGAGGCAAGTCGGTGGACTCACCCCTGACTTCTTCTCCGATGACCTCGACCTCACGGTCCGACTGAATCTTGCCGGTTTCCGGATCGTCTACGCGCCGGAAATCGAAATGGGAGAGAAACACCCTCCCAGTTACACGGCGTTTCGGAAGCGGAGCTACAAATGGGCGTACGGCTGCGTTCAGACGCTCCGCGCACACTGGTGGAGCGTCCTCACCGCACGGCAGTTCTCGTTTGCTGAAAAGCTTTCGTTCTTTCAGTTCGCTGGGTTTTATTGTCTTCAATCACTGCTCCTCGCCTACTTATGCTTCGTTCTTCTGGTTGTGCCGTTCGACGGTCTCGCAGGGTTCGCGCCGGCGCTGATTCCAAGTCTGATCGCCGGAACGGTACTCATTGGTCTCGTCTATGCGCCTTTGCTCTCGTTCTACTTGAAAGGTCGAGAAAGTCGCCGCGCCGGCTGGGTGACGACGCTCGCGCTCTGTGGACTGGTGTACGGGGGGACCGATTTCTCTGTGTTCCGTGGCGTCACTGATGCCGTACGCCGCAAGCGGCGGGCATGGATTCCGACCAATGGCGTATCCGCGACAGCGGTCGACGTGACGTTGTTCGCGGAAGCAGCGTTCGGCGTGTTGCTGCTGGTCGTGCCAATCATCTACCTCCCGGAGTTGCTGTATCTCCCGTGCTGGTTCCTCTTCGCCGGAAAGTTCCTGTTTGGTCCAGCGCTGTCCCTTTTATACCGTGATGAACCGAATGCTGCCGCGCTGCACGTTGCTCACGCTATCGACCGCAGTCACGATGTGGATGTTTTCGACGCCGATGCAGGCGCAGCCCTCGAACGGGTCGGCGCCTCGTAGCGTTCGCGTCGAGAACGGTCGCTTCATCGTCGATGGGAATGCGTTCCTGGTGCGCGGGATTCACTATGGGCCATGGCGCCCGAGAACGGGACCGAACAAGGACTATCCCTATCCGAACATCCAAGATATCGCTGCGGATTTCGATCTAATTGGGCAGACACGGGCGAACACCGTACTCATTTACGATCCGCCGAACGAGGTGCTCGATCTCGCGCAGCAGCACGACCTAAAGGTGGTGTACGTCTTCAACCTGGACTGGTATTCGATCGGGGGCGTCGATCAACACGCCATAACCGCCAGGGTTGTTGAACGCGTCAAGCAGTTGCGTAGTAAGCCCGCGCTGCTTGCATACCTGCTGGGAAACGAGGTACCTGGCGATGTGTTGCAGTCTCGCGGTGACGGACCGATCGTCGCCGGGTTGCGTGAGCTGTATGCAGGAGTGAAAGCAGTCGATCCTGATCACCCAATTTCGCATGCCAATTGGCCACCCGCGCGACACTTGAACCTCGGATTCCTGGACTTCATCAGCTTTAACGTTTATCCGCTATGGCCGCCTGAAGTCGTGGCCATGGGATTTGGGAAGTACGTCGAGAGCATCTTGCGGCCTATCGCCGGAGGTAAACCGCTGCTCATCTCCGAGTTCGGTGCCAATACCATCGAAGCTGGAGAGGAGGGTCAGGCGCGGCTCATTCGCGACAGCTGGAACGCTATCTTGCGCGCGGGGGTCGCAGGCGGGATCGTGTTCGAGTTTGCCGACGAATGGTGGAAGAACTACAACAACCCCGCTCGCCCTGGCGATTGGTGGACGCGGGTGCCGGCGCCGGACGACGAGCTGCAGCATGACGAAGATCCCGAGGAGACGTACGGGATCGTGAACGCTGATCGCACTCGCAAACCCGCCTTTGCGACGGTGGTCGCGATGTTTGCTGATCACAGCCCTCGTGACACGGCTCGCACGTTCGGAATCGGGGCGCTCTCGGCAATGGTGATCGTAGCGGCAGGCGCGTGGTTCTGGGCCCGGAGCCGGCAAACTCGTCGAATGGCGGTTCGTAACGGCCCGGCGCGCTCTGGCCCTTGATCATCCGAGCTTGATTTAAAAGTGAACTTGCGACGCGTCCAGCTGCCCTTCGCGACAGCGCTCCTGACCGTTGTTGGTTTGCTCGCGGCCGCCCAAGTTTCCGCGCAACCACGTGAATCTGTCTTGGTCATCCCAGAGGTCACAGAGCCACCGCGTCTGGAAGACTTTCTGACCGACGCGCCAGCTGTCCCTGCGTTGCGTATCGATGCATTTACGCAGCGGCAACCGGGTGATGGCGAGCCCGCCAGTGAACGAACCATTGCGTACCTGTCCCGCGACCGCACGTCACTGTACGTCGTGTTTCTCTGCAGCGACCGCGAGCCACAGAAAATCCGGGCTCATTTGACAAAGCGCGAACAGACGGCTGCAGACGATCTCGTCGGTGTCATTCTCGACACGTTTCACGATCGCCGGCGTGCCTATCTGTTCCTCGCTAACCCTCGCGGAATCCAGCGCGATGCGATGCTTACGGAAGGGCAGACTGAAGACCTCTCGTTTGACACGTTGTGGGAATCGCACGGACAACTCACTGCGACTGGCTATGCGGTGTGGATCGCCATTCCATTCAAGAGCCTCCGGTTTGCAAGCGGCTCTGCCGAAACGTGGGGGATCGGCCTCACGCGACGTATTCCGCGGACGACGGAAGAAGTGTTTTGGCCCTTGGTCACTCGTCGCGTTGAAGGGATTGTGCCGCAGCTCGCAACCATTGGAGGATTCGAAGCTGTGAGGCCGGGCCGGAACGTGCAGTTCATCCCGTACGGTGCCTTCGCCGACGCGGCGTTTCTCGACCGCGCCGCATTGCAGCGTCGATCGGATCACGACGCTCGGGGTGGTCTCGACGTCAAGGCTGGGGCGAGACCGCTTTACGCTCGATCTGACGGCGAACCCAGATTTCAGCCAGGTGGAAACCGACGATCCCCAAGTCACGATCAACCAGCGATAGGAAGTCTATTTCCCGGAAAAGAGACCGTTCTTTCTCGAGAACGCCGGAATATTCCAGACCCCCGAAACGCTGTTCTTTTCCCGGCGCATTGTTGCTCCTCGCTGGGGGACACGGCTGACAGGAAAAGGTGGCCGTTGGGTCGTCGGTTCATTAGCGGCGGAAGACCAGCCGCAACTGAACGGGCAGGCGGAAGACGCGGTCGCGGGGGTGGTGCGTGTTCAACGCGAGGTGGGAAGAGAATCCACCGTCGGGATGCTGTTCACGACGCGTGATACGACGGATACCAACAACCAGGTCGCCTCAGTGGATACCCGTATTCGTATGGGGCCGCGTTGGACCCTTCAAGGACAACTGGCCCGGAGCTTCAGCGATGATCGTGCGGCTGGAACGAGTCAAGGAACGTCGGCAATTATCGAGGTCACGAGGGCGGACCGACATCTCACGCTCGTGAACCGCTATTTGGAACGCAGCCCCGCCTTTGTTTCCCAGCTCGGATTCATCCCGCGCACCGACATCCGTCAAGCCTTCCAGTTGACTAGTTACCGATGGCGTCCGAAGTCGAGGAAGTTGTTGGCGTTCGGGCCAGGTGTTGGCAGTGGCATAACCTGGGACTACTCCGGCCGTCCCCAGGATCGCGACCTGAATCCAACCTTCGGGTTCGAGTTCGGTGGCGCAACGCAACTTCTCGTTTCCGGCTTCGATAATCGAGAGACCTTTGCGGGCAAAGAATTCGAAGTCCGGGCCGCACAACTGCAAGCGAGCTCGTCCTGGGTCAAGTGGCTCGATGTTGCAGGATTCTTCCAACGGGGGACCCGCATCAACTATGCACCTGCAGCCGGACTGTCACCATTCCTGGGTGACACGACTGACGCGTTTGCGCGGGTTACGCTACGGCCGTCGGAGCGCTTCGCAGTCGAGCAAACCTATATCTTCACCCGTCTCGAGTCGACGTCCTCTGAAGGCGCTCCCTATCCTGGAAGATCTTTTCCAACCACATCGCGCGCGTAAAGGTCAGTCTCCAGGCGACGCGAGAGCTGTCACTGCGAACGATTCTGGACTACAACACAATTGTGGCGGACCCGCGACTGACGAGCATCGAATCGGAGAGGCGTACCGTCGCGGATTTTCTCGCCACATTCCAAATCAATCCGTGGACCGCGTTGTACCTCGGATATACGGAGGGCCTTGAGGATGTTGGCGACGATCTGGGCCATCAACTTGAGCTGCAGAGAACCGCCGGGTTATACCGAACAACGCGTCAGCTCTTCGTCAAGGCCAGCTACGTTATGAGGTTCTGACGGTGGAGTCGCCGGACCGCGTCACGGTCAAGTAATCAGGTCTTTGTTCCCAAACCCAAAGGATGTCTCGGAGACAGGCCGAGATCCTCGGATCCGATGCCCAATTTGGGAATAACCGTCAAAAAGCATTGCCAGAGAAAGGGAACGGTGGGGGGAACGAGCTCTCGCGCGGGGTGTTCCCCCTGCCGACGAGCCGCCGCCCCTGCTGCACCCCGAGATGGCCGACCTGTACCGCCAGAAGGTGACCACGCTAGCGAAAGGCCTGCAGCACTCAGTCACGCGCGTGGAGGCCACTGAAGTGCTGCGAGGCCTGATTGACGCCATCATCCTGACGCCAACCGACGCTGAGCTCCGAATCGAACTGAAAGGGAACCTAGCGGCAATGCTGAGCGCCGCCACCCCGCCTTCGCGCAATCACGATCGCGTACTGCGCTACGGGGGATCCGCCGTAGCCTTGGCGGAGTCGGAAAATGCGAAGAGGTCACCGGAAACCGGCGACCTCTCGCTGCAAGTTGAAATGGTTGCGGGGGCTCGCAACCAATATTATCTGCAGCTCTGGCGACCTGCGGCGTAAAGCGGTTTGCTAAACGCCGATCAGCATTTCGGCCCTCGCCGTTTTTACACGCAAATCCTCGCGTTTCAATCACTTCCCCGATCGACCGACTTGGCTGCTCGGGGCTGTGGCGGCCTGGTGTAGGGAGCTCGTAGGGACAATTTCAGGGACAGTCTGTCGGCCAGCGCCATTATTACTGGCGGCGATTCACGCTCTATGAAGCCGTTTGGGATCGGCGCGTATGGAAGTGCTTTCGGGTATCAGACAGGCGCCAACAATGTCCAGCGCCCCAATTCAAGCGCTGCCGCATGTCGGCGGGTGTGATCGCTCCCGACGGGACGCTCTCCACGCCGAAAAGCACACGAACCGAGCGTTCCGTTCCAAAGGGTACATACATCGGCATTCCCGCCTGTCAGGATAGTCAGGAAATGGGGATGCTATGCCGAAGTCCGCAGCGCTAGGCGCGGCGTCACGGAGACACGTACGGCCCCGACCCGCCGAATTGCCGAATGTTGTCGAAGGCCAGATCGCGGAACTCTGTCGGGATCTCGCCGTTGAGGGCAAGCGGATGCGGCAACTGCAAGAGCAGGCCGATGAGCTGCGTAGGGTGATCCGCGAGTGGGCCGGCCACTCCGAAGCGCGCTCCGACGGCGACATGAGTTAGTCGTGGAGCACGACACTGAGCAGTGAGGTGTTGACCTTAATGTCGCCGTTGTACTCGATGAACCCAAGATCTCGGAACCTGTTCATGAAGAAGTTGACGCGCGACCGCGTCGTCCCGATCATTTCCGCAAGGGTCTCCTGAGAGATCTTCGGTATCCGGCGCTCCGGTCCGCCCTGATCGCCGTACCGGGCCAGCAGCAACAGCGTCCGCGCCAACCGCTTTTCGCTGGAGTTGAAGAGATGATCGACGAGGTCGGCTTCGATGCGTAGATTCCTCGCCAGAATGTACGCGATGAACCGTTCCGAGAACGTTGGCTCGTCGCGCAGGAGTTGAAGCATCGCGGCCTTCTCGATGATGAGGACGGTCGTGGACGTCGCCGCGGTCGCAGTTCCGATCCGAATCGATTGACCTGTGAGTGCACCTTCGCCGAAAAAATCGCCGGGACCCAGCATCGCCACAACGGCCTCTTTCCCGGTTCGGGACAGCACCGAAATCGTGATGCTGCCTTTCTGGATGTACATGACCGCGTCGCTGGGCTGCCCCTGCGAGAAGACGATCTTCCCTTTTGTGTACGACACGGCGCGCCGTACCGCACCCGCGGACTCGAGGAAGGCTTCGGCGTCGAAGGCTGGTCGTTCATCACCTGCCTGAACACGAGATAGTTTCGATTTTGCCATCGGGAATCGAGCGAATTATCTCACGCGACGTGGAGCCGACAGCGCATCGCATCCATCCACCCAATTGCAACGGAGGCCCATTGTCGGCTGGTATAGAGCGGATAAAGCTGCGCGGGCCGGCGCGGGTACCTGCAACCCGTTGGCTTCATCCGTTTGTTGCGGCTCGACGCCTACTTTGAACGCGCCGAGACGGGCATTGCATCAACAGCCGATTCAAACGCGACGAACAATACGGAGGGTGTGCTGCCGCTGCCGCGGCACGACGCAGTGTGGGGAGCATCGCGGGCCCGTACGCGTACATCTCCGACC
>JBKPSH010000015.1:0-64696 GCA_046734955.1 Acidobacteriota bacterium
AACGGCAGCGGCAACGGCAGTGTGAGCTATAGCGTCACGGCGAATACCAGCACTGTGTCGCGCACTGGCACGATGACGATCGGCGGCCAGACCTTCACGATTACCCAGGCCGGTGTCGCGTGCGTGTCAGCGCTTTCCCCAACGTCAACAACGGCCGCAGCTTCGGGAGCGTCGAGCGTCGTCACAGTCACCGCATCGGCAGGGTGCGGTTGGACGGCGATAAGCAACGACGCCTGGATTACGGTCACCGCTGGCGCCACAGGCACGGGCAACGGCTCGTTCTCCTACACGGTGGCGGCGAACACGGCCACAACGCCGCGCACAGGAACGGTGTCGGTCGGTGGCATCGCTCTCACAGTGAACCAGTCAGGCGCAACCTGCTCTCCGACGGTTTCACCGTCGTCGGCGAGCCTGCCAAACACCGTTGGAACGGGCGCCATCACGGTCAGCGCCGCCACGGGATGCAACTGGACCGCCACAAGCAACGCCGCATGGATCACGATCACGGGCGGCTCCCCCGGAAGCGGGAACGGTACCGTCAATTATTCGGTCACGGCGAATACCGGTACGCTCGCTCGCACCGGCACGGTAACAATCGGCACCAGCGTGTTTACGATCTCGCAGGCTGCCGCACCGTGCACCTTTACGATCTCACCGATGGGGCTGGCAATGGCCGCCGGCGGTGGCACCAGCAGCGTGAGTGTTACCACCGGCATCGGATGTAGCTGGAGTGCGACGAGCGGCGCGGCATGGGTCACGATCTCCAATGGGACCGGCCGATCCGGTTCCGGCAGCGTCAGTTTTACCGCTGCCGCGAATACAACCACGAGCCCACGATCGGCGACGCTGACCATCGCTGGCCAGACCTTCGTCGTCACAGAACCAAGTGCATCCTGCACGTTCTCGGTCACGCCGGCTCTCGTCACAATTCCGTCGGGCGGGACGACGGCGACCTTTACGGTGACGACGCAGGCAGGATGCGCGTGGACATCCTCGACCAACGCCTCGTGGGTGACGCTGACGACATCTAGCGGAACGGGATCAGGTACCGGCAGCTATACGGTAGGGGTGAACCTTGGAACGCTTTCGCGGTCGGCAACGATCAGCGTTGCGGGAGTGCAGATCAGTCTGCTTCAGAGTGCAGGGTCGTCTCTGACCGCGGCGCCCGCAACCCCAACAAACCTGCGACTGATCATCAAGTAGTGCAGGAGGATCAACTCGGACGGATAGCGCCGGCCATTACGATCGACGCATAATCGGTCTGGATGCCGCCGAGCATCGGTCCTCGCCGACGTTCAGGAATGTGCGAAATGGACGCTTGCGCCGTATTGGTGAACGCAGTACAGAACGACGATCTAGAACGCGCAACTGTCTGTCTCAGACAACATCCAGAACTCCTCGCTCGGTTGAACGATCCGCTGCCCGGCCTTCCATTCGACGGCACGCTGCTTCTCGCCGCGGTTTGGCGTCGAAACAGACCGATGATTGAACTGCTGCTGGCAAATGGCGCGAACATCAATCAGCGTAGCCACTGGTGGGCCGGCGGATTCGGAGTTCTCGACGACGATCATGGCCTCGCGGATTTTCTGATCGGACGCGGAGCGGAAGTCGACATCCACGCCGCATCGCGGCTGGGCCGATTGGACACGATCCGAACGCTCGTCGCAGAGGATCGCTCGCGTGTCCATGCGCGCGGCGGAGACGGGCAGACACCACTTCATGTCGCGGCGAACGCCGAGGTCGCGGCAGTACTTGTCGAGGCCGGCGCTGATATCGACGCGCGCGACATTGATCACGAGTCAACACCGGCGCAGTATGCGATTCGCGAACGACAGGACGTCGTGCGTTATCTCGTGGCGTGCGGATGCACAACCGATCTGCTGATGGCGTGCGCCCTCGGCGATCTGGATTTGATTCGGACGCACCTGGACACCGCTCCGCAATCGATCGCCATCACGGTCTCGCCAGACGACTTCCCGATGTCGGATTCCCGTGCGGGCGGCAGTATCTATATTTGGACGCTCGGTGGAAATAAGAGCGCGCATGTCATCGCGCGAGAGTTCCGACACGAAGACGCGTTTCGCTTGTTGATGGAGCGTTCGCCTCACGAACTGGCGGTGGCCGCTGCATCCGAAGTCGGAGACGAAGATCTCCTGCGGGTCCTGCTGAACGTTCGAGCAATCGATTCAGCGCAGCTGAACCCGCGAGCGATGAGAAGAATCGTAGACGCAGCGGAGAGAAACGACGCGAGCGCAGTGCGCTTGCTGCTACTCGCCGGGTGGCCGATCAACGCACTCGGCAAGCACGGCGCGACTGCACTGCACTTCGGTGCATGGCATGGGAACGCGGATATCGTGCGCGACACGCTTGCTCACCGAGCATCACTCGAGATCCGGGATCGCGACTTCAACATGACGGCGCTCGGGTGGGCGTTTCATGGTTCGCTGCACGGATCGAACCGGGACCGTGGGAACTACGGGGCAACGGTCGCTGCTCTGCTGAAAGCGGGAGCAAGGCCGCCAGTTGGGGATCCTGCAGGAGTGGATGCGAGCGCGGCCGTTCGTGACGCACTGTGGCGCCACCGACAACAGTCTCGCGGATAGACTAACAGCCGAGGCAGCTGCATCGAATGCGGTTGCCTCGGCTGCGTCTTCATCTATCCGTGGTGATCGGTGTTCATCGGTGGTCTATCGCGAACTGACGGGATGATGACCCGTCACTCTATCCCACGCGTCGCGGATCGCCGACTTCATAGTCTCCCACGTCGATTGCCCGCGATATTCGTAGGTGTCCCAGTTGCGCCGCAACTCGGGCTCAACGTCTGACCAGTCGCGGCCCTGGTACTTGCTCGCCGCTTCATATCCGTACCGATATCCGGGTTGATAGTACGAGTAGTCGTTCGAACCCGCATACGGTCGTGTTCGATACGCATCCCTCCAATAGGCATCCTCTGTATTCCAGTCGGTCGAATATGTACGTTCGGCCATTAAAACCTCCCCTGATTCGAATTCCAGGATGATCGGTGCAACTCGCGGGCCGCTCCATCGCACTCTGCCGTTTGCACCTATAATTTCTCCGACCTTATGCATCCCTGGCACGACAGCTACATCGACGATTCCGTGATTGCGACAGCGTTTCCCGTCGTGATCGAAATCCCCAAGGGCAGCACGAACAAGTACGAGCTGGACAAAGAGACCGGACTGCTGCGTCTCGATCGCGTGCTCTACAGCGCCGTCTACTACCCGGCCGATTATGGCTTCATTCCGCGAACATTCTGCGACGACGGCGATCCGCTGGACGTGCTGGTGCTCGGCCAGGAACCCGTTTACCCACTCACGATCGTCGAGGCGCGTGCCATCGGCGTCATGCGGATGCGCGACGAGAAAGGAATCGACGATAAGATCGTCGCGGTCAGCGTCCGCGATCCCTCTTACTCCGACTACACCGATCAAGCGCAGCTGCCGCCGCACCTGCTGCGGCAAGTGCAGCGCTTCTTCGCCGACTACAAGGTTCTCGAACACAAGCAGGTCATGATCGAGGACATGCTGGGCCCGAACGACGCGGTCGTGATTATCAGAGATGCGCTGGAGCTCTATCGAAAACTCCGGCGCGGCGAACTGGTCAACGGCGGGAAAATCTGAATGACGACGTGCCGTAACTGCGGCGTGCCGCTGCAGGGGCGGTACTGTTACGCCTGCGGCCAGAAGGCGGCCCGTGCGGACGTCACGCTTCGCGAATTGGCGCACGAAGCGTTGCATGAGTTCTCGCACCTCGACAACAGCAAGATCGTCCAGACGCTCAAACTGCTCCTCTTCAAGCCTGGAGAACTGACGGCGGAGTTCCTCCGAGGGAGACGCGCCCGATACATTCCTCCGATCCGGCTGTACCTGGTCTGCAGCCTGGTGTTTTTTGCTCTCGCCGCGTGGGCTCAATCACCGTTCATCAACATTCAGATGACCAAGGACGACATCGCAAATGATGCCGAGCGAGAGGCGACGCGGAAACAAACGGTGGAGCGTCTCGAGCATCTGCGTGAGCAGATGACGCACAACGCACCTCGCGCCATGTTCATGCTGATGCCGGCATTTGGCTTGCTGTCATGGATTGTCTACCGGCGCGCAGAGCCGTACTACGTTCCGCACCTCTATTACGCGATTCACTTTCACGCCTTCGTATTCCTGATGCTCGCCGCACGTGTGGCGATGTCGTTTCTGGGAACGACTGGCAACGTTGCCGGCGGGTTGTTTCCGCTGACGATCGGACCGTACCACTACATCGCACTGCGACGAGTGTTCGGCGGCACACGCTGGCAGGTTGCGTGGAAAGGGACAACCATTGCGCTGGCGTACATCGCGCTGATCATGGGGATCATGATTGCGCTCATCGTCGTCACTTTACGTGCCGGGGTCTGAAAACCCCGGCCTATACCGACGGTTGTAGGGCCCGGTCTTTGGACCGGGCCTACGCAACCTTCCGTAGTTTTGTCACCCGTCCAACCTCCACCCATTCGACGACGAAAATGTTTCCGGTGTGATCGAAACACGCGCCATGCGGACAGATGAACTGTCCCGGGATGAAGGCGGTTCGCGGCTGCGTGCGCAATGGGTTGTTCCAGTTCGGATCGTTCGAGTCGCCGAGGTGTTCGATGATGTTGTTCTGCTTGTCAATCAACGTCACACGACCGTGCAGATCCGGAATGACCACCACGCCCTGGCGTTCATCGAAGTGGCACGGGAGCCGGAACCCCTGAACGAAGTCGATGTGCTTGCCGTCGAGGGTGAAGCGTTGCAGACGATTGTTTCGCCGATCAGCGACGACGAGAATAGGGCTCGCGCCGCGCCGATCGACCCAGATGCCGTGCGGCTCTTTCAGTTGGCCGGGCTCGGACCCGTTGCCGCCGAAGGTTCGGATGTAATCGCCCTTGCTGTTGTATTGGTTGATGAAATACGAGCCATAGCCGTCGCCCACGTAGAGATCGCCATTCGGAGCGATCGCGACATTGGTCGGGTTGTAGCGCTTCGGCGCGCCGTCGGCGCCCGGCTTGTAGGCGTCGACATCGGGTGGACCGGCGATCTGCCAGACGATCTCTCCCTTAGGCGTCATCTTCACCAGCACAGCCTGGAGCGCTGGCTGTGGCGTCATCTTGGGATTCGACGCGTTGACGGTAAGGTAGAGAAACTCGTCGCTGCCTTCTTTGCGAATGTGCAGTCCGTGCGCGACGCCGCGGAAGTCGCTTCCCCAGGAGCGGATGAACTTGCCGTTCGGATCGAAAACCACCATCGTGTCGGCGCTGTCGCTCGTGGCATGCACTGTGTGGTGCACGTAGATGTTGCCCTGTGAGTCTTCGACGACGCCGTGGGTGTTCCCCCACTTGATACGTGGCGGCAGTTCACCCCAGTCATGAATCGCTTCGTAGGTGTACGCGCCGCTTCCGAGCACGGGCGCCTTGGTGCCGGCCTTGTCCTGCATGCCGAGCAGGATCGGAGAGATCACGGGCGCTGCAGCGGCGGCAGCAAGAAATTCACGTCGTGTAGTTTTCATGGCTGAACTCAAACAAGAGAAACGGGAGAATAATAACTATTTTTGTTCCTCTCCAGTTTCTCCTGTTTTTACGTGAATAGATCCAGGATTGGCTCGCCCTTCCCATCCTTCGTCACGTACACCGGGCGGCGTTCGAACACGTATGACGTATCCGGCGGAATACCCAGTGCGTGATACATCGTCGCGTGCAGATCCTGCGTGATGACGGGGTTCTCAATCGTCGTGCACGGGCGCGCGTCGGCGGTCTTACCGTAAACGAAGCCCTTCTTGATGCCGCCGCCGAACATGAGGATCGATCCCGCCGCGGTGAAATGGCGGTGCATGCCGTAATGGCGCGGCTCGCTGATGACGTCTGGAATATTGATCGCCTGGTCTTTTACTTCCTTACCCACCTTGCCCTCAGTGAGTGCGTCCCGGCCGAACTCACTTGCAAGTACGACCAGCGTGCGATCCAGCAGTCCGCGCTCCTCGAGATCGCGGATCAACTGCGCCACCGGCGCGTCGATCAGTTTCTTCATTGCGGTCGCGCGCTCGTGGCCATTCTCGTGGCTGTCCCAGTACACGAACGGAATGTATTCGGACGTGACCTCGACGTAGCGGGCGCCCCCTTCAATCAGGCGGCGCGCAAGCAGGCATCCCTGCCCGAAGCGACCACTGTTGTAGGCGTCGAAGCTCTTTTTCGGCTCGAGCGATAAATCGAATGCTTTGGCGGACGGCGATTTCAGAAGGCGGTCGGCGGCGTCCAGTGATTTGAGCAAGGATTCGCGCTGAAAATCGCCGCCGTATTGATAGACCGGCTCCTGCGCGAGTAGCGATTCGAACAGTTCGCGCCGGCTGCGGAACCGCGCCTCCGTGAGTTCCTTCGGCGGCCGCACCGCTGATGCCGCATCCTGCGGATCGACGATGAGAAACGGACCGTGCTCGGAGCCAAGAAATCCCGCGGTATGGAATGCCTTGAGCGTCCCGATCTCTCCCGCGCCTTCGACCGTTTGCCCGATGGCGATGAACGCGGGCATGTCGGGATTCTTGGGCCCAAGCGTTTTCGAAATCACCGCGCCGATGTGCGGCATCGCCATCGGCTGTGGCGGAATGTAACCGGTATGCCAGTGATATTGGTGACGTGAGTGAAGAATGAACCCCAGGTCTGCAGCGTTGAAAGTACGAATTACCGTTCCCCGATCGATCACGCTCCCGATCTGTTCGAGCCCTTGCGTGAACTTGATGTGATCGACCGCCGTGTCGATCGGAGGGAAGGTACTGAGCACGTCTTCGACGCGAACTCCCGGTGCGAATGGCGTGTAGCGCTTCGGATCGAAGGTCTCGGTCTGTGCCATCCCGCCGGCCATCCACAGCACGATCATCGCGTCAGCCGTCGCCGGCTTTCGCGGCGCCTGTCGTACGAGTGCCGGCGCGCGGCCAACCAGCGCCGATAGTGTGCCGGCAGCGGTCACACCCATGAATCCGCGGCGGCTCACGCGCTTGTAGACGAATTCCTCTTCCCTATTCATGGCCGATCCTTAACTGAGAATCCCAAATCACTTATTGCGAATCACCGAATCTCGGATCCCGGATCCGGAAACCGGATCGCGGCTTCGATCGGCAACGACCAGATCAGTAAATCAGTTGGAACTCTGGCTTCATCATCACCGCCCACAACAGATCCGCCAGTCCTGGCGCGTACGGGCGTGCGCTACCTGACGGATCGCGTAACGCCGCCTCGGCCGCGCGCCGCTCCGCGGCCGACGGCAGCCGGCCGAGCGCATGACCGAAGACGCGATCGATGAGATCGTCAACCGTGCGAAGCACCGGAGGCGGCGGCAGCGGTGGGCCCGGCGCGGGCGGCAGCAGCCGCTCCATGTTCGGCGCCCGATCGAACACGAAGAACCGGATCTGCGGATTCAGCGTGCTGCCGATTTCGCTCTGCGGATTCTCGATGCCGATGAGGCCTTGCAAGGTTTTGAACCCCCGACCGGCAATGTCGTACACGAGAACCGACGGGTTCTTCACACGGACGCCGTCGCCGTTCGAGGCGGCGACGCGTATGGGACCCGAGCCTGATCGAATGCCGCCGCCATCGACTGGCGACAATGACGACAGTTGAGTCGTGCCCGACGGCCCGGTGAATTCCGCTTGCGCCCACACGGGCTGAATCGCTTCGGGCACGTTCGATCCATTGTCCTGCACCACGAGCCATAGCCGCGTGGCATTTGAAACATCCACTTCGAACGGCGAGGATGTCGCGTAGCGTCCTGCGACGGTCCGGTTGTAGAGACTGAGCGGCTCCGGCGGTAATTCACCAAGCATCCGCCTCGCCGCGCGTGACAGCGAGTGCGTCAGCATTTCACCGTTGACGAGCTCGAGGGACTGCAGCGTGGACGCGTGGGCCGCGCGCACTGAGGTTACCTGGTCGCGAATGGGCCGGCCAAGGGCGCGCGTCACGCTGCTCGACGCGACACGCCACTCGCGGCCGTAGACGCCGGATGTCGACGGCATGGACGGTGGACGTTCCGACACGGGACGTGTCGATGTCGATGAAGGGGATGAAGTCGAAGGCGCACGCGGAGTGTAGGTGTTCCACTCGCCGGTGATGGCACCAATCGCGTCAGCAAATTCCTCGGCGGTCAATCGACGGACTTCGGGCCCCGCGAATACATAACCGCGTGCCGGCGGCTCGCCGGTTCTCGGCACGGCAGGCATGGAATAGGCGCGCGACGTCAAGATCGTGGCGATCAGCCGCTTGACGTCGTAGCCGTGATCGACGAAGTCGCTCGCGAGCCAGTCCAGCACTGCCGGACTCCATGGAACGCCATCCATTTCATCGGGATTGGCAACCAGCCCGCGGCCGAACAGCCGCGTCCAGATGCGATTGACGAGCGTGCGCGGCATACGGCCCATGCGGCGATCAGTGAAGATGGCCGCGGCGGCGGCGCGACGATGATTCAATGAAGACGACACGGGCGTGCGCGTCAATGCAGGAAAGAGAAAGCCGGGTTCGGCGAATCTGTTCAGCGCAACGTCGCAGCGGTACATCTGCAGGCGCGGCTCGGGCGCAAAATAGGCGGCCAGCGAGTACGCGTCCTTGAGCTTCCACTTGCTCACGAAGCTGTCGTGGCAGGCGTTACATTTCAGGTTGATACCGGCAAAGATCTGCGCGGTGTTCTGAGCCGCCTGCATCCAAGGCGTGACCGCAGCGCTGGTTTCCCCGCGCCAGTTGACGCCGACGAGGAATCCGTCGGGATCGCCAGGGTCCGTCGGGTTGAGCAGCTTTCTGACAAATTGATCGTACGGCGTGTTGCGCTTGAGCGACGCAAACAGCCAGTCGGTGATGCTCTTGCGTCCGGCGGACTCTGAAAAATACGTCACACCGTCTTCGTTGCGCAGCAGGTCGTTCCAGAACGACATCCAGTGCTCCGCGTACTTATCGTTGTCCGCGAGCAGGGTGGCGACTAGCGTGGCGCGCTTGTCTGACGCGGTATCGTCCACGAAACGCTGCAGTTCGTCTGGCGTAGGCAGCAAACCCCAGACGTCGAGATAGACGCGGCGCGCGAAGGTGGCGTCGGAGACGAGTGTCGGTGTCGCCGACTGGTGCGACGTCAGGTACTTCGCCACGAACCGATCGAGGGGCGCGTCCCAGTCTGTCCAGGTCGGCGCCGGCACCACGGGCTTGGTCAACGCAAGCGGTGCTTCCCATGGTTGCGGCGCCCGCGCAGAAGTTGGTGTCCGCCGCGCGCCCTGGTTGATCCATTGACGAATCAGCGCAATCTCGCGCGACGTCAGGGGGTCCTCGTCCTTCGGCATCTGCGGTTCGACCGCGCCGGTCACGCGATGGATCAGAATGCTTCGCGCGGCATTCCCCGGTCGAATCGCGGGTCCATTACGTCCACCATCGAGCGCGTCGGCATAGTTCGCCAGGGAAAGCCCACCCTTTCGTTTGTCCTGGCTGTGGCACTCGAGACAATGCTTCTCGATGATCGGCTGAATCTGCCGCTCGAAGTCGACTCTGACTGTGGAAAGGTGGCTGGCACCTTGGCCGGAAAGCTGGCTCGCACCTGTTTTCGCGTTGCCGGCCGGTGTCGCCTGGACGATGCTGGCACAGACGAGCGCCGTCGTGAGCGCAATTCCGGCCCGAAAAACAAGGTTCATGGCAGGTTTCAGCTTACGCGTTACGGTTCTTGCCGTTCCAGTTCGGCCAATCGATCCTGATAGACCTGGCGCGCGTGCTCGTAGGCACGCCGCGCCGCCTCGATCTCATTGTCGCGGATCTTGGGTGCTTTCTGACTCCAGCATTGGTTGACGGCGCTGACGCACCACCGCAGGCTCTCGCGAGACGCGCGGATGGGCTTGCCCCCGACAAGTGCAAACACCGGATTGGTGTGCGAAGACGGAAGAATGCGCGCCGTGATCCAACTGCTCGATTCGAGCGGAACGTCGAACGTGAGATCACGGACGGTTCCATCCGCGACCAGCGGCTGCGTCGCAACGACCGCGCCGTTCACCACGATTTCTACCGGCACCTCGCGGCGCGAGCCGATGCGTGCGCGCTCGAGATCCCAGTAAGGATTTGCGTCGTACGGCGTATTCCGGATGAGATCGTTCGGACTGACGTCAAGATTCGCCGCCGCTTTCAACGTCACCTTCACGCGTCCGGGCCGGTCGAGTCGAATTTCGCTATCGCTGGTGCCCGCCTCGACGCCGTTCACCGAGAAGTCCATCAGATGACTCTTACCGTCCGACACGTAGTTCCTGCCGGCCTTGACCGCATCGATGAATTTCCGATACGTCAGGCCACCGATGACCTTCGCATACGATCGCGCAAGGCCGACCTTGTCATCGGTGATGCACGGCCAGTCCGTTTCGCCGCTGATGCGGGTCCGGAACCCTGCGTTCAACGCGTGATACCAGATGTTCAGTTCCCAGATGTGCGGAGTATCACCGGCTGAAATGAAATCGACGGTATTCGGATGCGTGACGTCGACAATAAACTCGTTCGCGCCGATCCCGTCGAACGCAGGGATTTCATAGTTCGGCAGGGTACGGCTGCGTGTCTCGAGGCCCCAGCCGGAGTGTGCAAAGCCGACGACCGCACCTTGCGCCTTGGCCCATTGAAGAACTGGAAGGGTCCAGCTTGGCCAGTCCTCGAGACGCTTCGTGCCGGGATAATCCTGATCCTTCAAACCGAGAAGCACGAGATGTCCGGCATGACTCGATGGAAACCCCGAGATCTCCAGGTCGTAATGCATTAACCGCTGCCCGGGCTTCGACAGCGGATGATCTTCGCCACTGAAAAACTGCTTCTGAAAATAGTAGGACGGCCCCCACGTCAGCACCGACGCTACGTTGAGCGCTTCTCCGTCGATCTGCGGCCACATGTCCTCGGGCCGCACGCCTTCGGTCGGATTCTGGTAATGCGAACAGCCTGACGAATGAATGTGATGGTCGCCGGAATACCAGCCGTAACGTGAGGGATCGATCCATCGCACCAGCCGGAACAACCATTCGTCCGGCCCCGCGAGTACGACGCGGCGCGTTTCCGTCCGGTACTCGGGCCCTCGCGACACGGTCAGCATGAAAGATCCAGTGGGCAGTTGAATCGTCTGGCCGTTCGATCGATATACCTGCGGTTGAAAATAGAAATCCGGCGCGAGCCGCTTCGACACGGTCGGATACACCCTGTCGGCCTCGTCCTTGATCAGGAACCCCGCCGTCGCCGGCTGGCCGTTTTCATCGACGACACGAATTCGGACGGGATGAGCGGGCACGCATGTAAAGAGGACGTCGATATCGCCACGAAATCCGATGTCGCCCGTGCCTTGCCCGACGTTGAAGCCCAGGACCGCTGATCGTTGGCCGGGGTCCCGACTGTAAATCTGCAGGATCACGTACTCGACTGGCAGGCCCGACAGCCGCGGTCGCATCGGCGCGGCGGTATAGAGGGAGATGTCCGCCCAGCGTTCCCGGACATCCTCCTCGGTCAACTCCTGCGCCGGCTCCGGAGTGTTGCGCGACGGAATGAACACGCGGCCGCTGTTGACACTCTGCACGGCGAGCGGCGACGTCACGCCAGCTTCGTTGAGGACCTTGACGAGAAAGAGGCGGGTGCCACCCTGGAGCAGTTCGGGCTTGGCGCCACCCTGCTCCACTTTCACGCGGCTTTCTGGATTGATGTGAACAGTCGCCAGCGCATGACGATCGAGGACCTGTTGGATCTCCGACACCGCTGCGGCGGAGTCGCTGCGCGCGATCGCCGTATCGATCGCTTGACGATCTGGCGCGGGCAACGGTTGACCGAGATATGCGAGCGCTGTTTCGAGGCGGCGGACCTGCTGCGCGAGCGGTTGCAACGCGACGATCGAGGGATCAGTCGGATGGACGTGTTCCTGGGCGCGCACACCGAGGGCCAGCAGCACACATCCCACCATTCCACCGCAAGCGATCCGAGCGGCACGGATCGTGTACGACCCGATCATGACTGCCCCCTAACGTGCGCGATTCGACGCAGACTTCCGAACGATCGCGGCGATCTCCGCGGACGTGAGTTTCGCCGCCTTTCCTTTCAATGCCGGCACGTTGAAGGCGCTGCCTCCGTCATGCACGACAATCTCGCCGTCCGACATCGCCGCTGCCGTTTGCAGATCGCCGGCGCGGCGAAGGCCAGGGATGTAGAGGTGATCGACGAAGGCCTGATCGCTCGACGAGTCAAACTCCGCGACGTCGAGAACGGCGAGCCGGATCGGCACGACGGCACTCGCGAGAATCGCCGCGAGCGCGGCATCACCAGTCGCGACGAGCGCGGCATTCGGATGCGCGCGCACAGCGGCAACGATGTCGGCAACGCGCTGACTCGCCGGGGTGCGATTATATGTCTCGTAGTGATTGATTTTCGACGCGGCCTGAGCATCGTAGTTGGTGAACGAAATCACAGAGGGTTTGAATCCCGCCGACGTCAACGCGCGCTCGAGTGCGGGATCTGATGCGCTGATGAGGACCGTGCGATCACGTTGACTCGGGTGGCTTCCACCTTTAGGTGGAAGATCAGAACCGAATCCCAGCACATGCCGCAACGTCGAAGCGAACGCACCAGGTGCAGCCGCCGCCAGCTGCCGCTTCGCAGCGTCGATCCACTCGCTGGTTAAACCCGCAGCATCGACGGCATTCGGCGGCAGCGCGCGATTGTGGAAGACCAGCAGGTTTTCCAGTCGTTCCGGCGTGAACGATTTCTCCGCCGGATGTGCGTCTTCCGGTGCATGCTGCAGCCAGCGCGCCATCCACGCATACATCGCCTCGCGACTCTCCTTGTTGTAGTTGTGCTCCGCGGTCATGCGAACGGCGCGGACGTGATCGGATGCGTCGACGAGGCCGTAAATGGAGCGCACGGCCGGGTACTCCAGCTCCAGCGTCTCGTTCGTCCAATCGCCTGTCGCTGAAATCATCAGCAGGGGACGCGGCGCGATCGTCGCGGCGATTTCCACGTTGGTCGTTTCCAGCCGCAGTCCCGGCGGGTTCTCGCACAGACATCCGCCCTGCATGTGCAGAGAAATCATGTTCACTGGGACCGACACGGCGACGCGTTGATCGACGGCAGAGGCGAGAAAGGTCTGCGTCCCGCCGCCCGACTCGCCGGTCATGCCGATGGCGTCACGCTTTACGTATGGAAGTGATTCGAGAAAGTCGAGCGCGCGAATGCTGTCCCACAACTGCAATCCGGACAGGCTCAGGCCCCACAAGTACTCGCGCTTGCCGCTGAACGTGTGCGGCACCTGCTGGCTGTCGTTGTAGCCGACCATGTCGTAGGTGAACACCACGAAGCCCTGCCGCGCGAGGCTGATGGCACGGCCAGGTCCTGAATTGAGCACCGTGTTTTCGAGCCGTCCATAAGCCCAGTGACCGTGTGGTGACAGGATCGCGGGAAATGGTCCATCGCCAAGCGGGCGATACAGGTTTCCCGTGACGAAGAAGCCCGGCAGGCTTTCGAAGTAGACCTTGGAAACGCTGTAGTCGGCCTTTCGAATCTCGTCGAAGATGGTCGGCTTCAGCGGAGTTTTCTCGGGCAACGGAAGAAGGCCGGCCGAAACGAGCACATGATCGCGCAGATAGGCGGCGCGAACGTTCCAGCTCTCGGCGGTCTCAAATTTTGGCGGTGCAAATCGATCGTCAAGCGTCCGGTAGTGTGACTGTCCCGCAAGTGGCTGTGTTGTGGTTACGATAGCCGCGAGCAGGGCGGCGGCAAGCAGTCGCATGGGGACCTCACGCGCATTTTAAGGGAAAAGGCAGAAGGGAAGAGGGAAAGCGCCTGCGGCCCGAGCGAGGCGCGCAGCCGCCGAGCGAGAGCGAGCGGGGGTGGGTCCCCGCGAGCCGTGATAAAAGCTGACAAAGCGCAAGTCATGGGCTCCAAATACAAATGGGCAGTCGTCGCGATGTTGTGGGCGATCTGCTTCTGCAATTATGCCGATCGCCAGGCGATCTTCTCGGTGTTTCCGCTGCTCGAGCGCGAGATGCACCTGACGCCGGTCCAGCTCGGCCTGCTCGGCTCCGCCTTCGCCTGGGTCTATGGGCTTGCCGCTCCGCTCGCCGGGATGGTCGTCGATCGCGTTCGCCGCAAGACTGCGATCCTTGGCGGCCTCCACGCGTGGAGCGCGATCTGCATTGCGACGGTGTTTTCACAAAACTTCCGTCACCTCTTTCTATTCCGCGCTGCGGAGGGCCTCGGGGAAACGTTCTACTATCCGGCGTCAATGTCGCTCATCAGCGACTATCACGGCCGCGACACTCGATCCCGCGCGATGGGCCTCCACCAGACGAGCGTGTATGTCGGCACGATCGGCGGCGGATTCTTCGCAGGCCTCATTGGTCAGTACTACGGCTGGCGGTTGTCGTTCGTCGTCTTTGGCGCCGCCGGTATCGTCCTCGGAGTGATCCTGCACCGGTATCTCAAAGAGCCCGAGCGCGGAGCGGAGCGCGGCCTCGAGTCGGCGCCAGCGCCGCTGCCATTCGGCGAATTCATCCGTCTGATCCTGCGCACACCGACCGTTCTCTGCCTGATGGGCGCATTCATGTGCGCGAACTTCGTGGCGGTCGTCCTGCTCTCGTGGATGCCGAAATTCCTCTTCGACAAGTTTCACATGGGGCTCGCGATGTCGGGCCTCACTGCAACGCTCTTCGTGCAGCTCGCAAGTCTGACTGGCGCACCGATCGGCGGCTGGCTCGCAGATGCGTGGCGACGCCGATCACCACGTGGACGCCTCGCCGTTCAGCTGATCGGTGTCCTCGGTGGCGCTCCGTTCGTTGCGCTCTGCGGTCTCACCTCTTCTGTCGGGGTCTTGATCCTCGCGCTGACGCTGTGGGGATTTTTCAAAGGGCTGTACGACGCAAATATCTTCGCGTCGGTATTCGACGTCGTCGGGCCGGAAGCACGTGGCACGGCCGCGGGATTCATGAACGCGATCGGCTGGCTCGCCGGTGGCGGCAGCGCGCCGGTGGTCATCGGGTTCATTGCGTCACGATCCAACCTGGGCACAGCAATCGCGATGGCTTCTTCGGTGTATCTCGTTGCCGCGCTCTTTCTCGCGTGCGGGGCCGTGTTTTTCGTGTCGAGGGACGCTGCGCGGCTCGCGGGCGCGCGCGCGTTAACCGACGTGTAGCGCAACCCTTCCGCCTTCGCCAGGGTTCCGGCGGACGCGGTAGCTTTAGCGGAGGCTGGTCAGGACCGCCTCCCGGCAGAGGGCTAAAGCCCTGCGCTACGCGATCGAACCAGCGACTGCAACGCTGACTTTCTTCATCCACGCAGGCAGCCACTGGCGATACCGATCGACCTGCTCTCGACGCGAGGCGCTGAGCGGTAGCGGAAGCGGTCCCATATCGAATCCGCGCACTTCGAGCGCGATGCGGATGCCCCATGGCGCGGGCAGTGCTCCCAGTTGGGCGATAACTTCGTCGAGCAGTGCCTGAAGCGTGCGAGCGCCCTCGATGTCGCCGCTGGTGCAGCGTCGATAAATCGCGAGCGGCAGCTCAGGACAGAAACACGCGATCCCCGACACGGTCCCGTTCCACCCGGCGTGCAATCCGTCGAACAGGAGCTCATCGTGGCCGACCAGCAGTGTCCAGTTACGCCCGTTGCGTGCCTGCGCGTAGGCGGAAAGATGCTCCGGAACGCCGCTACTATCTTTGATCCCGACGATGAATTGTTCCTCGTTGAGAAGGGTAATCACCGTCGTCGGCTCGAGACCGTTGGTGAAGTCGGGCAGGTCGTAGAGAAGAACCGGAGCGGCAAGGGCCCGGCTGACTTCGCCTGCAAACGCCTGCAGGTCGTGCTGCTCGTATCGAAAGAACATCGGCATCGGCACGAGCACCGCGCGGCTGCCTGCCGCCTGTGCGGAGCGTCCCAACTCGACCACCTGTCGAAACGATGGCGCACCGATTGCCACGAGCAGCGTCCTGTCGCGAGGGACACGGGGCGCCGCGGCTTCGATTGCCGCCAATCGATCCGCAACCGCGACGTTCGGATACTCGCTGGTTGCGCCGCCGAGACAGACACCATCGACACCGGAGTCGATCAACATGTCGATCAGCCGCTCGAACTCCCTCACGTTCAATCGACCATCCGCGTCGATCGGTGTGGCAACCGCCGCAATGACGCCTTTCATCGCGTTTTATTGTACTGATCGCCGTTCCTCTTTCAGGATAAAGTTGCCGTCCCATGCACCTGACCGACCCCTCCGTCGAAGAGTCCGCGGGATACAGGCGCGAGGTCATTGGGCGAGTCACACGCCGGCTCATCCCTTTCGCGTTCATTTGTTATGTCGTCGCCTACATCGATCGCGTAAACATCGGGTTCGCGGCGTCGGTGCTGCAGCATGACCTCGGGCTGACCGATGCGGAGTTTGGTTATGGCGCCGGCCTGTTCTTCGTGGGGTACTTCCTGTTCGAAGTCCCGAGCAACCTGATGCTCGAACGCGTCGGCGCCAGGCGCTGGATCGCACGGATCCTGATCGGCTGGGGCATCGTTTCGATGGCGATGATTTTCGTATGGGACGTCTGGTCGTTTTATGCTGCGCGCGTCTTACTTGGGATCGCCGAGGCCGGGTTCTTCCCCGGAATCGTCCTGTACTTAACTTACTGGATTCCCGCCGCAGATCGGGCG
The DNA here is from genome assembly GCA_046734955.1 of Acidobacteriota bacterium. Classification (GTDB taxonomy): domain Bacteria; phylum Acidobacteriota; class Vicinamibacteria; order Vicinamibacterales; family 2-12-FULL-66-21; genus JALZOC01. Next base: position 16,679 of record JBKPSH010000015.1, read on the forward strand.
CGCGCCGGTGCGCTGTTCATGATGGCCGCGCCGGTGGCAATCATCATTGGCGCGCCAATCTCGAATCGCCTTCTCGCGCTGCATGGCGCTCTCGGACTGCATGGATGGCAGTGGCTGTTTCTTATCGAAGGCCTGCCAGCGGTGCTGCTTGGGTTCGTGGCGTTGCGGGCGCTGACCGATTACCCATCCGATGCAGGCTGGTTGACAGATACTCAACGCGAGTGGCTCATCCGAACAATGGACGCGGAGAAAGAGCGGCGAGCAGCGGTCGGCCACACGTCGATCGTGCGAAGCCTGCGAAGCGGACGGGTATGGCTGCTGTGTGGCGTTTACTTTCTGAATACCATCGTCACCTATGGGATATTTTTGTGGCTGCCAAAGATGCTGACGGAGGCCGCAGGCGGGCGACAGAGCTTCGGGCTGAGCGTGATGACTACGCTACCGTTTGCCGCCGCGCTCGTCGCGATGTTTCTTGTCGGACGTCACTCGGATCGCACCGGTGAGCGCAAATACCACGTCGCCGCCTGCGCGATGACCGCCGCTGCGGGTCTCGTACTCGCGGTTGTATTCCGCAGCAATCTCTGGCTGGTGGTACTGAGTTTTACGCTGTCACAAATCGGCCAGCGATCGGTACAGGGCGTGTTCTGGGCAATTCCTCCGATATTTCTTGGCGGCACTGCGGCTGCCGCGTGCATCGGCCTGATCAACGCCATCGGCAATCTCGGCGGCGCCGTCGGACCATCGATAATGGGCGCGCTTCGGCAGGCAACCGGATCGTACAGTCAAGGGCTCCTGGTGCTCGCCAGCGCCCTCGTCATCGAGACTGCGATCGTGATCAGCCTCCGATTGCCAAAGGAAGATGCGAGGACAAAACTTTAAGCGGTTTCGGGATCCGTTGTCCGGGATCCGGGATCCGAGGATTCACGATTAGTGATTCGCTATGAAACGAGATCCTACTTCGCTTCGCAGTCATCGATGGTTCGGCAAAGACGACATGCGATCGTTCGGGCATCGCTCGCGCGCGAAACAGGCCGGCTTCAGCATGGAGGACATGTCGGGCAAACCGGTCATCGCCATCCTCAATACGTGGAGCGATGCGAATCCGTGCCACGCGCATTTCCGCAACCGCGCCGACGAAGTGAAACGTGGCATCTGGCAGGCAGGCGGGTTCCCGATGGAAATCCCCCTCCTGACGCTCGGTGAAGTGTTCATGAAGCCGAGCACGTTCCTCTATCGCAACCTGCTGGCGATGGATGCCGAAGAAGCACTGCGCTCCTACCCTGTCGATGGCGCCGTGCTGATGGCCGGCTGTGACAAGACGGTGCCAGCACTCGTAATGGGCGCAGCAAGCGCGAATCTTCCCGCGATCCTCATGCCCGCTGGACCGATGCTTCGCGGCAACTGGAGAGGTCAGTTTCTCGGCTCCGGGAGTGACGTGTGGAAGTACTGGGCGGAACGGCGCGCCGGGACACTTGACGAGTGCAGCTGGCGCGAAATGGAAGACGGGATCGCGCGATCCTTCGGCACCTGCATGACGATGGGCACGGCATCGACGATGGCGATCGCGATGGAAGCCTTGGGGCTGACGCTGCCGGGCGCCTCGTCAATCCCCGCGGCCGACTCTGCTCACTCGCGGATGGCCACCGCCTGCGGCCGTCGCAGCGTCGAAATGGTGTGGGAGGATCTGACGCCGCGTCAGATCATGACGACAGAGGCCTTCGAAAACTCGGTGACGGCTGCGATGGCCCTCGGGGGATCCACCAACGCCATCATTCATTTGATCGCGCTCGCCGGCCGCGCCGGCGCGACTCTCGATCTCGATCGCTTCGATGCGCTTTCCCGCCGCACGCCGTTCATCGGCAATATCCGCCCGAGCGGGGAGCACCTGATGGAGGACTTCTTCTATGCGGGCGGAACGCGAGGTGCGCTCTCACGTTTACAGGATTTGCTGCACACCGATTGCCTGACGGTCAACGGCGACACGATTGGCCAGAACGTCCGCGATGCGATCGTCTGCAACGATGCGGTAATTGCGACTCGCGAACGCCCGCTCGGACCCGAGGGAGGCGTCGCCGTGCTTCGCGGAAATCTGGCGCCCCGCGGCGCGGTAATCAAACATACCGCCGCGGAGAAGCGGCTGTTGACGCACGCCGGACCGGCGGTTGTGTTTCGCAATTACGACGATCTCGCCGCGCGCATCGACGACCCGTCCCTGCCGGTAACCCCTGACTCGGTGCTGGTGCTGCAGAACGCCGGTCCTCTCGGTGGTCCTGGAATGCCCGAATGGGGAATGCTGCCGATTCCGAAGAAGCTGCTGGCGCAGGGCGTCCGCGACATGGTCCGCCTGTCCGACGCGCGGATGAGTGGCACAAGTTACGGCGCGTGCGTGCTCCACATTGCACCGGAGTCGTTCGTCGGCGGCCCTCTCGCCTGTGTTCGCGACGGCGACATCATCGAATTGGACGTGCCCGAACGCAGACTCTCCATTCGTATCGACGACGGCGAACTCTCCCGTCGTCGCGCCGAATGGAAACCGCCAGAGCCGCAGTACGCCCGCGGGTTTGGACAGATGTATTCCCTTCACGTGACGCAGGCCGACCGCGGCTGCGATTTTGATTTTCTTGAAGGCACGGCGCCCATTGCTGAACCGAAGATCTTTTGATCCGCTGCTCGCCCCTCGTTGCTCGCTGCTCGTTTTTGCGATTGCGAGTAGCGAGTAGCGCGTAGCGAGACGCGCGTGTCGGCAGATCCCACGACACTATTACTCATCGCCGCCATCGGTGTTGCACTCGTAGTGCTTCTGATCACATGGCTACGTGTCCCAGCGTTTCTGGCGCTCGCGATCGCGTCGATTTTTGTCGGACTGGCAACCCGAATGGCGCTGGCCGACATTGCTCGTGCTTTCCAGGCCGGCATGGGAGATACGCTCGGCTCGATCGCAATGGTGATCGCGCTTGGGACGGTAATCGGAAAGCTGCTCGCCGAATCCGGAGGGGCGATCGTCGTCTCGAATGCTCTTGCGCGCGCGTTGGGCGAGCGGCGGCTGGATTGGGCGTTGATGCTATCTGGGTTCATCATTGGCCTTCCAGTTTTCTTTCAGGTCGGACTCGTACTTCTCGCGCCCGTTCTCTTCACGGCGCAGCGCCAGACCGGAAGGCCACTGCTCTGGCTTGGACTACCGATGGTCGCCGGGCTGTCGGCCGCACATGGACTCGTGCCGCCTCACCCTGGACCCATTGCTGCGCTCGAGCGGCTCGGCGCCGATCCGGGTCGCACGCTGTTCTACTCACTCGTCGTCGGCTTGCCCCTTTCGATCATCGCTGGACCTTTGGTCACGCGATTTATGAGTAAGCACGTTGCCGCAGAACCGGGACCCATCGCAGAACAATTCACGAAGGTTGTGGTTCCAGCGCGGACACCGACGCTGGCAGTGACTCTGCTGACGATGCTGATGCCGGTGTTGTTGATGCTGGTGGCTTCTGCCGCGCAGATTGCGATGGCGGATAGCCCGGCGAGGCGCGCCATTTCGTTCATCGGGAGCCCTCTCCTTGCGATGATGATCGCGACGCTGGTCGCAATGGTGACCTTTGGGAGGTCATGTGGATTCGATCGCACGCGCCTGCTGACATTCGCCGAAGAGTCACTGCCGCCGATCGCCGGCGTCCTGCTCGTCGTCGGTGCCGGCGGCGGTTTCGGGCGGGTCCTCGTCACGGCCCACCTCGACACCGCCATCGCGCAAGCCATGGGCGGACTGCAGTTGTCACCGCTCGTGCTCGGTTGGGTGATTGCGTCGCTGCTGAGGCTGTCGGTCGGTTCGGCGACGGTTTCGGTCATCACGGCTGCGAGCATCATGGCCCCGCTCATCGCGTCGTCGCCATCAGTAAACAAGGAGCTGCTCGTCGTTTCGATCGGCGCGGGATCGCTGATCGCATCGCACGTCAACGACGGCGGGTTCTGGCTCGTCAAGGAGTACTTGAACATGAGCGTCCCGCAGACGTTGGCGACATGGACGGTTATAGAGACGATTGTTTCAGTTGTTGGACTCGCGGGTGTGTTGGCGCTCGCGCTTCTGGTTTGATTACACCCGTATGCTGATAGTCGACGCTCATCTTGATCTCGCGATGAACGCCATCGAGTGGAATCGCGATCTGACCCGGCCGATTGAAGAAATCCGCGCACGAGAAGCCGGACTCACCGATAAGCCCGATCGCGGTAAAGGGACCGTGTCCTTTGGGGAGATGCGCCGCGGCGGCGTGGGTCTTTGTGTCGCGACGCAGATCGCACGATACGTCGCACCGGACAGCGATCTCCAGGGCTGGAACTCACCCGAACAAGCATGGGCGATGACGCAGGCACAGCTTGCGTGGTATCGCGCGATGGAAGAGCGCGGCGAGCTGGTGCAGATTCGCGATCGCGCTGGATTGGATCGTCATGTGCGTGAGTGGACGAGCGAGGAGCGAGGAGCGAGAAGCGAGAAACGAGGAGCGATTGGATACATATTGAGCCTCGAAGGCGCTGACTCAATCCTCACACCGAAACATCTCGAGCGCGCGTATGCGCAGGGGCTGCGCGCGGTTGGACCGGCGCACTACGGTCCGGGACGATACGCATACGGCACGAACTCGACCGGCGATCTCGGTACGCAAGGACGCGAACTGCTGAAGGAGATGGAGCGGCTCGGGATTATTCTCGACGTCACGCACCTCTGCGACGAGAGTCTGCGAGATGCGCTCGATCATTTCCGCGGTCCACTCTGGGCCAGTCACTCGAACTCGCGCTCGCTGGTTCCCCACAATCGACAGTTCTCCGACGATCACATCCGCGAACTGATCGATCGAAGGGCGGTGATTGGCGCGGTCATGGATGCGTGGATGTTGGTGCCGGGCTGGGTGCGAGGACAAACGACGCCGCAATCCGCGAACGTGACTCTCGACACAGTGGTGAACCACATCGATCGCGTGTGTCAGATTGCCGGAAATTCACAACACTCGATGATCGGATCGGATCTCGATGGCGCATTCGGGCGCGAGCAGTGTCCGTCCGACGTTGACACGATCGCGGATCTGAAAAACCTCGAGGATGTTCTCTCCGCGCGCGGTTACTCGCCGCAGGACGTGGAAAACGTTTTTTCTGAAAATTTCCTAAGATTTTTGCGATCCAAATGGTTGAGTTAGATACAATCAATTGAATTTATCCTCACGCGAGGACAAATTGCGACAAATATAAGAATTCGCTTGGGTTTAACCCAAAACAAGCGTAGCCTCTTTCCGCTAACGTATTGCTATTACTGGTCTGGGGTGGGACCGCACGTGGCGTTGCGTGCTCATCATGTAAGGAGGAGCCTGTGCTCGTGTCTTGTCGTCGGTTAGTCGTGATCCTTTTAGTGGTCGCGGCGCTCGCTATGTCAGCGACGTCCGCCAGTGCCCAGATTCTCTACGGCAGCATCACCGGCATCGCGAAAGACGCCCAGGGAGCGGCAGTCCCGGGCGCGACGGTGACCATTGTCAACAAGGAAACCAACCTCACTCGCGACACTGTAACGGGCGGGGACGGATCGTTCACGCTGAACAACGTCCTGCCTGGTCCGTATGACGTCAAGATCTCGCTGACCGGATTCCGTGAAGCGGTTCGCACCAACGTGCCGGTGACCATCGGCGAAATCTCGCGTGTCGAGATGACGCTCGAGGTCGGCGCCTTGACCGAGACGGTGACGGTCGCGTCCGAAGCGCAGCTGCTGCAAACCGACAAGGCAGACGTTCACACCGAGCTCAAGTCGGATGAAATCACGTCGATGCCGTTGAACCGGTTCCGCAACTACCAGGCACTGATCAACCTGGTCCCAGGGACGACGCCGATGGCGTTCGGCAACGCGGAAACTGATACTCCGGCGCGGTCGCTGGCGACCAACGTCAACGGTCAGGTCAACACCAACAACTCGACCCGCACCGACGGCGCCACGAACATGAACATCTGGCTGCCGAACCACAATATGTACATCTCGCCGGCCGAAACGATCGACACCGTCAACGTATCGACGAGCAGTTTCGACGCCGAGCAGGGCATGGCGGGCGGCGCGGCTGTAACCGTTATCACGAAGTCCGGCACGAACAACTTCAAGGGCACGGCGTTCGAGTTCTACAACGGCGACAAGCTGAATGCGACGCCCTATAACTTCACCTCGACGCCCACGACGAAGCTGCCTGTCGACGCCAATACGTATGGCGGCACGATTGGTGGTCCGATTGCGAGGAACCGCGTGTTCTTCTTCGGATCGTTCGAAGGCTACAAGCGCAATCAGAGCCTGTTCACCTTCTTCAACGTGCCGGACGAGAAACTCCGGCGTGGAGATTTCAGCGGCGCGGTGAACACGAATGGATCGTTGCAGCAGATTTATGATCCGAACACCGGCGCCAACGGCGTTGGCCGGACGCAGTTCGACAACAACGTCATCCCGACGGGCCGTCTGGATCCCATCGCGCTCAAAGTTCTCCAGCTCTACCCGCTTCCCAACGTTGCGGGGATTGGCGCGGGCGGCCTGACCAGCAATTACCGTCGGCAGGAAGACCGCCATGTCGATCGAAAGAATTACGACTACAAGATGAACTGGAACCGGACCACTGCGCAGCAGATCTGGGGCAAGTTCAGTTACATGAATGCGAATGTCGACGACCTGACGAACTATCTCGGACCCGATCCGAACGCGTCAGGCGACGGTGGCTTCACCAAGGTGTATCAGGCCACCGGTGGGACGACGTGGACACTGAGCCCAACCTTGCTGATGGACACAACGTTCGGCTTCTCACGCCAGGATCAGCACGTGTACGGCCCCGACTTCCAGGCCGGCAACTACGGTCTTGATGTGCTCGGTATTCCTGGCACGAACGACCAGGGAACGGGCGACCAGCGCTATGCCGGGTATCCGCAGTTCGATACGGGGTTCAGCGCGGTTGGAAATCGCGACGGTTGGAACCCGATCTTCCGCGACGAACGAACGTATTCGTTGGCCAGCAACCTCACCAAGATGAAGGGTCGTCACGATATTCGTGGTGGCTATACCCTGAACTTCATGTATCTCGATCACTGGCAGCCGGAAACCGGCAACCCTCGTGGCCGATTTGATTTCACGACCCGAAGCGTTACCGCGCTTTCGGGTGGACAGTCGAGCAATTTCTACAATCAGTTCGCATCGTTCCTTCTTGGTCAAGTCGGAACCGCGAGCAAGAGCGTTCAGAATGAACTGATGACCGCGCGTGAATGGCAGCATGCGCTCTACGTGCGCGATCGCTGGACGCCTACTGCCAAGCTGACTCTGGACCTGGGCTTGCGCTGGGAGTACTACCCGATCATGACGCGTGCTGATGGACGCGGTGTTGACCGGCTTGACCTCACCAATCCCGATCCAGCGCGTCGTCTTGACGTTCTGATCGCCGGACGTGGCAGCAACCCGCAGACGAGCGGCATGAAGGCGAGCTTCGACAACTTCGCGCCGCGCGTGGGCGCTATCTACCGCCTCAACGACAAGACGGTTATGCGCGCCGGGTATGGTCTGACCTTCAACGCGACGCCATGGGCGCGCGCGGTGCGCGGCGACAACGACTATCCGGTCACGATTGCGTCGAGCTACTTCAACGCCAACCAGTTCAACGCATACGGACCGCTGTCGCAGGGTATCCCGCGGATCATCCCGCCGGATCAGAGCAGCGGCCGCGTTCCGCTGGATCTGGCTGCGGCCGAGTACACGCCCGAGATCGACAACATCGATCGCGGCGAGGTCAAAACCTGGAACGTCGCCGTCGAGCGCCGTCTGCCGTTCGACACCTCGGTGGACATCGCCTACGTCGGCGCTAAGGGCACAGGTGGCTACGCGGCGCTCGACATCAACGCACCGCAAACGCTTGGCGTCGGAGACGCGGGCCGCCCGTTCGCACCCCTGGGTCGCTTGGTTCGAGTTGACTCGTGGGGCCAGCGTCTGAAGACTGATTACAAGTCGCTCCAGATCGCGTTGAATAAGCCATTCACTCACGGCATGCTGTTCAAGGGTGCGTATACCCTGAGCAAGTCGATGAACGAGAGCGACAATGACGGGCGTGCGACGTTGACCTGGAACACCCCGGGCGAACTGTGGCGCAACTGGGCGCCGGCAGGGTTCGATCGCCGGCACAACTTCCAGTTGGGCTTTGCTTACGCGCTGCCGATGCAGACGAAGGGCAGCTATGACGGCGTCCTGAATGCCATCGTCAACGACTGGCAGGTCAATGGCGTGCTCGCCGCGTTCAGCGGAACGCCGTTCACCGTGACAGCGAGCGGCACGTCACTCAACACGCCGAGCAACCAGCAGACGGCTGACCTCGTTGGCACGTTCAACGTGCTCGGCGCCATCGGCAATAGCGGTCCATGGTTCGATCGCGCGGCGTTCGGCCAGCCGACGGGCGTGCGCTTCGGCGACACCGGCCGTAACCAGTTCTACGGCCCTGGCGGATGGAACCTCGACTTCTCCTTGTTCCGTTCGTTCCCGATCGGGGGGACCCGACGTATCGAATACCGGCTGCAGGCAGCGAACGTGCTCAATCACGCGGTATTCGGCAACCCGCAGGGCAGCATCACCTCGGCTACCTACGGCCAGATCACCGGCCTCGCGGGCAACGGTTCATATCTGGAGCGCATGATCCAGATGGGATTCCGCTTCAGCTTCTAGTCTCAATCCGAGGGGCTTTTGCCCCTCGGCGGAACTCCCTACCGGGAGCGCGACCGTATTGATGACCCCCGTCGTGCGCGATGCGCACGACGGGGTTTTTTTATTTTTTTGCACGTCGCTATCGGTCGAGCTATCGCCGCGGCATTCACAACGTGGTTGCACCTGATCAGTTCTTCCAGCCTCCGAACCACAACAAGTACAGCTCTGGTATTCGTCGGTGACGCGAGAATTGTCTTGGCAATCAAATCAAGCCGACGTATACCGGATCCCTAACGCATTTCTAGTACTGCCGAAGTGCGTCGACATTGTCAGTTTCGGGAAGGGAGGAACCTGTGTTCGCGTGCCGTGTTCGTTGGGTAATTGTGTTCGCTGTTCTCTCAGTAGTGATGGCGCCTCGCGCCACCACCGCGCAAGTGCTCTACGGCAGCGTCGTTGGCGCTGTCAAGGATGCGCAAGGCGCTGCGATTCCTGCAGCGACGGTCGTCATTACGAACAAAGAAACGAATTCCACCCGCGAGACCGTCACCGGCAGCGAGGGGGAATACACGCTGTACAACGTCCTGCCGGGCCACTACGACGTAAAGGTCACGTTAACCGGATTCCGCGAATTCGTCCAAACGAACCTGCCTGTCTCCGCAGGACAGATAAGCCGTGTCGACGTCAAGCTCGAGATCGGCGCCTTGACCGAAACAGTGACGGTGGCTTCCGACGCACAGCTTCTACAGACCGACAAGTCGGATCTCCATACCGAGTTGAAGTCGCAGGAGATCACCAATCTTCCGCTCAATCAGTATCGAAACTATCAGACGCTGATCAATCTGGTGCCAGGCGCAACTCCCGCCGTGTTCCAGAACGCGCAGACCGACACACCCGGTCGCGCGCTGAGCACGAACATCAATGGGGCGGATAGAAACAACAACAACACCCGTATCGATGGCGCGAGCAGCGTCAACATCTGGCTGCCTCACCACACCGGCTACGTAGCGCCCGCCGAAACGATCGAGACGGTGAACATCGCGACGAACAATTTCGACGCGGCGCAGGGCATGGCCGGCGGCGCATCGATCACGCTCGTCACCAAGTCGGGCACGAATCAGGTGAAGGGCTCGGCCTTCTATTTCAGGAACCAAGACGAACTGAACGCGACCGGCTTCTTCACACCGTCCTGCGACGTCACCCCTCCGCCCAACTGCGGAAAGCTCGATTCGAGCATTACGATCGGCGGCGGAACGGTTGGCGGACCGATCAAGAAGAACAAGCTGTTCTTCTTCGCCGGGTATGAAGGCAATTACGAACGGAACAGCCGCTACGACGTCTACAGCGTTCCGACCGCGAAGATGCGCAACGGCGACTTCAGCGAAGAACTGGCGATCAACCCGAATTTCCATCTTTACGATCCCGCGACTGGCAACCCCGATGGCACCGGTCGCGCCGAGTTCCCTGGTGCGATCATTCCGAGCGGCCGTATCAGCAGCCTCTCCAGGCAGATTCAGGCGCTTTATCCGGCGCCGAACAATCCGGGGACGAATAGCGGACTCCAGAACAATCTCTATCTGCCCCGCAACCCCAAGGCCGACCGCGATAACTACGACTTCAAGGTGGATTGGAACCGGACCAACAACCACCATATTTTTGTGAAGTTCTCGACCCTGAGGGCCGACGTATACGACATCTTCAAGCTGGGCTATGACGAGGTTGGATTTGGCCATACGAACATATATGTCCCAACTGCGGGCCATACGTGGACACTCAGTCCGACGATGGTGCTGGACGGTACCGTCGGCATGAACAAGCAGAATCAGTACGCGAGGGGTGGCGACTTCGGCACGAACTTCGGGAGCGAAAATTTCGGCATTCCCGGAACGAATGGTCCGGATCCGCTACAGAGCGGTATGCCACAATTCAGGACGGGATACGCCGAGCTTGGCAATACCGATACCTGGGTCCCAGTCGACCGTAAGGAGACAAGCTACACCGTGACGACGAACCTGACCCGCCTGATGGGCCGGCACGAGGTACGGGTCGGATTCGACTTCATCCGGTATCAGTTGGATCACTGGCAGCCGGAATTGGGCGACGGCCCGCGAGGTGCTTTCAACTTCTCGGGCAACATCACCGGGCAGCCGGACTACACCTCGAATCTTTGGAACCAGTACGCGGCGTTCCTTCTTGGTCTGGATAGCGGATACGGCAAGAGCGTCCAGTTTGAAACGATGACCGGGCGCGAAAACCAGTACGCGACGTTCATCAGCGATCGCTGGAACGTCAGTTCGAAGATGACGGTGAACGCTGGGTTGCGGTACGAGTACTACCCGTTGATGACCCGCGCGCACCACGGCCTCGAGCGGCTCGACTACGCGACATGGAACGTGCTAATCGGTGGCTTAGGCAACGTTCCGCAGGATGTCGGCATCAAGGTTAGCAAGACGCTGTTCGCACCGCGTCTTGGCCTGGCCTATCGCATCAACGATAAGACCGTGTTCCGCACTGGCTACGGTCTCACCTACGATCCGATTCCGTGGTCGCGACCGCTCCGCCTCTCCTATCCCTCGACCATCGGATTTACCCAGACGGCAGCCGGCACTTTCGGGAGTAACTTCTCGTTCTTCCCGCTCTCGTCTGGCATCCCGAACATTCCATTGCCGGATATCAGCAGCGGTGTGATCCCGATGCCTCGTAACGTGACCACACGGATACCGAATCCGACCGAGGTCGAGCGCGGACGATCACAGCAGTGGAACGTCACGTTCGAGCGCCAGTTGCCGATGGACGTCTCGGTCAGCCTTGCCTATGTCGGTACGCGCACCGATGGAGGCTACGCCGATCAGAACCTCAACTACGCTGAAGCGGGCGGCGCTGACGCCGGCCGGCAGTTCTTCACGCAGGCTGGGACCGCAGATGTCCTCGACTGGGCCGGGCGCACCAAGCGCCGTTATAACGCCCTGCAGATGGCGATCAATCGTCCCTTCAGGAACGGGCTGCTGCTCAAGGGCGCGTACACCTGGAGTAAAGCGATGGACGAGACCGACGATGATGGCTGGGTAACGTTAGACTGGAGCCAGCCGTCGCAGTTGAGCCGCAACTACGCGCTGGCCGGATATGACAGGACCCATAACTTCTCGATGGGTTTCCTGTACGACCTGCCCTTCGCAAAGAACGATACGGGTGCATTGGCAACGATTGTTCAGAACTGGCAGGTCAATGGCGTTTACCAGATCTACTCCGGTACGCCGTTCTCGATCAACGGCGACAACACTGCCCTGGATCAGCGCCAGGGACGTCAGACGATTCAGCAGATTGCTGAAATCCGGCAGGTCGGTCCGGCAGGACCAAATGCGGTGTATTACGATCCGGCGTCGTTTGCTCAACCGGGTAACCAGTGGGGCAACACCGGACGGAACTTCCTCCGAGGGCCCTCAAACTACAACCTTGACCTGGGCATCTTCCGCGGCTTCCCGGTTGGCCGTTATCGCGTCGAGTTCCGCATGCAGGCATCGAACGTCCTCAACCACGTTCGTTGGGGCAATCCTGTGACCGGCTTCACGGATCCGAACTTCATGAAGATCCGGGCCATCAACGGCGATCCCCGACGGATCCAGCTCGGACTGCGGTTCCAGTTCTAAAGACGCCGCACTGCGACCAACTGAGGCCGGAAGGGCTGAGCCCTTCCGGCCTTTTTCTTTTCGGCGTAACTGCGTTGTATCCTGCGTTCATGGCTGCTCGATGGGTCCGCGTCGTCGCGCTCTTCGCGTTGACGTTCGGTGGCCCCGCCAACGCCTCTTCACAAAGTTCCGCTGAGGCGCGTGCGCGTGAAGCCGCGCGTGCGATGAGCGAGCAGCGTTATGACGTTGCCGCGACCGCCTACCGTGAATTGCTGAAGACACATCCCGACGACCCAGGGCTGCTGGCGAATCTCGGAATGGCGCTCGCGATGGGCGGTCACCCGGCCGAAGCGGTGCCGCAGCTGGAACGCGCGGTCAGTTTGAATCCCAAGCTGACCAACGCCCGCATGTTCCTCGGTTCGAGCTATCTCGCGATCGATCAGCCGAAGAAGGCCGTTGACGCATTGACAGAAGCGCGGTCCCAGCAGCCTTCCTCTCTCGAAATCAGACAACGGCTTGCCGAGGCGTATGCCGCGGCCGGTCGTCCCATGGATGCGCTGGCGGAGCTTCGGAAAGTCACCGAGCTGGCGCCGCGCGATCCCGCAGGCTGGTTTGCGCTCGGACATGCCTACAACGGCTTCGCGCAGGATGCGATGTCGACGTTCAACGACAAACCGGACGATCTTCCCTGGCGTCAGCTGCTGCTGGCCGATGCGCTGGCGGAGGATGGACGACTGGTCGATGCATTTGCGCTCTATCGATCGACCCTGGAACAGCTGCCGGCAATGATCAGCATTCACGACTCGATCGCGCGCATTTACGAACAGAGTTCGCATCCGGACTGGGCCGCTATCGAGCGATCGAAGGGAGCAGTTCCGGCGTCAACCTGCACCACGCGCAAAGCGCTGTGTGATTTTCGCGCCGCCCGATATCGCGCCGCGTTAGCGAATTCAATGGCCGCCACGGATCCCGAATCTCGATACTGGTCGGCGCGCGCGGCGGCCGAACTCGCTCGAGCGGCGTTCAAGCAGCTGGACACGCTGCCGGATTCGCGCGAACGACGCCTGATTCACGCAACCTTCGCTCGCAGCCAGCGTCGCTACGCCGATGCAATCGCCGATCTTCAGGCGGCATTGAAGATGTCGCCTGGCGATCCGGATCTGCTCGCTGAACTTGGCACCAGTTACTACTTCGCTCGCGAGTTCGACCATGCCGTCGCGACGATCCAGCCGCTGCTCAAGATACGCAGGAGCGATCCGCAACTCCTGTCGATGTACGGCGAGGCCTTGCTCGAGACCGAGCACGTCGACGAAGCGATTGCAGCGTTGGAGCGGGCAACAAGTCTGGATTCAACCAACTCCCCCGCCCGCCTCGCACTTGCGCGCGCATATATGCAGAAGGGTTATTATCAAGCGGCAATACCTCTGATTGAATTAGAGATTCCGGACGACAAGGACGGCAGCCTGCACGTGCAGCTCGCCCGTGCGTACAAGGGAGCCGGGAACGCCGATAAGGCGGCCGAACTCCTGGCGCGCTCGGAGCAGTTGCAGCGCGCGGCGCAGGAACGCAGCGCGGCAGCCGGAACGAGGACGATTACTCCGCCCAAATAGTTTCTATTTTTCGCTCCTCGCTTTCCGGCTCCTCGCTCCTCGCTGTTGGACCGAGCAGCGAAGAGCGAAGAGCGAGCAGTGAGGATCCAATTGTTAGCGGCATTTTCCGCCTGGGTGGAGTCGACCTGGCCGTCGAAAGCGCTGTTCGGCATGACGTGGCTCTGGCCGACCTGCGAATCCCTCCATTTCATCGGTCTCTGCATGCTGATCGGCGGAGCGGGTCTGCTCGACTTACGGCTGATGGGATGGTTCCGTGGACTTCCTATCCGTCATGTCAAAGCGTTGATGCCGTGGGCAATTGGCGGGTTCGCGATAAATGCCGTGACTGGCCTGCTCTTTCTCGTGATGCAGCCGCACCTTTATCTAAGCAGCAGCGTCTGGTGGTGGAAGTTCAGCTTTATCCTCGTCGCCGGACTGAACGCAGTGTTCTTCGAAACGCGGCTCGCAGTTCCCGCTCTGGCGATGCAGCCGGATGCCGACACTCCCATTGCGCTGAAGGTCGTTGGTGGACTGTCGCTCTTCAGCTGGTTCGCCGTCCTGTATTGCGGGCGAATGCTGCCCTATCTCGGCACCGGAAACTGACTCAGAAGCAGTGACAGCAGCCCTCCGTTGGCTTCGCGTCGCGTCGCTCATCGCGTTCTCCTGGCTGAGCGGACATTCCGCTGCGCTCGGGCAAACCGGAACGGGGGCGATCCGCGGGAAGGCGATCGACGAGACCGGGGCCGCATTGCCCGGTGTAACCGTCGAAGCACGGATGCTTTCAGGTGGACGCGCTGCTGCAGCGGTGACAAACACATCCGGCGAATATGCGCTCGAGCGTCTGAGTCCCGGACGCTATCAGCTGTCGTTTACGTTAATCAACTTTGGATCGGTCATCCGTCGCGATGTCGATGTCGGAACGACAGCACCAGCGATCGTGAACGCTGTAATGCACCTCGCGCTCAACGCGGAGGTGACAGTCAGCGCGAAACGAACCTTCGCCAATCTCGCCGACTTCGAGAACCCGGCGGAGAACCTGGTCGGCATTGCTGAATCAGCAAGTCAGGGGGCCATCACGTCGCGGCAGCTGGAGGTCCGGCCGATCATGCGCCAGGGCGAAGTGCTCGAGACGATCCCGGGCGTGATGATTACGCAGCACAGCGGCGAGGGAAAAGCCAATCAGTACTTTCTCCGCGGCTTCAACCTCGATCACGGAACCGATTTCGCGCAGACGATCGCGGGCATACCCGTGAACATGCCGACGCATGCGCACAGCCACGGGTACTCCGACGTGAATTTCTTGATTCCGGAACTTGTCGCCGGCGTCCAGTACTCGAAGGGGCCGTACTTCGCGGATCAAGGAGACTTTGCCACCGCCGGCGCATCGAACATCAATTACGCGACCAGCCTGGACGCGCCGATGGTGAACCTTCAAATCGGAACCTTCAGCTACTCGCGCGGACTGTTTGCAGCCTCGCCACGCATCGGTCCCGGACACCTCCTCGTCGCGTTCGAAGCCTCGAACAACAGCGGGCCGTGGACCATTCCCGACTCCTATAAGAAGCTGAACGGGGTGCTTCGCTACAGCCAGGGTGACAAGGTGAATGGCTTCACGTTGACGGCGATGGGCTATCACGCGACGTGGCACGCTACCGAGGCGTCACCTGCTCGCGCCGTCGCGGAGGGGCTGATTGGTCGTTTCGACAGTATCGATCCGAGCGACGGAGGCGATACGGATCGATATAGCGCTGCCTTCGAACTTCAGCGCAGCCATGGATCGTCACTCACGAAAGTAACGGCCTACGGTCTGCTCTATCACCTCGATCTGATCTCGAACTTCACGTTTTTTCTCGACGACCCGGTGCACGGCGACCAGCAGGAACAAGTCGATCGACGGTTCACCAGCGGATTCAAGCTGTTTCATCGCCGGCAGTCGAAATGGTACGGCCGCAACGTCCAGAACACGGTCGGTGTTGGGCTGAGAAACGACGATATCCGGGACGTCGCGTTGTATCACACGGAACAGCAGCAACGCCTGGAGACGAAAAGCAAAGACTCAGCAATGGTGACAAGCGCGGGTGTGTACGCCAGCAACGAACTCGAATGGTCCGAAAAGTTTCGGACGATGCTGGGTGTTCGGGCCGATGGGTTGCGCAATCAGGTGGATGCGCTGCTGCCAGTGAACAGCGGACGATCAACCGCCAGGATGATCAGTCCCAAAGGAAGCGCGACGCTCGGTCCGTGGAAGAGCACGGAGTTCTACGTCAACGCGGGCACCGGATTTCACAGCAACGATGCACGCGGGACGACGATTACCGTGGATTCCAATGGCGCGGCGGTCGATCGGGTTACACCGATGGTTCGCGCGAAGGGTGCTGAAATTGGTGTGCGAACGGTGGCCATTCCACACTTGCAAAGCACCGTGTCACTCTGGACCCTCTCGCTGGCTTCGGAACTCGTCTACAACGGAGACGTCGGCGCTACCGAACCGGGCCCCGCCAGTATCAGGCACGGTATCGAGATCGCGAATTACTACAGCCCAAAGAAGTGGCTCGTCTTCGATGCCGACGTGTCCCTCTCCCGGGCGCGGTTCACCGAACACGATCCGGCCGGAGATTATGTGCCCGAGGCTGTGAACACGGTCGTGTCGGCGGGCGCGAGTATGGAGAATTTTCGTCGCGTTTCGGCGAGTGCGCGACTGCGCTATTTCGGTCCACGTGCCTTAGTGCAGGACAATTCGATCCAGTCGGAGCCGACGAGCCTCGTCAACCTCGAATGTGCCTACCAGCTCGGCAGGCACATCAAAGTATCAGTAGAGGTTTTCAACCTCTTCAATCGCAACGTCGACGACATCACCTACTACTTCACATCCCGCCTGCCCGGGGAGCCGCTTGAAGGGATTGAAGACATCCACTTTCATCCGGCCGTGCCGCGCGCCGCACGCGCAGGGCTCGTGTTCGGCTTTTAGATCGTATCGATACACCTCTTACATGTATCGCGCGAGATAGCAATGGCAGCGAGCAGCGAAGAACGTTACTGCTCTTTGATCTCAACCACCTGATTCGTCTTCACCCCATCCACCACCTGCCGAGTGCCGGATGGCCATTGAATCTCGACGCGCGCGGAATCCATCGACGTACCGAGGCCAAAATGCAGGCCTGCGTGGGAAGAGGACGCGTAGCCAATCGCAGTGGTCATCGTGCGGACCTGCTGGCCCACGGTCACGCGAGCGCCGATGCCGTCGCGATTGCTTTTCGTGCCGACCAACTTGATCGTCAGCCAGCGATTGGATGCGGCGGTCTCGTTGTGCCACAGTTCTGCGTTCGCACCAAGAACAAGCACGACAAGATCCTGACGTCCATCACCGTCAAAGTCTGCAACGCCACAACCGCGGTGCGCCGCCACAGCGCTCGTCAGCCCGGCTTCGCCGCTGACATCCTGAAAGCGGCCGTGCCGATCGTTCAACCACAGGCTGTTCGGCTGATTCCACCCGCTCGTTTCGTTGACGCGATCGTTGGCGTGCGAATTGGCGGTGAAAATGTCCTTCCAGCCATCGTTGTCGACGTCGACGAGCGCCGCGCACCATCCTGACAGCCGCGACGCAGACACCGCGAGTCCTGCGGACGTTGTTGTCTCGGTGAACTCGCGGCGGCCGTCGTTGCGGAACAGTGGGAATGTTTCGCCGGCGAGCGCGGTGACGAAGATGTCTTCCCAGCCGTCGTTGTCGTAATCCTGAGAATCAACACCCATGCTCGACACGGGACGGCCTGAAGCGGGCACCGCCACCCCGGCCAACAACCCGATTTCTTCGAAGCTGCCATCTCCCTTGTTGCGAAACAGAAAGTCCGGAACGGTGTCGTTCGTGACGAATACGTCCATGTGACCGTCGTGGTCGAAGTCCGCTATCGACGCGCTCATCCCTTTGCCGACGTGCGACGAGATGCCTGCACGCGACGACACGTCCTCGAACGTCCCGTCGCCGCGGTTGCGATACAAGCGATCCGGTAAACCTTCAAAGAATCGCGGATGGCAGTAGATTCGGTTACCGCGTGACTGATCGCCGCAGTAGCGGTTCGTGTCGGCCGACCACTTGACGTAGTTGACGACGAAGAGGTCCAGGCGCCCGTCGTTGTCGTAGTCGAACCATGCCGCGGCGACCGCCCAGTCCCCACTGGTGATTCCGGAACGAGCCGTCACATCTTCGAAGCGTCCATCGCCGCGGTTATGCAGCAGCTGATTCTGACGAACACCGGCCACGAACAAATCGACGTGACCATCGTTGTCGTAGTCCGCGGCCGCCGCGCCCATCGCGTAGCCAACGCCCTCGACGCCGGCAGCGGCGGTCACGTCGGTAAACCGAAGACCGCCGTCATTGCGATACAGGCGATTCGAGTAGGACGGTGAGTTTTTGACCAGCGCGGGCGTAGGCGCGCCGTTAGTAAAGAAGATGTCGGGACGGCCGTCGTTGTTGTAATCGAAGACCGCCAGTCCGCCGGGCGCGCTTTCAACGAAGTACTTGTCCGGCGTCGGTGAGTTCCGATACACGAACGATATGCCCGCGCTTTCAGCGACGTTGCGAAACTTGACCGATCCACCGCCCTGAACACCTGCGCCGACGAGCGTCGTCGCGACGGCAAGGGCTAGAACAATGCTCCAGAATGCAAAACGGTTCGTTGCTTGGCGACTGAGCACATGCGTATCGTACTACGGCACTTTGCGAGGGCCCGGGATCCGGGAGTGCAACGGTGAGGACTAAGCAGAATGGCGTCGCGATCAACCGGCGCGAGCGAAAGGAGCGAGCGCTGGCAGGCGCTGGGGGTGGGGCCCCAGCGCAAAGTAAGAAATGCGGTCCCGGTTCGTGCACAATGTTGTAGTAGGAAATCGCCGATTGCTGCTGACTCTTCAGAGGGTTGTCGCTGCGCTTGCGTTGACCGCGTCGGTGTCGACCGATCGACCAGCCGCGCAAGAGCTGAAACTGTCGCTCGAAGCATATCCGGCAGAGATCCGCCAGGACCTTGCGCGTCCCTACGCCGAGGCGCGAGCTCACCCGCGGGATGCCACCGCCATCGGTTCGCTGGCCCGCGTGCTTCAAGCCTGGGAACAGTGGGAGATGGCCCACACCATGTACACGAGAGCCATCTCCATCGCTCCTGCATCGTTTGAGTGGCACTATCTCGATGCCTGTGTCCTGGAGCGCCTCGCTCGCCCACACGATGCGGTCGCGCATCTTCGTGAAGCTGTGAAGATTCGCCCGGATTACCTGGCAGCACGGGTGAGGCTGGCTGACACACTGTTGAGTGCCGGAGAGTTGAGCGAAAGCCGGACGATCTTTACCGCGCTCGCGCGCGAGCCGGAAGCCGAGCCGCTCGGACTGTTTGGCCTCGGCCGGATCCTTGCGGCGGAAGGAAAACACGAGGAAGCCGTTCAGACGATTCAGCGGGCTCTCACATTGTTCCCCGAATGGGGGGCCGCACAGTATTCGCTTGCGCTGTCGCTGCGGACACTTGGCCGCCGCAACGAGGCAGAACAGGCGCTGCAGCGACACGTCGAATACGGCACCCGATGGCCGGCGGTCAGCGACCCGGTCCTCTCTGCGGTGTCAGAGCTGCGCAACGATTCGGCCGCCAGATTTCGCCGAGCGCGGAAACTTGCTGACGAGGGAGATGTCAACGGCGCAATCGCAGAATTCGAAGCGGTTCTTGCCGACGATAAATCCTCTGCTCTCGCTCATTCGAGTCTGGTCAAACTGTATGGCCGGACTGGAAACTGGCCGAAGGCCGAGGAGCACTATCGCGCGGCGGTGGTGCTTGGAAGCGGTCTAGCGGAACTTCATTACGATTACGGCGTCCTGCTCGGGCTTCAGCAGAAATGGGATGAGGCGCAAGCTGCCTATCGTCGCGCGATTGCCATCAATCCCAACTATCCAGAAGCCCACAACAACCTCGGCCAGATACTCGAGCGCAACCGCCAGTTCGACCAGGCGCTAGAAGAATATCGGAGCGCCGTGCTGGACCGGCCGACGTTCCGCCTTGCGCGGCTCAATGTCGGACGCATGCTCATTGGGCTTGGCCGCCCCGATGAAGCGATCGCCGAGCTGCAGAAGATCACACAGCCTCGCGATGCCGAAGCGCCGCGATACTTGTTCGCGCTCTCCACGGCCTACATACGGGCCGGGCGGAAAGACGAAGGCGTTCGTTGGGCCACCGACGCGCGCCAGCTTGCGCTACAGTACGGCGACACCGCGCTCGCAGCTGCAATCGAGCGCGATCTCGCAACCATCCGATGAGGCTGCTCTCGCTCTTTTGCCTCCTCTTGTGGCTTCCGCCTTTAGGCGGAAGTCAGGGAGTGCCTGTAAGAAATTCCGGGATCTTCGTCGAATCCGCCGCCGCAACTGGGCTCAATTTCACGCACATAAACGGCTCGATCGGCCAGTACTACGTGGCCGAGGAGATGGGCGCCGGCGTCGCGCTGTTTGACTACGACAACGACGGGGATCTCGACGTCTTTCTCGTCCAGGGCGGTCCGCTCGACGCCAAATCACCCGTCGACACGCCGGGATACCCGACGAGCCGCTTGTTCCGCAACGATCTCACGCGAGGTGCCGACGGCAAGCCACGGCTTCATTTCACTGACGTGACCGCCGAAGCAGGCGTTGGACTCCGCGCGTACGGTATGGGCGTTGCGGTTGGCGACTATGACAACGACGGCGACCTCGACCTGTTCGTCACCAGCTTTGGGCCGGATACACTATTCCGCAACAATGGCAACGGCACGTTCACGGATGTGACAAAGGACGCAGGCGTCAGCGATCCGCTGTGGAGCACGAGCGCCACGTTCTTCGACTACGACCGCGACGGCGACCTGGATCTTTTCGTCGCCAACTATCTCGACTTCACTATCGCGGGAAACAAGAAGTGCACCGACACGGCGGGAGCTCCGGACTACTGTGGTCCGCGAAACTACCGGCCCGTTCCCGATCGTCTGTATCGAAATGAGGGCAACGGACACTTCACTGACGTTACTGAACCAGCCGGGATCAGCGGCGCGGACGGGGCCGGGCTTGGCGTCGTTGCCGGCGATTACAACAACGATGGCTGGCTCGATTTGTACATCGCCAACGATGCGACACCGAATCAACTCTGGATAAACCGGCACGACGGCACGTTCGCCGATGAAGGACCGATTTCGGGGGCGGCGCTGAACGCTGCCGGCAACCCCGAAGGCAGCATGGGAATCGCGTCGGGAGATTTCGACGCTGACGGCGACGAGGATCTGTTCGTCACCAACATCATTGGTGAGACGTTCGTGCTCTATAAGAACGATGGCAGTGGCAATTTCGAGGACACCCGAGTTCAGACCGGCCTCGGGCCACTGACGACGGCGGTCACCGGATTTGGTACCGACTGGTTCGATTACGACAACGATGGCTGGCTCGATCTCTTCGTCGCCAATGGCGCCGTCAACGCCATCGAGTCGCAGCGCGGCCAGCCGAATCCGCTCAAGATGAAGAACCAGTTGTTCCACAACACCGGCACAGGCCGGTTCGTCGATGCCAGCCCCGATGGAGGCGCGGCGTTCGAACGCGCCGAGGTCAGCCGCGCCGCTGCTTTCGGCGACATCGACAACGACGGCGACACCGACATCGTGGTGACAACCAACGGCGGCCCCGTCCGGTTGCTGCTCAACCAGGGAACACCAGGCAACCACTGGATCGACGTGGCACTCCAGGACTCGCCGCGAAACCGTTTCGGCTTCGGTGCCCGGATCGGCATCGAGCGCGCCGGCAAATCAACGTTGTGGCGCCGAGTCCACACCGACGGCAGTTATCTATCGGCAAGCGATGTACGCGTTCATGCTGGTCTCGGTTCATCGACGGCGATTGATGGCGTCGTCGTGCAATGGGTCGACGGCACGCGCGAACGATGGGCGAAGGTGGATCCTGACCGGCTGGTGACCCTGAAGAGAGGAACGGGGGTGAAACAGTGAGATATCTCGTCGTCCTCCTTGCCCTCGCGTTCTCGCCTGCCGCTTCGGCGCGCGCGGATCTACGCGCCGCGGCAGTAAAAATCGACATCACGCCGAAGAACTCGCAATGGCTGCTCGGTTATCAGGCCAGACAATCGAACGGCGTTCTCGACAGTATCTATCACCGCGTGCTCGCGCTGGACGCAGGAGGCACACCCTTTTATTTGATCTCAACCGACGTGTGCCTGTTCTCGCCGAACTTCCACGATACTGTGATGCGCGAACTTCAGAGCCGCACCGGCATCGATCCCTTACACGTGTGGTGGAGTGTCACACACACCCACGCGGCGCCGCAACTGGGACCGCCGGACATGTACAAGGCGCTCCTCGGCCGTTCCAATCACGACTGGGACCGCGAGTACACGACGTTCGCGACGACTGCGTTGATTGATGCAGTCAAGAGCGCGCGCGACAAGCTCGAGCCTGCGCGCCTGTCGTTCGCGACAACGACATCCAACGCCAACCTCAATCGCCGGGCGCGAGACGTCGACGGGAAGATCTCGCTTGGATTGAACCCGGATGGTCCGGTCGATCGACTGGTGAACCTGCTGCGCGTAACGCGGCCGGACGGCTCCCCTATTGCGCTCGTCGTGAACTATGCCATGCACGGCACCGTCATGAGCGGCCAGAATCTCAAAATCAGCGGTGATGGACCTGGCGTCGTTGCGGCATACCTCGAGCAACAACTGGGCGGCACGGTTCTCTACGTCAACGGAGCGGCGGGAAATATCGCGCCCATCTACTCGGTGTATGCCGACCCGTCCAGTGGACACCTCTCACAGTTTCGTGTGTTGCTCGGCGATCGCGTGATTGCCGCAGCGCGCACGATGGCACCCGGCACCGACCGCGTCGTCATTCGTCGCGCCCAGCAAGTGGTCGAGACCCCGCGACGTGAGGATCTGGCGTGGCCGGACGAATTGGCTACTTACGCAACCAGCGATCGACAACGGATCAAGCTGCCATTGAGTTTCGTCGCCATCAACGACACGGTGATCTGGTCGGCGCCGGTCGAGATGTTCTGTGAAATCGCGATGGGCATCCGGGAAAAGTCACCGTTCAAGCAAACCTTCTACTTCGGGTATACGAACGGTTGGTTCGGTTACCTTCCGACGGCGAAGGCATTCGAAGAAGGTGGGTATGAACCGCGGACTTCGCCGTTTACATCACAGGTCGAAGAAAACCTCGCCAGCAGCGTCGTTGCGTTTCTGCGATCCTTTCGTAAGTAGTGGCATCGGCCATCAATCAACAGCGTTCACTGTCACACTACGATCGTCCTCCCTTCTCCCTTCTCCTGTTGTCTCTTAGATCTATTCGCAGCGTGACAGTCGAGAATGTTGATTAGGTGCTGCGCGGCGGGGTGAAAAGCGCCGCGAGAGCGATCGCGTAGCATGCGGTTCCGACCCAGAACGCCGCCGAAATCCCCGCACCGAGCGCGATCACAACCACCAGGACCGACGCGCAGACCGACGCCGCGCCGTTGACACCCCACAGCCACGGGGCGATCGATGGCGCCGTGGACAGTGCGCGGCGCATTCCAATCGGAAACGCCATGCCCATGAACAAGCCGATGGGCAACAGGATGGCGACGGAGACAGCGATTCGAGTGGCGATCGATTGGGCGTCGAAATACCGGACGACGAGCGGCGTAATACTGCCAAACGCGACCAGGACAACGACAAGCACCACAAGAACTCTGGTGGAAGATTTCGGACTATCACTCAAACGCGCGGTGGCCAGACTGCCTATGCCGCTCGACAGCAGCAGGGAGAAAAGCACGACCGACAGGCTGTAGACAGGATGGCCGAGAAAAATCGCAAGCCGCTGGACCTGCGAGATCTCGATCAGCATGAATCCAAGGCCGATCGCGCCGAAGTACAACAGATGCGGCGCGATGTCGGCGCCATCTAGAGACCGCGCCACCATCAGCGGCAACACAATACAGGCTGCGGTGAGAATCGTGACCGTCACCATCAATACGCCAACGATGCCGACTGCCGTCATGTTGAAGCGGACGATGCCCTGGTCGTGCCAGCGGGCGGTGTTGAAGACATCGCGCAGGCGAAGCATGTGGAAGAAAAACGGCGTGTCATCGGTCGGTGCCGCAATGTTCAACGGGTGCGCTGCAATCGCATCCGCAAGACGCGAACCGCTGGCAATCGCTGCGAAGGTGTCATCGGCCGAATAGCGTGGGCTCTGAACGATCTCGAACTGCAGCCGCGACGCCACCGCCTCGAGCGCATCGAGATCCTCCGCCGACAATGGATCGCGAGACAACAGCATCGTCCCGACGCCGTCCGGCCCGTTTCCAGCAGCCGGCGGCCGGGCACGGACGATTGCGTAGTGATCGCCAGGCCGCGTCACGCCTCTTTCCATCAGCACGGTTGATGCGAGGGTCGCAAGACGATAGACCTCACCCGGACGATCGGCGTAGTACCAACGCGACACGGAAAGAATTCCGCGTGGCGCAAGATGGTCGAGAAAGGTCCGCCATGCGTTCGTCGTGTAGAGCGAGTTCTCGGTCAGCACGAACGCGCCGCTCGCCGTGGCGGCCCATGTGTCGATCAGCGAAATCTGGATCAGGTCGACACGATCGTCGAGCCGCGTGATATAGCTCCGCGCTTCGTCGTTGACGAATCGGACTCGCGGGTCGCGATCGAGATGCCCGGTGAAATCGCCGAACCTCCGGTTGACGAGACCGATAATGCTCTCATTGATTTCGACCCCGGTGACCTGTCGTTGATTGAAGACGAGCGCAGAAAGTACGTCCCGGCCGCCTCCGGTGCCGACGACTACGACGCGTGAGTTCGGCCGCAAGTAATGCGCGACATTGGTAACGTCGTATTTGAGGTGCGACACGGTCGCGGGATCGCCGTTGTATGCGGTCAACTCCGTTCCGGCATACGAGTCGATGTCGAGGTGCAGTTCCCTCGCTCTCCGGTCCGGAGGCAGCGTCGCACTGAGTCCCCAGCCGGAAGGTTTGATCACCCGATTGGGATCACCAATCACCCGGATGCGAGAGAACGAATTCCAGCGTTCGACGAGCGGCCGCGCCTCGTATTGCCCCTTGACCCACATCAAGCGGAGCCACCCGACATTGCGGCGTGCAGCAAGGCCATTCGCCGTTGCCGCGACGGCGATCAGCGCGGTCAGCGCGACGGACACTCGACGCAGTCGGCTGCTCATCGTCACACCGTTCGCAGCCCGCTCAGCCGCAAACAGCACCGCAGCCACTGACGCAATCGCCGCGCTTGCGAGGACGGCCGTCGGCGCATCTGCCAGTCGCAGCAGCGGCCCGACCGCCAGACACCCGAGCGCCGCGCCGGTCAAGTCTGCGGCGTAGAGGGGTCCAACTTGCTGAGGGAACCTCGTCAACGCGAGCGATACGACGATGCCGCTCATGATGAACGGGACCGACAATGCCGCGTATGTCAGGGCAAGCGCATAGGCGCTGACCAAAGACGGCTCAATCACAAACGGGATCGCCAGGTGAGTCAGGTAACTGAGAACGATCGTCACGGCGAAGAGCGCCGAGCCGATCGCCAGGTGGCGAGTGACACGTTCCTGCACGAACACGTAGGGGCGCAGATAGACGGCGATTGCACCGACCGCCATTCCGAACATCGTCACCGAGATGGCAACGAACGCGAAATGGTAGTACATCGTGACGCTGAACGTCCGCGTCAGCAGCAGCTGATACGTCAGGGTTGAAAGCGTGACGAGGAAGAGGCCGGCGAACGTACGGGCGCCGGCGCGAACGGGCGCCGCGGCAGGCGTCATCACCCTTTGATGCGCCCCTGGCCTTCAATGATGGTGACGTATCGATCGATCGGAATGTCGGTGAGGCGTTCGACCCTCGCGCTCGGGGCCGGCCATTTGATTTCGATCCAGTTGACCTTGGTGTCGGTTCCGATCCCCAGCACCTCGCGCATGTCGTGCGACGACAGATAGCTGCCGCCATTTGATTTGTAACGGCGTCGAATGACGTCGCCGAACGACCAGCTTATCGTCGCCCCGATCGCGTCGCGGTTGCACGACGTTCCCTGCAGAAGGACGCCAACCCAGTGGTTGCCCTCGCCGGCATTGTTCTTCAACAGCACCGGAGCCCCGCCGTTGTTGCCGACGAGAACGTCGATGCGGCCGTCGTTGTTGTAGTCTCCAATCGCCAGCCCACGGGCGGGAAACTGCTTCTGAAACACCGGACCGGCCTTGGTGCTGACGTCCGCGAGTTTGCCTCCATCGTTGTGGAACAGCAGCAACGGCTCCTTGTAACGCACCTGCTGCGAATACTTCTCGACCATGTCGTCTGGATGGCCGTTGGCAAGAATCAAATCGACGAGGCCGTCATTGTCGTAGTCGAAGAACTTCAACCCCCAGCCGCTCAGCAGCCTGGTCGCTTGCGCGATGCCGTGGGCGGCGGCGGCGTCCGAGAAAAACTCATTTCCGTCGTTTCGATAGAGCGAAAACATTTCCTGATCGACGTTAGCGACAAAGAGATCCTGCCTGCCGTCACCGTTGAAGTCGGCCGAGTCGACTCCCATGCCCGAACGCGGCTGCCCGTTCGCGCTGAACCCAACTTCAGCGGCGAGCGCGATTTCCTGCCACTTCCCTTTCCCGCGATTCGCGAACAGGAAATTCTGGACGGTATCGTTGGCGACGAAGAGATCCATCAGGCCGTCGCCGTTGATGTCGGTGGCAACGACACCCAGGCCTTTGCCCTTGGCGCGCTGAATGTCGGTGCCGCCGCTCACTTCGGTAAACGTGCCGTCGCCGTTGTTTCGATACAGGAAACTTGCCGTCGGCTTGAACACACGCGGAATGCAGTAGAACCGCTTCCCCAGCTTGTTATCGCCGCAGACAATATTGCTCGCGACCGAGAACTCGACAAAGCTGCAGAGAAACAGATCCAGCTTCCCATCGTTGTCGTAATCGAACCAGACTGCGCTCGTCGTCCATCCCGGCGCTGCAAGTCCTGCCTTCGAGGTGACATCGGTGAAAGTACCGTTGCCATTGTTGTGATACAGCGTGCATTGACCGTACGCCGTGACGAAGATGTCGGCATAGCCGTCGTTGTCGTAATCGGCAATCGCACAACCCATGCCGAAGTTCTGTCCGCCAGCCACGCCTGCCTTGTCGGTGACGTCGGTGAACGTCCCGTCACGATTGTTCTTGTAGAGCGCGTTTTTGAGCGGCGCCGGCGGCTTGTAAAAGTCGGCGGTGCCGCTGTTCACCATGAAGATGTCCATCCACCCGTCGTTGTCGTAGTCGAAAAACGCCACTCCCGGCCCCATGGTTTCCGGCAGATAGCGATTCGACGACATCGCATTCTCGTGAACCCAGTTGATGCCGCTGACCGACGCCGGTATTTCTTCGAACAGCGGCGCAGCGGCCACCACGGCGCGACGAAAGGGCATGAAGCTCGATGCAGTGACGGAGCCGACAAGAGCGAGGAACTGGCGGCGGGATGAAATGGACGGCGCCCGATGATTCATGAGTCCATGCATTTTATCCGTGTTAATCCGTGTTCTTCCGTGGCTGGCTATTCCGTGTTAATCCGTGTTCTTCCGTGGCCGGTTATTTCCGTGTTCTTCCGCGGCCTAGGTCTCGACCTTGCTCGCGGCATTGTTCCAACGTACGGTCTTTCCGGACCGCAGCGCCATGTTTGTCAGATGTGATGTCCGTGCCGCCTGGTGGCCGACACGAACGTTGGCGTTCGGTGTCTTGCGGCTGCGGATGCAGTCGAGCCAGTTCTGCAAGTGCGAGAGCGTGCCGTCGCCGCTGGACCGCACATAGATATCCGGTTCCGGTGTCAGCGTTCCCGCAGCATAGGCCGCATCGTCGCGATAGAACGCCAGCCGGGCACGATCGATCTTCAGTGTGCCGCGATCGCCGCGGAACTCGAGGCCACCGTCGTCCACCTTGCTCACGTAGGTGCCGAGATACACCGCCAGGAAGTCCTTCGGGAACTCGATCGTCGCGTTGACCGTGTCGGGTGCCTCCCAGGTCTTCAGGTTGTAATTGCGGCCGGTCGCCGCCGTCGTCAGCGGCGCCTCCACATCCATGTACCAGTGAACGACGTCAATCCAGTGAGTCATGAGATCCGTGATTTGTCCGCCGCCATAATCCCAGAAGTGACGCCACTGGAAAAAGCGCTCCGGCTGGAACGGACGATCGGCGGCCGACCCAAGCCATGTCTTCCAATCGAGCTTGTCCATCGAGACCGCGGGATAGTTGCCGGCAGTCGCGTGCTGATACCAGTACGTCTGGACGAACGTGATCTGTCCGAGTCGCCCGGAGTCGACGATCTGTTTTCCAAGCACCCAGTGATCCCAGCTGCGTTGCTGCGTGCCGGTCTGCACAATCTGTTTTGAGGCCTCGACGGCTTTGACCATCTCGACCCCTTCCTCCAGGGTGTGCGAGATTGGCTTCTCGACGTAAACATCCTTCCCTGCTGCCACGGCATCGAGCGTAATTTTTTTGTGCCAATGGTCGGGTGTTCCGATCAGGACGGCGTCGATCTCACGATTGTCGAGGATGCGGCGGTAGTCGGCGACCTTGGTCGCCGCGGTCGTGGCGATCTCGGCGGCCTGCAACAGACGTGGTTCGTAGACGTCGCAAATCGCCACCATCTCGTTGCCGGGCAGCCGCTTCAACAGGTTCATCAATCCCCGGGCTCGCCCGCCGGTGCCGATTATGCCGATGCGGATGCGATTGTTCGCCCCTTGAACACTCGCCCGCGCCGCGCGTGTCGTGAACGCGAACCCTGCAGCTGAAGCCAGAAACGTTCGGCGATCAATCATCGGAGGTCTCCTTGAGCGCGAACATCGTAGCTCAAACTGAATACTACCGGGATCCCGGATCCCGGATCCCGGACAACGAACTCGATCCGGTATCCCTTTTACCGCCCTCGCACGGGAAACAACAGGATCGTGTCTGCGGCGCTGTACGGTGATGCGGTGAATTCAACGCCGTCCGCCATTAACGACGATCCCGAGATCGCCCCGAGCGAACCGTGGTTCCACGACTGAACGTCGTACATCAGATCGGATTGCAGGCCGATTGGGCGGACGGACGTGCGCTCGGCGGCGCGGTCGGTCTGGTACGCCCAGAGCACAACTGGGTGCATGCTGTCTGACGTCGTCTGCAACACGTCCCAGGCCGGGCCATTCACCGATGATGCTTGTGGCGTCAATAAAGCTCCCGATGCCTCCGCCAGCGTCGCCCTCAGATTCTTGTAGGTGTCGATCTCGAGGCGCATGGCCTCGGCTTCCTCGTCGTCGAGGTCGGTGGTGCGAAAGCACAGTCCCAGGATCGCCGGCATTCGGCTTCTGAAAATCAGCGGCAGATCGGACGGATTCCTCAAAGGTTCGTCGCGATCGCCGATGACAAACGACATCAGGTAGGTTGGAGGAAAGAGCGCACTCAGTCCCTGAATGTTATGACGCACCTTTGCCGACGGAGCCGTCCGGTCATCCATCCACGCGGTGTCTGTATACCGCATCATTCCCAGGTCAAGGCGGTTGCCGCCTCCCGACACATTCTCAATTTCCAACTCGGGATAGCGCTCGCGCAATCTCGAGAGCACTTCGTACAGGCCGTTGACGTGCATGAAATTGCCATCCGTTGCCCCATGCACGTGACCCGATCGATCACAGTTGATCCAGAAATTGTTGTCCCATTTCAAATAATCAGGATGCGCCGCATCGATGAGCGCCGTGAGCCGATCGAACACCCATTGCCGCGCGCCAGCGCTCCCGAAACACAGCTGTGCGAATTCTGACGATCCGTATTTGCCGCCGTTTTTCGCCAACCATATCTCTTGCGCAAGCCCGCTCCGTCCGATGGTCGACAGTGCGACTCGCTCAGGCTCCACCCATAGTCCAAAGGTCAGTCCGCGATCGTGCGCGTACTCGGTGAGTGCGCCGAGTCCCGACGGAAATCGACTCGG
Source organism: Acidobacteriota bacterium (assembly GCA_046734955.1). GTDB lineage: Bacteria > Acidobacteriota > Vicinamibacteria > Vicinamibacterales > 2-12-FULL-66-21 > JALZOC01. Next base: position 46,535 of record JBKPSH010000015.1, read on the forward strand.
ATCCACCTGCCAGCTTCCAAGTCCCGAGCTGAAGTCACCAGCGCCGGCCCGTCCCGCGCCGACATACCATCCTGCATCAACGACGAACCGCTCCGCGCCGAGTCCTGCTGCTCCATCGATCTCTGCACGCATGGACGATTCGTCAATCTGCACACCATATGCAAACCACGTGTTGTAAGTGACGCGAGGATTGAACGACCGATCGCCGCGAAGGTTGTGCACGATGAATCTGCGCAGCGCGGCGGATGTGTGTCCCAGCCCGCCGGGGGTGACGCCGAAGAACGCGTGTGGCCCGTCGACTGGCGCCGACACGCTGGTCGACATCGATGGCAAACCCAGTCTCAGATCGAGACTGTCGCCGTTTCGCGCAGCGACGAGCGACCAGGCGCCCGACCACAACAGCCCAGCGTAGAACTCCTCACGCCCACTATCGACCGCAAACCAGGGCACTGTTTGCTCGGACGAACGGCCGGTCGCACCGAGCGTCAGCCGCTCGCCGCTCGTCAGCGCGCGCTGCTGTAGGGTGAACGCCGAATCGCGTGCCTCTTCGACGCCGTCCCCTTGAAGACCATTCACCCAATGAACAGTCCCGGCGGGGATCGTCAATGCGAACGCATTCAGATCCGAAACACTGACGGCGGCCCCGGTCGAGGCAAAAGTCGTCCATGTCTCAAACGTTGGAGAGCCGCTGGCTGCCACATAGTGCCGGGTAGTTCGCAGTCGGACGGACGGCACGTCGTAGGTCACGTCGAGCTTGACCGTGAAGCCATCGGCCGATGTCGCGACGTTCTGAAACACGAATCCTGCCGAACGATTTCCAAATGGCAGCGTCTTGCCTGCGACATTGATCTGGGTATCGGGAAGGGAGCCAATCGTGCGCGGTTCACCGGTCGACGAGGCAAGCCGAAGTACGCGAAAATCGTGGGTCCCGTCGAATTCCAGGGTCAGGGATGTTCCTGCCGAGCGAATCGTCCACGTAGCAGCGTCTGGATCGTTGGAGATACTGGCCGAGCCTGCCCGTACGACCGTGGCGGCCGACATCGGCAGGGAAATTACACCGACCCACAGACAAACCACGACAAGTGCCCACCAACGGTTCAGTTCGGCCACGGTCCTTTAGCTACGATGCGGCTTTTGAATGCGTACAAGTTTAGTCTTTCTTCGACTATGCTCCTATGCCGCGAACAGAACGTCATTGAAGAACACGAACCGACTTACCGATCTCCGTAGCCGCCTCGGTTTGCATTTCGTCGTGCTCGCCACATACGCGGCCGTCGCGATTGCGTTTGCCTGGCCCCTGCCGCGGCACCTCTCGACCGCCCTTCCTGGTCCCATCTCGCAAGACACGGGCGTCTATGTCTGGAATCTATGGGTGTTCCGGCACGAGGTCGTTGCCCACCATCAATTTCCTTTCGCGACGCTCGAGATCATGTCGCTGGCCGACCCCGTGCCGCTGGCGCTCCACAACTACACCGCGGTCGCCGACGCGATCGCATTTCCGTTGCTGCCACTGCTCGGCACGGTCCGCACTTTCAACATCCTGATCATCGGCAGCGGCGTGTTGTCCGCGTATGCAATGTTCCTTTTCGCCATCCGTCTCACCGGAGATGCCGGCGCCGCATGGCTGGCCGGACTGCTCTTCGGATTCTCTCCATTCATGAGCGCGCGGACGTCGGAGCACTTCAGTCTCGTCCAGACGGCGCCGCTGGTACTGTTTGCGCTGTTGTTCGACCGCATGCGATCCGGATCAGGTCCGGGCGTTGCGGCAGCGGTGGGTGCCACTATCGCCCTCGCCTATCTCTGCGATCCGTATTACGCCGTTTACTGCCTGTTGATCGCCGCCGTTGCCACTGGTTACTCCGCGATCGCGCCTCGCGATTCCGGTCCGGCTCCCCTGGCCCGACCGATCGTCCGCGTCACACTCGATACGATCATCGTCGCCTTTACGGCGCTTACCGGATGGATCATCACAACTGGCGGCGGACGGTTCAGCGTGTGGGGTCTTCGGGTCAGCATGACGCAGCTCTATACGCCCGTGCTCCTGCTGACGCTCGCGACTGGCCTTCGCGTATGGGTGTCGTTGCAGCGCCGAATCCGATGGACCACACCATCGCCGTTGCCGTCGATTCGCAGCATCGTCATCGCGGCGATCACCTGTCTCGCGGTGCTTGGTCCCGTGCTGGTGCAGGTCTCGGCGCCGGCCGGACAGCGTCATTGGATCAGTCCCAAGGTGTTCTGGCGCAGCAGCGCTGCTGGATTGGATTTGCTTACGTTCGTTACGCCCAACCCGCTGCATCCGTTGTTCGGACGATTCTTTGAAGGCTGGCTCGCAAGCCTGCCGCACACACCGATTGAGAACGTTGCTTCGATTCCGTGGACCGTGATTGCAATCCTGGGACTGGCAACATGGTGGTCGCGGAGATTTGCTCCCCGCTACTGGATCGTGTTCACAGCGTTCTTCGGATGTCTGGCGCTCGGGCCGTTCATCCACGTGGCCGGGCACAATCTCTACGTACCGACACCGTGGGCGCTTCTGCGCTACGTGCCCATCATCGGCGCGGCGCGAATGCCGCCGCGGATGATGGCGGTCGTGATGCTGGGAGTCGCACTCCTCCTGGCATTTGCGATCCGCGATCTCAAGACCCGCGTCAAGCGGCCGGTGATGATGGTGACCGCCGTCACTGCATTGCTCCTCTTGGAATTGCTGCCCTCGCCGCGCACGATTTACAGCGCGGCCGTTCCTCATTTCTTCGACGCGGTCGCAGCAGATCCCCGCCCGGTCTCCGTTCTTTGCCTGCCGTTCGGTCTGCGGGACGGAATGACCGCATTTGGAAATACCAGTCCGGCATATCAGTTCTTTCAGACGCATCACGGCAAGCGCCTGATCGGCGGCTACGTTTCGCGCCTGCCGTCAGCTGATGTCGCGGAATACACTCGGCGGAGAGTCACTGCCGCACTGATGGATCTCAGCGAAGGCAAGACGCTCACTCCCGAACGCCGCGCCGACGCCGTGCACCGGGCGCACGAGATGCTCGCCGAGCTGAATATCGGATACGTCATGGTCAACACATCTCGTGCCTCGCCAGGGCTCATTGAGTTCGCCCGGGATGCGTTTGATCTGGAGCTCGTAGCGACAGAGGGCGAGCGCTTGTTGTTCCGGACTCGCCTGGCGACCCCCGCAACAGAAGTCACAGCCCGGTCTCCGGGCGCTACGTTTGTTCCGTGAACGCGCGCTGCTTGCCGGAGACCGGATCACGGAGAACGGACCCCGGCAATGATCAATCCTGGAATAGAATCCGCATGTCCCACTCAGTCAAGGAGGTGTCGGAGTGACGCGTCGGTTGACCGGGTTGCTGTCCGCCCTGTGTCTCGGCGGCGCGATGACCGCCTCAGTGACGGCGCAGGAAAGACCGCCTGAAAAAGCCGCCTCGGATTCGAAGTCGCTGGTGTTTGCGGACTTCGAAAAAACCGAGAACGGACGTCCAGTGACGTCACGTGGCGGTCTCATTCAGATGTTCGGCTACGAAGAGAGCAAGGTGCACAAGAGCGAGTTCAAGGGAGCGCCGGGCGTAGATCCTCCTGCCCCGGAGCTGGTGCACATCAAACCGGGCGATCCGAATCACGCGGCGAAATTCGACTACGTGCTGCACGCGCCAAACCCGTGGACCGGCGTCACCGTGGAAATGCACGGATTGCCCGACGCCGACGCCAAACCCGTGTCCGAAGACGTGTCCGGCTACAAGACGCTCTCGCTGCAGGTGTACGCGACCGGGATCGAGATTCTGCGTCTCGAAGCGGTAAGCAAGTCAACCGGCAAGGACTCGAGCTTTGCCTGGCCACTCATGACGTTCAAGGTGCGCCAGGGCTTCAACACCTACAAGGTGCCGCTCTCGGGATTCACGCAGCCCGCGTGGGCACCGGTGCGCGTCGATCCGAAGAACATCTTCAAGGAGCTCACGTCGATCAATTTGACCGCGTTTTGCGATCAATGCGACTTCAGCAAACAAGGGATGGTCATCTTCGACAACGTCGTCTTCGAGAAATGAAGTGACAAGGTTTTTCGCGACCGTGATCGCTGCGATTGTCGGCGCGGCACTCTCCGCCGCGGCCCAGCAATCCGCGCGCCCCGCGGCTACCCCGACGGGGCAGGAGACGCCAGACGATCGCACGTGGAATCGGCGCTCATCCGGCGCGGGTGACTATCGAACTGTCCTCGAGGTCTCGGGCCGCGAAGAGGTGGGACGATTCATGGAGCGTCCCTCGGATCCCGAGAATCTCCGCTCCATCTGCGACACGAAACAGCAGGCGGTGACGTCTACGATCAGCACCACGGAGCGGTATCTCGCATCACTCGTCGCGAAGCCAGCCGCCGAGCAGGACGTCAGCGAGATTATCTGGACGCGGAAGTCACTGGGACAGCTGCGCGGATACCAGGGTGAGCTGACGCGCGCCGCCGACGAGCTCACCACGGCTTACCGCAGCGCCCTGCAGCACGCAGCGCGGCTTCCCGACCTCGTTCCCGCGCGGGCGTACCTCGCAGCTGTCCTCGGCGTCACGGAACTGCGCCGCGGCGAGCTGGAAAACTGCATCGGCAATCATGCGTCGGCGAGCTGCATCGTTCCGATCCGCGAAAGCGGCCGTCACCACATGCCGTCCGGATCGCAGAACGCGGCGAAGTATCTGACCGCGTACCTTGAGGAGCATCCTGACGACCTCGACATGCGCTGGCTGCTGAACGTCGCGCACATGACGCTCGGCACCTACCCGGAAGGTGTGCCGAAGGAGTACAGGATCGATCCCGCCGTGTTCACGTCGGCCGAGGATCCCGGGCGTTTCGTTGACGTCGCGGCAGAGAAGGGACTTGCCGAGCCAGGACTCGCTGGCGGAGTGGTTATCGAGGACATCGACAACGACGGCCTGCTCGACGTCGTTCTCTCGACCGTCGATTCGTGCCTCCCGCTTCGGTACTATCATCACGAGCGCGACGGCACCTTTCGTGACCTCACCGACGCCGCGCATCTCGCGGACCAACTGGGCGGCCTCAACCTCACAGCGGCGGACTACAACAACGACGGCCGGATCGACCTGTTCGTGATGCGCGGAGGCTGGGAGTTTGCGATGCGGAACTCGCTGCTGCGCAACAACGGCAACGGCACTTTCACCGATGTCACGCGCGAGAGCGGGCTGTCGAGCGCCTTGTACCGCACACACTCTGCAGCCTGGGCGGATTTCGACAACGACGGCTTCGTCGATGTGTTTGTCGGCCACGAGGAGGCGCCGAGCGCGCTCTTCCGCAATTTGGGCAATGGCACGTTCGTGGATGTGGCAAAGGCCGCGGGCGTGAACCGCGCGGCGTTTACCAAAGGTGCGGCGTGGGGCGATTACGACAACGACGGATATCCCGACCTGTACGTGTCGAACTACGTCGGCGAGAACTTTCTCTACCACAACGAACGGAACGGCACCTTCACCGAACGCGCAAAGGCGCTCGGCGTCGAAAAGCCGATCATGAGCTTTACGACCTGGTTCTTCGACTACGACAACGACGGATGGCTCGATCTCTTCGTCACCAACTTCGTGCCGTCCGTCACGGAGGTCGTCCGCGACATGTTGAAGCTGCCACGTCAGGCAGAGTCGATGAAGCTGTATCGAAATAACGGCAAGGGGGGATTCGAGGACGTCACCGCGTCGGTCAAGCTCGATCATGTCGTCCCTGCGATGGGCGCCAACTTCGGCGACATCGACAACGACGGATACCTCGACTTCTATCTTGGCACCGGCGCACCGTCCTATGCCGCGTTGATGCCCAATGTCATGTACCGCAATCACGATGGCAAGTACTTCGTTGACGTCACGGCGGCGACGGGCACTGGCCATCTCCAGAAAGGACACGGCGTCGCATTCGCCGATCTCGACGGCGATGGGCAAGTTGACATCTTCGAGAACATCGGCGGTTTCGTGCCTGGCGACATGTACTATCGCGCGCTGTTCAAGAACCCCGGGCACGATGCGAACTGGATCGACGTGAAGCTTGTCGGTACCAAAACCAATCGCGCAGCGATCGGCGCAAAAATCAAGGTCACGCTCGACGACGGGAGCATCAGATATCGCGAAGTCTCAACCGGCGGCTCGTTCGGGTCGTCGCCGTTTGCGCAACACATCGGATTGGGCAAGGGACGCAGAGTTTCTACACTCGAGGTTTGGTGGCCAGCGAGCGATACACGCCAGAGCTTGCGCGATGTGCCGTTGAACCGCGAAATCGTCATCAAAGAAGCCGCGAGGCAGTAAACTAACAGAGCCAGCGACCGCGCGCGAGGTGAGTCCATGCGACGTGCAGCCCTCCCGGTGTCCCTCGCAGTCGGCATGACCTGTCTGGTCAGCGCCCAGCAGCAGCCGCCAATCAAAACCGTTACGACTGGCGTTACCGTTGACGTCACCGTCATCGACAACAAGGGGAATCCGGTTCTGGATCTCGTGCCCACCGATTTCGAGTTGTCGGAGGACGGAGTTCGCCAGACGATCATCTCGGCATCGCTCGTACACAGGGGATTGATCCAACCGGTCAATGGCACTGCGTCGGTGAATGGCGAAACTGGCGTCCAAATGGCGGTGCCATCTACCGCAGGAAGCGCACCACGGACCGCCGTTACTCCCAGCGTGACCGCGATCCTGTTCGATCGCCTTTCTCCAGAGTCACGCGATCTCGCACGCCGGGCCGCCCTCGCGTACGTCTCGACGCTCACGCCTCCCCATGATTACGCGGGAGTGTTCCTTGCCGACTTATCGCTGAGAACGTTTCAGCCGTTCACGAACGAGCGGGAGAATCTCGCACGCGCCGTCGATGTCGTCTCTGCAACTCCGGGCGCGAATTCATCGGCCGCTGCCGAACCTGAAACCAAACGCATTTACGGTACGGATCCGAATCTCTCTCCCACTGCAGGCGCCGAGTCCGCCGGTGGCGGGTTTGGTGACGTCGCCGACCGTCAGCGAAAGCTCGATCAGGTCAAAGGCAAGGATCCGAGCGAGTGGATCATGATGCAGATGGAAATGAGGATGCGCGAAGGGTACCAGCGGTTCCTCGCTGAGTTCGACGGCCAGGCTTCACTTGCCGGACTGCGAGCGGTCGTGAGCTCGTTCGGTGCGCTTCCAGGGCGGAAAAGCATCCTCTATTTCACCGAAAATCTGCCGGTGACCGATCGCATGAAACCGAAGTTCGATGCACTGATCGGCGAAGCCAATCGAGCGAACATCATCGTTTATCCCATCGACGCCGCAGGTCTCCGCGTGCACAGCAAAGAGGCAGAAGTGGGCCGCAACGTGGCGGTCGCTGGAAGGAGGGGCCTCGGCGACGAGAAGCGCGATAACAACGGCGCGTGGACCAAGGAAATGGAAGCGCAAGAGGAGATGCTGAACTCGCGGCCGACCGCGGTGCTCGGCCGGCTCGCGAAGGACACCGGCGGGTTCCTCGTCGAGAACACGAACGATCTCGGCGCCGGCGTCGCGCGCATGCAGCGCGAGCGGACGACGTACTACCTCCTCGCGTATCAACCCACAAACACGAAGCTCGATGGGACGTTCCGTAAGATCAGCGTGAAGGTAAAGCGCCCAAAAATGACGGTACGCGCGAGGCCGGGATATGTGGCGGCGACATCCAGCGCAACTGGCAAGTAGTGCGATCGTCCTCCTCGCGGTTGCCGCTGCGGCGGCGTCGTCGCAGGAGCAACAAGACAGCCGCTTCAAGGCTGCTGCGACGGCGGTCACCGTCGACGTGGTGGTGCGCGACCAGCGCGGACGTCCGGTAACAAATCTGGAGCGGACAGACTTTCAATTGCTCGAGGACGATGTTCCTCAGCAGATACGAGACTTCACCGTCGTCGAAGACTCCTCAGACGGAGTTACGAAATCCGCGAGTGCCAAAGGTGTGCCGGGAGCTTCAGCGTCACCTGCCGGCCAGGCTGCTGCACCGGTCGCAGCGCCAACATTCGTCGCACTCGTCTTCGATCGCCTCTCTCCGGAGGCGCGGGCGCTCGCGCACAAAGGTGCACTCACCTACCTCGAAACCCGTCGCGCTCAGGATTTCGCAGGCGTCTTCATCTCGGACCTGTCACTCGTCACGCTGCAGACGTTCACGACCGATCGCGCGCGCGTCAAGAAAGCGATCGACGAGGCAGCGTCACGCGTGACCGGGAACTTCGATCGGCTGCGCATCGGTCCGCGCGCCTACGGCGATCCGGATCCGGGCGTTCCACCGACCGCGAGTGCTGAATCCGAAGGGCGCGCAAATCCTGTCGATCCGAACAACACAAACACGGTCGACCCGGGTGGCACGCCCCAGATCAGCCTCGTCGCCATGATGGATCGGATGGAACGGGCATTCGAAGCGATGGCGCGCGACCAGCAGGGGCACGCGACGATCAACAGCCTGATGGCGGTCATCGCGGGACTCGGTGAACTGCCCGGCCGCAAGACCGTCATCTTCTTCGCGGAAGCACTGGCAATTCCGTCGAACGTTCAGACGCAGTTCGACTCCGTTGTGGCGACGGCAAACCGGTTCAACGTAAGCGTCTATTCGCTGGATGCCGCTGGGCTGCGCGTGCACAGTGGGCAGAGTGAAACGGGCAGAAGAGTCAATGCGACCGGCGCGGAGGCACTGCACCGCGACCCGGACAAGCCCGCGGGAAAGCTGCTGGATGCGCTGGAGTTGAACGAAGACAACCTTCGCCGAGATCCTGCGGTGAGCCTGCGCCTACTCGCGGATAGAACGGGCGGGTTCTTGATCAACAACACGAACGATCTGGTCGCCGGCTTCCGAGAGATCGATGACGACCGCCGCTTCCACTACCTGCTCACCTACATGCCGACGAATGCGGACTTCCACGGAGAATGGCGACGTATCTCGGTCAAGGTGCCGGGGCGAAAAGTGACCGTGCGGGCCCGAAGCGGCTATCTCGCCGTGCGGTCGCCAGGATTGCTGCCCCTCCTCACCCATGAAGGCCCGGCGATCGCGGCGCTGGAAAGAACACCGCTACCAACACAGGTGCCGGTGCGCGCGAATGCATTCGTATTCCCGCAACCCGGTGCCGGTGACGCACGGCTGGCGGTGGTCGTTGCAACGGACGGCGGTGCTCTCGCTGAGCAAAGCGCGAGTCAGACCGACTTCACCATTCTCGCGCGGCTGAAAGATGCGACCGGCGAGATCGTTCGAAAAGGAAGCCAACGCTACCGGTTGCCATCAAACCTGCGCGGGCAAGTGCTGTTCTTTCGCCAACCAACGCTGCCCTCCGGCTCCTACACGTTCGAGTACGTTGTGCACGACGCGCTCGCTCAGCGTGCGGGTGCAGGAACCGCGCCGGTGAGCGTACCTGCGAAGCGCACCGGCCACCCACAGGTGAGCAGTCTGATGATCGTTCAACGCACCGAGCAGGTGCCTGCGGCCGAACGTGACGTGACCAACCCGCTCTACTACGGCGACGTGCTCCTGTATCCGAGCCTCGGCGAGCCGATCTCGAAACGCCAGTCAGCCACGCTGACGCTGGCATTTAACGTGATCCCGGGCAGCGTGCCGGCAAGCGCACTGCTGACGTTGTCACAAGACAATCGAGCACTCGGCGAGACCGCGCTGCCGCTCGGAACGCCGGACGCGGAAGGACGAATCTGGCACGTGAGTCAGGTACCGATCGGAAATCTCACGGCAGGAGAGTATGAGTTCGCAGTGATAGTCGCCGCCAACGGTAACCGCGAGACGCGCCGGGTAAAATTCCAAATCATCGAATAACACTCGACGCGGCAAGCCGCCGGGCTTCAGTGTTAGCATCGCAGTCATGCCCCTATCTGCGCGCCTCACTGGTGGCGCGATTGCCTGGATCATCTCACTCATCGCTGCGGTAGGCGCGACCGCCGTTCTCCTCCTCGCAAGCCAGCAATCCACTTCGTCAAATCCAGCGGCTACCGACGACGAGAAGGCCGCGCGCGCGGCGTGTACTCCGTGCCACAGATTTCCGACGCCAGACATCCTTCCCCGCAGCAAGTGGCATCACGAGATCGCGAAGATGATGTACCTGCGCGACAAGAAGACGCAGCCGAGAGGTGATCTCAGCTCCGTCGAGCTCTCTCCTGACATGGCAGCAGCACTCCGGTACATGGAGGCCAATGCACCCGAGCGTCTCGAGGCGCCGAAGCCGTGGCCCGCTGTCTCAGAGTCGCCGCTGAAGTTCACGAGTTACGGACTCAGCGTTCCTGACGCGCCGGATAATCCGGCGGTATCCAACGTGCAGCTCGCGGATTTCGACGGTGACGGAAAGCTCGACGTGATCGGGACGGAGATGTTTCAGGGAACAGTGTTCTGGGGACGCCTGCAGCCGCAAAGCCCGCTAAAGGTAATCGCCGACATTCCGCATCCCGATCACGTCACGTTCACTGACGTCGACGGGGACGGCATGAAAGACCTGCTCATCGCGGATCTCGGTCAGTTCCTCCCGGGCGATCATACCGATGGCGCGATGATCTGGATGCGTGCCCTCGGCGGTGGAAAGTTCGGCGGATTCTGGGCCGATGGGCTGCCACGTGTCGCCGACGTTGAAGCCGGCGATTTCAACGGCGACGGCAAGATCGATCTCGCCCTCGCCGCGTTTGGCTGGCGGACGACCGGCCACATCGCGATCCTTGAAAACCAATCGAGCAGTTCGGGTCAGGCGTCGTTCGCCCCGCACATCATCGACCCGCGGCCGGGCGCGATTCACATCGTTCCGATCGATCTCAACAAGGACGGCAACCTGGATTTCATCGCGCTGCTCTCACAGCAGTACGAAACGGTCGTCGCGTACATCAACAGCGGCAAAGGGGATTTCTCGTTCGTGCCTCGCGTCCTCTATGAAGCGCCGCATCCGAACTGGGGATCGACAGGAATACAAGTTGTCGACCTCGACAAAGACGGCGATCCCGACGTGCTGTTCACGCACGGCGACACGATGGACGACGCGCTCGTAAAGCCGTATCACGGGATTCAGTGGTTGGAAAACACGGGCGGCGAGGGCCGGTTCCAGGCTCATGATCTGACGCAGATGCCCTCCGTCCATCGCGCCATGGCTGTCGATGTTGATGGTGATGGTGACCTTGACATCGTCGCATCCGCGCTGCTGCCAGGCGCATCGAACGCCGATGACAGCACACTGCCAGCACTCGTGTGGCTGGAGCAGACCAGGCCCGGGGTGTTCGTGCGCCACACCATCGAGATGGGATTTCCCCGGCATGCGACCCTCGACGTGGCCGACGTCGACGGTGACGGCGACGTCGATATCCTCACCGGAACGTTTTCACCCGATAAGCCGGCAAAGTCGTGGGTTGAAGTCTGGCTGAATCCGTCGAAGGCAGCGAAGAAATAGCGCCGACTAACGTGCGATGGTGAAGAACGTGTTGCGCGTTTCCTCGCTCGTCCCCGATCGAAGTCGCAACCGCAGTTCGTAGGTTCCTACCGGGAACTGGTCAATCGGCAGCTTGCCGACATGTTGCACGCGTCCTTGAGCCGCGAGTCCCGACATATCGACCGGAACGGACGCGAGCGACTCGCCGCTGTGCAGGATCTCGAGAGTGGCCTCTGGTGTCTCGCCAATTCCTCTGTAGAACGAGAAGTAGAACATCAGCTCCGCATCGCGTCCCACGCGGAATGGATCGCCAGGATTGGGGTAGAGCAACATTTCGCCGTAGTAGAACGGCAGATTCGATCGGCGCTCGGACGTCGCGATCCGTTCGGTACGCTGGACCACGACGAGCGTGCTGGCGGGAACGTGAGCGGGCGTAATCACCGGCACTGTCAGTGTGGATAACCTGGCGCTCGCCCGTTGCGCGAGAACGTCCTGGACGATGGTTTCGAGGCTGTACACACCCGGCGCGAGATCGGGCTGGCGGTAGAAGAGAATGTCCCCTTCCCTCGCGGTCGCGACGTCCTTTGACGCGCCGCTGAGGAAATACTGCTGGCTCAGCGTCTGGACGGTCTTGCCGGCCGCGTTCCTGATTCGCGCAACAATCACGGCTTCGCCGGTATACGTGCCTTTCTCCTCGTCGACGGTGAAGCGAAGATTGCCGGTCGCCAGGTGCACAACGACCGGCACGGCCGCAGTGCCCTTCGGATCAGGGAAGACGTACCCGCTCGCGCCGATCGGAAAATCATTCGGCGGTTTGCCGCGGTCGAGCGCAGCCAGCGCCGCGGACTCATAGCCGAGAACTCCGCTTGCGGGACGGCGGACCGCGAGGTAGCCCTTGCGCGAAAACACCTGCGCGCCATCGCGGTGCACCTTGACCTGAATCGCTCGGAATTTTCCGTCGAACTCGGGATTCGTCGGCGAATAGGTCAGGACGTAGTGGAAGCGGTTGTCCTCGTCGATCCGACGGAACGCCGAACTCAGGTCGTTGGTATCGCGGATCAGGAACCCGCCGGTGTCCTCGGCGAGTTGCGCGAGACCTCCTTGCGGATCGAGCCGCAGGAGATCCTCGGCGTGCTCAACCATGCGCGTCATCGGTTCGGCGGGGTCGCGGCTGACGTTCGTCTGGCGGAGGCGCTCCTTCCCAGCCTCTTCCATCTCGCGTCGCGTCTCCGACAACGTGCTCTGCGCACGCAAGCCTGCCGCATCGATCGTATAGACGCTGACATTGCTCCGATTCGCAGTGCTCACGATCGAAGTCAGCCGCGCCTGCATGGCTGGCGACGCTGGCAGACCCTCCGACAGATACACGAGCGTCTTGCGTCCGGGCAGCACGCTCAGCGAGTGGATTACTGCGAGAAGCGCGTTGGCGGTGGCAAAACCGCGCTGATCGCGATCGAGCGACTCGGAGGATCGAAGCATGTTCAGCTCGAGCTCCGTCATCAATTGCTCTACGATCGCCGCAGCGGTGGTCGCGTTGGCGCCGGGATCCGGGGAGAAGACGGCCGTGTCCCTGCCGATGCCAAACGCGTCGAGAGCATTGAGACGATTGTTGAGCGTCTGCCGCCGCTCCGCTTCAATCTGCTGCTGCGTCGTCGGAGCCGCGGTCAGGTTGTGCACGGCGCGACGGGCAAGCGCCACGTCCTCTGTATAGGGCTGAAGAACGCGCAGTCCCGGATCCGCCGCGAAGACGCCGACGTACGCATCGGTGTCGCCGTTCATCGGCAGGTAGGCAGTTGCGGCTCTCTGTGCCAGCTCGAGGGCGTCCGGCTTGAGCGCGTCGAACACGATGGCGACAACCGGTCTGTCCGACGGCGCGGCCGGCGACGATTCCGGGGAGCTAGGCGTCGCGTTTCCCGCGGACGGCGGCGCGCTCACGCGGCGCCCAACGCGGATTCCAATCCCGCCCGCACGTTCGACGACGGAGAACGAGCCGATTTTCTGGCGGACGCCGTCTTCGAAAACCTCGAAATCCGCCGCCGTCAGGCCTTGAAGTGGCCGGCCCTGCTTCGTCCTCACGACCACATCGACAAGAACGGCGGTTGCGCCCGCCGAATAGCTCTGCGACTGAGGCTGCTGCGGCGCCGGGCTCTGCGCGGTGACGAGGCCGTTAAGCGTGAGCGCGATGATGACGACGGTATTACGTGTCTGCACCGCGCCTGCTCCTCTCATCTTCAATCCACGATTCTGAACGTCGTCGATCTCGCGATCTGCTGCCGGCCGTCGGAAAGGACGACACGCAGATCGTAGGTGCCTGCGGCGAGCGAGCCGATGGGCAGCCGGCTGACTTGCTGGACCCGGCCGGAGGCGTCGGGCTGGTCAAGCGTCAGCGGGAGTGTGGCGAGCTGGCCGCCGTTCTGCAGCACTTGCAGCGTGGCCTGCAGCTTCGCGCCCTTGGGCGGATACACGGTGAAGAAGAACCCGAGCTCCCGCGCTGTACCCTTCTTGAGCGGCTCGCCGAGGTTCGGGTACAGCAGCATATCCCCTGCCTGGAACGGATTACTCGGACGCTGATCTGCTTTCGCCACACGCTCGGCCCCGCTGATGAGTACGAGGTCGCTGGCGCGCAACGCGCCCGCGTTGATCTGAGATTCTTCGATCGTGACGAATCGTGCGCTCGCCTTATCGCTGGTCGCGTCGTGCACGATCGACTCCATCGTGTACACGCCGGGTTTCAGCTCGCGCTCCCGGTAGAACAGCACGTTCGTCTGCTTCACACTGTCGAGCCGATCAATTGGGCCGGTCAGCACATAAGACTGGCTCATTTTGTCGACCACCTGGTTCGCAGCATTGCGGAGCCGCACCAGTATCGTGAACTCCGCCTTGTACGAAGTCTTGTCTTCGGTCGTCACAAACGTGATAGCGGACGCGGGCACCGACACCAGAACCGGCGTCAGTTCCGCACCCGTCGCTTCCGGAAACTTCAGCGCGGCCGCGCGGCTTGGAAACGCATTGGGCACTGGCGTCGAGTCGAGCAGCGCGAGCGGACGCGCTTCGTAAGACATTACGGGCATGGGCCCGGCGCTCCGAACCGCGTAGTAGCCCTTGCGCGACGCGACGTTCACGCCGCCACGTTTCACCTTGACGCTGATCGCGCGGAACCTGCCGTCGAATTTGTCGTTCTTCGGCACGTAGGACAGCATGTAGTAGTTCCGCATGTCCTGGTCGATCCGTTTCAGTCCATTGGTCAGATCGTTCGTATTGCCGATCAGCACGCCGCCGGTTTCGTCGGACAGCTGACCAAGTCCGCTGTGCGGATCACGACGCAGCGTGTCTTCGTTGCGCTCCAGTGCTTCGGTCATTGGCGCGCCGACTACGTCGGCCGTGGGGTTCCGCCGTAGCGTGCGCGCGGCAGCCGCGTTGACACTGTCGGCAGTTTGTTGCGTCGTGCTCTCCGCACGGAGACCGCCGGCGTCCATCGCATAAATGCTGACGTTCGCGCGATTGGCGGTATCGATCACCGATCGGAATCGCGCCGCGACGTTGGCGGGAATCGCTACCCCTTCAGAGAACATGACCACGGACTTGCGGCCCGGCAACTCGCGCATGCTGTTGACGACGGCCATGAGGGCGTTCGTCGTGGACAGCCCCTGTTCATCGCGCTCGAGCATGTCGAACGTCTCGAGCGTGCGCTGCTGCATTTGCGCGAACATCGCATCCGCCGCACCGGCACCACCGCCCGACTGCGCTGCCTGTGCCGCGCCTTGTCCGCCGGCCTGCAGCGCAGACATCGAGGCACCCGCACCCGCAGCCTGCTGGGCGAGCTCACGCGCCTTGTCGGCGTGTGATTCGAACTGCGCAATGCTCCGCACCCCCACATCCGCGATCGCCTTCTTCAGCAGCGAGGCATCGCGGGTGTAGGTCTGATACGTCAGCAGCGAGAGGTCGATCCCAAACACGGCGATGCGCGCGTCGGTCTGCGCGCGCTCTCCGACGTAGCCGAGGGCCGCTTTGCGCGCGACGACGCGTGCTTCGGGAGTGAGGCGGTCAAATATCAGCGCGAGGACCGGCTCCGGCGTGAGCTGGGCCGGCGGCTTCCCGGTGCCGGACGACGCGGCCGGTGAAGGCGCGGGAGTTGTTGACGTCACCGCCGCCGCATCAGCGTCTGACGTGTACCGGGTCAGCGCACCGATGTCCTGCAGCACGCCGTCCTCGTACACCTCGAAATCGTTCGACGTCAGATCGGTGACAGGCTGTCCTTTCCTGTCTCGCACTACGACGTCAACGAGGATCGCGGTTGTCTCAGCCTGCACGGTACCGCTCGCGTGCGGCGCGGGCGGCTGTTGTTGTGTCTCGGCCGCGGGGAACGCGCTGAGCGCCAGGACCATCGCAATTACCTGGAATCTAGTCCGCATCATTGCCCTTACTGAGATCCGCCGCGGTCAATGCCGCCGATGGCCTGTGTGCCCTGTTTACGGCTCCGTACGAGCTTATCGAGACGGAGGAATTCTGCGCGTTCCCGTTCCGCGTCCTCCTGGCGTCCCGCTTTTTGATACGCGCGCGCCAGCATGAATCGCAGTGACGGACTGTCGGGCGCCAGCCGCACGCCCGTTTCGAACTGCTCGATGGACCCAGCCGTGTCTCCGGTCTCGAGCAGCACCTGTCCAAGGGCACGTCTGGCGGCGAAATCCCGAGCATCGAGATCGACACCTTTCTGCGCCCAGGGTCGTGCAGACTCCCAGTCGGATCGCTTCAGGTACTCGAACGCGATCTGAAGGATCGAGGCAAGATGATCGGGAGAGAGCTTCAGTTCCTGCTTGAACTCCTCGATGCCTCGGTCCGCATCGTCGCCAAGCAGATAGACGCCGTATCCATAGTGCACGTTCGGCGTATCGGGATAGCGCTGGACGAGCAGCTCGAAGGCGGACTTTGCCGCGGCGGGTTTTCGCGCCGCCTGATAGTACGCGGCGCGGCCCGCGAGCATCACGAGCTCGCGGCGATCGGCCGGCAGCTCAGACGGGACCATCGGAATCCGCAGCAGCGCCATGCCGAACGCTTCGATAATGCGTGGGCCGTCGTTGGCTTCGGCCACGAACTTCTGCAGCGTCGTCAGCGCGAACTCGTACTTCTCGACGCGGGTCAGCGCGATCGCGGTGTTGTAGGTCACCGCAGCGATAAGGTCTTTCGGTTCGGCGATGCCGAGATCGGTCGCGTGCATCAGATCGTCTACGGCGGTCTCGTAGTCTTTCAGCTGCACTTCGCACAGCCCTTTGAACCCGAACGCCGGGCCCGACTTGGGCTGCAATCGCACGACGCGCGCGAACGCATCCTTGGCCTCCGCGTACTTGTCGAGCTCGTAAAACGCTGTCCCGAGCGACCAGTAGCCCTCGGCCCACGACGGCCGCAGTTTGATCGCCTTCTGATACAGCGCAATCGATTCGTCAATCCGTCCCGCATCGCGCGCCGCCGCCGCTTCGCGCGCGAGCTTGTCAAATTCGGGATTGGCCGGAGTGTTCGAGCGCGCCGCAGGTTTCGCGGCAGGTGTCGCGGTCTTCGGTGCTGGCGCGGCCTGCTTCGGCGCCGTTCCTGTCTGAGCGGCGATCAACGTCGCCGATGCGAGCACAAATGCCGCAATCAACGTTTCCCCCCAGGCTGGCGCGCCTGTTCCTTCTCGCGCAGGCGCTCCGCGATCGCCTTCTCCCGATCGCCGTCGTCGGTTCGCTTCAAACGGTAGTAGCACGTCGCGAGCATCACGTGCGCCGCTGTGTAGTCGGGCGACTCCGCGATCACCTTTTCGAGCAGCTGGCGCGATCCATCGACATCGCCGAGCGAGAGCATCGCACCTGCGAGTCCGAAACGGGCGGTGACATCTTGCGGTCGGAGTTGGACCGCTCGCCGCAGGTACACCGTCGATTCCTCGTGCTTCTCGTCGCGACGGAGGAGCGCGCCGAGTTCGAGGTTTGCTTCGAAATCGTTGGGCGATGCGGCGACGGCGCGGCGCAATTCACGCACGGCCGCCTCTTGATCACCCGAGCCCATCAACGCGCGCGCGTACACCGTGTGCACCGTCGGCAACGAAGGATTCAGCTCGATCGCCTTCTTGATCTCGGCGATCGCCTCGGTGTACTCGCGCGATTCGATCTGCGCGGTCGCCATCAGCAGATGCGCCTCCGCGGACTCGCCGGCGCTGAAGATGCGATCGAGATACGTCTGCGCGCGAACCCGCTCGCCGCTCCGCAGCAGCGCCGTGCCGAGCACGTAGGCAAACCCGAGATCGTTCGAGAACTCTTCCTGATGCGGCGTCAGCGTGTCGATGACCTGTTGGAAGCGCCCGCTCTGAAGCAACGCGTCGCCGAGGAGCAGGATGGCTGGTTTGTTCACGGCGTCCGCGGCCAGCACCGCTTGAAATGCGTCGATCGCCTCTGGCAACCGCGCGGCTTTATAGTACGCGAGCGCCAGGTTCAGCCGGATCGATGAATTCGCGCCGTCGATCGCGAGCGCCTGCTGGTATTGATCGATCGCTTCGTCGTACTTGCCGAGCTTCACATAGGCCGCGCCGAGGTTCGATCGTGCGCTCGGCTGTTTCGGATCGATGCGCAGCGCAGCCTGATAGGCGTCAATCGCGCCAAGGACGTCTCCCGCTTGGTGGAGCTGTACCGCCTGCGTCATCAACTTATCGAATTCCCGCGCCGGATCTTGCGGCGGCGATTGAGACAGCAGGAGCACCAGCGAATAGAACAGGATCATGGCGCCTTCGAGGAGCACCTCATTTTACCAGCGCCAAAAGAAAAAAAGGGGGAGCCGC
>JBKPSH010000016.1:0-21188 GCA_046734955.1 Acidobacteriota bacterium
GTCACTTCGACGGCCTGAATCCGAAGGCGCCGGCGTGGGAGACGGTCCTTACCAGCATTCGATCGATCGTCGGCACGAAGTAGACGGCAAAAAATGAACTTCAGGGCCAATTGCACTTCGCGTCAATCACCAGCCGAAGTACTGGTTCCAAGCGCCCGTCTCATGTACCGTCCGCACCCGCCGCGCCGCGAGTCGAGTTTGGGGCCGCCCGCGGTTCGGTGAATCCCTTCATCGAGAATGCCAACACCCTCGCCCCTCCCGGGGCAGGCCCGTGGCTCACCTGCCACTCGTATCGGCCTGCCGATACACTTCGTCCTGGCGGAGAATGGCGCTCCTTTCTTCGGGCGTCCACGACAACTTGACCCAGCGCCCGTTCTTCCATCGCGCCCGCCACGCCAGGTGCTCTGCACGCGAAACGAATTTCAGGATGTGACCGTCTGCCACGATGTCACCCACTGATTAGCCGCGCAGATGTAGAGGTCCGCGCACTTTCTTCATGTTCGTCGCGCCACGGCAGGATGGTTGTGCCGCCAGGGATGGGACCGTGGCGACGATTCCAAGCATCATCGCGTCGAGATTCCTCTGCTGATTCTCTGTGCCATCGAAGCCGCTCGGGGCTATCAGGGGCGACGAACTTCTTGGTGACCAGCATGTAGCGGTTGTAGTTGCGTCTGCCACGGAGGTGAAGGAGGTCTGCTCTGGAAAGAAATTCTATGACCTGGGATCGGGCAATTCTGCTCGAAGGCTTCTGTGTCGTCATTGTGGTGTCTCCTCGAAGAAGACACCCGGAGGTCGAGCGATTCGCCCGCTTGGACAACCATTACCCTTGAAGGGTCACATCTGCGCTCGTCGCGCATGGCACCGTGCCTGTCCAATGGCCGGTTGCCGTCAGTCGCGATTGCGACTGAACTCCGGGATGTCTCAAATCCAGTGTAGGAGTAACCGAAGCAGACGGCAACACCAGGAAATGTAATCAACGTCCTTTTGGTAAATCGGTCGCTGGCAGTCGGTAGGGCTCGTTCCGGCAAACTACGCCTCTAGAATATTGTGACCGTGATCGAGCCGATCGGTTGGCCCGAGCATCGACCTTTCGACGGCCGTCAGGCATCCCGCCGAAATGAAGCTCGATGATGACGCGAGCGTACCTCCACGGGTTTCAGCGCTTTCAGCTCGTCGAGCGTTTCAGTCCGCCAGCGCTGTATCGCGTTCCGACTGGGAGTCCTTCGTCCGGTTGAGCGCGTCTCTTGCGGAAAGCGGTTTTCGCTTTTCCGCTCCGGAGGATCTTTCCGTGTTCATCACGATCGCAGTTGTCGCAGCGATCGGATCGAGTGCTGCCATTCGAGGCGTGCGCGACCGTGTCAGATGCGACTGTGTTTTTCGGCGCCTTGGTTGACTTCGATGATTTCGGAGACGCGGACCTTGTTGATGATGACTGAGACTTCTCTTTTTTGTGCTCGTCGTCCGAAGACTTTCGATCGTTGCCGTTTGACCGTCGTACCGTCTTTCTTGGTGTAGCCGCTACACGCTGCTGCCGGATTCGTGCTTGCGGCCGCAGCATTCGCCGCCGCGGTTATTCCCGCGCGCAGGGCGGCACGAGTTGACCCCGTCGTCGCTCTGCGGGCGGAATGAGCTGAGGTAGGCACGTGCATCCCGTTACAGAGGTGCCGCGGTAGCCGGCACAGATCGATGAAGTGCTCTTGAGCGCCCGAGCGTTCCTTCAACTCGTGAAACCGCGACTTGGCGATGAAATCCGCAACCGTCGACCAATTGAACGCCGACTTGCTCGCGTTTGCAGCATTGCATCGGTCGTGTGCACCGGCAACAGCGGGCGCATGAAGCCGTGTCTCCGTGCGCTCGCGCGCTTACCGGTTCGTGCGGCTCGATAGGGACAGCGCTAAGCGACCGCTTCGCCGGCGATTGTCCAAACCGCCTTCGGTTGCCGGCGCGTCAGCAGATAGAACGCGACAACGTGCGAGATCATCAGCGCGGGCACGTAGATGACCGGAATCGCATACGCGGCGCCCAATTGTCCGGCGATCGCAGGAAGGCCGACCCGGATCGCGTGGTAGTAATCGAGGATCAGGTCCGTTGTTCCCACGAGATTGAACCCGATGACGAACAGCCAAAACAACGGACGTACCCGTACGGTGAGAAGGGCGAGCATCGCCAGCAGGCCGGTTGCCAGGTCCCAGTAGGCCGCGAACGATGCGAAGTCGGGTTGCAGATGCGGGCCGACTACGCCTGGAAGGATGAAAACGAGCCCAAAGAATCGGAAGCTGTGAAGGGTCGCGATCGCGCGATGCGCTTCGACCCGGTCTATCGCCCGGAGTCGGGGCAGGACATACACTCCGAAGCAAAGCAGCCAGCCGACGTACCCGAGAGCCAGATGAATTTGGAAAATGGTTTCCGACGACATGTGACCTCCTATTGCGATGCCGTGGTACCGATCGGTACCACATGCTCGCAGTGTGGTACCATTCGGTACCAATGTCAAGACTGAAAGACAGCAATGGCTCAGCCGATGCGCGCGAACGCATCCTTACCGCGGCGTTCGCGACATTTGTCGAACGCGGCTACGCCTCGACGAGCACGCTTGAGATTGCTACGCGTGCTCGGGTATCGAAGCGAGAGCTTTACGCGCTCGTCGGCAATAAACAGAAGATGCTGGTCACGGCCATCGGTGAACGCGCCAAACGACTCCAGGCGCCCCCGAACATGCCGATGCTGCGCGACCGCGCGACGTTCGCGCAGGTGTTAACGTCGTTCGGGAGTCAAACCGTGCGGGAAGTCAGCGACCCCGATGTCGTGGCGGTCTTCCGGCTGGCGATCGCCGAGGCGGTACAAGCGCCCGAGGTGGCGCGTACGCTCGATTCTGTGGGGCGTGAGGCAAGCCGCGCCGCGTTGCGACACATCATGAGCGAGTCGCGCGCCGCCGGATTGATCGCTGGCCGCCCGGCTGACCTCGCCGAGGAGTTCGCGGGGCTGCTGTGGCGCGATCTGATGATCAATCTTTTGCTCCGTGTCACCGATCGACCGAGCCCGGGCGCAATCGAGGCACGCGCGCGCGATGCTGCAGTTGCGTTTCTGCGGCTTCATCCGCTGCCGAGCAAAGTCGGCAGGCCTCGCGAGCGTAGGACGAAGGATCCATCCGATGCGACACCCCTGTGAGGCTGGATGTGCGTCGGTACGCGTCAGTGTAAGTCGTCGTCGGTTTTGTGTCAGAACTGTGTCAGATACCCCCTGAAACCCTGGCGAAGAGCATCACTTACGAGGACATGCCGACGATGATCGTTTTTGCGGAAGTTGTTGATTCGGAACTGCGTTGGTGGGATTCGTGTCCGTCAGTACGTGCGGACAAAGTCGATTTCCAAGCGTGGTCCTTTAACCAGTTGCCCATTCGGCGCGATCGGGTAGTCAAGACGATTGTAAACACACTTCGCCATCTAGCACCGCTGACTCACATGAGACGGCGCCGGGCGATGTCCTCGCACAGCTGCGGCCATGCCTTGAAGGTGTAGCCGTTGCGCGACACGAGCCGGCAATCGCGGCCCTCGACATACGCGATCGCCCTGAACCCGTCATGCTTCACTGCGTACAGGAAGTCGGGATGATCGAACGGCTCAGGGAGCGAAGCGGCCAGTCGCTAGTTTGTCGTACTCCGATGCACCCCAAATTTCTCGTGCGATGACTTCGTAGCCGAGATCGGTAGGATGGCTGTCCTGTAAAGGCGTGCAGACGAACGTCAGGCTGCAAATTGTCGCCGGCTGCGGAGCGTTGTTGAAGGCGCCAAACACATCCGCCACGCGCACCGAAGATAAAGCCGCCGTCGAAATCACCACGCCATTGAAAGCCTGCGTGAGTTGCAAAAGACGTGGATCGAACAGAAAAGCCACATCGTAATTCGTAAACGTGATGATCTCCGCGTCGGGTGCGGCCGCCCTGAGCTGGCTCAGAATGTAACGCAGGTTTGCCGCGATTCCGTCCAGAACACCCGGTCCATTTGTGAAATAGCAGGCCACGTCACTACCGCACAAGGTCCTCAGGCTAATGAGATCGTTGATGCCAATATTGATGGTAATCGGACTCACTTCCCCTGGATGAGCGCGCAGAAACGCGAGCGCTGCCGATAGCTGGGACCCAGTGTAGGAATCGTGCAGCTGGAAACCGGTCGCCGTATAAATACATCCGCCCTCTATGAATGTGCCGCTGGTTTCACCCGGGCAGCCGTAATTCACCGTCGTGATACCGGGACGTAACTCCTGTAACCTGCTCGCGAGATCATCCACGTAGCCGGTGGAAAAGATTAAAGGCGGCTCGGAGGGGAAATTCGCATTGAACTTGACGAATTGAAAACCGAACGCCAAAGAATCGCCAAGCGCGAGAAAGTACTGTTTGGGCGGGTTGAATCGAGTGGCCGCCTGGCCGGCGATACCTCTGGTCGAGGCCAGGATCGCCAAAACCACCAGCGCGACACGAAATGCAGATGTGCGCCCGAAGAGACGCGGGGCCGATCGAATTGTTCGGAGGCGCATACGCCCTCCAATCATTAAGGTGGCGTGGAAACTGTAGGGACAGGGCTGTTTGAGTCCCGTCATTCTTCTGCGTTTTCGGCCCACGAGGCAAGTGCTAATTTCGTTCGGGTCCCGCTCCGACGGCAGGATGCCGGTGCACTGTCGTTGATTGCGGCAGGCGACAAGAAACTGGTTTTCGTCCAAAAATAGCTATAGCCGTTTATGATATAGTCACGCGGTGACACGCTCACGGCCCACCTACGCCGTCGAACCCGAATCATTTCTTCCACTGCATCGCGACACATTTCACATCCTCGTGTCGCTCGCTGACCGCGACCGTCACGGCTACGCCGTGCTGCAAGACGTGCTCGAGCGGACGAATGGCAAACTGCGTCTTAGTCCGAGCAGCCTCTACGCGTCGATCCGTCGTCTGCTTGAACAGGAGTTGATCGAGGAGCTCGAGGAGCGGCCTGGCCCGGCCCACGACGACGAGCGTCGCCGCTACTACCGCTTGACGCGACTCGGGCGCGATGTCGCGAAAGCGGAAGCTCGCCGTCTGGAACGGCTGCTCGGTGATGCTCGGGCAAGCGGGCTGCTGCCGCGCCGGACGTGATCCATGCCGCCGAGTGTGCCGCCGCTCGAACGTCTGAGTGCGCGGGCGTTCCGCGCCTTGCTCGCGCTCTACCCCGCGGCCTTTCGTGACGAATACGGTCGTGAGTTGTCGCTGGTCTTCGTCGATCGTTATCGCGACGCGTCCGGTCCCTGGGACCGCGCCCTGCTTTGGCTCGAGGCCCTGGCCGGCATCCTCATCGAGGCTCCCAAGGAGCACACACGCATGATCCTCTACGATCTCCGTGATGCGTCGCGCGTCCTCCGCCGGCACGCGTTCATGACTGCAATCATCGTCATCACGCTCGGACTCGGCATCGGCGCCAATACGGCGGTGTTCTCGGTGCTCAATGCGATCGCATTCACGTCGCCACTGCGTGTCGAATATGCGGAGCAACTCTATGTCGTGAATAGCGGGCGTCATGTGACATCGGGGCCCGAAGGTGCTCGGCTGTCGGGCCCGATGTTCGATCTCCTGCGCCAGGCTGCTCCCGACAGTGTCAGGCTGGCTGCAATGAGCCGCGGCATCGCGCGTGTTTATACGCGTACTTCTGCGGAGCACGAGACCGTACCGGCCAGCCTGCAACTCGTCTCCCCAAACTTCTTCGCCGTACTCGGCCTGTCGCCAGCGCTGGGAAGACTCCTCGGGGAAGGGACTGACAGTCGCGACTCGTACGAGCCAGTCGCAGTGGTTAGTTACGCGTACTGGCAGCGGCGCTTCGGCGGATCTCCTGACGCGGTGGGGGCCCCGCTGACGATCAACGGCGCCAGCTTCACGATTGTCGGCATTGCCCCACGTGATTTCGGCGGCGTATGGCTCGAGACACCCGTTGACATCTGGGTACCGCTCACGGTACAGCCGATCGTGCAGTACTCACAGAGCTTTACCGCGGACGGGGCGAACTTGAGCCGGCCGTGGTTGGCTCAATCACAGATCTGGTGGCTTCACGTCATCGCGCGCGTACCGCCCGGACAGGTGAGCACGGTGACCAGCCTCTTCAACGCGGGGCTCTCTGGCCTCGTCGGAAGTGACGCCGGTGTCGTACTCCAGCCCTTCGCGCGCGGCTTCTCACGGATCCGTCAGCAATTCTCGACGCCGTTGATCGTACTCATGGTAATGGCGACGCTCGTCCTGTTAACCGCATGTGCAAACGTAGCGAACCTGTTGCTCGCCCGCGGCGTCGCTCGACAGCGTGAGATAGCAGTGCGCATGGCACTCGGTGCGGGACGCGCGAGGCTGTTCCATCAGCTTCTGATCGAAAGCGCATTGATTGTCGCGATGGCCGGCGCCGCGGCCGTCGCGTTTGCACGGTGGACTAGTGACGCGCTGCTGCGATTGGCAATCGATGGACCGCCGCCATTTGCAGCTCCCATCGATTTGCGCGTCCTTGTGTTTGCAGCCGGTGTGGCACTCTTGTCGGTGGTCGCCTTTGGTGTTTGGCCGGCGTGGAGGGCAACGCGCGTCGATCCCGTTAAGGCGTTCAAGGGAGACGCGCGGACCACGACGGGAGGTGCTGCGCGGCCGGCGCGCGCTCTGGTCGTGCTTCAGGTGTCGCTATCACTCCTGCTCGTCACAGGTACCGGCCTGTTCGCGCGCAGCTTCCGACAACTGCTTCACGTCGATCTCGGGTTCGAGGCCACCCGCGTGCTCACTGTCGGCATCGATCCGAAGCTTGCCGGCGTGCCGGCGCAAGAGGTGCCCGAGATGTACCGGCGCGTGCTCGACGAAGTCGCGCGCGTTCCCGGAGTTGAATCGGCAGCGCTTGCGATGTGCGGATTGCAAGGAAGATGCGCGATCGAAGATGGGTACCACATTGAAGGATATCAGCCGCCCAGCGATGAAGTGGCGGCCTTCAGCGTCAATGCCGTCACGCCGGAATACTTCTCGACGCTGGGTATGCCTCTCGTTGCTGGACGCGCGCTCACCGAGCGGGACCGCGCGAACACGACCAACGTCGCTATCGTCAACCGGACGTTTGCCACCAGATACTCCAGTGAGTGGCGGCAGGCGATTGGACGCCGCTTCGGCTTGCCGACGCCGAACATCGAGATCATCGGAATCGTGGAGGACACGCGAAGCCTTGCCAATCTGAGGGCGGCTGCTATGCCGAGCGTATTCGTCCCGCTGACGCAACGTCCGGTGTTTGCACGCGAGCTGGAAGTGCGCACCTCAGTAGACCCCTCGCTGACCATGACCGCGGTGCGACGCGCTGTCGGCCAGGCCGCGCCGGGACTGCCCATTGAGAGCATGGAGCCCGCCGTGGTCCGCGTGCAGCGCAGTCTCGGCCAGGAGCGTCTGATGGTGGTGCTGACCTCAGGGTTCGGCGCGCTTGCGCTCGCTCTCGCCGCATTCGGATTGTTCGGCATTCAGTCGTACGCCGTCGCGCGACGTACGTCGGAGATCGGATTGCGGATTGCGCTCGGCGCAGCTCCCTCGGGCGTGCTCTTGAACGTCGTGCGGGATAGCCTGCGCCTCGTGTTGTACGGCGCGTTGATCGGACTGCCGTTGGTTGCGATTGGCGGCCGACTCGCCTCGGGTTTAGTGTTTGGCGTGAGTCCCTACGATCCGCCGACGCTCTTTGGTGCGATGCTGGTTCTCGTCGTTGTTGGCGTCATAGCCAGCGCCGGACCGGCGCGCCGCGCCTCTCGTGTGGACCCGATGATCGCGCTACGGCAGGAGTAGAAGCGGCGCTTTCATCATTGGCTGCGCAGCGCCACCAGTGGATCCACGCGCGAGGCGCGCCGGGCCGGGCCGTAAGCCGCCAGCGCGTAACAGCGTCGTGACTCCGACGGCCGCCGAAAGGGGTGACTGGATCACTCGGCGGCACGCCGAAGAGCCGCGCTGCGAGGGAGCTCCCGGCGTAATCGGTGCCGGTGTCTGCGCCTGTTTGAGCGGGGCCATCAACGTCGCCAGCAGGCTGCCCTCGGAATTCAGCAAGGGCAACCTCGTCTTCCGACGCCCCGCGCGCCAGCAACTCGCGCCAGCGGTCGTCAAGGTGTTGCGACAGCTCCTCGATGATCTCGTCCGCGAGTCGGCGACAGCCGCACGGACGACAGGCGCGATCGCACATGTTCCGCCCAGTCAGGCACGGAGCGCCGGATCTTGATATCTGTCAAGAACAGATATTATGCAGGCAGATATCGAAACGTCAAACACGGCGCATCATCAGGAGCTCTCGGCGCGAGGCCGCATCCCGCGGGTGCGCCGTCTGATCGTTCAGAAAAGGACCAGAACCGCAAATAGGTCAGCGGCCCACGCGATTTCATGGTAAAACCACTCCTGCTTCAACCCTTGGGAGTGCCCCAATGACGCGATCGGCCGTCGTCGCAGCCGTTTTGCTGGTTCTGCCGGGCCTTTCGCACCGCATGTCCGGCGGCGAACCGACACTTGCCGAGCAAATAACTGCCAACGACAACAGGAAAAGCGCGGGAACCGTTGCCGACGGTGTTCTCAACATTCGCCTCGAGGCGCGTGCCGGGGAATGGCACCCCGATGGCGACGACAATCCAGGCATCCACCTCAACGCGTTTGGTATCGAGGGCGCGCCGCTGCAGATTCCCGGACCGTTGATCCGCGTACGCGAAGGAACTGAAATTCACGCTTCCGTACGAAATCGGCTTGAAACGCCACTGGCCGTGCACGGTTTCTACGCGCGACGGGCGAAGTCGGACGCGGACGCAAATCCCGTGACGATTGCGGCGGGCGACACACGTGACATGGTGTTTCACGCCGGCGAACCGGGCACCTATTACTACTGGGCGGCTGGTGACGCCGCACAGGAGATAACTCCGCGCCCTGCAGCCGTCACACAACTCTCGGGCGCGTTTATCGTTGATCCCGCCGACGCGCCATCTTCGCCCGATCGCGTGCTTGTCATCACGGGCTGGCTGAATGGCGCTGGCGCCCGCAGCCCCGAACAGCGAGCACGTATTGCGATCAATGGCCTGTCGTGGCCAAACACCGAACGGCTCACGTATTCCGTCGGCGACGTCGTGCGGATGCGGGTCCTCAATCTGAGTAACGGGGTGCATCCGATGCACCTCCATGGGTTCTATTTCAACGTCGACAGCCGCGGCACCGAGACAGCAGATACGGTATTTCCCGCACACTCGTCCCCGCATCTGGTGGTTACCGAACGGACTCTTCCAGGCAGCACGTTTTCGCTCACCTGGAAACCGACTCGGCCCGGTAACTGGCTGTTTCATTGTCACGACACCCTGCATGTGACATACAGTGGCGCTCTCGAAGGCGACACGCACCATCAGTCGATGAACATGATGGACATGATGGCGGGTCCGGTGATCGGCATCACTGTGACTGGCAAAAGCATGGAGCGCGTTGGGGCTTCAGGACCGCGACGGCAATTGCGACTCGTCGCGCGCGTGGACGACGGCGGTTCCGACCAGGAGCCGGCATTTGGCTACACATTGGAAGGCTCACGCACCGCGACGGCTACGCCGTACCTACTCGCGCCAACGATCGTGCTCAGGCGCAGTGAGCCTGTCAGCATCACCGTCGTGAATCGGTTGCCGGTCCCGACTTCTGTTCATTGGCACGGCATCGAGCTCGAGAGCTACTACGATGGCGTCGCAGGCTTTGCCGGCGAAGGGAATCGCATTGCGCCGCCGATCCAGCCCGGAGCATCCTTCGAAGCGCGGTTTACCCCGCCGAGATCGGGGACGTTCATCTATCACACACATCTCGATGACTTGAAGCAACAGAAGGCTGGACTGACAGGCGCGTTGCTCGTCGTAGACGATCCGGCCAAACACGATACGCAGCACGATCTCGTGATGCTCGTGACGACTCCGCGGAAGGCAGAGGATGCCAATGTGGTGTTCCTCAACGGCACATCGACGCCGCCAGCACGGACCATGCATGTGGGAGAACACTATCGCTTGCGATTCATCAACGTGCACGTAGCGCGTCCGTCGATGCGCATGCGCCTACTCAACGGCGAGCAGCTCTTGAAATGGCGCTCAATTGCCAAAGATGGCATGGACCTGCCGAGTGACCAGGTGTCCGAGGGCGCGTCTGAGATTCAGATGGGCAACGGCGAGACGTACGATTTCGATTTCGTTCCAACCGAACGGGGCGATCTACGTCTCGACATCACTACTGGCAATCGCGCACTGTTGACATCGATGCCAATTCACGTCGTTGAGGCGCCTACTTCCGCACGCGTCCGATGACTTCGGCGTCGGGCGCGGCGATCTCATCCGCATTTTCCGCGATAGTCTGCACCCGACGCGCCTCTACATACAGTCGCTATTCTCCGCCGTTGAGGTGCGCAGCTCGCCGGATACCGTCGCGGAACGTCGCGCGCGGTGTCATCGGCAGGAAGCGTTCGACACCGAGATGATTTGGCAGGCCGCGTACATGGACGGCTTCTATCACCCTGCAAGGAGCGGCTGCACACCCTGGGCGCTATCGACCTCGCGTTATGGGACATCAAGGGAAAGGCGTTGAATGTCCCCCTCTACCAACTGTTCGGCGGGAAGGCGCGCGAGCACATCGAGTTGTATGCGACGTCAGGGCTCCCGCTCGCTTGGTGCCGCCGGCAGAAGCAGCGCGATGGGAGTGAAAGAGCGCGCGGCGGCGACAATGGCAGCCGGTTATCGCGTGTACAGGGTGGCCAGCGGCATCCTGCCGACCACCGCGCGTGGCAGCGGCGGAGCGACGCCAGGAGGCGCGGCCGCTGGTCGAGGCGCCAGCACTCCTGACGCTCGCGCGGCTGGTGGCAGCGCGACATCGACTTCGCGCGCGCGTCGTTGCCGAACGTGGGCGGGATCACGGAAATGCTCGAGATCACGGCGGTCTGCGATACCCACAAGGTCGGGATCGTTCCGCACTTCACCGGACCGGTCGCAACCGCGGGGCACACCATGATGGGTTCCCCGGTCAGGTGCTCATGGAATACAACCAGGGCGAGCGTCCGTTGCCATCTCTTCCCGAGCTCGAGTGCCGCAACGGGAAAGTGTGGCCCAACGATCGTCCGGACCTTGGCGTGACCGTCGACGACAAACAGCTGACGTTCGTCGAGGCAATGACCGAAGGCGTCGCAGGCGTCACGCAGCGGCGTCCCGACGGGTCGCTGACGCACTGGTAGCGCAAGGGTCCTACGCGAAAAACGGTACACCGGGAACGGCGTACTTGCGCATCGCTTCCTCGTTGATGTCCACGCCGACGCCGGACTTCTCCGACACCCGGATGAATCCTTTTTCAACCCACGGCCCGTCGTACGGGATCGATGATCGCCCTGGCTGGCAGTAAGGCAATGTCAGCCATCCTGTATAAGGTGAGTCCCCGCGATCCGGTCGCGTACCTATCAGCGCTGTTGCTCACGGGAGCGGTCGCGGTCCTCGCCTGCTTGTACCCAGCGCGTCGGGCGATACGCATCAGCCCAGTGGCGACGATACGCCAGGAATAGGGGACCAGAGGCGTATTCGTGATTCGGGAGTCGTTTCGCGTACTCAGGTTGGAACTGGTGACCCCTAAATCTCGCGAGTTGGAACCGGATCGCCGATTGGCTGCGATCTGTCCAGCACTTGAAAGCCGTCGCCTGACGCTCACCTCCAGAATCCATCGTGCTGTGCCGGAAGCACGACAATTGGTGTCCAATGGTACAACGCCATGCGGACTGCCCTGCTCGCACTCGGAATTGTCGCCATGGGTCTCCTTGCCGCTTGGGCGTTCGTAAATCGGCGCGTCGAATTACCGCCAGTCGGCCCGGCCGTCGAGCAGATTTGTGCCGAAACGATGCAACGGACCGCAGCCGATCTCTCCTGGGTAGCACCCAATCGTGAGGAGAGGGTTCGCGGTCGCGAGATTAAGACCCTTACCCTTGGTGAATTGCCCTCCCACACCGGAAGTCTCGTCCGTGTGGCCGGAGTGCTGCACGCGGAATTCGAATGGGTTGCGCTCTACCCGTCACGCGCCGCGATGGAGGAGCAGTCGACGCACGGACCATGGGTCACTCTTAGTTCATTGTGGCCGGACGAACCCTATTGGAAGACGAAGGGGCCATCGATCTCCGACCGATGCGTCGTCGTCGAAGGCACGTACTCGGGCGGTACGGGCGGGCATATGGGAATGTTCAATGGGACCATCGGACACGTTCTTCGTCTCGACGTCTGGTCAACTCCCCACCGTCCTTTCATAACGACGCCGCCCCCGCCACCACCAGCCCCTGCAAGCCCGCCGTGCTCGGAGAAGGCATCACAACCTAAGCAGCTGCCAGACGCCAAAGCGGGCCGGGAAATGCTCACCGAATTCAACAAGCTCTATGAGACGGGCGAGTTTCAGCTGGGGTACTGCTTGGCCGATGTGCGAGTGAACGAGAAGGGAACAGTCGATAGTGTTCGTGTCGTCCGCCCACAAAATGTGGACAAACGTGTCGAGTCCGCTGTCGTCCGCTCGATGAAGTCGCGGCGGTACACGCCTGCGACTGCGTGTGGACGCTCCGTTCCGTTCACGATGTCGGTCGGCTTCTTCCACTGCCCGTCAAAAGCTGGTGGTCGTACGAAGCCGGATGGCTAGATCGCTTAGCGCGAACGCGACTCGTTATCGCCTAAATGCTTCGGTCGGAGTGGATCACGATCCAACGTCGGACTTCCTGAGGAAGTGATACTTGAGACCATCGCCGCGACGCATCGAGTACACCTCCGTGAGCAAACGTCTACATAGCCGAACGATCGCGTCCTGATCGCGGAAGCGAACGAGCGGACGACGGACCAAAAACGCCTGGTCAAGGCGATTCAGCAGAAGCTCGACCGGCTCGACGAAGCATTCCTGTACTCAGAGTCAATCGACCTCACCAGTTACAGCCGCCAACGCGACAAGCTGCGCGAGGAATTGACGCTCGCGCAGATCGACCGGCACACCGAAGCAGTCGATGAACTCGACGTGCAGGGCATCCTGGCGTTCGCAGAACGCATCCTGTCGCTCGACTACAAGCAGCGATTGCAGCAGCTGTTCTTCCCGGAAGGAATTGCGTACGACGGAAATCGATTCAATCGAACCGCCGCAACGGCACCACTTTTCAACTACTTGGTGCCGTCTGAGAGTGCTGATGAAAAGATGGTGAGCCGCGAGGAATCGAACCTTCAACCTGCAGATTAAGAGTCGTTCCGAGCGCGTTTTCGAGATCCCGCGACTTGCCTAGCAAACTCGCGGGATCTCGTTGTCGGGCAGCCGCTTAGCGCCGCTTCACTTCTACCGCAACGAACCGCACGAAACCGCAGCGGACGGGATCAGATCGGGATCAGTTCAGGCTCAGTGCCCCGTCCGGCGTTTCCGGTCAGTCTTGGCGAAGCGCCACGATAGGGTCGATGCGGCTGGCGCGCCGAGCGGGCACGTAGGCGGCGAGGAGCGCCACCATCGTCAGCAGCAGGCAACTGGCCACGAGCGTGACCGTATCGCCGGGCTGAACGTTGAACAGGAATGCGCGCAGCGCGTTCCCGACGACGAGCGCGAACGGCAAACCAGTCGCCAGGCCGATGGCGGCCACGATCGCCGCCTCGCGCAGGACCATCGTGACCATCTTGCCTGGCTGGGCGCCGCACGCGAGCCGCACGCCAATCTCCCGCGTCCGGCGCACGACAGCATGGGCGAGGGTGCCGTAGAGTCCCACCGACGCGAGCAGGACGGCAAGAATGCCGAAGCTGATACTAAGTCCGAGCAGCAGGCGCTCGGGTTGGAGCGTCTGATTGAGACGATCGGTCAGCGTGACGACGCGCCGCACCATGTGCGCGGAATCGGCCGATGTAACGCTCTGACGCAGCCCCTGTGCAATCGCGTTCTCATACCCTGGCTCGGTCCGCACGGCGACCGATGTGATCGCCTGCGGCGCCTGCCGCAACGGCACCCAGATCATTGGACGGACCGCCGCTTCCCGCAGATCGTTGAACTTCGAATCGCGAACCACACCGACGACGCTGAACGGCGCATCTTTGACATCGGGCATGGTGAGCGTAATCAGCCGGCCGATGATGCCACCCTGTCCGAACGCGGATCTCGCAAGCGTTTCGTTCACGACGGCGACGCGCGGCGCGCCCTCCCGATCGTTGCGCGTGAAGCCCCGGCCCGAAACAATGCGCATGCCGACCGTATCGAAATAGTCGCCGGACACGTAGTCGATGCGCGCACCGAGCCGTCGACTCGTCTGCCCCGCATCGATGAGCTCCGTTCGGATGTCCGCCCCACCAAAGAGGCCGAGCCAAGACAGCGCGACGGATCGCACTCCGGGCATCCCTTTTAACGAGTCTTCGAGAGCGCGGTAAGAGACCAATCGCTGTGCTTTGCGCGCCGCCGGATCGATTGCCGCTGATGGTGGTACGGACGGGTCCTCTCGCACCTCGGCGACGATGACGCGCTCAGGGACGAAACCTGGATCGATCGCCGCGATCCGAACGATGCTGCGCAGCAGGAGACCGGCGGCGGTCACCAGCAGCAACGACAGGGCGAACTGTGCCGCGACGAGCGACTTTTCGACTGGCGTCTTCCCTCGCGAGACGGTACGGCTGCCGCCGTAGCCGGACCACAACGAGCGACGTGTGAGCACGAGCGCCGGCAGCAGGCCAATCACAACCGCGGCCAACGTCATGGAGCCAACCGCGGCGGCAGCCACGCGGAGGTCGGGCCGCGCCTCGAGCGCGACGGGCGGGAACTGGAGGGTGATCAGGCCGGCCAGCGCTGGCGAGACCCATGAGGCGACGAGGACGCCCAGCATGCCGCCCACACACGCCAGTACGGACCCTTCGATCGCGAGCTGGACGATCAGATGTGACCGTTTGGCCCCGATCGCCACACGCGTCTCGAACTCGCGAACTCGGGCTCTGCCGCGCGCGACGAGCAAGGTCGACACATTGACCACCGCGATCAGCAGCACCACGACGGCGATGCCCATGACGATCCACAAGGGCTCGGAGAACTGACGGCGGATCGCGTCCAGCCCCCGCGCGCCAGGGAGGACGCGGAGCCGAAACTCACCGGGCGACGCCGGTGGTTCCCCGGCGCTGGCCTCGTTGGCGACGGAGATGCGCTGGAACAGCATGTTCAGCTCGGCTTCCGCCTGCCTCCGCTCCACCCCCGGCCGGAGCCGGCCGATGACGCCGCGGAAAAAGTTTGATGTCCGGCCGGCGAGCACCTTGGGATCGGTAAGCGTGCGGAGCGGGACCCAGACGTCGGGACGATGTCCAATCTGGTGCGCATCGAACGTCTGCGGCATGACGCCGACCACTGCGCAGGTGACGTTGCCGACTTCGGCGCGGCGTCCGAGCACCGACGGACTGGCGCCAAGCCGTCGCGTCCAGAGATCGTGGCTCACGACCATGGCGCACTCCGAGCCCCCCGCCGTCCCGACGGGCTCGTCATCCTGAGGGACGATTGTCCGGCCCATGACCGGGGTGACGCCCAGCACCGAGAAATAGCTGCCGGATACCAGGCTGCCGCGCGCGTAGGTCGGCAGCGTCTCGCCCTCGAACCGGACCTTGAGAAACGGCTGCTCGCTGATCGCGGCCATCGCCGACAGACTTCGCTGCTCATCACGCAGCGACTCGTACACGGGATTGAAGATCACGAAGCGGTCGCCGCGGCGCTCCGGCGAGAGCAAGACCAGACGATCGGCGTCCGGACTCGAGAGCGGCTGCAGGAGCGAGACGTTGAACACAGTGAAGACCGCCGTCGTCGCTCCAATCCCTGTTGCCAACGAAAGCACTGCAACAACGCTGAAGACCGGATACCGGACGAGCTGGCGAAGCGCGTGTCTTACGTTCAGAGACAGCAGAGCGGCCAGAGGTGAAATCATAGACACCTGTTCGGCAAGTCCCAACGATCTTAGCGCACGTGCCCGTCCGGAAGTTCTCGTCTATATCAATCAGTCGCCTCACTGTCGTAGAGTCCGCCTTGAACATAGGTGACGTCAGGCAGGAGGCCAAGCGGCACGCCGGAGACGCGACCTCGCTCGCCTGGTCGTAACGTTTCCAGCCAGCTCCACTCGTCGCGCGAGGCCCGATACCACAGAGGTGGAGGGTGCCCCGCGTTGGTCACCACCATCAGACCACGACGGCCGTGCCACCCGACGGCCACCATCGTTGCGTAGTGACCGTCACCAAAATCTTCTCGAAGGGCCTGATTCAGATCCCGCATCAGGGCGATCTG
The DNA here is from genome assembly GCA_046734955.1 of Acidobacteriota bacterium. Lineage (GTDB taxonomy): Bacteria > Acidobacteriota > Vicinamibacteria > Vicinamibacterales > 2-12-FULL-66-21 > JALZOC01. The sequence goes on from JBKPSH010000016.1 coordinate 16,282, forward strand.
TTCCAGGTCGCGGAGATACACCTGCCTGAGTTCCCGCAGCTTCTCCCCGAGCGCCGCGACCGTCGGTCCGTGGCCGCTCACATCGGCGAGCGCGATCCGCGAGACGATGCAACTCGGACAGACTGACAGGTAGTGAACGTCGCCACCAACGTGATCCGGCCCGACCGGCACGGAATATACCCAGGCAGTTAAGCCTGGCAATTCGACCAGGCTGGCCGTCTTCTTGTTACCGGCCCACGTTTCTGCGCACGCAAGGCGGCGCGGCGGCGACTGCATCGGATCTGTCCCTTATAGCAGGGAACATGCCTCTGTAAACGAGAGCCGTGGGAGCCGCGGAAACACCGCGGCCGGATCACCGTAGCCCAGGTTGCACAGGAAGTTCGATTTTACGTGTCCCTCAGGGAAGAACTCCTGATCGCACCCGAAACAGGGTTCGCCGGCGGCGAAGAATGCCTCGTCGACTTTCGCATTATCGAAACCCGACATCGGACCACACTCGAGACCGAGAGCTCGGGCCGCCAGGATCAAGTAAGCAGCCTGAAGACTCGAGTTCCGTTTGGCTGTCGCCTCAACCATGTCCGGGTTGCTCTCGAAGAGCTTGACCATACCTGGGCTGTGAGGGAACAGCTTCGGCAAATGCTCATAGAGCTTCAGGTCGTACGCGATGATGACGGTGACTGGGGCGGTCATCGTCTTCTCGATATTCGCAGGTGCAAGCGCGGGACGGAGCCGTTCTTTCGCTTCCTCGGACCGCAGAAATGCCGGACTGGAGTTCGCGCTCGTCGGCGTATCCATGAAGACGGGAAGTGGTACTACGAGCCGACCGTCAGCCAGAACTGGAAGCCAAGGAAGACTCCGCCACAAATAAGGCTGCCGCAACTCTCTCCGTTTTCGCGGCCTCAATAACGGCAGCTCCGACTAATTCTCGTCCGACGGCATAGGTATGCTTGTCACTACTCATCCCGAGCAACCGTCCTTGTCGCAACGAACAGCGCGCATACACAAGCGGTGCCGGTCGCATATCTGCTCTGAAAACTCGATCGACTGTCACGGTCACACCTGCGACCGTGACAGCCGATCGACTTCAAAAACGGCGCGTTTCGGGCGCAATCCGTGAGGTCGATTCGAGACGTTTTTGAGACAGCTCGCTTGAAACTTCTGCGGCGCCGGCGAAATGTCCTCCGTCACGTCATCTTTGTTGGCGATGAGGATGTAGGTGACGTCCGCCGCCTTGCCGTGGCATAGCGCCGCGGGTCTGGCCTCCGTCTCGCGGTTACAGCCAGAGATTCCAGAGCTTGGCGTAGATGAGCGACGGGTTCTTAGCGCCGCGACTTTTCGCAGATCGCAGCGGGGATACACTCGAACGCATGAGATGCTCAGAGCTCGCCGCGATGGACGAGCGCCGCGACGGTTGACGCCAGAACTGCTGGTTCAATCGGTTTGGAGAGATACGTCTGAAACCCGGCATCGAGCGCCTGTGCTCTGCTGTCTGCGTCGACGTAAGCGCTGAGGGCTGCTGCGGGTAGTTGGTTCGCGTCAACCGTCGCGCGAATCCGGCGAAGGAGCGCATACCCATTCTCGTGCGGCATCGCCACGTCGCTCAGTAACACATCCGGCAGACCGCGGGCGATCGCATCCAGCGCGGCACTCGTCGAGCCGACGACGGTAGGTTCTGCACCGAACTGTTCGAGTATCGCTCGAAGCGTCGCGCGACTGTCGGCTTCGTCGTCGACGACCAGCACCCGGACACCCGACAGCAATGATCGATCGACCACCAGTGTGCGCGATGGAATTGCCACCGACGCGGTGTCCGCCGCCAGCGGCAAGGTGAGAGTAAACGTCGAACCGCGACCTTCGCCCTCGCTCGCGGCTGCAATCTGGCCGCCGTGGCGTTCGACGAGGTGCTTGACGATAGCGAGACCGAGGCCAAGGCCCGCGTGCGTTCGTGTCGTCGATTTGTCTCCCTGCTGAAACCGATCAAAAACTCGCGGCAGCAGCTCTCGGCTGATCCCGATGCCGCTATCGTGGATTTCGATGTTGGCGTTATTCCCCGCCCGAAAGACGGTTACTCGAATGGAACCCTGTTCTGACGTGAACTTCAGTGCATTGTTCAAGAGATTCGAGATGACTTGTTGCAGTCGCTGCGGATCCGCGTCGAGGAGCAGCGCGGGTTCAATCGTGGCCGAGAGCTGCACCTTCCTGGCGCGCGCTGCAGGCCGCGCGGCGTCGACGGCCGCGCCGGCAATCGTCGCCAGGTCGACTCTCCGCTTCTCAATCCTCAACTTGCCGGCAATGATGCGGGACACATCGAGAAGATCCTCGATCAGTTTCGCCTGCAAACGAACGCTGCGCTCCAGGACGTCGAATCCTCGCGCGGCCGCGTCGACACCCATCTGACCGGATCGCAACATCTGCGTCCAACCGAGCATTACATTGAGCGGCGATCGGAGCTCGTGAGAGAGCGTTGCCAGGAACTGATCTTTGGCGGCATTCGCTTCGTGAGCGTGTTGTCGTGCGGCTTCGGCGCGCGCCAGATTCACGCGGTCCTGTTCGGCGCGAAGGCGCTCGAAGTACGCCCTCAACATCCCGGCGAGCGACTGAATCAGGGAACGTTCCTCCGCCAGGAATGGGCCTTCAGCGGAAGCGGGACGCGCCTCGCGGTAGACGACTTCAAGGACGCCGAGTTGGCCATCGGAAGTTCTGAACTCGGCCCGTTGCAGCCACGGCGTCACTTCGAATCGGTCGGTGCGAACGTCGATGTCGCCCATGGCAATTCGCGCCTCGGTTATGGCTGGATACTGCCACGCGCCTGGAAGCAGCTTGACCACGCCGGCCAGCAACTCGCGTGGGGTGCCGGGTTCGTTCAGCAGTCGTCCTGTGACGTGCAGCGCCGTCAACTCTTTGACGCGCTCGCCAAGGTCGTGCACGAGGCGTTCCCGTGCCTGCTGCAGGCGTTGGCGCTCCGTGATGTCACGGACGATACCGACGATCGATCGCGTGTCCTGGAGCTCCAGCGGTCCGACGCGGATTTCCACCGGGAACTCCGTCCCGTCCGCCCGCCTGGCCGCGAGATCGCCGGCGATTGTCCTTATCGCAGGTGCATCAGCGTACCGTTCCCGACTCGCGTGATGTGCGGCGCGGAATCGTTCCGGCACGATCGTTTCGACATCGTGCCCCAGCAAATCGTCGCGGCTGTAGCCAAACATGCGTTCGGCTTCATCGTTCACCTTGATGACGCGACCATTGGCGTCGATGACGAGGATTGCATCCGGCGCAGCGTCAATCAGGTCGCGAAAGTTGCGCTCGCTCTGATTGCGTCGCCCGATTTCCTCGCGAAGACTCTCGTTGGCGGTCGCCAGTTCCGCGGTTCTGTCGGCAACTCGTCGCTCAAGCCGCACGCCTTCTGCCGCGAGCGCATTGACAGCGCGTCGGCGCGCGTCGTTCAGTAAGCTGATCAGCAAGGAGACCGCGACGAACATCGACAGTTGAACGACCCGAGACGAGTCGAAGGTGATCGTATGGATCGGGGCGATCAGAAAATAATCAGCGGCGAAGGTGCCGAGGACCGTCGCCATGAGACCAGGGCCAAAACCGCTAATCCACGAGGTCAGCATCACCGCGCCAAGGAAGAGCGAGTACGTTGCCGCGGCGCCCCAAGTGCGTTCGCCCACGAGACCGAGTGCTAACGCCAGCGACGTCAGTAAGCCTGCGATCAAATATCTGCGGAGGGCTGACACAGCAGATGCGATCTTATCGCCCCGTTCGCGTTTTCCGCGAACTGTTCGTCACCACCTGATCCGTTCTAAACAGTAGACAGCCGTCGGCATGATCAACGAAACAACCGCTACTGGTTTCCGGCTTGTGGACTGAAGTTCAAGAAAGCGACCGCGCGACGAACATACGCCGCCCGCGCGGTCGGCGACCTGCGGCGCAAATCGCCGGCCCTATCGGTCGCTGCCGATCAACAACGCAACTTTCAGGCCGACCGGATCGTTGAAATCCCTTTGCCCTTTTAGGACTCGCGCTCGAACATCGCATTTCACTTTTGAAGCACATTGCATTTTGAAACGTTTTCTTCGTGCTGCCCGAACGAACAATCGCGATGAACGCTCGAAATTGCGGCGGAAAGGCGGGATCCCTCATTGGGATTGATCCTTGCGTTGGTGTGGGCACAGGAGGAACAACGTGAAGAGTCGACGTGTGCTCGTGAGCATTGTGCTCGCGCTCATGGTAGGAGTGATGACCGAAAGTGTGCTGCTGCTCGGCTACATGATCGCAGGAGCGTCGCTGCTGTTGGTCGTCGGCGTGCTGCTACGAAAAGCGATTCGCCGTTTTGCGGGTTCGAGAGTGCGCTCGTCGCGCACCCGATGGCTAGGCGTCAATGATCGGAAGGCGGCATGAGGACATAGGTCTCAAATCGAGTGACTGACCCACTTTCTCGATCACGCGTACGGCTCGCAGCCTCTTCTTGCTCCGTGCGAGGCGCGTCTAATCGAACGAGTTGGAGTAACGGGAGAAGAACATGCCTATTGGCGACGTTGTGTTTCTTGTGTTAGTTGCGGTCGCGGTCGGCTGGGTCGTCGTCCTTGGGATTCGATCGAATAGAAGTGAAGCATGAAAATGACGCCTTCTAAGCAAATCTTTCGAGTCAGCGCGAAGGGGCCGCTTGCCGCGTGACTCGCCATTTTGCCGCGGAGCTGCCGACCCCATCCTCGCAGGTGGAAGTGAATGTCCCATCGATCGCGCGGGCCTGCGCCGTACCAAGAAATGTAGCCGACGCCTGGCAGCTGCGATCGGGATCCCAGTAGGATGCAATGGTGCCGGTGATCTGTCCTCCCTCGGATCGGACAAACGTGATCGTCAGCAGTTGTGTGTAGGCCGCGTCGATAGGCGCGAGACGAGGATCG
>JBKPSH010000017.1:0-40952 GCA_046734955.1 Acidobacteriota bacterium
GCGCGCAGCGGGCAAACTGCCGAAGGTTGCGCTCGTTGCCGCGATGCATAAATTGCTGATTCATCTCAACGCCATGCTCAGACGTCAAACGCCTTGGCATCCGCCCGCGACGGTTTGACATCTGACACAGTAGCTACACGCGCTCTCGCTCGCCGCTTCGCCGCTCGCTCCGTTCGCGTGGCTCGCTTCGCTACGCTCGCTCGCGTCTTTTCTTCGTAGCCGTTGCTTCCCCATTGCAGAAGCTGGACTGGATCGGATCCCGGACAACGGATCCGACTACAGGCTGGCGCAGCATCGACCGATACCTCGATCCTCGAGGTTCTCCCCATGCACTCAGTCACACGACTCACAGCAGTCATCAGTCTTCTTGTTGTCGGGCCAGCCTGGACGTGCGCCGCTCAGGGCATCGGCGTCGGCGGACGCGTGAGTATGGTTCGCGGCGACGTGCAGACCGATACGAGCGCCGAGCGATTTACGGGCGGTCACCTTCGCGCGTGGTTATCGAAACGGACCGCGCTGGAGGTGTCGTTCGACCGTCGTGTTCAGAGCAATGAAACGTTGACGGAAGAGGTCCGCGATTATCCGCTTCAAGGCTCAGTGCTGTTTGCGCCCGTGCCGTCAACGTTCGCGCCGTACGTGCTCGGCGGAGTGGGCTGGTACACGCACACAGTGGAACAGCTTGCGGGAAACAATTTGATCGACTCAACCACGTCACGACGAGTCGGGACGCACGCCGGCTTTGGCGCGGAGGTTCGGATGGGTCGCCATGCGGCTTTCCATGCCGACTACCGTTACACGTTTTTGCGGTTCGGTGGAACGGATCCGATCACGGCCGACACGATCGCCGGCGCGGTCAGCAGGTCGCACCTGTCGAATACCGGTTCAAGTACACACTTCCTGCCGTCGTACCAGGGCTCAATGTGGACCACGGGACTGACTGTGTATTTCTGATCGTCGACTAACTGATCCCGACATCGTACGGTCGGCTTATTCCGCGCCGCTCGCGGCGATCTGTTCCATCGCCGCGGCAAAGGTGTCGATCTCCTCGAGCGTCGTGTAGACGTTGGGCGTCACGCGAAGGCCTTCGAATTCCTCGTGAACGATCGGTGTCGCAATGATGCGCCAGCGATCCCAGAGGCGCGCGACCACCTTTGCGGTTGGCACACCGACGATCTGCACGTTCGCAATCGCACCCGACTGCGCCGGATCCATGCTCGTGTGAATCTTGAACTTTGGCTGACGCGCGAGGCGCGTGGCCCAGCGGTCGCGCAGATAGCGCAGCCTCGCCGCTTTGCGCTCGGCGCCGATTCCTTCGTGAAAATTCAGCGCCTCGACGATCGCGTTGTGATTCGCCGCCGGATGGGTTCCGATCTCTTCGAACTTGCGAATGTTGTCGGTTTGCGCCGCCGCCGCGGGCTGCAGCGGCCAGAGTGCGCGGATTTCTTCGCGTCGCACGTAAAGAAATCCCGTCCCAATCGGAGCGAGCAGCCATTTATGCAGGCTCGTGCCGTAGAAGTCGCAGCCCAGATCGGCAAGCGTGAACGGAAACTGCGCGAACGCGTGGGCGCCATCGACGATCGTTTTGATACCGCGGCGTCGTGCTTCATCACAGATCTTTTTGACTGGAAAGATCTGGCCCGTGAGATTCGTGATGTGACAGAAATGCAGGACCCGGGTAGCCGGCGTGATTGCACCGATGAGCCGCGCGGCCAGATCGTCCATTGATGGTGGCGGCACCGGAAACGAAATCTTCGTCAACTTGATCCCGTCACGCCGCACACGCTGGTCCCACGTCGTCAGCATCCGCCCGTAGTCCTGGTTGGTGGTGACCACCTCGTCGCCAGGTTTGAGATCGATGCCGAGCTGTGCGATCTGCAGAGCCTCACTCGCATTGCGCGTGATTGCGAGTTCCTCGGCATCGCATCCGAAGTCAGCCGCGAGCCTGCGCCGTACGCTCTCGATGTTCGGTTCGAGGATCTGCCACATGTGGTAGACGGGCGCCTGGTTCGAGATGTCGAGGTAGCGTTTGAATGCCTCGTGGACGACACGCGGACTGGGTGAACAACCGCCGTTGTTCAAGTTGATGATCGTGCGATCGAGTGTGAAGGCTTGCTGGATCTCGCGCCAGTAGGACTCGTCCGTAGCGGCGTCGGTCGGCGCGACGTTCTCGACGCGCCGTCCTGCGGCCTGAATGCGCGCGAGGCCATCGCGTTTGAACGCGGCGAGCGCGACCGTGCCCGCAGCACCCGTCGTGTGGAGAAACGAACGTCGGGTCAACATCTGAATCCTCGGCATTCTTCCGCTTAAAGGCGGAAGCCACAAGAGTTCACTTGTCGGATCCGCGATCCCGGACAACGGATCCCGGATTCCTGAGGCAGATTACTGTACCCCCTGCACCTGAAACGGTGACACAATACCCGATCGCACGGAACAATCAACCTGCTCTGGAGGCCGCCACGCGGCCGCATCGACAAAACCGTGAAGAGTTCGGACGTTCGGCTCGGCGGCGCGATCATCACCAATCCTGGCAAACCGTTTTGGCCTGATGAGGGCCTGACGAAGCTGGATCTCGCAAGATTCTACGCCCGCATTGCCGGACAGATCGTTCCGTGGATGAAAGGGCGTCCCATCACCATGGAGCGCTGTCCTGAGGGAATGCGCGCCTCGTGTTTCTACCAGAAGCGAGCCCCGCGTGATCTGCCGGATGCCGTTCCCGTTGTCAGCATTCCGGCGCCATCTGCCGGCGACGATGTGAACTATATTGTCGGCGGCACGCGAAAGACACTGCTGATTCTTGTCAATCTGGGCTGCATCGCGATGCATGTGATGAACTGCCGCGTCGACGAAGTCGACAAGCCGGACTGGATCACATTCGACCTCGATCCCTCGGACGGCTTTTCATCCGCCGCCCGGGCGGCACTGCTGCTCCGCGCCAAGCTCGAGGATCACGGCCTCGAGCCGTACGTGAAAACGTCGGGTGGTCGCGGGCTCCACATCTTTGTTCCCCTTCGGCGCGGCGCGGCGCAGGAGAAAGTACGAGCGTATGCCTCGGCGATCGCGAGCGAGTTGGCGCGTGAACATCCAAAGCTGGTGACGACCGAGGCGCGCAAGGCGAAACGCCGCGCGCCCGTATATCTGGATGTGATGCGCAACGCTCGCGGCCAGACGATCGTGCCCCCGTACTCGGTGCGCTGGCGGCCGCGGGCACCCGTGTCGATGCCGCTCGATTGGGACGAGGTCAGCCCGCGTCTCGATCCGGCGCTCTTCAACATCAAGACCGCCGAGCGTCGCATGCGCGCGAAATCTCCCTGGTCGACCTTTTTTGGACATCGCCAAACACTGCCGCGCGTTTAGCCTTTGCGAGCAAAACAAAAGGGAAAGCGCCTGCGGCCCGAGCGAGGCGCGACCAGCCTCCGCCAAGGCTACGGGGTCCGCCGGAGCTTTAGCGAACGCGGAAGTCGCCGAGCGAGAGCGCGTGGGGGTGGCCCCGCGCGCAGTGACTAAAGCAGACAAGGATCACGATGGAACTGCGCGATCGAGCAGTACTCATCACCGGAGGCAAGCGCATCGGCGCTGCGATCGCCATCGATCTTGCGAACCGCGGGATGGACATCGCCCTCTCGTATAACCGCTCGCGGGCGGAAGCAGAAGATGCCGCGTCTGCGGTCCGCGACGCGGGACGACGAGTTGTCCTGATCGCCGCCAACCTCTCACAGGGCAGTGAGTGTCAACGACTCGTGTCCGAAGCCGTTCAATCGCTCGGGCGTCTCGATGTCTTGATCAACATGGCATCGGTCTATCGTTCGGTGTCGCTCGAAGAAACCGACGAGGCCACGTGGGACGCCGTCGTCGATGTCGATTTAAAAGCGGCGTTTCTCTGCTCGCGCGCGGCGATGCCGCATCTCCGGGCGGCGGGAGCGGCCCGCATCATCAATTTTGCCGACTGGGTGGCCGCGAGCGGCCGGCCACGCTACAAGAACTTTGTCCCCTACTACGTTGCCAAGCGCGGCGTGATTGGATTGACAGAAGCGCTCGCACTGGAACTGGCCAGCGATCAGATCCTCGTGAACGCCATCGCGCCGGGCCCGATCGTCGCACCTCCCGGTACCACCGCCGAGGAGCACAACGCCGTCGAGGCCTCGACGCCGGTTGGTCGATGGGGCGGCGAGGGTGAGATCGTCAAGGCGGTCGCCTTCCTCCTCGAATCCGATTTCGTCACTGGTGAAACGCTGCGGGTCGACGGCGGCCGACACGTCCGCTAGCTTTCCTTCTCAGGCAGGAGAATTGCTGCATGTCAGTGGTGCTCCTCTGCTACGTGTATGAAACGCTAGCAGAGCGGCGCCGTCTTCGTCTGTGAGGCATTCATCTGTGAGTCGTGCCGTGTCCTTCCGTGGCCTCTCGCCGTGACTTCGAACGTGAATACATCAGCTTTAACCGCGCGGATACTGGTCGTCGAGGATCAGGACGATGTCCGGCGCATGCTGGTTACCGCGCTCGAACTCGAGGGTCATCGCGTCGACGAAGCGTCCAACGCCTCGGAAGGGTTGAAGCGGCTTCGTGAAGCACGATATAACCTCGTGCTCAGCGATTACGCGATGCCAGGGCATACCGGCACGTGGATGTTCAGCGAAGCGAATCGGCTGGGACTGCTGGACCGTGTCGCGACGGTGATAGTGACGGCGCAGCCATTCGTCCGCGCAACTCCCGGGATTGCGGTCATCACCAAGCCGTTCGATCTCGACAGCTTTCTGGATCAAGTCCGTCGGTTGCTCGACTCTCACGACGATGCTCCGCTCAACGGAGCGAGTTCGGGAGACACGGACATGGCCCCGGAAGGGTCGACACCGCGAGGACACAAAGTCGAGCTCGTCCTGTATGTCAGCTCCGCGTCGCCCGCGTCGATTCAGGCGCGGCACAACCTCGAGATGCTGTTATCACGGTTCGTCGCGAATCAGGTGCACTGGAGCGTGCGTGACCTCGGACGCGAACCGCTCGCCGGCGTCGAGGACCGCATCGCCTTCACACCGACCCTGGTCAAATGTTTCCCGGAGCCGCGCATCTGGGTACTCGGCAATCTGCGCGAGACCGATCTTCTGGCGGACATGCTCCGCCTGTGTGGAGTTGAATCGAAGGAATGAGCGCTCTCAAGAAGCTAGAAACCGGCGTGCCGGGGTGCGACACGCTCACGCTCGGCGGCATACCGGAAGGGCGCTCGACACTCATCACCGGGAAGAGCGGAACCGGAAAAACCGTCATCGGGTTGCAGATTGCCTGCAATCTCGCGCGGCAGGGCATCGCCACCATCATCGTCGCGGTTGAAGAGTCGCCGGAAGATCTTCAGGACACCGGCGACACGCTGAATCTCGGCACGTCGCGTCTCGTGCGTCAGGGTGCGCTTCACTTCGCCGACGTCACGCGGCCGATGGACGGTCCGACGCTGGTCTCAGGCGAGTACGATCTGTTCGGTCTCGTCCATCGAATCGAAGCGCTCGCCAAGCAGACCGGGGCGGGCGCGCTGGTGATCGATTCGGCGACGGCACTCTTCAGTCCACGGCCGCCCATCGAGTCGCTTCGCAGCCAGTTCTTTCAACTGGTGTACGCGCTGCGTAAGCTCGGACTGACCTCCATCATCCTCGCGGAAGCGCCAGCCGACTACGGTCAGTTAACGACGATGGGGGTTGAGGACTACGTCTGCGATCTCACGATCATCCTCCGGAACATCGTCGACGGGGGGCGACGCCGGCGTTCCATCGAAGTCAATAAATACCGGCGTAGTGCGCACTACAAAGGAGAATTCCCCTGCACGATCACGACCAAGGGACTGGCTGTGTTCCCGCTCGACGCGAAGGAGGCGCACGACTCGACTCACGTTGAGCGTTACTCCAGCGGCGTCGCCGGCCTTGACGAAATGACGCACGGCGGATGGCTGCGCAACTCGATCATCATTGTTCGCGGTCCGACCGGCAGCGGCAAGACGCTGCTGTCGGGCGTGTATGCCCGCGCCGGGGCCGAGCGCAATGAACGCGTCGTCTATTACGGATTCGAGGAAACGCGCCCGATCCTGCTGCGAAACTATCGTGAGGTCGGGATGCCGATGGACGAATACCTCGAGAAGGGAAACCTCAAGGTCATCTGCCGGTACCCTGAGGCAACAAGCCTGGAAGATCTGCTCGTCGATCTTCGACTCGGACTCGAAGAGCTGAAGCCGTCACTGGTCATCATCGACAGCATTTCGTCGATCGAACATGCCTCGTCGGAGAACGGTTTTCGGCAATTCATGATCGGCGTTGCCGCCATTCTTCGTGAACATGGCCGCAGCGCCTTGATTACACAAACGATCGCCACGTCGGAGCTGGCCGAGCACACCGCGCCATATCTGTCGACCATCGCCGACGCCATCCTGACGCTTGACTATTCGACCGCGTCGTATGAAATCAACCGCCAGATGCGTGTCATCAAGATGCGCGGATCGAACCACGAGCAGCATCCCTATCGACTGAACATCGAGCCGGGTGGACTGAAGGTCAAGAAGCTGACGCCTGAAGAAGTGATCGCACAGAAGGAAGGAGAGCGCCGGCTTGCCAACCGATGATACACGCGCGACTCATAGCTCGAACCGTTCTCACCCGTTCTTCCGACCCCGCCTCAGCGCTATCCCCGCAAGTTACGACATAACTGCAGGTTGCGATTCTCCGTCAATCCGGCAAAGAGATTGCTGTCTGTAGGCGCAGGCGGGCAGTCCCCGCGGGAGAGTGTATGAAAGATCGTTGGAATGCCGACCCGGAAAACGCTGCTAACGCGTGGATCAGGTCGGAGATGAAACGGACGTTTGATCGGGCGAGCATTCTCGTTGTTGAAGATGACGCCGATATCCGGGACCTTCTCTCCACGCTACTCGAGATGTCCGGCTACACGACCCGTGCGTGTGCAACTGCGGAGGAAGGTCTGAACGCGCTGCGTGAGGAGACGTTCGACTTCGTGCTGACCGATTACGCGCTTCCGAATCGGACGGGAGGGTGGCTCCTTCAACAGGCTCAGGAGGAAGGACTTCTCGACGCGACACCGGCGCTGATTGTGACTGCACATCCCCATCCGGCCGATGTCGATGGGTTCGATGTCTTTCAGAAGCCGTTCGACCTCGATCACCTGATCTCACACGTTCGGCAGCGGCTCGATAATGGCGGACCAAAGCTGCCACGCAGGCAGCCGACGACCAGGCCAGGCGCCTCGCGCAATCGCAACAGTAACAACAAGGAGGACGGGTGCCCGGAGCCTATCGAGCTGATTCTCTATGTCAGCGCCGACTCGCCGCGGTCGGCAAACGCGATCACCAACATCAAGCGGGTGCTTTCGCGATACCGATCGGACAAGGTGACGTTGACGATCTGTGACCTGGCGAGGAATCCAATGATGGGCGCGGGAGACAGCATTGCCTTTACCCCGACGCTCGTCAAACGATCGCCAGGACCTCGCACCTACATCTTGGGTCACATCACGAATCCCCATGTGTTGATTGAATTGCTGGACGGATGTGATCGGGATTCGTAGCGAATAGTCCTCTCATGGACTCGAGGGCGCCCGTGAGTTCCTTGCGATCGCGTGCGAAACAGAACCGGATATAGCCCTCGCCATTGATGCCGAAGTCAACGCCGGGAACGCATCCGATCCGGCCGCGAGCAATCAGGAACTCCGCCATCGCCCAGGATATCGATCCTGAATCGGGCATCCGCTCCGGCCGCCAGCTCGGATCGATTTTCAAGAACGCATAGAACGCCCCTTTGGGCGGAGTCCCGGTGAACATGCCGCGGGCGTGTTCGCGGATCCCGGCATAGAACAGATCGCGGCGCGCTTCGAGCTCGCGGCAGTACTCGTCGACACTCTCCTGTGATCCCTCGAACGCCCCGACTCCACCGTACTGGATGACCGACGAGACGTTGCTCGTTGTGTAGAACAGGGCCTTCTTCATCCGCTCCCGGATCGACGCATCAGCAAGGGCAAGATATCCAAGCCGCAGGCCGGTCATCGCATAGGACTTGCTCAGCGTGAACACCGAGATCGTCCGCTCGTAAGCGCCGGGGATCGATCCGGGACTCACATGTTCAGCCCCTTCGAACAGCACGTCCTCGTAGGCCTCGTCGGAGATCAGCCAGAGATTTCGGTTCCGGCACAGATCGACGATCGCGTTGACATCGTCTCGCGTCAACACGCCGCCCGTCGGGTTATGAGGCGAGTTGATGTAAATCGCTTTTGTCTTGGCCGTGACAGTCGACGCCAGCTCGCTGAGGTCGTAGCGCCAGCCAAGACCCTCGTGAAGCCGACACGGAACGGGGACGCCACGCGCGGCGCGGATGTTTCCCATGCACGGCGGCCACTCGGGATCTGGCACGATCACCTCGTCGCCAGGCTCGAGCAGGGACTGGCAAAGAATGTAGAGACCGTGGATCCCGCCGTTGGTCACCATGACCTCGTCGGGTCCGCCGACCGGAATCTGATTGACCGATCTGAGCTTGGCGACGATCAGATTCAGCAGGCGGGGGATGCCGGTCGTCTGGACATAGTGGCTGTGGTTCTCGTCGATGGCGCGGTGCATTGCGCGCTTGACCGTCTCAGGTGCGTCGAAGCTGACGTCTCCCTGATCGAGGCGGAACGGATCCTTGACCGCGTACATCATGTCCCGTATCCGGATGATGCCGGAGAATGGCACGACGTCGAGGAAATGCGCCATTGATGCCAGTATAAGTCTTCCGCTCCCCGCTTCTCGCCTCCTCGCTGCTCGCGCTTGGGTCAGGCGAGGTGTCGGCCGTCCGAGCAGCGAGTCGCGAGTCGCGAGCAGCGAAAGATCAATTTACCAGCGACAAAATGCGATTCAACGTGACGGCGGCGCGGCCGAGGGGCAGGTTGCTAATGTAGAAGTGGCGTGCTCCCGACTCGGACAGAGTACGGATTGAGCGTGCGCAGATCTCTTCCGGTGTTGCGCCCGACGAGAACTCCCGCGTCAACCCGTCGGCCGGCACCGGCAGGAAATCCTGCAGTGCGGCGAGGGTGCGAGGGTTTGCTGACCGGTAATAAAAGATCCCGAACATGCCTGGCAGCGTGAGGCCGCGCCGGCTGCCTTCGGCGAGAAAACGCTCGACCGCGTTCCGGCTATGGTGGGAAACGATCTGCGTCAGATAGAACTCCGCATGCGCGTGCTGTTGCAGGAGATGATCGACTTGCGCGACGGGATCGGCATGTGGATTCGCCCATCCACCCAGTGTCAGATCAGGCACGCGCCGCCGGATCTGCTCCCGCAGCTCCCACGCGTGCTCGACACAACGTGCCGCGCCGACGCTCTTGTCGCCTCCGAGCACCACCAGCGCGTCGAACCCGTGATCGCGCGCGCGATCGGCATACGCGAGACAGTATTCGAGAGAATGCTTGCACGTCAGGAACGGGACGACGGTCGATCGCGGCACGTCAGCACCAAGATTGATGACCAGGTGCCGCAGGTTATCCTCTTCTTTCGAACCGACCGCGCTGTCGGTGAGAAACACGAACGTGCCGCTTCGTGTCAGGCTGCGGACGGTGTGATACGTGTCGATCCACGCATCGCGGCTCGCCGCAGCCTCCAGCTCCGCGCGAGGCGGCCGAAGCTCTGCGGCAATGACGCGCGCATCTGATCGCAGCTGGGCGAGAAGAGTGTGCATGCAATTGGTGGATTGGTGAATTAGTGGACTGGTGAATTAGTGGATTGCGTCAATTCACCAATTCACAAATCCGCCAATTCACCAATTGCGGCAAGCCTCCCAATTATACTGAACTGCGTGTTCGAGACCCTCGCGCTGCCGCCGTCCGTCCCGCTCGCCGACGCTCCGTCGCCGTGCGAAGAACTCGATCGTCTTCGGCATGCCCTCAAATGTCCGGCGCGGCTGCTGGTGAAGCGCGACGACTCGATCGCGTTTGCTTTCGGCGGCAACAAAGTACGCAAGCTGCGATTTGTTGCGGCGGACGCGAAGGCGTGCGGCGCCGACACGCTCATCACCACGGGATCCGTGCAGTCCAATCACGCGCGCGTCACTGCCGCGGTGGCTGCCAGGCTGGGAATGAAATGCATCCTGGTCGTGAACGGTGTGAGACCGGTCCACGCGACCGGCAATGCACTCCTCGACCAGCTCCTTGGTGCCGAGATCCGCTACGTCGTCGGTCGTGAGGATCGCATCGTCGAGATGCAGCGCGCAGCCGACGATACCCGTGCCCGCGGCGGCATCCCGTTCGTAATTCCCCTTGGCGCATCAACCCCACTCGGGGCCGTAGCCTTTGTTGCGGCGATAAACGAACTCCGTCATCAGATCGCCCCGCCTGACGTCATCATCCATTCCTCGTCGTCGGGTGGAACGCAGGCCGGCCTGGTTGCGGGCTGCGCATTGGCGGGATGGCGAACGCAGGTGATCGGCATCAGCGCCGACGAACCGGCCGCATCACTGGAGGCGACCGTTCGATCATTACTCGCCGGTCTCGAGAAGTTGCTTGGCTGCGGGGATGGACAATTCGCATCGGCCTCGGTGGTGGTCGATGATCGGTTTGTCGGCGAAGGATATGGCAAACCAACTGCAGCATCACGAGAGGCAATCGAAATCCTGGCGCGAAACGAGGCGATATTTCTGGATCCGACCTATACGTCGAAAGCCATGGCCGGTTTAATCGCCCGCGTACGGGGTGGTGAGTTCACCGGCGCCAGCACGGTGCTCTTCTGGCACACGGGAGGACAAGTCGGACTATTCGCATGACATCCATCACATTTCTCGGCGCCGCGCGGACGGTGACCGGCTCCAAATACCTGCTCGACACTGGCGCATCGAAAGTGCTGATTGACGCCGGCCTTTTTCAGGGACTCAAGGAACTTCGCGAACGCAACTGGCTGCCGTTCCCGATTCCCGCGAACGATATTGACGCGATCGTTCTGACCCACGCGCATCTCGACCACTGCGGCTATTTACCCCGGCTGGTGTCTCAAGGATTTCGTGGCCGCGTGTTCTGTACGGCCGGAACACTGGATCTTTGCCGCATCGTTTTGCCGGATGCCGGGCGCATTCAGGAGGAAGATGCGGAGAACGCGAATCGGCATGGCTATTCGAAGCATGCGCCGGCGCTGCCGCTCTACACCGAGGCGGACGCGTTCCGCGCAGTGTCGCAACTGCAACCCGTCGGCTACGACCGGCCGATGCCTGTCGCCCCTGAAGTCGAGGCGGAATTCGTCAATGCCGGACATCTGCTTGGCTCCGCGTACGCGCGGGTGCGTACTGGTGGCCTGACGATTCTCTTCGGCGGTGATCTCGGCCGCTTCGGACGTCCTGTCTTACCCGATCCGTCACCTGTTTCTGATGCGGACTATCTGCTCGTGGAATCCACCTACGGCAATCGCGTTCACCAGCAGGACGATGATGGCGCGCAGCTCGCCGAAGTCGTCAACCGCACGGCTTCGCGTGGGGGACGAGTGATTATTCCGGCGTTTGCCATTGGTCGCGTCGAGGAGTTGATCTACTGGCTGAAACGGCTGGAGGACGCCAAACGGATTCCGGTACTTCCCGTGTTCCTCGATAGCCCGATGGCGATCGACGCACTGGCTCGCTATCAACAGCGTTTGACCGAGCTCGATCCGGAGCTGCGGCCCGAAGACCAGGACGAAAAGGCGCCGCACGGTCCCGCCGATCACGCGGACCGGCTGACTGAACGCCAACGCCACGTCCGTCACGAACGACAGATGTGCGTCTTCTGCACCGAGCGGTTTCGTACGATTTCGTCCGCGGCGGAATCGAAACAGCTCACCCAATCGAAGATGCCCGCCATCATCATTTCCGCGAGCGGCATGGCAACCGGCGGCCGCGTGCTGCATCACCTCAAGGCGGCGTTGCCGGACGCGCGCAATACAGTTTTGTTTGCCGGATACCAGGCGGAGGGAACACGCGGGCGTCAGCTCGTCGATGGAGAAAAGGTCGTCAAAATCCACGGCGAGATGATTCCCGTCCACGCCGAAGTCGCCCTCGTCGAATCCATGTCAGCCCATGCCGATTCCAATGAAGTGCTGCGATGGCTCGGCGGATTCACCAAGGCGCCGCGACTTACATTTATCGTCCATGGCGAGCCGGTGGCGATGGACGCTGTCAGTGGTTCCATTCAACGCAGCCTCGGCTGGGCCACGAAGATGCCCGAGTACAAGGAGACGGTTGTCCTGGACGGCGTACAATGATCAATGCTCAATGTTCAATGCTCAATGTTCAATGATCAATGATCAATGCTCAATGCACATCACATTGAACATTAAACATTAGAGGAGTGATGACACTACTGGGAATGAATCACCGAGACGACGAGAACACGCCGCTGACCGATTCCGGCAAGCCGGCGGCAATCGCTACGGCCTCCTCGCCACATACCGCGCCACCGGACCGCAAGTATCTGCTGGAGCGAGTGGACGATGCCGCGGTGGCGCAGTTGTATGCGGACGGTTTTTCATCGCTTCCGCTCGATCAGAAGATCCTGATCTGGCATCTCTACCAGGCTGCACTGGCCGGACGCGACATCTATTACGACCAGCGCTACGCGCACAACCTGGAGATGCGCGAGATCCTCGAAGAAATACTCACGCACAGCGATCGAGTCGATCCCGCGACGCTCGCCGACATCCAGCGCTACGCGAAGTTGTTCTGGCTGAACACCGGGCCGCACAACAATCTCACCGCCCGGAAGTTCGTGCTCAAGTGCTCGCCAGAGGCGTTCCGGGATGCGACGCGCGCGGCGGCGGCAGCCGGCGCCTCCTTTCCGCTCAGATGCGGCGAGACGCTCGACGCGATGTTGTCCCGCGTGCAGCCGCTCTTCTTCGACTCCAGCGTCGATACAATCGTCACGAACAAAACGCCAGGGCAGGACAAGGACATTCTGACGTCGAGCGCTAACAATCTATATGTCGGCGTGTCCATGAAGGACCTCGAGACCTTCGAGGAGGCACATCCGCTCAACTCGCGCGTCGTCAAGGAAGCCGATCGCATCGTCGAGGAGGTCTATCGGATCGGTGGCAAGTACGACAAAGAGATTCGTGCCATTGTCGCGCACCTCGAGGCCGCGATTCCGTATGCGACGCCGACAATGGCGCTGGCACTGCAGGCGCTGATTCGTTTCTACCAGACCGGACTGGACGCCGATCGCATTGCCTACGACATTGCCTGGGTCCAGGACAAAGCATCGCCGGTCGACACCATCAATGGCTTCGTCGAGGTCTACATGGATCCTCGAGGCATGAAGGGGGCCTGGGAAGCGCTCGTCTTTTATGTGAATCGCGAGAAGACCGAAGGCATTCGCCGGCTGGCCGCGTCGGCTCAATGGTTTGAGGATCGGATGCCATGGGCGGCGCAATATCGCAAGGAAGGCGTGCGCGGCATCACCGCCAATGCGATCGACGTGGTCGTCGAATCCGGCGACTCCGGACCGATTACGCCGGTCGGTATCAATCTGCCGAACGACCAGGACATCCGCGAGAAATACGGGAGCAAATCCGTATCGCTGACCAACGTGAACGAAGCGTACGACAAGTCGACATCATCGGAGTTCCGCAAGGAATTCGCCTGGTCGACGGAAGAAGCGGAGCGCGCTGAGCGGTGGAGCAGCGTCGCCAGCGAGCTGACGACGGATCTGCACGAGGTGATCGGCCACGCGTCCGGCAAGATCGCCGAACACCTGAAAGGCAGTCCCCAGTCATTTCTGAAAGAGCACTATTCCGCGCTGGAGGAATCGCGCGCCGATCTCGTGGCATTGTATTTCCTGCCGGATCCGAAGATGGTCGAGCTCGGGTTGATCGATGCCGCGGATCACGAACAAGTCGTGCTCGCCGAATACGAGGGTTATGCGCGAAACGCACTCGTGCAGTTGCGCCGCATCCGCGAGGGGACACAGATCGAGGAAGACCACATGCGCAATCGCCAGATGATCGTGCAGTGGCTCCTCGCCAATTCATCGGCGA
This sequence comes from Acidobacteriota bacterium, assembly GCA_046734955.1. Lineage (GTDB taxonomy): Bacteria > Acidobacteriota > Vicinamibacteria > Vicinamibacterales > 2-12-FULL-66-21 > JALZOC01. The sequence continues at coordinate 13,994 of JBKPSH010000017.1, forward strand.
TCGAAGAACGGCGACGCGACAACAAAACGTACTACACGATGGTCGATGCCAGGGCGTTTCAGCAAGCAGTGGGGCGGCTGCTCGCCGAGGTTCAGCGGATCAAGGCCGAAGGAGATTACACCGCAGCGAAGGCGCTGTTTGAGACGTATGGGGTTCACTTCGATCCGGCTCTGCGCGACGAAGTCGTCGCGCGGGTGGAGCACCTGAACATGCCTTCGTACACCGGGTTCGTCCAGCCACGACTCGAGCCGGTCCTCGCCGCAGACGGCACGATCATCGACGTGACGATCTCGTATCCCCTCGACCTCACCACGCAGATGCTGGAGTACTCAGGCAGGCGAAAATGAAACGAGCGGCTGCGGCTGCGGTGGTGCTGATTGCTTGCCTTCAGCCGGTAGGCGCCACACGAACGTTCCCACCGCAGGCGCCCGCTTCGGGACTGGATCGCGCGTCGGCACAATCCGCCATCCTTGCGGCAGAAGACTCGCGCATCGCATTGCCCGATGACCTTCACACACCTGGAATCGACACGCTTCGGGCAAAGCAGATGGAGGATATCCGTCTGCTCGTGGAGCTCGCGCGATCAAAGGACGCCGTCACTCAGGCGAGAGCGATCCGCGCGCTCGGCAGGCTCGAACGGCGTGAGCTCCTCCCCGAACTCCTGCCGTATCTGACACTGGGTCCGACGGACGAAACCGCGCAGGCCGTCGCTCAAGCATTCCGTGGTCCCTCCTTGGCAGGCGATACGGATGGCCAGCAGATTGAACGCGCGCTCGAAGCGCTCATTTCGGCCGGGGCTATTCCCACTGACCCTCGCAAAATGCCCGGACCGATTGGACCGGTGTCGCTCGCCGTCGGCCGCTTACCGTATGAACGCGCCGATCAGGTTAAAACAGCGGAGTCCTACATGCTTCGGATGCTGCGTGCGGCTGATACGGATCCACTCCTCCGTCCGGCCGTCCCCAGTATCGCCCGAGGAATGGAGATCCTGGCGCGAACCCAGGGCCGCCTGGCAACGTTGACTTCTGATTCGATCGATCACTTGAGGAATGTCGTCGTCAATCGGCGCCACGACTATGAACAGACGGCGAGAGTCGAGGCAATGACGGCACTCATTGCGGCTCGAGGCGTCGACGAAGAGACGCTTCGCGTCACCGCGCGCAATGAGTCAACGCAGCTGAAGCGGCTGGCAACCCTGGTGCTCGGCGGTGCAGGAGTTCCGGTGAGACCCACCGAGCGCATGGAACTGCTGACGACCTTACTTCGCGATAGTTCCACGATCGTGCGGGTCGAAGCCGTTCGCGCGTGGGCGCGCCAGGAAAGCCGCGTGACCGGTTGCCAACGGCTTTTGGACACGCTCAAAGATCCGGCTGTGCCGGTCGTTCTCGCTGCCCTCGACGCGCTGGGCGACTCGTGCAAGGACGACTTGAACGTCACCGACCGGCTGACAAGTGAGGCGAAAGCTCCGGAGACAGCCGACTGGCACCGTGCCGCGCACGCACTGGTGGCGCTCGCGAAGCGCGCGCCAGGTCGTGCCTTTATCGCGTTGCTCGGCGGACATGTGCAGCATCAGACCTGGCAGGTTCGTATGTATGCCGCGCGCGCCGCTGGAATTGCAAACGAAGTCTCGTCGCTCGAGCGGCTCGCGTACGACGAAGAGGACAACGTTCGCGAGGCGACGCTCGCATCACTGAGACGTTTGAAAGGCGACGAAGCGGAGCCGTACTTCGTTGCTGCGCTCGGCCGGAGCGATTATCAGCTCCTTCGCACGGCGTCGATCGAGTTGAAAGGCGCCACACCAACCGCGCCGCTGGCCACAGCCCTGCTGGAGGCTCTTCGCCGTGTGACAGTCGAACGCAGAGAGACTTCTCGCGACACGCGCGTAACGCTGCTCGAACGCGTGCAGGAACTCGGCAGTCCCGATCAGGCCGGCGCAATTATTCCGCTGCTTCGCGACTTCGACATCCACGTCGCCCAGGCTGCGGCTGCCGTCATCCAGCAGTGGACCGGCAGGCCGCAGGAGATCGATCCACAGTTGCTCCCGCGCCCGTCGCTGCCGACGGTGGCAGAGTCCACCACCGAGCCGGCGCGTGTGAGGATGAAGAGCGGAAAGATATTCTTCATCGATCTTCGCTCGGATGTGGCGCCACTGACCGTTGCCCGATTCGTGCGGCTTGCGCGGGACGGCTACTACAACGGTCTTTCCTTCCATCGCGTCGTCTCCAACTTCGTGATCCAAGGCGGCAGTCCCGCTGCAAACGAGTACTCAGGCGACACTCTCTACATGCGCGACGAAATCAGCAGCCTGTCGCATGTCCGCGGCGCCGTCGGGCTGTCGACGCGCGGCCGCGACACCGGGGACGCACAATTTTTTGTAAACCTCGTGGACAATCCACGCCTCGATTTCGAATACACCGTCTTCGGCCTGGTTCAGGACCCGGACGGTGTTGACAACATTCTCGAGGGCGATGTGATTTCGCGCATCACGTTCGAAAAAGAAGATCAGAAGAACGTCGCGTCTGGGTCAGCTGTCCTCGCGCAATGCTATGCTGTGGGCGCCTTCGGCAAACCCGATGACCATGGTTGCGTCGTACCGCTTCGGCCCTTTCACCGTCGACGCCAGCTCGTACCGACTGCTGCGCGGCGCTGAGGTCATTCCTCTTTCTCCGAAGATCATTGATTTGCTGCTGTACCTGGTGGCACGGCAGTCGGCGCTCGTTGGCAAGGACGAGCTGTTTTCCGCGCTGTGGCCCGACGTTGCGGTCACTGACAACGCCTTGACTCAGGCCGTTTCCGAGCTGCGTCAGGCGCTCGGCGACGATCCGGCGAAGCCCACCTACATTCAAACCGTTGCGCGTCGTGGCTATCGATTCATTGCGGCAGTCGAACCACTGGTGCCCTCGCAGCCGACGACCTCCGCGATTCATCAACCCGCGACGGAACCCGCGCCGCCGGCAATTGCCGTCCTCGACTTCACAAACGTCAGTACGGACAAGGAGTTTGCCTGGCTGGCATCGGGGATCGCCGAAACGGTGACCAACGATCTTCGCGCCACAGGGACGCATCGAATCATCGATCGGGTTCGTGTCGTTGAGGCGGTGCGGAGAGTTGGGACCGATCTTGCGAACCTGCGCAGGGAGTTGCATCTCGACCTCGCGGTGGTCGGCAGTTTCCAGCGATCGGCGGATCGACTACGGATCACGGCCCGTGTTGTCGATGCGGGCTCCGGCGAGGCGCTTGCCGAAGCCAAGGCTGACGGCAAGCTGGAGCAGGTCTTCGAACTGCAGGATCGAGTCGTCGAACAATTTGCCGAGACGCTGGGTAAGGATCGGGCGGACGCATCGACAGCCAGACGCACGTATCGTGAGACCAGCAGCCTGGAAGCGTATCAGGCATTCACCGAAGGACGCGTGCGGCTGGAATCGCTCGACGCCTCGCACGTTCCTGGTGCGATCGCCGATTTCGAGCGCGCGGTCGTTCTCGATCCGCGGTATGCGCTGGCTCATGTCGGACTCGCCAACGCACGGTTCTGGCAGTACGAAATGTCTCGCGCCGGGAATCAGCCAGATGGCGCGCTGCTCGCGCGTGCAATCGATCACGTGCGCCGCGCAATCGAGCTCGAGCGAAACCTCGCCGAGGCGCACGCAACGCTATCGTTTCTTCTGGTGAGCGCCGGCCGCTTCAGCGAGGCGCTTGCCGCCGCCAGGCGTTCAGTTGCGCTCGAACCAGGTTATTGGGGCAATCAATTTCGCCTGGCGCACGCCGAGTGGGGAGAGGATCGCCTTCGCTCCTTGGGGAAGGCGATGGAACTGTATCCGGACTTTCCGTTTGCCCATTTCGAGGCGGCGATGGTCCACATTGCCCGTGGTGATCTCGAGCGCGCGGAGTCCGTTCTGCGCGAAGGCACGATTGTCCAGGACCGGCAGGCCAATCTCAAGCAACGCTATCCGGCGAAAGGCCTTCATTGGCTTCTCGGTCTGGTGCGGCTGGCACGCGGAGATCAGCGTGAAGCACGGGAGGAATTCGACCGCGAGATTGCGTTTGGCGCCAATCAGCTGTACGCGGCGGAATTCAACATGAACGCGTACGACGGTGCCGGATTTGGCGCACTTGCGTCCGGCAATGCGGACGAGGCGGTCGCGATGTTCAAACGGGCGCTCGAGTTGTTCCCTGAACACGCCCGTTCGCTCGTTGGCCTGGCGGCGGCCCTCACCGCGTCGCGCGATGGCGACGGCGCACGCACGGCTTTCGATCACGCGACCAAGGCGATTGAGGCGCTCCGCCGCGGTGGCCGGACGAGAGAAGCGACGATGGCCGAAGCCTTCATGCACGTGGTTCAGGGCCGCGCCGAAGACGCGATTGTTGCGCTCAAACGTCTGATCGAAAAGCCGGAGCTGCCGTTCAGCGGGTGGACAGCGCCGATCGAGCCTCTCTTCGCCCCGCTTCGCGAACGCGCCGATTTTCGCGAAATCCTTGCAACCCTGGCGCAGCACGCCCGGTAAATTCACCCTTCTTCAGTTTCTCCTCAGGACTTCTCACCGAGTGCCGGCGTACGTTGAGGTGTATGAGCCGCACAGTTTTCGCGCGTCCGTTTCTCACCGCAACTTCATCGTCGGTCGTCAACGACGTGCATTCGCAGCTGAATGAGACGGCCGTGAGGCGGGTCGTCCCGGTTGAATCGGTCGCGGACTTGCAGCAAGTCGTCCGGAGCACGGCCGCGACCGGGCAGCAGATCAGCATTGCCGGGGGCCGTCATGCGATGGGAGGGCAACAGTTCGGGACTGGAACCGTACTCCTGGATATGACTCGCATGTCTCGTGTTGTGGATCTGGATTCTGAGCGCGGACTGGTGGTCGTCGAGGGCGGGATTCAGTGGCCGCAACTCGTGACGCACTTGCTCTGGGCGGGGGGCGGTCAGCCGGGACAGTGGGGCATCATCCAGAAACAGACTGGCGCCGATCGATTGAGCATCGGTGGGGCACTTTCGGCAAATATTCACGGCCGTGGACTGACGCTTCGCCCGATCATCGGCGACGTCGAATCGTTCAACCTTGTCGATGCCACCGGGTCGATCGTGCCGTGCAGCCGCACGACGAATCCCGAACTGTTCTCCTTGGTGATCGGTGGCTACGGATTGTTCGGCGTGATTGCCCGGGTCACGTTGAGGCTCGCACGCCGCCACAAGGTCGAACGCTCCGTTACCATTGCGGATGTCGACGATCTGCCAACGCTCTTCAACGAGCGAATCGCCGCCGGCTTCGAGTACGGAGACTTCCAATTTGCGACCTCACCGGCATCAGAGGAATTCCTTCGATCGGGAGTGTTCTCCTGTTACCGTCCGGTTCCCGACGATCGACCGATTCCGGAAAACCAGCTCGAATTGAAGGATGACGACTGGAGCCGCCTTCTCTGGCTTGCGCACGTTGATAAGTCGCGCGCGTTTGCCGAGTATGCCCGTTATTACATGAGCACGGATCGGCAGGTCTACTGGTCGGACACACACCAGTTAGCGAGCTATACGGATGGTTATCACGATTCGATCGATCGCCGCCGTGGAACGAGTGTGAAGGGCAGCGAGATGATCTCAGAGTTATACGTCCGCCGGTCCGACCTGCCGGCGTTCATGCGCCGCGCGCGCGATGAAGCACGTCGGCACGACATCGATGTCATCTACGGCACGATTCGGCTCATCGAGCAGGACAGCGAGAGCGTGCTGGCCTGGGCGCGTGAACCGTGGGCCTGCACCGTTCTCAACCTGCACGTTGACCATTGCCCCGCCGGTATCGAGAAAGCCGAACGCGACTTCAGGTGCCTGATCGACTGTGCGGCTGACCTCGGCGGGAGCTATTACCTCACCTATCACCGGTGGGCGACACGCGCGCAGATTGAGCGTTGCCATCCACGCCTGCGTGAGTTTCTCGATCGCAAGCGCGAGTACGATCCGAAGGGATTATTTACAAGCGATTGGTACGAGCACCACCTTCGGGTGCTGAATACGCCGATCGTGGTCGCTCAACGGGCGGTGGCTTCGTAGACGACGCGCGACATTTCAGCCATCACTGCGGCGCTCTTCTTCTGATCCTCGACTCCACGAACAAGGAGCACGAGTACGTAGGGTCGTGGCCCGAATACGATCGCAGCATCGTGGTGGATTCGAGTGATATTCCCGGTTTTGTGGGCGACCGCAGTCCCAGCTGGAAGGCCCGCAGGAATCGCGTCGTTGAACGTTTGCCGCTTGAGAATCTCGATCATCTCAGCATCGGCGGACGGATCAACCGCCTTCCCATGGGCGATTCGATCGAGCAACACGAGCAAACCCCTGGCCGTCGTCGTGTTGTTCATGCCCTTGTCGAACGCTTTTTGATCTTCGACCCCTCGCAACACTTGCATCCCGTCAGCGCCGAGCGCGGTGACGGTCCGGCGGATGTTTTCGACACCGAGTCTTTCGATCAGCAGATTTGCCGCAAAGTTGCTGCTGACGGTAATCATCAGCTCGCAGAGCTGCCTGAGAGTCATGCTCTTGCCGAGAGCGGCGTAGACCTGCGAGTCGGAATCATCCCCTTCGCTCAGCTTGTATGGACTGCCATCGACGATGCTGCGGAATTCATTTCGGATTGTGAGCGTGTCATCGAGGGAGAGTTGACCGCTGCGTGCCTGCCGGAACAACTCGATCATGACCGGCACCTTCATGGTGCTTGCCGCATGGAATGGCTTGTCTCCGTCGATGAAGAGTTCCGACCTACCGTCGAGCGTGCGATACGCAGCAGCGACCTCTGCACCGCTTGACTCGATCAGCCGACGCAGCTGGCTTTCGAGCGGAGCGGATGTTGATGTCTGGATCAGAAGCGCGATAGCAAGTAAGCCGCGCCAATGTTCAATGCTCAATGTTCAATGCTCAATGTTGAATGAAGACGTTGTTTGAAACATTCGACCTTGAACATTGAACATTGGACATTGAGCATTGTTCAGCGTCAGTTTCCGACGGGCTCCCTCGTGAGATCGGCCAGGCTGCCCCACGTGTCCGGATCCTGCGAAACCAGCGTGCTGAAATACAGGATCACATCGTCTTTCGGGAACTTCGACGACAGCTCCGCCGCAGCTGCCTTGAGTTTCGGCGCGTCGGGCTTGGCCACGTTCTCTTCATTGATGAGGCCGTTGTCGTGGGTGATGCCGAGCAGGTCGAGAAAGGCGGCCATCATCGGACGCTGATGCTCGAGGTGATAGTTGACGAGCGCGCGAGCGGCGACGGTATCGGAAACGTTTGGCAACGTTGCGAGATATTTGACCTTCTTCTCGAGCGGCAGACTAATCACACTCTTTGGCCGGAACTTCATGTGGCCGGCGAGCGCGCCCACGGCTTCAATCTGCTGCTCGGTCGATTGCTCGTCGGCCCAGAACCCTTCCGCGGCGGCCATACGGCGTTCCGCGGACATCTTTTTCCATAGCCGTGACGGACGGAAGTCGCTGAAATCCTGCATACCGGAATCTTATCGTATACGATCTTCCGAGCCTTGCCGGACCGCCTCTTCACCCCGCGCTTCTTCGTGATGTGCGGGTTCAGCTTCACGGTTTTCCTGTCCGCCTTTCAGCTGCTGCCGACGGCGCCATACCACATCATCGACCTCGGCGGCACGACGTTCGCGTCAGGATTGTTTCTCGGATTCCTGACCTACTCCTCTGCATTCTCGGCACCGTTGACAGGTGCGTTTGTCGATCGTACCGGTCAGCGCCGCGTATTGATTGTGACGAGCATCGCGCTGGCGATCTTCTCGATTGCGTATGCGGTGATCTCCGATTATCGCGTGATGCTTGCGTTGGTTCTGGTCCACGGTGTGTTCTGGTCAGGACTACTTTCCGCCTCCGCCGCGTACATGACCGGCCTGCTTCCGGAAAACCGCCGGGCTGAAGGCATTGGATACTGGGGCCTGTCCACGCTGTCTGCGATCGCGGTGGCGCCAACCGTCGGTTTCTGGATCTATCGCGCCGGCGGCTGGCTGTGGCTTTGCGTCGGTGCGACAGCGCTCAACGTGGGGATGGCTGCGATCGCCGCATCGTTACCGGAACATCGCATTCAGCCCACTCCAAGTCACCGTCGGAACCGCCGGCTGATTGAACTCCGCGTGCTTCTCGTCTCAATCACGCTGGCGATGTATTCATTCGGCTACGGCGGCATCACGAGCTTTACCGCGATGTATGCCGATGTGAACGGCGTCTCCCCGAAGAGCCTTTATCTGACCGCTCTCGCGATCGTCATGCTCTTCACGCGGCCACCTCTCGCGCGATTGGGCGATCGATATGGGTATCGCCGCGTCTTTGTGCCGTGTCTCGTGTTGATCTCGTGCGGGCTCGCTTGTCTCTCGGTCGGCGGCAGTCGTTTCTGGATGCTGCTTTCAGCGGTGATCTTCGGGGTGGGATTCGGCAGCGCTTATCCGTCGTACATCGGATATGTGATGCGCGGCGTGACGCCCGATCGCCGTGGTGCGGCCTTCGGCGCAATCCTCGCGGCGTTCGACTCCGGCATCGGCACAGGATCGACCGCGATGGGATGGGTCATCCAGCACGATGGCTTTCGCGCCGCGTTTGGTGTCGCCGCCGCTCTTTCGGCATTCGCGCTGCCCTACTTCCTCATTGTTGATAGATACGTCGTAAGTCCCTCGCGCAAGGCCGCTGTGGCGGCGCGAGACGCGACCTAAAACGTACCCGACGGTCTTACGAACGAAGTCCCTTCGCGCTTAACCGTGGGTACGTTTCAAGCGTGACAGCGAAGACTGCTGAATCAGAATCCAATCCGCATTCCAAGATCAATGCGCCGTGCCGGCATGGCCGCCGTCGGCTGACCAAAGAACGGCGATGTCATGACGCCGGAGTAGTTGATCGGATTGACGTGATTCAACAGGTTCTGGGCCGACACGAATAGCTCGAGTCGCACGCGCTTGTCTTCGGCGCCGCCACCGCCCATCGCGTTCAGCATATCGGTTGCCCCCCCGACCGCCCCGATTCGTTGAATCACAACCGTCGGTCCGCCGGCCGGCCCTCCGGCGGCAGGACGCGTTCCGAATCCGAATGCATAGCTGGCACGCGCCCCGACGTCCCACATGGCCTTCGTCCACGCGCTGTTCCGCGTCACGCCGGCAGGTCGATCGTTGAACACCGTATCGCCATTGTCATCGCGCCCTGTCGTGACGTTGTAAGGCACGCCCGATCGTGCCGCCGCAGTGAACCCGATTCGAAAGTTTCGCCTGAAGGCCGTGTTGATCATGCCGCTGAAAACATGATGCGGCACTCCGGCAGCAGGTCCCCATTCACCGGCAAGGTTATAGCTGTCCGCAGGCAGGCTGAACGGACCGTCTGCGTCGTTGCGCTGGTTCAGCCACGTGTAGTTTGCGAAGAGGACCGTGCGACGGTTTGGAATGTTGACATTGAATCCTGTGTTGACCGAGTCGCCACGTGCGTTCGCCGTTGACTCAACCCGCGTCACGTTGCCGAGCAATGGATTCGGACGAGTGCCGTTAGGCAGCGGCGCGTTGACATTACGCCCTCGAAAGCGGTCCCTGCCGACACTGTGGTTAACGCTCACATTGACGCTGAGGACGGGTGAAAGCTGCTGACTGATTCCGGCGTTGATCATCTTCCGTTCCGGCATCGCGAGATTCGCGGCGAGAGAATACTTGCTTGCGGGCAGCACCTCCTGATCGACGCCGCCGTTGAACGGATTCGGATAACCGGGATTGCGAACAATCCGATCCTGCTGACGCTCGCCATCGACACGCAGGGTCTGTTCATACGTCTCAGCATCGAGCCAGTCGTTGAAAATGCCGCCGCCGGCACGGACCGTGGTCTGTCCGGTCTTGAATGGTGACCACGTCAGCCCGAATCGCGGCGCGAAATTCCATCGATCGTCGAGGTGGGTCTGCAGCTCGTGCCGCAGTCCACCGCTGATGGTGAGATTCTTTCGCATACGCCAGTCATCCTGGACGAACACGCCTGCCTGCCACTGAGCGAATTGAACCAGCGGATCGCCCGCGCGTCTCGAGTACGTTGACGGCTGGGCGCTTTCGTACCGTCCGAGGCTGTCAAACGTGAACGTGCCGAGATAGTTTGTGCGCGTGTCACTTCGATACGATCCTCCCTCGACCAGGGTGCCGGCGCGCACGGCATGCTTACCCTTCGCCCAATCCACGTTCGTCGCCCACTCGAGTTCGGTGCTCTTGCGTCCGCCCGCCTGCTGCGCCCCGCCTGCCGTGAACGCGTCCAGCACCTGGACGGTGGGCAACTCGGACGAAGACGTCATGTCGGTTGTCGTCCAGTGCAGTTGAACGCGTGTCTCGGCGAACACATTTCGTCTGAGCGAGCCGCTTTCTGCGATGCGAAACAGTCGATCGTTCGACGTCCGGCTGTATGCGCGTTCCGCAAGATTGAACCCACCGACGCCGAGGTTCTGCTGATCGTTCTGGTTGTCCTGAAACGACGCGCGAAGTGTGTGTCCCTTGCTCAACGTCTGATCGACTCTGGCGGTCACGTTGAGACGATCGGAGGGACGACGGATGTTCGAATTGACCGTTCCGCTCGGCACCGCTGCCAGGATACTTGCCGAATCGTAGAGTGACGCACCGCCGGCTGACAGCGAAAACGAGGTCCGCTCCTTCAACAGCGTGCCACTGAGGTTGAATGCGTACTGCTGCGTCTGTTCCGGACCCTTCTCGGTCACGAACGCGTTTCGCGCGTTCAGGGAGTCGTCGCGAAACGTGAAGTCGAGACCGCCGCGCAACGGGCCCATGCCTGGTTGCGTCGTGATATCGACGAACACGAGCCCGCCGCCATGGTTCTCCGCGGCAAACATGTCACGCGAGAATCGAATCGATCGAATCTGCGATTTGGGCGGCAGGCGTCCACCGCGGAAGCCGTCGACGCGAATCGTCGCGCCTGGCCCCGCCATTTCCTTCAGCGCACTCTCCATTTCATCCGGGTCGTCGGGCAGCGCGTCGATTTGCTGCTTGGACAGCACGGTATTGAAGCGATCCGCGTTGGGATCCGACGCGGCGGTTGATGGATCTCGGCCGACCGACACGGACTGATCGAGTTTCTCGATCGACAACGTCACGTCCCGGCGCGTGTCGCCCGTCCTGATGCGAAGATCATTCATCGCCTTCGTCTCGAACCCCGGGAAGCTGACGGCTACGCTATATCGTCCCGGCTCGAGGGAAGAAATGGCCGCCACGCCCTGGCCATCTGGCTCACTTCACGTGTCGCACCATCGGCTCCAGTTACCTGTACGCGCGCACCAGGTATGACTGCGCCACTAGGATCGTGGACGACGATGTGGAGGGTGCCGGATGTTGGGCGCTGCCCCTGTCCAGCGCGCGTCGCCGTGGCCGTGCCCGCGAGAACAAAGGCAAAGGCGACAATCACGTTCACAAGCTTCACGCGACTACCGCTCCCTTCACTGCTCGCTGTCGAACCTCTTCGGATCGATCTTCGGATTGACCTTCACTTTGGTGACGGTCCACTCCTCCATCGTCGTGCCGGCAAATGCGCGACGCAGCGCGTGGGGGAACTTGATGCCATCCTCTTCGCGCCAGTCATCGAAGTACAGCGTGTACTCGACCATCGCCGGGGGCTGCGCCTGAACTTGTTCGATCTGACGTCGCGCATCGGCCTCGATGCGCTGTCGCTCTTCCGCGTTGGCCGGGCGCGCCCCCTCTGCTCGTCCAGCGCCGCCTGGTGCCGGTCCGCCGACGGTGACCGTTCGCGATTGCGGTGCCTGGTACGTCAGCATCAATGGAAGGTGCGTCGCTTCATCGATGAAGAGCCTGGCGGCAAATCCATCGGCACTCTTTGCATCGACGATGAACGCTTTGCCATCCGGGGACTGCGCCTCACCTGCGTAGGAATATCCGGCAGCGATTGATGGGTGCGTCGTCGCGAACCATCCGAGCATCAGGCGGCTGATTTCCTGACGCGCGGATCTCACGAGCTGCTTGTCGAGTTGCGCCTGCTGCTCCGGTGTGGGTTTCTCTCCACTCCCACCCATCACCATGCCGGGCCCGCCCATGCGAATCATCATTCCGCCCCCGGCAGGCATGCCGGCCTGCGCGGCACTTTTGATGGGGCGCTCGCCATTGAAGCCCATCGTGTTCGACATGTTGACCATTGGGCTGCTGGACGACTCCGACCGTACGTACTTGTCAGGAAGGCCGACGAGCAGTTCAAGATCGGACTTCATCTGAAAGTTGCCGACGTTGCGTTCCGCTGTGGCTTGCACGCTGAGCGAAGTAAGGGCGTCCAGCTTCTTTCCACCGATCGCTTTGCGCGCGCCGGCGAGAACCTCGGTTGCCTTTGCGTCCTGAGCGGCGGCGGTTTTTGCCAGCGTAAGCACGATGACGCATGCGATGACGCGTGCCGTCGAAATCTCACTGCGCATATGTCTGGTTCCTTTCAGGTCGTCTGGCGGATGTCCGGGATCCGGTGTCCGGCATCCAATTCGTGTTGATCCGTGTTCTTCCGCTAAAGATCCGTGGTGATCCGTGTTCTTCCGCGGCTAAAGATCCGTGGTGATCCCGTGTTCTTCTGTGGCTAAAGGTCCGTGGTGATCCGTGTTCTTCCGCGGCTAAAGATCCGTGGTGATCCGTGGTCTTCCGTGGCCTAAAGATCCGTGGTGATCCGTGTTCTTCCGCGGCTAAAGATCCGTGGTGATCCGTGGTCATGATCGCGGTTCCGCGGTCGCGAATGGTTAAGCCTGCGCAAAGAGATTGTTAAGGACGTAAAACCTCGCGCTGACCGGGGCAAACCGCCTAAATGCGCGTGCTAGACTCGCCCCATGCGGGGTCGAGTGCGGCTGCCGATGTTTGTCGTGGCGCTGTCGTTGCTGGGTTTGATCGCCCTGCTCGCGACGCTGCAATACAGGTGGCTCGGCCGCATCAGCGACGCTGAACGCGAGCACATGCGAGCGACGCTCAATACCCGGGCATCAGGATTCGCGCAGGACTTCGACGGTGAGCTGACACGCGCCTACCTGCTCTTCCAGGTCGATCCGCAGCCCGACACCAGCCTCGAGTCCCGCATCGCGCTTCGCTACGACCGATGGCAATCAACAGCGCGATATCCGCGGATGATCCAGGACATCTACAGTGCGGTCCCTGGCGAGCCGACGGAGCTCCGTCGATTCAATCCCGCCACGCACACGCTCGAGCCGGTACCGTGGCCGGCAGCGATGGAACCGATACGGGCGCAGCTCTCAACGGTCACTCAGGAACAACGCGATGCGTCCGGGTTTGTTGTGCGGACGCTGCCTCCGCCACTCTGGGATGGCCTGCCCGCTCTCGTGATCCCGATGCCGCTTATCCAGTTCAATCAGCAAGCGGGACGGATGGAATTTCGGGCGATGCCCGGCCTCTCGTATGTGATCGTGCTCATGGATCGCGCTTACATCACCGGCGAGATGCTGCCGGCGCTCGCGCAGCAGCATTTCCGTCAGACCGGCGACGGATTCGACTACCAGCTGGCGGTGGTGAGCCCGTCGAGTCGCAGCGTCGTGTATCACTCGACGCCTGACTTCACGCCGCCGCCCGATGCTGTCGCTGACGCGTCGATGGATCTGTTCCAGGTGCGCATGCAGGATTTCGGCTCAATCGTGTCGGAAGTTCGACGCTTCACGTCAACCTTCACCGCCGGGCCACTTCAGGGAACCGGAACGTCAACCACCGTGAGCGAGCAAATCGTGCTCCCGCCCGACGCCGGGCGAGCGCTGCGCCTGCGCGAAGGAGGGCCGCTGTCGATCTTCGTCCAGCAAAATGCACCGCTGAATGCCATCGCAGCCTCAGGCACGGCCGCGGCGCGGTTTTCGGCGACGTCGACGACCGCGCACTGGCGGCTGCTCGTGAAACATCCGTCCGGGTCTCTCGAGGCGGCGGTCAATGCGGCACGACGCCGGAACTTGATCATCAGCTCCAGCATCCTCTCAGTGCTCGGTGCAAGCGTGGCTCTTCTCGTCCTGTCGACGCGCCGCGCACAGGAACTGGCGCGACAACAGATGGAATTTGTTGCGGCTGTGTCTCACGAACTCCGCACGCCGCTCGCCGTGATTCGATCTGCCGCTGAGAATCTCGCGGACGGCGTCGTCAGAGACGACGAGCAAATCCGGAAGTACGGTGACCTCGTTCGGAATGAGGGGCGGCGGCTGACCGAGATGGTCGAGCAGATTCTCGAGTTCGCGGGAATCGAATCTGGCCAGCGTGCCTTCGTGCTTCGTCCCGTGGCTCTCGTCCCGATGCTGCACGACGTCGTGTCTGCCTCCGACGCATTGATTCGGTCGGCAGGCATTGACGTCGAGTACGAAATCGAGGACGGGCTTCCGCCGGTGCTCGGTGAGGAATCGGCGCTGCGCCGTGTATTCGAGAACCTGATCGCCAATGCCATCAAGTACGGCGAATCAGGCCGATGGATTGGCGTGCGGGCGAAACGAGCCGGCCGGGAAGTGCAGATCAGCATAGCCGACCGTGGAGTTGGAATCGCCTCCGCCGAACAATCAAGAATCTTCGAGCCGTTTTATCGCGCGCCCGAAGTGATCGCCGCGCGCGTCCAGGGCGCCGGTCTTGGACTCAGTCTTGTCGAACGCATCGTGCACGCACATGGTGGCCGTATCACGGTCAAGAGCGAGCCGGGCGCAGGCAGCGAGTTCACTGTCGTCCTTCCAGCCGCCAGCGAAGAGCCGATCGCTCGCACCGCGATAACCGAGCCGCAGGGACACGGATCGCAGGTGTGAAGCGTCTGCTTCTCGTCGAGGACGAACCCGGCCTCGTGCTGACGCTGCGCGATCGGCTCACGCGCGAGGGATACGCGCTCGAAAGCTGCGCCGACGGGGAAAGCGGGCTGGAACGCGCCGCCCGCGAAGCGTTCGATCTCGTGTTACTCGACGTGATGCTGCCGCGGTTGAACGGCTTCGATGTCCTCCGCGAGCTGCGCAAGCGCGGAGTCGACACGCCCGTGATCATGCTGACGGCGAAGGGCCAGGTCGTCGACAAAGTCGTCGGGCTGAAACTTGGCGCCGACGACTACGTCACGAAGCCGTTCGAGATGGTGGAACTCCTCGCGCGAATCGAGGCGAAGCTCAGACGCGCCCCGGTCGTTTCCCACCGTTCAGAGGGTTACCATTTCGACGAGGTGCGCGTAGACTTCCGACGCGCCGAAGTGACGAAAGCGGGGGAGCCGCTCGATCTCTCAGCACGCGAATTCCAGCTGCTGAAATATTTCATCGAGCACCGCGGCGCCACACTGACGCGTGACGAGTTGCTCAACGAGGTCTGGGGCTACAATTCGATGCCGTCGACGCGCACCGTCGATGTCCACGTCGCATGGCTGCGTCAGAAGATCGAACCCAATCCGCGCCACCCGCAGTACATCCTGACCGTGCATGGCATGGGGTATAAGTTTGCGGGATGAATGCTGAGTGCTGAAATTGCTGATTGTTGATTGTCGATTGCTGATTTGAATGCCAATGGTTGATTTGAATGCCAATCGTTGATTGAGATCAATGGCTTTTCAATCAGCAATCAGCAATCAGAAATTTCAGTGTCAGTCTGTGAGCGGCACGATCTCGACCTCCGCCGTGCCGTTGGTGAGCCTTAAGATCGCCACTGACGGTTTCACATCAAACCGCTTTGGCCCGGCGGCACCAGGATTAATGACAAGCCGTTGTCCGCTGCGCTCCACGAGCGCGTGGTGCGTGTGTCCGAACACCAGAATGTCGGCCGGATAACGCGACAGTAGTTTGCCAGGCGTGGGGCTGCCAAGCTCGTGGCCATGGCTGACGTGAATGGATAACCCGCCAATCTCGGTGACGATCTCGTCGGGCAGCGCGCCGTCCAGCGGATCGACGTTTCCGTAGACGGCCCGCACCGGCGCGATGCTCCTGAGCGCGTCGAGCACATCGCGGCCACCGACATCACCGGCATGGAAAATCTCCGAGACACCGCCGAGCGCGCCAAACAGGCCATTGCGAACGAGGCCGTGCGTGTCCGAGACGAGGCCGATTATGATGGGCTGGGCGCCATGCGCATTTGCGATGCTCATTGTCATTTCTTTTCCAGCCGATTTCTCGAGCTGCTGACGGCCGGCCACCCCGGATCGCCCGACGCACACCGGGCAGTATTACACCGACTCGGCTGGGACGATCCTGGGTCCGCTGAGAGTCTTGCGGATCGCTGGATCGCCGAGCTCGATCATCGGCAGGTCGCCCGTGCCGCGATCATTGCGAGCATTCCGGGCGACGAGGCATCGGTGGCCGCGGCCGTGCGGCGTCATCCGTCCCGTTTCGTCGGCTTTTTTATGTTCAACCCTGCGGCAGGCGACGTGTCATCGCGGCTGGCGCGCCTCCTGGACGATCGGGCGCTGCGAGGCATTTGCCTCTTTCCCGCGATGCATGGCTATAAATTGGACGACGAGCGGGTCAAAGAAGTCTTTAGCGTCGCCGCTGGAGGTGGTGCGGTGGTGTTCGTGCATTGCGGCGTTCTGACCGTTGGGGTCAGAAAGAAGCTTGGCTTGCCATCCCCATTCGATCTTCGGCTCGGCGATCCGCTCGCTCTTGCCGCGGTCGCATCGCGCTTTCCGGCCGTGCCGGTCATCATTCCTCACTTTGGCGCAGGCATGCTGCGCGAAGCGTTGATGGCGGTCGAGCAGTGCGGCAACATTCATCTCGATACATCGAGCTCGAACGGCTGGATGAAATACTATCCCGGCCTCACGCTCGATCAGGTGTTCCGTCAAGTGCTTGCTGTTGCCGGCGCCGACCGCATCCTGTTTGGCACCGACTCGTCCTTCTTTCCGCGCGGATGGCAGCAGCCGGTCTACGACGTGCAGGAAGCAACGCTGAGAACGATCGGCGTCTCGCTCGACGATCGAGAAAAGATCATCGGTGGCAATTTCGATCGGCTTTTTCCCGTGCCGGAGTAGTGACCGTGACACGCAATGCCTTGCAGACGTGCCTGTTTTTGATCGTACTGATGGCGCCGTCCGCTGGCGTGGTCCCCTTGGCCATGCCGCAGGAAGTGGCGACACTCGTGTTGACGAACGGAAGAATCGTCACTGTCGAAGAGACGCAGCCAGAGGCGCAGGCCATCGCTGTTCGCGGCGATCGAATCATTGCGGTTGTAACGGCGGCCGGCGTTCGGCAATTCGTTGGTCCAGGCACGGAGGTTATCGATCTGCACGGGCAACTCGTCATTCCCGGATTTATCGAGGGTCACGGGCATTTCACGGGCGTCGGAGAAGCCGAGCTCAATTTGAAGCTCATGCCGACAACCAGCTGGGATCAGATTGTGTCGATGGTTGGCGAAGCGGCCAAGACCGCTAAACCGGGCGAGTGGATCGTCGGGCGAGGCTGGCACCAGGAAAAGTGGACCAAAAGGCCGGAGCCAAATGTGGAGGGATTTCCCACCCATGCCTCGCTCGATGCGGTCTCGCCGAACAACCCCGTCCTCCTGACGCATGCGAGTGGTCATGCGAGCTTCGTCAACGCGAAGGCGCTGGAGCTGTCTGACATCAACCGGTCGACACCGAATCCTCAGGGCGGAGAGATTCTGAAGGATGCATCGGGCAACCCGACGGGACTGCTTCGTGAAACCGCATCCGGACTGGTTCACGCGAACCTTGGCGACCCTTCACGTGCGCGCAAGGCGCTGGAATTGGCCTCGAAGGAAGTGCTCTCGAAAGGCATCACATCGTTTCAGGACGCCGGTTCATCATTCGCGACCATCGATCTGATGAAGCAGCTGATCGATGACGGACGCATCGGCGTCCGCCTGTGGGTGATGGTGCGCGAAGGGAACGAACGCGAAGCACCGCTGCTGGCGAAGTACCGAACTATTGACTACGCAAACGGTCACCTGACCGTTCGCGCGATCAAGCGGCAGATCGATGGCGCGCTTGGCTCACGCGGCGCCTGGCTGCTCGAGCCGTACAGCGACAAGCCGGACAGCGTTGGCCTGAACACCACGAGCATCGCCGATCTCACCGAAACCGCGCGGCTAGCGATGGCGAACGACTACCAGTTCTGCGTTCACGCAATTGGCGATCGCGCCAACCGCGAAACGCTGAACATTTTCGAACAGGCGTTCAAGGCCAATCCAGGCAAACGCGATTTGCGATGGCGCATCGAGCACGCGCAGCATCTGTCGCTTCAGGACATCCCTCGGTTTGGTCAACTGGGCGTGATAGCTTCTATGCAGGCCATTCACTGCACTTCTGACGCACCCTACGTAATCGAACGACTCGGCGCGAAGCGCGCGGAAGAAGGCGCGTATGTGTGGCAGAAGCTGATGAAGAGTGGTGCGGTCGTCAGCAACGGCACCGACGCGCCGGTCGAAGATGTGGATCCGATCGCGAACTACTACGCGACCGTGTCCCGTAAGACGAAAACGGGGCAGGTGTTCTACCCGGATCAGCGAATGAGCCGTATGGAAGCGCTCAAATCGTACACAGTCAATCCGGCCTATGCCGCGTTCGAGGAATCGTCCAAAGGATCGCTGATGGTCGGAAAGCTCGCCGACATGACCGTGCTGTCGAAAGACATCACGGCGATTCCTGAGGACGAAATTCCTACTGCTCGAGTGAGCTATACCGTAGTAGGAGGCAAGGTGTTGTACAAAAAGTAGCGTCGGGGTTCGTTCAGCGGTCCGTCTGCATTAATCACTGCGCGTGGGGCCCCACCCCCACGCGCTCTCGCTCGCGGGCGCCGCTTCGCGTCGCTTCCCTCCGGCCACTCGCTCGGGCCGCAGGCGCTCTTTCCTTTTCCCTTTTCCCTTTTCCCTTTTCCCTTCCGCGACGTTAGCGCGCGCCTACTGCTTTCGCGCGTCTGGTCGCGGGTTCCTGTTGCGGCATATGGCGGCGAAACTGCTCGAAAAAGCGACTGCACGCGCGGTGGAACCGGTCGGTCAGCTGGCGGCCCCCTTCACCCGGGACCGGACCGAGGCGATTCCACGACGCCTGCGCCGCACGCACGTCTTCAGCCATCGCCCGCCACTTCGTTTCTTCTCCGGCTCGTCCACCGATCGTGTTCGCCGCCAGTGCTTCGCGCAGCATCATCGCCAGCGCCTGCGATGAGTTCGCGGGCGTCGCGGCAACGTCGGTCAGGAACCCTTCGACGCGCTCGCAGAGTTTGACCATCTTCTGGCGATTGGCGTCGCCATCGAGCTCGGTGCCGCGAAACGCTTCCGGATAGGCGGTCAGCAACCGCTCGAGCGCGCTCATGAAGCGGCCACTCAGCGGATCGGCGCCATGACGGACGACGGGCGTCGACTGGTTCCAGCGATTGCGAAGCGATCGCACCCGCTCGAGAAGTGCGGTGTTCTCCAGGGCAAGCGGTGGCGGCGGCGCGATGTCGCCCGCCACCTCCGGTGCCTGAACCGCCGATGCCTCGCTGCGGTCGGCTGGTGCGAGCGATTCCAGCTCGGCGACGAGAGCCTCACGATCCGCCTGCTTGGCTTCGAGCTCGATTTGATCGCGACGCTTATATCGATCGAAGAAGGCGTCGCAGGCGCCACGGAACCGTTGCCACAGGGCTTCCGACTTCGTGCGGCGCACCGGGCCAATCGTTTTCCATTCAGCCTGCAGGCGGCGGATTTCCGCGGCTGACTTCTCCCATTCCATCGAGGTCGTCAGCTGCTCGGCACGCGCACAGAGCGCTTCCTTCTTCGCCTGATTGACGGCCCAAATCTCCTTGCGCTGCGCGAGATCGGCATTACGCCGCGTGAAGAACGTGTCGCATGCCTCGCGGAAACGCTTCCATGTGGTTCTCGTGTCCTGGCGCGGCACCGGACCGATCGCCTGCCATTCGGCTTGCAGCTTCTTGAGTTCCTCGGCGGTCTTGATCCAATCGCTCGATTGCGCCAATCCCTCGGCGTGCGCAATCAGTGCCAGCTTTTTCTCGAGATTGACTTTTCGTTCTTCACTGCGCTGCGCGAAATGTTCGCGCGCCTTTGCCTGGATCGGATCTGCCGCCTGACGGTAGCGGTGCCAGAGCGCCTGCGCCTGGGCCCGCGGAGCCTCCGCCGCCTGCTTCCATCGTTCCTGGATCTCGTGAAGCTCGCGCGCGGCCTTCTCGACGTCTTCCGGCTTGACGCTTTCAGGCGTGTCAAATCCGTATTTGGTTCGCAGGGCTTCGGTGCGCGCGATCAACTCCTCCTGCACCGCCGCATTCGCGAAGCGCTTCCACTCGTCCATTTCGCGAAGTTCGTGCAGCTTTGGCGTAATCGCCGCCTGCGCCGCCTTCATTCGTTCGACGAGCGCGTGCTGCTCGCGTTCAGGAACGGGCGGGGGCGCTTCGAGGGCGGTGCGAAGATCGCGCGTCAATCGATCGGCTTCGCGCAGCGTGAGATCTTCGGCCGTCGCGCGGAACGTCGCGCGTTCGATCAATTGTTCGGCGCGTTGCACCTGCTGGCGAAGCGCGCGTTCTGCTGCCGCCCGGCGCTCCTCTGCCCGCAGGCGCACCCGCGCGTCCGCCGCCGCATGTCTCTCGGCGACCATTGGATCCAGCGCGTCAGCCCTGCCCGCAAGCGATCGCCATTCCTGTTGCAGCGAGTCCCATGCGGTCTGATCGATCTGCGGCTCGGACGAGATGCGCTCGGCATCAGCCGACAGGGTATTGAGCCGCGCGTGCACTTCTTCGCGCTCGAGATAGTTTCGATGCCGCGCCTCCGCTCGCCGACAGGCCTCTTCGAAGCGCTCGCGCGTGCGCTCGTCTTCGATCTCCTGTGTCGACGGTCCGGGCAGACCTTCCCATTCACCGCGGGCCTTTTCAATCTCGTCGAGCGCGTGCTCCGCGTGCGTGCTTTCCAACCGCTCGCAAATGGCCATGCGCGCGTTGCGCGCGGCGGCGTCCTGCTCGGCGATCGCCCGCCGTTCCGCTTCCGCGCGCTCATGCGCCTCAATCGCGGTCCGTGCCGTTTCCACCAGGGCGCCAAACTGCGCCGTTGTTTCTTGATCGAGCTCGAACACAGGGTTTGAATTCATGTCCCGCCATTCCGCTTCTGCTTCGGAGAGCTGCGCCGCCGCGTCGCCCACCGACGAAGCGGCGGCGATTGCCTCAACTTTTGCGAGAATTCCAGCGATGCGCTGTTGCCACGATTCGAGGGCCGCCTTCCTCGCTGCTTCGGCGTCCTCGATTTCCTGAAGAATCGTACGCGCGCGCTTCGCAACGCCTTTGCTCTTCGCGCGGCTAATCAGACTGTCGAGCGTTTGCCGTGTGTCGGGTGCCGTCGGGTCGATGGCACGCTCGAGGGCTGCGACGCCGGCATCCTTGTGATCCGTTTTCATCGCGACGTTCAGAAGTTCCGCCGGATCCGCGATTCGCGCGACCGCATCGAGCGCGGTCTGTGGATCGATGGCATGGCGAGCGATGCTGCTGAGCGCCCTCGCATCGTGTACGCGGCCGAGTGACGCGGCGCGAACTGTGTCGTGCGCCGAAGACTTCGCAATCGTGGAGAAGTGGCGCGGGTCGTCCAGGCCGTCGAGCGCCAGCGCCGCATCGGCGTCCGTTGGCGCCGGCGCAATCGCAATCTCGACCAGCCGATCGGCAAGTCGGCGCCGCAGCTCGGGATCCTGTTCGCTTCGAGCCAGCCTGGCCAGGACCGTCACGTCGCCGACGCGCTCGACCGCCGTCGTCCGGACACGAGCATCCGGGTCGGATGCGGCAAGCTCCTCGATCACAGTGCGATGCTCGGGGTCGTCGGGGATTTCAGCGACAGCCGCGGCGCGGACCGCGGCATCGGTGTGCTTCCATCTGGGTTGTGGCTTGAATCGATCGAGGAAAGACATCAGGGAGCCTTGCGTCCGGATCGCGAAGAGCGAATTACGGAGCTGGTAATTCGCTCTTTCGAGAACCGGAGTCGATTAACCGCTCGATTCTTGTATGAGCCACTCGGCGATCTGTTCCCGCGACAACCGGTGATCGTCGTTGAGATGTACGATCATCGATGCCAGCGGCAGCCGCTTCGAGCAGCCCTGCGGACACTTTTTCGTCATCTCGTCCAGGCACCGAAACAGCCGTTCGAGATGATCGGGAATCAGCTTTCCGTGCTCGCGCGGGAGGTGATACACGCCCTCGTAGACCGCGCCCAGGGCGCACGATCCGCCCTTTTCGTCGAAGTAGCTGCCGAAGCACTGCGGGCCGCGACTGGCGCCCACACGGATGTATTCCGCGAGTTCGCGCTGTTCGTGCTGGAGTTCTGTCGCCATCGCGAATCACCTCCGGCCCGCTGTGCGGGCCATGCAAATGCGATTTACGTGCCGAACCGTGATTGTAGTTCAGCCTCAGGATTGACGCATGTTATGAAGCAGACCTAACATCGAGATCCATCGAGTTGAATCCCCGCCCCATGGAGTCGTATGCGTAGCACTCTTTATCGTCGCGCTTTTGTGGTCTTTTTGTCCGTCTTTCTGGGGTGGACCATCGCTGTGGAGGGCCGGATTCGTGGCGTCCAGCGTCCGTCGGGCACCCCGCCGCCGGCGCAAACTCCGCCGACGGGGACCAAGCCGGTTCAGGCCCCGCCGCTTCAGCCGTCGACCGAGACTCCCGCACCCGGAAATCCGGTCGTCGCCATGACAACCTCGCTCGGCGACATCAGGATTGAGCTCTTCAAAACCGAAGCGCCAGTCTCGGTCCAGAACTTCCTGCAATACGTGAACGACGGGTTTTACGGCGGGACGGTGTTTCACCGCGTAAAGAAAGGATTCATGATCCAGGGCGGCGGCTTTACGCCGTCGTTACAAGAGAAACCAACCCGGGCGCCGATTTTGAATGAGGCGACCAACGGTCTCCGCAATACGCGCGGCACGGTGGCGATGGCGCGTACGAGAGCCCTACGCAGCGCGACATCGCAGTTTTACATCAACGTCGTCGACAATCGCGCGCTCGATCACACCGGGGAGTCCCCAGCTGACTTTGGCTATGCGGTCTTCGGCCGCGTGCTCTCCGGAATGGATGTCGTTGATCGCATTGTCGCCGTCCCAACGACATCGAAAGGACCGATGGATGATGTGCCGGTGGAGCCGGTAGTGATCAAGAGTGTGAAGTTGGTGAAGTAATCTGAAATGCTGATTGTTGATTGCTGATTGCTGATTGAAAAAGTGGCGATCTCAATCAGCCCTCTTCAGTTTGCCGTCAATCAGCAATCAAAAATCAGCGATCAGCAATTTCAGTGAACCCGTTAGCGATCATCTTTCTCACTATCTTCGTGAACCTGGTGGGCTTCGGGATCATCATCCCGCTGCTGCCGTTCTATGCGCAGACGTTTGGCGCTTCGCCGATTGCGATCGGATTGTTGTTCGCGTCGTTCTCACTGAGCCAGCTGGTCGCGTCGCCGATTCTCGGTGATCTTTCGGATCGCTGGGGCCGGCGGCCGATTCTGATTTTCAGTCTTCTCGGGACGGTCGTCAGCTTCGCGATGCTGGCGCTTGCGAATAGTCTCGCCCTGCTATTCGTGGCCCGCATCGTCGACGGCCTGTCGGGCGGCAACATCACAACAGCGCGCGCCTACATTGCCGATGTGACCGCCGAGGAGAACCGAGCGAAAGCGTTTGGCGTGCTCGGCGCCGCGTTTGGTCTCGGATTCATCGTCGGTCCTGCACTCGGCGCTGCGTTTTCGCGAATCAGTTACACGGCGCCGATCTGGGCCGCTGCAGCGATCACTGTCGTTGCCACAGCGCTGGCGTTCTTCTGGCTTCCCGAAACCGTACATCGCTCACACGCCGGCGGCCGTTCACCGTGGCGCGCGCTTGCTGACTCGTGGCGCCTGCACCACTTGCGTGTGCTCTTCACCGTCGACTTCGTCTACTGGACGGCGTTTGCCGTTTATCAAACGACGTTTGCGCTTTTCGGCGCGCAGCGCTTCGGATTCGACGCGGCTCACACCGGATATTTATTGAGCGCATTTGGGTTCCTTGGCGTGCTCGTCCAGGGTGCGATGGTCGGGCCGGTGGTGAAGGCAATGGGCGAGCGGCAGACCTTGATGGTCGGACTCGCATCAGCAGCGATCGGCTGGGGCGGCAGCGCGCTGACGCATTCGCCGCCGGTATTCGTGTCGATGCTCGTGCCCGGTGCGATCGGTATCGGCCTGTGCAATGCGACGCTCAGCTCGCTGATCAGCAAGTCGGCATCGCCGCGCGAACAGGGTCGTGTTCAGGGCGCCGCCGGCGCGCTTGAGAGCCTGGGGCGAACGCTCGGTCCGGTGTGGGGCAATGGCGCGTTACAGCGGTTCGGCGAAGGGACCGCGTATGGCACGGCGGCCCTTGCACTCATCGGTGCTGCGGCACTCACGGTCGCGTACCAACAGCCGCCGCGGCCGATGGATGGATGAATCGACCGGGTGTCAATGCGCGACTGCTCACCCGCGCGCTTGCAATTCGTTTTCCAGACGCGTCACCAGGTCCTCCAGCTGTTCGATCACTGCGCGCACGGTGTCCGGCTGTGACAGATCGACTCCCGCCTTCTTCAACTGCTCCATTGGATAGTCGTTGCCGCCGGAACTGAGAAGCGTCAGATAACGATCTCGCGCATCGGTGTTCCCCCTCATGATTTCGTGGGCGAGTCGTGCCGCTGACGCGAAACACGTCGCATATTGGTAAACGTAGTACGGCGAGTTGAAAAAGTGCGGAATCCGTGCCCACGTGGTACCGGTGAGCGGGTTGGTGTCGACGGCGTCGCTGTAGTAGTCCTTCAAGAGGCCGGTGTAAATCTCGGTCAGAATCTCTGAAGTAATCGGTTGATCCTGTTCGGCGAGCCGGTGTGCCCGCAGCTCGTAATCAGCAAACATCACCTGTGTAAAGAACGTTCCGGTGATGTTGTCGATCGCGTGCTGGAGCAGCACGATCCGTTCGTCCGGATCGGTCGAATGCTTCAGCATGTATTCGAGAAGCAGTGCTTCGCTCAGCGTCGACGGCACCTCTGCGACGAAGATCGTGTAGCTCGAATACACGAATGGCTGCGCCTCGTGCGACAGGATCGTGTGCATCGAGTGCCCCATCTCGTGCGCGGTTGTAAACACGTCGTCGAGCGTGTCGGTGTAGTTGAGAAGCATGTAAGGATGGGTGCCGTAGACGGGCGCCGAATACGCACCCGATCGCTTCCCTTCATTCTCGTACACGTCGATCCACCGGCCGGCGAACCCTTCGCGCATCCGTGCCTGGTATTCGCGTCCGAGAGGCGCAACCGAACTGACGATCCAGTCGAGCACATCTTCGTACGGGTATTTCTTGTCAAACGTGATGAGCGGGATCGAAAAGTCGTACACCTGATACGAGCTGACGCCGAGCGCCTTGCGCCGCAGGCGATGGTAGCGGCGAAGCGGCTCAACCCCTGCCTTGGTCGTTTCGATGAGATTCTCCACCACCGAGGTCGGAATGTTGTCGCCGTGAAGCGCGGCCTCGAGGGTGCTCTTGTATCCTCGCGCGCGCGCCTGAAACCAGTCGCGCTGGCAGACACCGTTGTAAAGGGACGCATAGGTATTCAGTGTCGTGCGATACGTCTCATGCAGCGCGCGAAACGCCGCCTCACGATCTGACTGTTCGCGCCTGGTTGCCAGGAGCGCTCGATATTGACCGTATGAGACGGTCACCTGCTCTCCTGTCGAGAGCGTGATCGTGGGAAACTTCGCGTCAGCCGTCGACAAGGCCCAATACGCGTCATTGGGCGCCGACGACAGACGACTCGACAACGACATCAGCTTTTCGCCGGCTTCGTCGAGGACGTGCTCCTGTTGCCGATACAGGTTTTCGATCGCGAACCGATAGAGGCGCAGCGGCTCGGACTGTTGCATCCACGCGCGAACGGTCTCGAGTGGAATGGACAGCAATTCAGGGTTGAACCACGATTCTGCCTGCGCCAACCGCGCAAACAGGATCTGGACCTGCTGCCGTTTCGCGTTGATTCCGTTGTCGCGCTGATCTTCGTCGTACTGGAGTGAAGGGTAGTACCAGACCTTATACGCGAGCTGTCCGAGCTCCTCCGACAGGCGGAACGCCACCAGCAACGCGTCAGCGCCGCCCGACAGCGTGCCCTTCAGCGCTGCGTATCGGTCGATGCCGGCTTCCAGCTTCTTGTAGCCACCTTCCCACGCGTCCCAGTCCGGAAAAATATCGGACAGGTTCCATTTGAAGCGCTCCGGCACGTCCTCGCGCCGGCGGGTCCGTACTTGCGGTGGTTCGGGGGTTGCGACATCAGAAGGGGCGTAAATGGTGAGCAGGCGCATCTTCCAACTATACCTTCAACGTCGCCTGACAGTTTTTCAGACTTCCCTCACGACTCCTGACCAGCCGAACCTCGATGTTGGAGCCACGGAGGAGACGTGATGACTCGACTCGCGCGGCTTGTTTTTTACGGCCGGTCACGCTGCGCTTGCGTCCGGCCAGACGGCGCGAGGACGAAGGGCCGCATTTCGGAGCTCGACATCGAGCATTGAACATTGAGCATTGACAGGTATATTTCAAAGCCACCAGGAGGACCCGCATGGTGGCTCGCAAGAAGGACGATGGACTTGGTCTCTGGCTCGAACGTTCTGCCTCGGCAGTGACGCGCTGGACCGGAAGCACCAGCGCGTTCACGCTCGCCTGCAGCATCATCCTGGTCTGGGGACTGACCGGACCGTACTTCCACTTCAACAACACCTGGCAACTCGTCATCAACACCGGCACAACCATCGTCACCTTTCTGATGGTGTTCCTGATTCAGCGAACGCAGAACAAGGACTCGCTTGCGCTGCACTTGAAGCTGAACGAGATCGTCGCCGCGATCGAGGGGGCGAGCAATCGCCTGATCGATGTCGAGTCGCTCACTGAGCAAGACCTCGAGGTGCTGCACAGTCACTACGCGCGACTGGCAGAGATGGCGCAGCAGGAACTGAACTTGACGCAATCACACTCGGTAGACGAGGCCTGTCTCTTATACACATCTGACGCTGCCGACGACAGGTAT
>JBKPSH010000018.1:0-10877 GCA_046734955.1 Acidobacteriota bacterium
CCCCCCCCCCCCCCCCCCCCCCCCCCCCCCCCCCCCCCTTATATAATGATACGGCGCCCACCGAGATCTACACTGTGCTAACATCGTCGGCAGCGTCAGATGTGTATAAGAGACAGCTTCCCGGCCGGAAGCCGCAAGAAGGTCTCCATCCTGTCGTAGATGTCGGTCCGCTCGGGCGCCGGGGGGGACTTCTTCCCAGTCAACAGTTGGGAAATGTAGGACTCGGTCACTTGTGCCGCCACTGCCAGATCCCTTTGCTCTGTCCCCAATTCTTTGAGCCGCTGGCGGATGAGAAGCGGGAAATCCAAGGCAATTCCTCCAGGTTCGTTGATTAACCTGATTATTTAAGCTATCACGCTGAAATAAGATTATCACGCAATTATGTTGACAGTAGTGGTTAATTAACCGATACTGCTTAACAGGATTGCCGCCTACACACGATCCTTCAGGTGCTCTGAACTAAGTCAGGTTATCTGGCCCCTCCTCTTAGGCACGCCAACCAAGGAGGTTGACATGTTTGCTCGCACTGTTTCCTTCTATCTCAAGCCCGGTCGCGCCGTAGAGTTCAGGCGGCTTCTCGACCAGAACGTCTTTCCCGTGCTCTGGAAGCAGAAGGGTTTCCAGGATGAAATCTCGCTCGTCACTCCCAGCGGTGGCGAGGCGATCGGCATCAGCGTTTGGGACCTGAAGGAAAGCGCCGAGACCTACGCCCGCGGCGCGTATTCCGATGTCCTGAAACTGCTGGAGCCGGTAATAGAAGGCACGCCGGCGGTGCAGACGTACGAGGTCTCGAATTCGACGCTCCACAAGATCACCGCTCGCGTGATCGCCTAAGCCGTCACGGCTGGCGTATCCGCTTCCCATTCGTTGCGGTGGTGGAAACCAGTCCGCCGCCGACAGGCGTTATCAATAGAGGAGAATCATCATGACTATTGTTCGTTGGAACCCGTTACACGACATGGCCACAAACCAGGAGCGATTGAGCCGGATACTCGACGGCTTCTACGGCAGGCCTCAAGAAGATCTCACGCGAAGCGCGTGGGTGCCGGCAGTCGACATTTACAGCAACGGCCAGCACGAGCTGGTGCTGAAGGCCGAGCTCCCCGACATGAACGAGGAGGAGATCGACCTGACCGTCGAAGACAACACGCTTACGCTGCGTGGCGAGAGAAAGCTCGACGCCGAAATCACGGAGGATCAGTTCCATCGCATCGAACGCAGTTATGGCTCGTTCGCGCGGACGTTCTCGCTGCCGCCGACAGTCGACGCTGGCAAGGTGAGCGCGCAATACAAGGCCGGCGTTCTCACGGTCCGGCTGCCGCTGCGTGAAGAAGCCAAGCCTAAGCAGATCAAGGTCCAGGTCGCGGCGTAAGGTCACCGCACCGTGGCGGGGTCGAGGCCCCGCCACTTTTTTGCCGGAGATCCACATGACAATCGTGAGCGCTCGCATTCTGGCACTGTCCTTCTCTTGGGTTGTGATGTCGGCACCTTTGCTCTCCGCCCAGGATTTGTCGAAATACCGCGAGTTTCAATTGGGGATGAGCATGGCCACCGCCGCGCAACAGTCCGGCGTCACACCTGAGGCGCAGGTGCCGCGTCAGCCTGCGGAGCTGATTCAAGAGCTGATCTGGCAGCCGCCACGCGGACTCGCCACGTCACCACCAGGAGACACGGTTCGGAAAGTTCTACTTAGTTTCTACAACAACCAGCTGTTTCGAATCGCGGTCAGTTATGAATGGGAGAGAACCGAAGGGCTGACAGTCGAAGACATGATCGATGCTCTTTCGACGACGTACGGCAAAGCAACGCTGCCGAACGCTGATGTAATTCCGTTGTTGTCCCGCGTCGCCACCGACAGTGACAGGATCGTCGCTCACTGGGAAGACGCGCAGTACTCGCTCAACCTCGTTCGTCCGTCCTACGCGTCCACTTTTGGACTGGTGATGTTTTCAAAGCACTTGGATGCGTTGGCCCGCGCCGCCACGGTCCAATCGGTCTGGCTGGACGACCAAGAGGCTTCCGCACGGGCCATCGGACGCAAAAGGAGTCAAGAGGACGCGGATCACCTCAGGCAAGAGCAGCTCAGAGCCCGGAACAAAGCGACCTTTCGATTCTGACGTCAGGCGCATGTTGATTCTGCTCAGCCGGCTCGGGCCGGACGCGTGGCGGCTCAGGCGTTCGGACGAGATCGAACTGCTTCCTGCTGTCACGGCTCGTGTCGAACGGACGTCGCTCGAGCACGGCGGCGAGGACGGAAGTATCGGACGATGGATGTGGAGCGCCGCGCCCTAGACTGGTTGCGGAACGTTCACTTCCTCCGGAGCCAACGGCACGTCAATCGTGAAGACACAACCCTTGCCCGGCATGTTGCGGACGCGAATGTCGCCTCTGTGCGCTCGCACAGCCTGTCGCGCGATCGAGAGCCCGAGGCCGAGGCCAGAGCGATCACGGCCGCGTCGGTTGCCGAAGGGTTGGAATAGGTCCCCCTTGCTCTCCGGAATGCCTCCGCATTCGTCCTCGATCTCGACGAGCAGCCGGTTGCCTTCTGAATGGGCCCTGAGGATCACGCTGCCGCCGGCCGGCGTGTTCTTGAACGCGTTGTGCAACAGATTCATCACAGCAGACGTGAGCAACTGCGGGTCTGCTTCAATCGCTAGATCGCGATCGACCGGCGCCACCGTGAACTGAATGCCTCGGTCATCCGAGTGAAGAACTCCAGTTGCCGCGATTTCATCAACGAACGTCGTCACGCTGAGTCGCTCGCGCCGTTGGTTTCCGGCAGCAAGCCGAACCTGCGACAGTGTCCGGTCGACGAGATCCCGCAGACTCGTCAGTGTGCGGCTCAGTACCGCTCCAGTGCTTCCATTGACAGCGACTGTACCGCGCTTCAGCGCGTGAAAGGCGAGGATCGCAACGTTGAGAAGATCTCGAAGATCGTGAGCGGCCTGCCCGAGACGTTCGACTTCTTCGTTCGACCGTTTCTGTGCAGTAAGGCGCGTGTGCTCCGTCACCGCTTCCGCGATTGCCGTGTCGAGGCAGCGATTCAAAGTATGAAACTCCTCAACGGTGATCGGCGCGTGCTTCTCGAGGGCGATCTCAGTGATCGCCTGGCAAATGTCCCCGTAGTCGTGGACGACCTGCGCAACGCTGCAGCCTGCGGCGGACAACTCCGCGCCATGCCGCGTCGCACTGGAGCCGATCGCGTCGCTCGAGAAGGGGTCCGGTGTCGCTTCTAACCGCAAGGTCTCCGACAGCTGCGTCAGGACGAGGGGCACGCCATACTCGATCTCGCGGTCCGAAACCGACGGCCAGGGCCGGCCGCGAACCCGCGTCGTCGTCCTGGCGATGATGTCCTCGCGATTTAGCGCGGTGAATTCGTACAACATAGTCCCTCCGTTGGCCACTACGATTGGCCGCCCAGATTTCGAACCCAAGACGGAGATGGGCGAATGCGCGCCAGGCAGCGATCGAACAGCCACCGCGGCGTGATCACCCCGATTCCAAAGGACAGATGACTCGGATTCCCGAGATGAACAGTCATAGGCGGAAACCCCAAGTGTACAGACCTCAGGGGCTAAATCGTGTGCAAAATGGAACTCGCGCGCGCGGCGACCAAGAGAGCGTGGTCGCTACCGACAATGCACAACAAAGCTGCCGCACCGTCACTGCACGCTTCCGAGGAGTGCCCGTGCTGCAAAACGCGGCGTGTGAAACACCGAGTCTGCTGACCTCGATGACGCGGTACTCCTTGTGCGCTCGTTGCGCGATGGCAGGTCCCGTGCAATTGGCAGATCGTTCCGGATGGGAGCGCCGCCGCCGAACGCGACGCGCGGGTTCGGGCGACACGCTAATCGAGCACGCGCCTCCACTAATCACGCAGCACGACGGTGAGAAGCGAGTTGTTGCTCTTCAACTCGCCGTTGTATTCGATGAACCCGAGTTTGCGAAATTTGTTCATGAAGAAGTTAATGCGCGAGCGCGCGGTCCCGACCATCTCGGCCAACGTCTCCTGCGACATTTTGGCAACGGGCGGTGCGACGCTGCTGGTTCACCGTAGCGCGCCAGCAGCAACAGCGTGCGGGCGAGCCGCTTCTCGCTCGAGTTGAACAGCTGATCGATCAGATCTTCTTCGATCCGGATGTTCCTCGTCAGCATGTGGGTGAGAAACCGATCCGAGAAAGCGGGTCGCTGGTGGAGCTGCCGCACCATTTCTTCTTTGTCGACGATGATGATTGCGGAACGACCGATTGTGGAAGCCGTCGCCATCCGGCGCGGCTGGCCCGGCCAGACAGCCTTCACCGAAGAAATGTCCGGCGTTCAAAACCGCGACGACAGCCTCCTTGCCTGTGTGTGAAAGCACAGACAGTCGCACCGTGCCGTCCTGCACGAACATGACGCTCCTCGCGTCAGCTCCCTATGAAAAGATGGTCGCGGCGGGCTGGTATTCGGAGCACTCGGTTCGGATGCCAGTCCAATCAATGTCGCCCTCGGAAGCGATGCGGGTCGAGTGCTTTGACTTGCTCATAGTTCAGCGTTTTTCGCAGGAGGCCGCGGGAACGTCAGCCGGCCTCCATTCGCGTATCCACAACCGATGCACTTGCCACGCTCAACACTGGCACGAGTGCTCGACTCTCGCAAATGCAAAGGTGCGTCGGAGCACACGCCGGTTCTTTCGCGGAGCGGTGCTGCGATACGGCGGCGCTGAAACGAATGCGCATAGATGTCCGCCGCCGCACACTTCCTTGCCGCCGTCGGGGACGGAATGGACCTCCAGATCGTGCCATGGTAGAGCTGGCGTCACCCCCGGCCGGAATGCGAGCCTTCGTAGCCCCCAAGCGCGTCGGAGCGACGTCCTAGAGACAACGGACCTGGATGGCGCTCGGTCCCTCAACGGCGCTCGCGTTAGGACCGATCGCAGATGGCCTCGATAGCCAGACAGAACGCCTCGGGGTCGAATTCCCCACTGATCGTTCAGCTCGAAGGCGCCGCTACTGCGCAGATGTGAAGCATCCGGGCAGCGCTCATCCGCTGCCCGCTATCCTCGCGAGCACACCACGTTTTTAGGGCGCGAAAGCGAATGGAACAGACGAGCGCTCGATTCGCATCGTTCCCAAAGCGCTCACAGACCACGTCGAGTGAAGGCGCGTTGTTCGATTCCAAATCGTACGCAAATTCGCCCGTGGTCAGGACTGCGACCTCGCGTGGCAGTATGGGAAAGATCGTGCTGCTCATCTCAGCGGCTCGTGATTCTAAAAGTGCAAAGGATGATGCGCCAACGTATCGGCTACGACCTCTGAGCTGGCGTCGACATCTGCCAATTCGTCCAGCTCGAGCCATTGCGCCCTCACTCGTACGTCATCGTGAACCGAGGTAATGCGTTTGATCATGTTCGCTTGCTCATGTGCGAAACGGCACATGCGCGTTTCGCCGCGTCTGCTACTCTCGAGTCATGGTGAGTCACTGGAATATGGCGACGGGGCCCGATTTCACCGGGACCGAAAGTGCAAACTGCACCATCGCCATGCCAGCTTGCTTTGATGATCAGGACTCCACTGGTGCACATCGCCTCGATGCATGCGTCAGCTGTCCCGAGTTCGGCAGATGATGCATGGATGTGATTGCGCTCCTCGCGATGTTCGTTCTGTCGATGGGATTGGGTCTGGCAGTTGCGCATATCGTGCTCGGCACGGTGTTGTTTTTCATGATGCGCTCAACGCTCACCTATTCCGTTGTGAACACCACGACTGGGAGAGAAGGCGAACTGTATGAAAACCAATCCGACGCGCTCGCCGCGTCCGTTGCTTAACTGGGTACTGTCCCGCGGCCGAGAGACTCTCGCCTGTCAAGTCGCACGGACGGGTGATCAGTATCGGGTATCGGTCCAGCAAAACGGGCGGAAGGGTCGTCTTTATGTGAGGGGGTTTGGTGGGAGCCTGAACGCATTTGAGCGTCATGCCGCGATGGTGGCGAGGCTGCGCGATGCAGGCTGGACGTCGATCGCGTACGGATAGCTCGGCCCCTTAACACCGTAGGCAACTCTCTGGCGGTCTCGTTCTTGTTCCTCTTCGCAACCATTCGAGAGTAATGGACCCGCAGCGGCAAGCATGTGCGACTCGGTACATCCGCATTTCGCCGCCTCTGCTACTCTCGACGTCATGTCAGAACGGAACGGTGACCGAGCCCGATTCCACACTGACCGAAAACGCAACCTGCACCATCGCCAGCGAATTCAAGCGTTGTCGACAGCGCTGCAGAAACGGGCGGACGAGAAAGCGTCCACACGCGTCGCATCGCTCAACATGCACGACGAGGGCGGTCCGGCGCGCATTGGGGACTAATCAAACGCGTCAAGCGCGTTCGGGTGGCCCTCGCAAACATCCATATGGCGAACCCAGATGTCATCCGCGCTCGACAGACGAAAGTCATCTCCGCATTGCCGCAATCATGTCCGTGCTGCATGTCCCCATCAATCGTGTCGACAGCCAAGTTGCCGGACCTGAATAGCTATTGGCGTTGCTCGCGATGCGGTGAGATCTGGAACCCCGCTCGTCGGATCACTCAGGGAGCACGGCAGTGGCGATGACAATGAGCCGCGATCGTGGCCACACTCGAGCGCACACGGGTAGCGCCCGCCGAATCTGGCTGGTGGGACTGACGATTGTCGGCGCGGTCGCCGGGGTTATTTTCATCATCATCTTGTCAATCGTTCCGGTCTCGTCAGAAACTGCCCGGGCCAAGGTCGTGGCCGTGTTGGCAGATCGATTTGACGCTGAAGTCGACCTCCGCAGTCTCCATGTTCGTGCCCTGCCGCAGCTCCGTGCGGAAGGGGCCGGTTTAACGATCCGCCACAAAGGCCGGCGCGACGTGCCGCCGCTGATCTCAATCGATCATTTCACGGCCGAGGGCAACGTACTGGGAATTGCTCGCAAACATCTCTCCTTGGTCGTCCTCGATGGACTCGATATCGAAATTCCGCCCGACCACAACCGCGATCCGGAGGACGAAGACGATTCACAGGCGGACTCGCAGCAAGCCCCTCACACCAGCGCGGCCGGCGCCTTCGTCATCGACCACTTGCAATCGACGAATGGGCGTCTGGTGATCATTCCGCGTAATCCCGCGAAGGACCCGAAAGTCTGGGCGATCCACGATCTGCAGATGCAAGCGGTCGCGTTCGACCGCACCATGCCGTTCAAGGCGACGTTGAGGAATGCCGCGCCCCCTGGGGAGATCGGCACCAGCGGGAACTTCGGCCCATGGCACAGTGAGGAGCCGGGCCGGACTCCTGTCGAGGGGCGATTCACCTTCGATCACGCCGACCTCGGTGTCTTCAAAGGCATTGCGGGCATTCTGTCCGCGCGCGGCGCCTTCGGTGGAACGCTCGCGCGATTGGACATCCATGGCGAGACTGATACTCCGCAGTTCACCGTCACGGCTGCGGGGCACCCGTTTCCACTCCACGCGACGTACCACGCGATTGTCGATGGGACCAACGGCGACACCCGACTCGAACGAATCGATGCGTCGTTCGGTCACACTGCGCTCGTGGCGAAGGGCGATGTCCTCGGCTCGCCGGGCAGGCACGGACGTACCGTGTCGCTCGACGTCACGATGGATCACGCGCGGCTGGAGGACGTGCTGCAATTGGTAGTGAAGACGCCGCGATCACCAATGACTGGTGCGCTGCAGCTCCACACGACGTTCCTACTCCTGCCTGGTGATCAGGATGTCGTGCACAAATTGCAGCTCGAGGGACGGTTCTCAATTGGCGAGACGCGTTTCACGACTCTCGACGTTCAGGACAAGATCAATGAGCTGAGCCACCGCGGCTCGGGCAAAAATCTCGATCGGCCGCGGCAGCGCGTGACGTCGCAGTTTGCGGGCCGCTTCAAACTCGCTCAAGGGACGTTGACGATCCCCGCAGTCGCGTTCGACATCCCGGGATCGATCATCCGACTCACCGGTGCCTATCAACTGGAGGCCGAGACGCTCGACTTTTCGGGTACGTTGTTCATGGACGCGAAGGTGTCCGAGACGACCAGCGGATTTAAGAGCCTGCTCCTAAAGGCTATCGATCCGCTGTTCATCAAAGCGGGCGGCGGCAGCGCTGTCCCGATCAAGATCACCGGGAATCGCAGTGATCCGTCCTTCGGTCTCGACAAGAGCCGCGTGTTCAAGCGGTTCCGCTAGTCCACCCTTGTGATTCAACGTTGCGTCGTTGGCGCCGAAAGATCGGCCTGAACCGGCGATACCGACTCGTTCCTCCGGGGTCGGCGTGCTCCGCCGGCCCCATTCCCCCAACCGCAGAGTGGCCCGTCGCGCCGCCGATACGCTGCCTATGGACATATCTGTTCGTGAAGCCGATGGTTCTGCGAACCCTGCCAATGCTTGTACAACTCCCTGCGATTTGAACGGGACGCGCTGTGCGCCGTGACCACAATGGTGGAATTGGCGCGCGCCATCGCGCAGGGCTACCAAGATCGCACGCCCGACGAACGCGTGTGGTTGTTTGATGGGACGGCGTTGGGTTACATCGAAACAACGGCGCCGCGCAGTCTCCTCTACCTGTGACTTTGCGAGAGGAAGAGGGTTGGCGCCGAGGCCAGAGACGCTCCGCACCCGGTCATGACCCCTGACGAGATTCGTGCGCGAACACAGGCGGTGTGGGAGTGAGGGGCAGGGCGAGGAAGGCCTCAGAGCTCAAGAAAGTATAGATAGCTCGAGTATTCGTTACATCACCGACCACCGCAGAGCACCCGTGTACCCCCCGAGGGGTGGCTCACGGCCGGGCCTGCCAATAAACGCCGAAAACACGACCATGCGTTCCGTTCCATAGAGTACATACAGCTGGATTCCGGCCTGTCACGATACGCAGTCAGAGGGGATGCTATGCCAAAGCGTACAGTCGTAGGCCGCGCGTCACGTGGACACGGTACGCCTCGACCTGCCGAAGTTCCGAATGTTATCGAAGGCCACATCGCGGAAATCTGTCGCGATCTCGCCGTCCAGGCGAAGCGGATTCGGCAACTGCAAGAGCAGGCCGACGAGTTGCGTATGGTTATTCGTCAGTGGGCCGGCCACTCCGAGGCCCACTCGTGCGGCGACATCAGCTAGTCGTGGAGGACGACGCTGAGCAGTGAGGTGTTGACCGTTATGTCGCCGTTGTACTCGATGAACCCAAGATCTCGGAATTTGTTCATGAAGAAGTTGACGCGCGAACGCGTCGTCCCGATCATTTCTGCAAGGGTCTCCTGGGAGATCTTTGGGATTCGCCGCTCCGGTCCTTCCTGATCGCTGTACCGGGCTAGCAGCAACAGCGCCCGCGCCAACCGCTTTTCGCTGGAGTTGAAGAGATGATCGACAAGGTCGGCTTCGATGCGGATATTCCTCGCCAGCATGTACGCGATGAACCGTTCCGAGAACGTTGGCTCGTCCCGCAGGAGTTGAAGCATCGCGGCCTTATCGATGATGAGTACTGTCGTCAGCGTCGTCGCGGTGGCCATTCCGATCCGAATCGATTGACCTGTTAGCGCACCTTTTCCGAAAAAATCGCCGCGACCCAGCATCGCCACCACTGCTTCTTTCCCGGTCCGGGAGAGCACCGAAATTTTGATGCTGCCTTTCTGGATGTACACGACGGCGTCGCTCGGTTGACCCTGCGAGAAGACGATCTTCCCTCTCGGGTACGATACGACACGACGCGCCGCGCCGTACCCGCGGAATCGAGGAAAGCCTCGGCGTCGAACGCCGGTGGTTGCTCGAGTGGCCGAATGCGGCGTGCTTTCGCTCTTGCCATCGGGATCGAGCGAATTATCTCACGCCATTCGCGAGCAACCGTAGGTTCGATCGCTTTGATGCGCCGTCAGGTGCGCAGAGGGCGTGCGCCGAAGGCGCAAAGCTTTCTGGCGGGCCCTCGTCTGGGGCACCGACCGGAAGGTAAATCCGTGTTGGATGCGATCATCCGCATGAAGCGTCCCGGGGCCTCGCATGGTGTTGGCGGAGCCGCGGCCCTGAGATTGCGAGACTGTTCTTCGCTGGTCCGCGCGACGCTCATGCCTCGACGACGGCCCTCAAGATCTCCTCGGCGTGATCGCGCAGCTCTGCCTCATTCATGTCCGCCCCGGGCGGCATCAGCGTTCTGGCGAACCACGCGAATTCGCTAATCATTTCTTCGTGGTGGCCGCCAATGAACGCGCTTAGGGACATGTTTATGCTCCGCTCGTCTCCTCGTCCGACAGCGTGGGCGCCAGCCAGACGGACGAGCAACCTTAGCAGTGGATCTGCGCAGCCGTAGACCCGCGGTGGGGATCAAGCCTTCTCTGAAGCCGGAGCAGTCGCGTGGGGAAGCTGACCGCTGGACGGGACCCTGATCGACTGGCGCAAGTGGTTATCGGATGTGTTGGGCAACGCGATCCGGCATGGGGACGTCCGAATGGTGACAACCCTGGAACCGTGGTACTCACTGTTCATGTGAGTTGAACGACGAACCAGACAACCAGAGCGGCAACGATGAGGACTATCAATTTGCGCATTCTCGTCGCCGTTCGTCGGTCACTCTCAGCACCCCGCGCCTGCCAATTCCGCCAGCGGATGTGGGCTTCGGAGTCCGTAACGGTCGCAACAAGATTCGTCATCTAAGTGCCTCCTGGATGCTCTGCGACATGCTCTGGCGAGGATCAGTCCACCGCCTCATCATGACGATCGGGGGGAGGAGGGCGACGCCTGCGAGAACGGTCCAGCTCGAGAGGGAGCTCACATCCGATGCGATCCCTGCCGCCGACACCGCCAAAACCCAGAGCATGGCACTGACGGCTTTGATTGATAAAAGTTGCATGGTGCAAGTGTAGGCTCCGGCCTGGCACCGCGCTGTTCTGGAG
>JBKPSH010000019.1:0-56649 GCA_046734955.1 Acidobacteriota bacterium
CGCGCGGCGGTCAACGGGTTTTCGCGACCATCCCGCAGTTGCGCATGTGCCGGGGCCGCAAACGCCACGAGTATCGAAGCGGTGACGAGTATGCGGGTTTTCATGACGCACCTTGTTCTTGACTGTCTTGCCTGATCACAACGCTCACTTCATATCGACGCTGAGGCGCACGGGCGTCCCAAGCGTCACCGAGATCGCGTGGTGCTTTTCACCAAATTGCGGATGTTTGAACACCACTTCGTGCGGGCCGATCGCCACGCTCAGATTCCCAATCGGCGTCTCACCCACCCGTCGTCCGTCGATCCACACCTCCGCCCACGGCGCGGCGTTCAGATTGACGACTCCCATTGGAAGCTCGAGCGAGATCGGTGCGACCTTTCCAGGTCCGACGACGACGACGCGCGAGGCGCGATAGCCGAGGGTGTCGTTGACGAAGTCCAGTTCGTGCCGACCGGCAGCGATCATCAGCCGTTCCGCGTCGGTGGTGCCGAGCAGCCGTCCTCCTTCACGGATTTCCATCGTGAATGGAGCTTTCACGGACACCCATCCGGACACGGGACCGGCAGCCGCGGCGGTTCCGATGGGAACGACGAGTGATGCCGTGCCCCCAGCCTGAACCGTGACGGTGTGCTTCGCCGACACGCCGTCGCTTTGCAGCTCGACGCGGTGGTCGCCAGGCGTCAGGTCAGAGATCGTTACCGGCGCCACGCCACGTTCGGCACCATCAACGAAGACCTTCGCTCCCGGAGGATCCGATTGAACCGCAAGCTGACCGGTGACTGGCGCTTCGGCAAACTCGAGATACTGGGAAACCTCAGCGCCTGCCGTGACGTTCAACGGGATGACTCGCGGCACGCCCTTGCCGCGCAACTCGAGGATGTGCGATCCGGGCGCAAGTGCCACTCGTGCCGGCGTGCGTCCCTTCGCGACGCCATCAACGAAGATGTCGACGCCCGATGGGTTCGACTGCACGTTGAGTGAGCCCATTGGCGGAGCTGCCGCAGAGTTGCCTAAAAACTTGTAACCAAGCACTCCTCCACCACCGAGGAGTATGACGATTGCGACAAGAGCGGCCACGCGGCCGTACGAACGGACGCTCTTCCGTGTGGGCTGTGCAGGGGCCATTGGCGCCGCCGTGAAAGGTGCATCGGGGTTAAACAGCGGTTTGGACTGAGTGGCAGCCGCAGCCGGCTCGGGAATCCGAAGCGGATCAGGGCCGAGGAGATCG
Source organism: Acidobacteriota bacterium (assembly GCA_046734955.1). Classification (GTDB taxonomy): domain Bacteria; phylum Acidobacteriota; class Vicinamibacteria; order Vicinamibacterales; family 2-12-FULL-66-21; genus JALZOC01. The sequence goes on from JBKPSH010000019.1 coordinate 1,229, forward strand.
GTCAATTCGTGCGTACCGGCAAGCGGCGCGTCCTTTTCCATCTCCGCTACCTTCGGGGTTTCGACGTGCGCCGGTTTCGTCGCTGGCGGAGTTATTGGATTCGACGCGGAAGGCGCCACAGGATCGACGTGCACGACGAGCTCGGGCGTCATCTCGAGAAGCGACGCGATGTATCGCGACAGGAACGTTTCGAGCGCGACCGGGGCCGCAACATACATCCCTTCGTCGGAGACGACTTCTTCGAGTGCGGCCATCGCTTCAGGCGCCGATGCGAACGAGCGGCGAACATCGATCTGAAGTGCACGCTCGAGCCACGTACGAAGCGGCGAAGAAAGCGGCTGCTCCTCGCCCAATGCGGAACGCTCGCGAGCCTGATTCAGCAGCTCCGGAACACGATGCGGATATTCATCCGTGGCGAGCGGACGGCCGAGGATCAGGGCGAGAGAGACGAGGCCCATGCCGGTCACGTCGGCCCGGTGATCGAAGCGCGGCAACCCGGCGCTCGGCGGCATCGCGATGCGGAACTCCTGCCAGAGCCGATCGCGTCCGAACTGCAGCTGCTCGATCGCTGCGCCAAGCACATGTTCGACGATGACCAGACGCGCGTTGGGCGTCACGAGAAGGCGTTCCGGCGCGATCAGTCCGTGGGCGACATCGCGCGCGTTCTCGTGCAGCACCGCAACCGCGGGCACCAGTTGTCGAATCAGGCAGAGAGCCGCGTTGATATCGAGCTGCAGGTCCTTCTCCTGCGCAACGCGGAGAATGTCGGACAGCCGCGTGCCTTCGATATGGTCCGATACGATGGCAAGTGCGGATGTCGGTGCCATGGCGCGATCGACGCGCCGGACCCGCGCATAGTAGGCGTGGCGGAAATTCGCGAGGCGCGCTGTGCGTTCACGAAGGGCGAACTCGAAGGACGGAACGGCGGTCAACGCCGGCCGCAGCCGCAGAATCTGCAGCAGCTCACCGGTGGCGCCGTCAGCCGCGACGACGCGTTCGCCGAGACCGTCGGAGAAGAGCGGCGCTTCCGGGCGATCGTTCGTCGCAAGACTGGACATGGCAACGGGACCGAGTGCAACGACAGGACCAACCCGCCAATTTTGAAAAATGCCCGCAAGTGCTTGATTGACCGGCACTCCGGCGCGCTTGGCACCCCATCGGCGAGTTGCTGCCGTTTACAGCCTTGTCGCCCTCCCGCGAAAACTGTAAGCAGGTGTTAGATTCTGCACTGTCCATCGTCGATGCGAGATCGCGCCTTTTCGGATCCATCTTGCGTTTCTGGTACTCGCCCCGTTCCGGGCGTCATTGGTGTTTCACATTTCTTCTCGTGAGCCGCAGTGATTCCGCCGCACTGTGATGCGTGACACGAAACGTCGATGCGCTGGTGGCGACATATCGCCGCTGCTCGTGCTCTCCTTATTTAAGTACGTGGGCCGAAGCGAGGGGCGACCCGGGTGCAGCGCGCCGTCCTCGGCCTTTGCTCGAGCTTCGGCGGACCACCGTAGCTTGGCGAAGGTGGTCAGACCACGCCATGGCTCGATGTAGCATTCAGTATGCGTTCTGTTCGCTGCTTGCTGCTGGCGCTCCTGGTCGTGCATTCAATCGCTGTCGGACTCTACGCCCAGGAGCATCGGGCGTCGATCCGTGGTGTGGTTGTCGATCCCGCGTCGAAAGGGATCGCGAACGTTGAGGTACGTGTTTCACGTGAAGAGACTGGCGAGACGCGAACGGTCCGGACAGATGACGAAGGACGATTCAGCGTGCCGGAGTTACCGCCCGGTGTGTATCGGGTGAACGTCGAGCAACCGGGGTACGGTCCTTTCGTTGCGCGGAACGAACTCGCGATGAACCAGGAAGTCTGGCTGCGCGTGCCACTGCAGCTTGGCACCGTGACGCAGGCAGTGGACGTGACTGCACCGTTCATCCCTGTGGATCGTGATTCGCCGGCGCTGCATACGTTCATCGACGAACGCGCGACGACAGAGCTTCCGCTCGACGGACGCAACTTTCTCGACCTCGCGCTTCTTGCCCCGGGCACCGTGCCGCCGCCACAGGGGTCAGCGAGTTCAGCGCGCGGAGACTTCGCCCTGGCGATCAACGGCGCGCGCGAAGACTTCAACGGTTTCCTGCTCGACGGTGTCTACAACATCGATCCGAAGTTGAGCACCCCGGGCGTGCGCCCGCCGGTTGACGGCATTCGCCAATTCCAGGTGTTCACGTCGACCTACGATGCGTCATTCGGCCGCAATGCCGGCGGGCAGATCAACGTGATCACGAAGTCCGGCGCCAACCAATTCTCGGGATCGGCCTACGAATTTTTCCGCAACCAGGTATTCAATTCACGCAATCACTTCGCCCCAGATGACGTCGATGCTCCCGACTACAACCGGCATCAGTTCGGCGGCTCGTTTGGCGGACCAATTGCCGCCAATCGGACGTTCTTCTTCGCCGATTACGAACGCATGTATCTTCGCGAAGGCATCACGAAGATTACTAACGTGCCGACGGCTGCGGAACGCAACGGGGACTTTTCTCAGACGCTCTTCAATCCTCCGGCGAATATTTTCGCGATTCTGCCGGGTCAGCCCCCCGGATTCCCGGGCAATGTGCTGCCGCCCAACTTTCAGAGTCCGACCGGCCGCGCGATTGCGGCGCTGTACCCACTACCAAACCGCAATGTCGCCTTTGCCAATTACGTGTCGTCGCCCACCAGCCGCGACGATATCGACCAGACGGATCTGCGCGTCGATCACTCGCTCGCCGGCGGCGCCAGGCTTACAGTTCGCTACAGCCTCAGTGACCGCCGTCTGTTCGAGCCATTTGCTGGTCCCGGATTTCCCCTGATTCCCGGATTCGGCACCAACGTGCCGAGACGAGGACAGAACCTCGCCGCGACCTTCACGCACATGCCTGGAGCGCGTCTTGTCAACGACGTGCGATTCGGCTACAACCGCGTGTCGATCGGCGTGTTCGCCGAGAACACCCAGGTCAGCAACGCGTCCGTGGGGCTGAAGCCGTTCGGCACGAATCCTCGAGATGCGGGACTGAGCGTAATCTCCATCGCTGGGTACTCGCCGCTCGGACACGAGTACACCACGCCGCAGGAGAGCACGTCGGACACCTTTCAAGTTTCCGACACCGCGACCCTGTCGCGCGGTCATCACGTTCTAAAGGCAGGAGCTGAGTGGTACGGGATCAAACAATCCGCCTACCGCGATGTGCAATCGCGGGGATTCTTGAATTTCATCACCCAGGCATACACTGGCAACGCGCTCTCGGATCTGTTGCTCGGGCTGCCGGCAATCACCGGCGGCGCACATCTCGACAACCCGCAGCAGTTGCGGGCCCACAGCTGGAGCGTGTTCACGCAGGACGACTGGCGTCCGACGGCCTCGCTGACGCTCTCGGCGGGACTGCGCTACGACTACATCGCACCGCCGGTCGACGCCGACGACCGCGCGAATCTCTATGACCCCGCAACCGGCCAGGTCGTGCAGGTCGGGACCGGCAACATTCCTCGCGGTGGGTATTCACCAGATCGCAATAATCTCGCGCCGCGCGGCGGCTTCTCGTGGGCCCTCGGTCAAGAAGCGATGAATGTGCTGCGCGGCGGGTACGGTATTTACTACAACCTCGGAGCGCTCGCGACGTCGGAAGGCTTGTATTTCAATCCACCCTACTTCAACCTGAACGTCTACTTCCCCGGCACGGGCGTTCCGGTGACGCTCGCAGATCCATTTCCAAGCTCGTTTCCTGTCTTCATTCCGCAATCAGCGACTGCCTATCAGTCCGATCTACGAACACCGTGGATGGAGCAATGGAACCTGAACGTGCAGCACTTGATCGGACACACGCGCTCACTCGAGTTCGCCTACGTCGGGTCGCGTGGTCATGACCTGATTTCTGCTCGTGACCTGAACCAGCCGGGCGCCAGCCCCATCGTTCCCAACCTGCGGCCAAACCCTGCGTTTGCCGACATTACCTTCATCGAATCGCGCGGCTCGTCACGCTACAACGCATTGCAGGTGCGCTATCAGCAGCGTCCGTCGACCGGCACATGGATGCTGTTGTCCTACACGCTTGGCAAATCAACCGATGACGCCTCAGGATTTTTCACCAGCGCCGGCGATCCAAACTTTCCGCAGAACAGCCTTGATCCTGAGGCAGAAAAGGGACCGTCGTCTTTTGACGTACGACACCGATTCACGGCGGCGCTGACGCGCCCGCTGCCATTCGAGCCCGATCAGTTTCTTGGCAATCTCGGTGTGTTCAGCAAGATATTCCGAAACACCGACGGCGAAGTGGTCGCCACTGTGCAAAGCGGCCGTCCGTTCACCGTGATGCTGCTGCCGGAAATCGACAATAGCAACACGGGACGATCGAATCTTGGATTTGGCTACAACGATCGGCCAAATGTGACCGGCGACCCGTCGCTGTCGTCACCCACGGAGGATGCCTGGTTCAAAACGAGCGCGTTCTCGATGCCGCCATTCGGCACCTTTGGCAACAGCGGTCGAAACACTGTGCGCGGTCCGGCCTATGCCAACCTGAACCTCGCTCTCGTGAAGCATCTGCGTTATGGCCAAAGAAGTCAGCTCGATCTGCGAGCAGAAGTGTTTAACGTCACCAATCGCACGAATTACGACCTGCCGGACCCGTTCTTCGGATCGCCGACGTTCGGAAAGATCCTTTCCGCTGGAAGCCCAAGGCGCTTTCAGTTTGGAGTGCGAACCACCTTCTGAGGGCAACGAATGTGTAGGGTCGGGTCTTTAGACCCGACCCGGCGGGGTCTAAGACCGGCCCTACCTTGCGGATTCATAGAGTCGCAACAACCGGATTGACCACGCTGGAGCGTCTGCGACGCTTGCGGTCTGCGTAATCTTGACGAACCGTGCACTGACTGGTGCAAATGAGATGGTCATCGTGCCGGGAGATCCCTGCCCCTCGGCGACGGGCTGACTCCACGCATTGCCGTCAGACGACACCTGTACCTGATATGCGCGCGGGAACGTCCCAACCGCCGGAGAACCCCGTCCGCCGCCGACGGTAGATGACGTGAATTGAATCTCCGTCAGCCTGACCAGTGATGGCAATTCAACCTGCAACCACATACCCGCCTGTTGGGGCACGCCGGTGGTCCAGCCGAGAAACGTGATCGCACCAGCCGCACTCGCAGTGTAGTTGTAGCCCCCTTCAGCGTTCGGCTGCGGCGAGGGATGCCCTTCGTGACTCGCCGTGACTTTCCAGGTGGCCGCGGGCACGAGCAGTCGCGGCACCGACGCATCCAATTCCGTCACCGTCCAGGGCGTTTTGCGATCCGCGGCCGCGATGCGGACCCGGCCGACGTCTTCCTGCGTCGCGAACGTCGCCGTGTTTCCGAAACTGTTTCTCACGTACGAGACCACGTCGGCGATCCATTGATCCGTGTTCGAGCCCATTGCGACCATGACCTGCGGATATGTTTTCCCGTCGACGGGACCCGTGAGGCCATGCATTACCGCCTTGATCGCGAAATCTCGATGCCCGGTGACCCGCGCTGATCCAGCCAGCGAGGGTGCGAGCGTCGCACCTGCCGCCCCTCCCGGCGTAGGAGTGCCGCGTCCGTCCGATCCGTGACACGCGAAGCACACCTCGTTATAGATCACGCTTCCACGTTCGAGGCTGTTCTGCTGTTCGGGACTGAGCGGTGTTCCGCCGCGCCCGCCGCGCCCGGTGGTTGGAGTATTCAGAATTCTGTCGGCAACGAAGCGCACACCGCGCGCCGAGTTCTTGTCCATGACGGCCTTGATTGCCGTCTGGGCATCGGTCACCCTGAGCACGTTCATCGTCAACAACGCCTGGACCACGACGTCGACATCGGGATCGGTCGACAGGCGACGATAGTCCACGTCGAACGATCTGTCGCCGGCCTTGTAGAGCGTCTCGCTGGCGCGAAGCGCCTGGATCCGCACTCGCGGATCCGGATCGGCGAGCACTTCTCGTGTGAGCTGCGCAGTGAGTGCGTTCAGTCCTTCTAACGTCCACAGCGCATGAAATCTCGCCAGCTGGTTCTTGGACGTGCGAACGATCGTTTGCAACGCCGGCACAACCGATTTGTCCTGCTTCAGGACAAGCAACTGCTGCGCCGTATCGCGCCACCATCCATTCGGATGGGACAAGTGCGCGACGAGTTGACCCGGCGTTTCGTCCAGCATACGTGGCCGCGTCTGGTCGCGCGCAATCCCGTCGTAGGTGAGTCGCCAGATTCGGCCGTGCCCCGTGATCTTGTCGAGCTGATACTGTTTGATCTTTGCTCGAAGGTAGGTGCCTTCCTTGGCCCACTCCGCCCCTTCGATCATTCCGCGATACATGTCGGCGATGTAGATCGTGCCATCGGGACCTGTCGTCACGTCAGCTGGCCGAAACAGCGGATCGAGCGATCGAATGAACTCTGAGCGGGGATAGACATTCTGCAACTGCGTGAGCCCCTCGGTCTTGACGGGTCGCAGTCGGCGGACGATGCGGGCGACGACCTCGCCGTGAAGGTAATCGCCGATCAAATCCTTCGGGAGTCGATCACCGCGATAGACCTCATTCCCCGCCGCCGCCGTGGCATAGATCAGCGAACCATCGGGCAAGCGTGTTCCCGGAATCCCCGCCTGAATGTCGCCAATCAGGATCGGAGCGCCCCACACGATGTTCAGATCCGGCTCGAGTTGATCGGGGGTCGCAAAGTTTCCATAGTGGATTGGAAACTGGAAGTAGCCGGGAACACCGCTCGCACCGCCTTGAAACCAGACCTTGCCGTCGTTGTCCTGGGTCACGCCCCACTGCGAGCTGTTCGGGCCCGTCGGTTCTCTCAGCAGTCCGGTCGGCGTCCAGCGAATCCGAAACGCGTTGACCGTGCTGTACATCCAGTTGTCCATCGCCCAGAACAGACTCGACTGCTGCGATTCCATGTTCCCGGCGCGGCCAAAGTTCGTGGTGAAGAGTTCTTTCTTATCTGCCACACCGTCATTATTCGTGTCGGTGTACTTCCACACTTCATCCGCATTCGTTTCCATCGTCAGGATGGTGTTCGCACCGAACGGGAGCACGAATCGCGGGAACACGAGCTTGTCGACGAAAACGCTGTGACGTTCGTATGTGCCGTCGTTGTCGCGGTCCTCGTGCATCGAGATGCGGCCGACAGCCGGTACGAGATCGATGCCTTCCGGCGTCTGGTAGTAGCCGCGGAGTTCGACGACGAACATGCGGCCGTTTCCATCGAAGGCGATCTGCGCGGGATCTTCGATCAGCGGTTCGGAGAGCAGCGGCGTCAGTCGATAGCCGGACGGGAGCCAGAAACGCTTGACCTGTTCCTCCGGAGCGACAGGCACGACAGCCGGCTTGGGGGACAGATCGGCGTTGGCATTAGCTGGATCGCTCGCGTCGGGCGCGGCACCGGGCCCGCGGCCGCCTCCGGGCGTTTGAATCGCTCCACGCGTGGTGTTCTGCGCAGCGAGCACGAGCGGAACGACGCACGCCGCCAGCAGCAAAACCACCCACACGGACACCGACATCCGTCGAACGAATTGAAAGCCCATGGTGATCCTTCCTGACGCGGGGAATGTATCAAAGGAAAAAGGTAAAAGGAAAAAGGTAAAAGGTAGACTGCGAAGTCTCGTTCCTGACCTTTTCCCTTTTGCCTTTTGCCTTTTGCCTTTGTTCTAATCGCCGGATGGCAAAGAAAAAAGTCGTGCGCCGACGCAAGAAGACGGCACCAAAATCGGTCGGGCTCTCCCCTGAAGAAACTGGATCGGTATCAGACGCGGAATTATCGAATCTGATGGAACAGGTTCGTTCCGATGGCGGCACGCCGCTGACCGCCTACCGCGACCCGATCGGCGGCACGCCGGTGCTGCTGGCAGCGCTTCCGATTGATCGCGTCGAGCCCACGCCATTTCAGCGCGACCCGTCGCAGCCGCATGTAAAACGACTGATGGACGTGATCGAAAAGCTCGGGCGTTTTCTCGATCCGATCATCGCAATACGAGAACACGACAGCTACTGGACGCCGAATGGAAACCACCGGCTTCAAGCCTTGAGAAAGCTGGGAGCTCGCACGGTGGTCGCGCTGCTTCTGCCGGATCCCGAGGTCGCATTCAAGATCCTGGCGTTGAATACAGAGAAGGCGCACAACCTGAAGGAGAAATCCCTCGAAACGATTCGCATGGAGCGCGCGCTCGCCGAGCAATCCGGCAGCCGACTCGAGCGGGAGTTTGCGTTCGAGTTCGATCAACCGGCCTTCCTCACGCTGGGCGCGGCGTACGATAAACGTCCGCGTCTGAGCGGCGGCGCATATCAGTCGGTGCTTCGCAGGATTGAGGACTTCCTCGACGAGCGGATGACCAAGGCGCTGGCCGAACGAGAGCGCCGCGCGACAAAGCTGCTTGCAATCGACGATGAAGTCGGGCGCATCGTCCAGAAGTTGAAAGGGCGCGGCTTCACCAGCCCGTATGTGCGTCCGTTCGTCATCGCGCGGATCAACCCGATCAGGTTTTCAACCTCCACCGAGTTTGACGTCGATGACGTGCTCGATCGGATGCAGCGCGCGGCGACAAAGTTCAACGTCGACAAGATCAAGCAGGAGGATATCGTCCGCGCCGGCGGTGCATCTGAAGAAGAGTAGGGTGAGGGCGAACGAGCGCCACCGCGCCGATCATTTGCCCAGCCACTTCGACCAGTAGAACGTCATCGGCACCTTGCCGGTGTTCGTAATGCCGTGCATGACATTGCCGGCACAGTACATCATCGCGCCCGGGCCAACCTTCGTCGTCTTGCCGGCGCAGTAAATCTCCCCAGTGCCGGACGCGACGATCATGAACTCTTCCTCTGGATGCTGATGCGGCGGATGCGGCGTCGAACCTGGATCCAGGACGCACATTCCGGCAACCATGCCGCTCAGTTCGTCGGTCGGGCCGTTGTAGTGCGTGAACACGCGGCAGCCATCGACAGGAGCAGACGACTCGAGAGCATCCAGACCGATGACGCCGTCGGGCAACTTCGCCCCGGTGGTTGAAGCACTTACGACATTCGGGTTGTATTCAGCCATAACGCTTCATCCTATCACCGACGAGCGTGAAGTCTTCGCTCGCGGTGGACACCGGGCTCACCTCCTGACTGGGCGCTTCCATTCTCCATCGCCGCCCGGATGCCAGCTCTTTGGTGCGTCATCCGGGTCAAGCGTCTCCTGGACAGGACGAAGCGCCTCCGGGACGTGCTGAAGGTTAACGCGGATCCGCGTCCACGTCGCGAACCGTCCCCGCATTGCGTCCACGAGAACATCCGCCGGCTCGAGATGCGCAGCCGCTTCCGGATGGCGCGCGCGCCACCGCTCGAGTCCTGCGAGTGCGTCTTCTTTCCTGGCGGCACGTCCGATCTCGATCAGCGGATGCTTCGACGTTCGTTTCCGCGATGGCTGAACGCGCGGTGGCTCGCCTGCCTGCTTCTTGTACTGCGGCGGCCATGGCGCGTCGCCCATTCCTGCCTTCTCGTGCCGTTTCGAGAGTTCGAGTAACGCCTCGAGCGAGCATGGATGACGATCGATGTCGGCATGACGATCGCCGATCTGACTGAACCGCTTCGGCATCGTCACCAGGTTGAAGTCCTCCGGCTCGCAGTCGATGACTTCGTCCCAATTCAATGGCGCCGATACGCGAGCATCCGGCTTCGGTCGCACGGAGTACGCGCTGGCGATCGTGCGGTCCTTCGCGTTCTGGTTGTAGTCGAGGAACACGCCGTGCCGTTCTTCCTTCCACCATTTGCTCGTCGCCAGAGCCGGCGCGCGACGTTCGACTTCGCGCGCGAATGCGAGGGCCGCGCGCCGCACCTCCGGGAAGACCCATCGGCGTTCGATGCGGACGTATACATGAATGCCGCGCGAACCTGACGTCTTGGGCCATCCAACCAGGCCAAAGTCGGTCAATGTTGAATGGACGATCCCGGCAACCTCACGCACCTGGGTCCAGGGAACGCCCGGCACCGGATCAAGATCGATTCGCAGTTCGTCGGGATGATCGAGATCATCGGCTCGAACCGGATGCGGATGCAGCTCGAGGCAGGCGAGATTCGCCATCCACGCGAGTGACGCGGCGTTGCGCGGAACAACTTCCTCGGCCGTTCGGCCTGAGGGGAAGCTCAGCGAGACGACTTGGATCCAAGGCGGCCGCGATTGCGGTGCACGCTTTTGATAGAAGTATTCGCCGTCGATTCCATTGGGATAACGGACGAGGACATTCGGCCGTTCACCGGCACCGCGAAGTGCGCCGTCTGCAACCGCGAGGTAATAGCGGACCACATCAAGCTTGGTGTAGCCCGCCTGCGGAAACAGAACTTTGTTGGGATTGCTGATCGAGACTTCCTGCCCGGCGACGGTCAAGACCTCTCGATCAACCTTCGCAGCCATCCGACAAGAATACTGCGGCCTTTCAACCTTTTGCCTTGCCGCCTTTCCTTTTCCCTTTTGCCTTTACTGAGTCCCTACCGGATTCCCTTCGATGTCGTAGAGCGCAATCGGTGCAATACCAGTTGCCTTCAGCGGCCCCTCGATGACCGATCGATCGCCGACGATCACAATCGCGAGGTTGTCGACGGTGACGTATTGCTTCGCCACGCGCACCACATCGTCTTTGGTGATCGCCGCAATCCGCTTCGCATACTGCTGGTAGTAATCATCCGGAAGACTCTGCGTCCACAACGTCGTGATCGCGCCGTTGATGCTGCTCACCGATGCGAAGGTCCCTGGCAGCCGTTGGATCAGCGCGTCCTTTGCCGTCGTCAACTCATCATCCGTGATTGGACGAGCCCCAAGGATGCCGCGCAGCTCCTTCATGAACTCCACGAGCGCGGCGTCGCTCTTCGCCGTCACGATGTCGCCGCCGGCGCGGAAAGGACCGGGCCCTTTGCCGTATGCGAAGCCGGAATTGACGCCGTAGCTATAACCCTTCTCTTCCCGGATGTTCGCATTGAGGCGTGACTGGAACATGCCGCCCAGAATCGTGTTCATCACCTGAAGCGCGTAGTAGTCAGGGGTGTTCCGCGGCGGGCCGGGACGGCCGATGGCAAACGTCGATTGCGCCGCACCCGGCTTGTCGACGAGGAAGATTGTCGTCGCCTTAGGCTCGGGAACCGCTGGATAGTTGAACGTGGGACGCTCGCCCTCTTTCGTCCAACCGGCGAGTGCTTTTTCAATCACCGGCTTCGCCGCTGCCGGCGTCGTATCGCCGACGACGGTGATCAGCGCGCGGCCGGGCTGGTAATACGCCTTGTGGAACGCGACGATGTCGTCGCGCGTGATCGCTTTGAGCGATTCTTCGGTGACGACGCGGCCGTACGGGTGGGTCGCGCCGAACACGATTCGTGGAAACACGCGGCTGGCAATTGCGGCTGGCTGGGCGCGCGCCTGAGTCAGTGCGACAAGCCGCTGACCGCGGAGACGTTCGAGTCCCGCAGCCGGAAACGTCGAGTTGAGCAGCATATCGGCGAGAATGTCGAGCGTCGGTCCGAATTTCGCGGCGGTCGAGACGAAGCTGATGGTTCCCGTTTCGCCCGAGACCGCAGCGTTGATCGACGTGCCAAGAAGTTGCAGCGCGTTCGAGATGGCCTCGCCGTCGCGCGTCTTGGTGCCTTCGCTGAGAAGCGCAGCCGTCAGCGAGCCAACGGCTTCGCGGCCGGGCGGCTGGAACTGGTTTTCGCCGCCGAGGAACGTGATTGAGAAGGAGATGAGCGGCAGATCGTGTTTTTCAGAAACGATCAGGTCCGCCCCGTTTGCGAGCGCGCCCTTGGTCCACGCCGGGACGCGAAGAACCGGCGTCGGTCCTGGCGGCGGCACTTTTTTTCGATCCAGCCCCTGCTGCGCCGCAGCCGTGATCGACAGGCACAGAGCTATAGCGAGCGCGATCCGGCTCCTCATTTCACACCTTCCGGTTTCTTCTCGTCGTATTCCGTAACGCGAGTACTTTGATCCGGTTTGGCGGCCTGATCGAGTTTGCCCGTTGGGACAATGCTGAGCACGACACGACCGCGCGTCAGGTACTTGTTCGCGACGCGCTTGACGTCTTCAGCCGTCACCGAGAGCGTCTTCTTGTATTCAGTGCGGAAGTAGCCGGCGTCGCCGTGATAACCAGCGCCGTCGCTCAAACGAAACGCTTTTCCAAGATTTGATTCCAGGCTGCGAACGAAATCGAGCTCCTCGCCTGCGGTCGCCTTCTGAATTTCTTCAGCCGTCGGTCCTTCCGTTTTCAGCCGCGCGATGATCGCATCAGCGGCGGCCTCGAGATTCGTCAACGCGTGACCCGGCCGCGGCGTGATCATCAACAGGAACTCGCCGACGTCTTCCGCCGTCGACTGAAAGACATTCACGCTCGCAGCCGACTGCTCGTCGTAGACCAGCGCCTTGGTAATCCGCGCGGTACGCGGACCGGCAAGTATCGTCGCGAGCACGCCGAGCGCAAACCTATCGTCGTTGTTCTCCCCAACCGTCGGCCACTGTACATAAAGACGTGGCACTTGCACCCGATCTTCGAAGACCAGCCGCTTCTCGGCGGAAAGCGTGACGAGATCAACTTTCGGCCGGGTAATCGGCTTGCCGCGAGGAACGTCGCCAAAGTACTTCGTGACCCAGGACTTCGCCTGCGCAGGATCGAAGTCTCCAACAATTGACAGATATGCGTTGTTCGGTGCGTAGTAGAGACGGAAGAAGTTCTTCACGTCCTCCTCCGACGCCGCTGACAGGTCGGTCATGCTGCCGATTACTTCCCACGAATAGGGATGACCGGCCGGATATGTCGCGTGCGTCAGAATCTCGCCGGCACGTCCGTACGGCTGATTGTCCATGCCCTGTCGCCGCTCGTTCTTCACGATGTCGCGCTGCGCGTTCAGCTTCGCGAGATCGAGCGAATCGAGCAGGAAACCCATGCGATCTGCTTCGAGCCATATTGCCGACTCGAGGTAATTCGACGGCACTGTTTCGTAGTAGGTCGTCCGGTCGTTGTTGGTCGTGCCGTTGTTCGAACCGCCGACACCTTCGGTCAGCTTGTCGTGAAGCCCGTACGGCACGTTGCCGGAGCCGGTGAACATGACGTGCTCGAAGAGATGCGCGAAGCCGGTGCGGCCCACCGCCTCGTTCTTCGAGCCGACTTTGTACCAGACGTTGACCGCAACCGTCGGCGTCGTCTTGTCGGGAGAGAGAATGACGGTCAGTCCATTCGGCAGCGTGTAGGTTTCAAACGGAAGCCGCAGCGTATCGGATGCTGAGGCCGCCCCGGTTGCCTGCTCTGGCTCGGCGATCAACGCTGGCTGCGCCGCAAAGGATGCCGCAACGATCGCCATCGTTGCCAGGGTTGCGTGAAATATCGCTCGCACGTGGAACCTCCTCACTCGCGTCGCTGCGCTCGCTCGCGTCATCATTCGCGCCAGCATTGCCGCGCCGTAGCACTGTCCGGCTATCGTTGCGAAGGCGGGTCGGACGTAAAGACGTGCGACGATCCTATACGGTTTTTGTGGCGGAGCGCACTTGGCCCCATCCGGCACCGATGACGAGGAGTGGGGCGGCCATCAGGGCGAGGGCAGCGGCAAATAAAGGCCAGTTGAAGGAGGTGGGCAAGGTGTAAGTCATGCCGACTCGCAGACGCGGCAGCTGCTGCAGTGAGTCGGCCATGAAAATATAGAGGGCCAGTGCAATGCCTGTGGCATTCAGGACCCAAACCTTTCTTGTGACTCTCGGTCGCTCGGAAGCTTGCTGCGATTCAGTGACTGCCGTGCCCCAGACGATCATCAATATCGCAATCGAGACTGGTGCGAGCACGGGCCCCCACCACGGCAGCGGAATCAGGAACAGGACATCCCAGTCGAACAGCGATCGAGGCCAGCCGCACATCACACGCAGGAATACGTAATACAAAATGTCCCACACACCAAAGGCGACCGCGCTGTAGCCCCATCGCGCGCGCCATGTTTTTCCCGCGAGCATGCCAACCGCGAGCAGCATCAACAGCGTCGCTGCCTCGCGGACCAGCTCAACCTGACCGAGCACGCCCTGGATGGGCAACGGATTCGGCTGGTAGGGCTCAACTCGATCGACAAGCGTCCGGAGATAGTAGACAGTCGCCGACTCGAGCCATGCCATCGCGACAGCGAAGGCAGCAACCACGAACCAGCGCGCATGCAGTTTGATGAAAGCGATCATCGATCCGTCACCGTTTCACGACTGCTGACGGCATCGGCAAACGCGCGAATGCGCCGATCGACTTCGTCGATGACCTCGTCCGGCGTCGAGGTCCCAGCGGTGATTCCGACCGTGCGGACGTTGATGAACCAGCCCGGTCGCAGATCGGCGTAGGTCTGAACGTGATAGACGTGCTGGCAGTGCCGCCGGCACGTCTGCACAAGCTCGCGCGTGTTGTTGCTGTTCGCGCCGCCGATGACCACGACGACGTCGCTCTGGCGGGCGAGATCGACAGCGGCAATCTGGCGATCTTTTGTCGGCCGGCACACGGTGTCGACGAAGCGAACGACGGAGCCCGGGAACCGCCGTTTGATGAGATCGACGATGTGCCGCACCTTCACGATCGACTGCGTCGTCTGCGCCGCAACCCCGATCTTCGGATGCGGCTGGAGCGCGAGCACGTCGGCGTCTTCCAGGACGACGTCGAAGTGATCCAGATCACCGGTCAGACCGCGCACCTCGACGTGTCCGCGCTGGCCGACAATGACGGGATGATAGCCGTCGCGCACGAGCGCGCGCACCGCTCGATGGGCGACATGGACGAGCGGGCACGTCGCTTCGACGACTTCGAACCCACGCGCCCGCGTCTGAGCGAGACCGCGCTCGGATGTTCCGTGGGCGGTGATCATGACCGTCGAGGTGCTGACGTCGGCAAGGTCGTGAGCGATCGCAATGCCTCGCGCCTCGAGATCGGCCGAGACCGTGGCGTTATGGACCAGGTCGCCGAGAATGGTGAGTGGTTTCACCGCGGCGTGCTCGTGCGCCAGGGCAATGGCGTCGCGAACGCCAAAGCACATGCCGAGGTGTTGCGCGCGGATGATGCGGATTCGTTGACCGGACTCGCCTGCCGCGACCGCCGCGGGAATGCTTTGCATTGCAAAGTAATTATTGACGACGAGCCGGACGTTGTCAAGATCCATCCCCACCATCAAAGCCCGGGCGCGTGAAACGCCGCGCAGCAGGGAACGTGTTCTCCACTTCAGTTCGCAGCCCCGCCAGGTTCGCCGCGAGATCCGCCGCGGCGACGTCTCCCGTTGCCTGGGCGATGACCTGCCAGGCCGCCTCGGATCGGTCGATCGAGATGAGGGCGACCTTCGCCGATCCATTCCAATCGTTCTGAATCGGGTCGTCGTCATCAAAAGCTTCGTCGGTCTGATACCGATCACGGCCGCTGAGCGCACGATGCAGCTTGGCGCCGATGAGGTGACTATCCCATTCAGCGACGTCGAGGGCCTCACTGATCACGGCATCGCCAGTTGCACGAACCGCGTCCGATGAGCGGTGAAACCATCGATACGCCGCGATCGTCATCGTCGTCGCCAGTTTCGTCAGAGGCGAGGCATCGATCCGGCGTTTGCGGGCCTTCTCTTCCCTGTCGAATTGGCGAAGTTCCTTCGCGGTGGGTTCTGGAATCTCGAGCCACGGGCGCTCTTGGAAATCCGCGTCACCAGCCGTCGCTCCAACGCGTTGCGGGGCGCCAACGGCAAGTTCAACCGCTTCCGTGAAGTCGCCGCACATGCCCATCGCAGCCTGCACCGCGTAGCTGGAACAGCGCGACGTGAACGCGCACCGCTCGCACCAGCGGTCGCAGTATTCGGAGATGAACTCGATTCGCTCGTTAGGCATGTGGAGTGTCTTGCGATGGTGATGCCATACGAAAACGTTCGGGATTCCGGGAGTACAGCTTTCATGATCGCAGAATCTGCAATCGTAATCACCGCCCGGGATTCGCAGAAACCGCAAGCCGCACCGATAGGAAACTTTGAAGAATCAGCCGGTGTCAAACGAACTCAAGGTGAATGTGCCACGCCGAACAGATTCCCCGCGGCTACATCGCAGTGTGCAAACGGCTGTGACGGCGATGCTCATCGCCGCCTCTTCCTGTGGCGACGTCGATCGAGGGCTCCCCTGCGATGCGGCGGATATCGCGCGCGATGTGAGCGCGGACCTCCGCGAATTCGAGCGTCTGAATTCCGATTTCGCGGAAGCAGAGGTCCTAGCCTGGCGGCGCGAAGAAAGCGGCGTTGCCCCTTCCTTTCCCCCGAGCGCGCCAATCCCGCCGCCGAAAGATCGGGTTGGCATCGTCCTGCTCTGGGGACGTCTGACTCGGACGAATGGCAGCGTCTTTTGGGCGCTCACGCAGGTCTTCCGACGCCCGGATAACGCGGCGGCGAAGTGGCAACGAGGTCTCTTCTTTGCTGAGATCGCAATTCGTGAGCCACAGCCTCGACCTGGATCTACATCCGACAACACGTGGCACTGGTTTCAGCAATACATGCACCCACCGACGTCATACGACATTTGTGCGTTCGCCAGCCTCCACTTCCTTCCCGCGCCTTTTGCCAGCTATCGAACTGTCGACGCGGCAATTCAAAGGAATACCTGGCGCCGCGTCGCGGGAGCGGAGCCGACGTGTGGAATGGAGTGGTGATGGTCCAGTTATCGGAATCCGCACGGTGCCCGCTCGATCGCGCTGGCAGCGATGTTGTGCCAACGGTGAACTCGTTCCGGAACGAGTTCGTATGGAATCGACAATTCCCACAATGACTGCGGACCAAAGTGCTCTCGCGCCTCATACGTATTATGCGCACGGGTACACCGACGCTTTGTGAGCTTACGACTGCGCTCGAGTCATTCGCGTAATCTCTGAGGTCCCGCGTGCGCTACGGGCCAGCGTTTAACGGTCAAGCCGCGCTCTAACTTCGCGCGACCTCCTAAGGATTCGACGCGAAAGACCGCGTCCTGAACCATCGCGTCGGGACTGGCGCATATTACCGTGTGTTCATGAAGCCACCGATGCTCTGCGATGGCTACATCCATGACGTTTTTCGCCAATGGTGCTTGCTTGGTTCGGCTGGCGTGTGCCTGAATGGCGTTCCTGGTGATGTCTACTTTGCACTGAGCACGAAATTCAGCGGCGGCGGGAACGTATAACCGGCTGCGTCGTCGACGATACCGTCGTGCGTTTTTTCGACTGTTTCGTATCCCGTTTCGAAACACGAACGGTGAACGGCACGCCCATGTGCAGATGGTAGAGAAAATATGCGCCGTTGGCTCGCGTCACGTCTCGAGTTCCCGCGTCCGGTCCGTCGGTTATCTCCACAACTGCAGGATTGAGCACTGATGCGGACTATCAACGACCACCGGCAGCTTTAAGTGAGGGTTCATCGTGCGCCTCGTTTCGGCCACCCGGTCAAACGATCGGGTGCGCCACTTTCGCCATCCGGCGTGGAAACCGCGACAATGATCACCGCCGTTAAGCTGAGCACTGTTTCGAACGGGGGGACGCGGAAAGCTGATTATTCGTTCCGTCTCTGCGGCCGAGCGACCGCGCCGGGTTCGTCGAAGCCCGGACGTTTGAAACGCCGCGCAAACGGAAACGCCTCTTCGACCTTGTCGCCGAGCGTCGCCAACGAGTCGACAAGCGCGGCTGCGCCCACATCACCGGTGGCCTCCGCGATTGTCTGCCACGCTGAGTGTGACCGTTCGATCGCGATTAATGCGATTTTTGCCGATCCGTTCCAGTCGGTCTGGATCGGATCGTCGCCAGAGTCGCCATCCAAGTCGCGGCCGTGCAGCGCGCGAGCGAGCTTTCCGCCGATGAACACGCTGTAGCGCAAAATGACGGCAACCGCGTCCTGAACCAGTGCGTCGGCGCTGGCGCGAATTGCCGCGTGTTCATGGAGCCACCGATGCTCTGCGATGGCTATATCCATGGCGTTTTTCGTCAGTGGTGTTTCCTTGATTCGCCTGGCGTGCGCCTGAATTGCGTTTTCGACGGCGCGTTGCTCCTCGCGTTGCGGCTTGATCAACTCGAATTCCACGGGCGGTCGGCTGCTCCCCACCACCATCGGCACGCCGAGGGCGAGTTGCATCGCCTCTTTCAGGTCTCCGCACATTCCGAGCGCGGCCTCCACCGCGTAGGCGGCACATCGGGTCGTGAAGGCACACCGTTCGCACCAGCGGTCGCAGTATTCCGAAATGAACTCGATTCGGTTGGAACGCATGACGGCGAGTGTTGCGAGGATGGTACCAAACAGCAGATTGGCCGGATTTCGCGGCATGCCGGTACGTTGGCTTGCCAGGGTGGCAGAATCCTCACTGCACGAGAGAGGAAAGTGTTGCAGAAACTGCTACTGAACCATGCGACCAATCGAGAACAGGTGCTTCTCGCCGCGGATGTAGATATGTCCGTTCGCGATCGCGGGTGACGAGTAAACTGGCTCATCGATCGAATTGGTGCCGACAACCTCCGGCTTCGGTCCTGCCTTCAGCATGAACGTATCACCCTCTTCGCTCGTCATCGCAATCAGGCCGCCAAAGGCCACTGGCGATCCCATGAAATGCGATGCGACAGGTGGACGACTGCCCTCGTGTTGAACCGCGCCCGTCAAGGCGTCGAGACAGGTGACGATCCCGGTGTCGGTCAGGAGATAGACGTAGTCGCCATAAAGAATGTTGGAGACTACGTAGCCGGTGCCTTTCGTGTAAGTCCACGACACGCGCTTATCGTCGGGAACCGCGCCGGCGCGAATGGCAATCACCTTCTTTTCCGGAAAGCCGGCGGTCACGATGACCAGGCCCTTGCCGACGAGGGGGGTATGAATGGCGTTGCTCTCCACGCCCGCCGTCCGCCACAACTCCTTCCCCGTCGCCGGATCGTAGGCAATCGCGAGTTCGGTGCCGTTGGTCACGAGTTCCGTGCGATTTGACGCGGTGACGAGCACCGGTGTCGACCAGCTGATCTGCACCGGCCGCGGCGTCTTCCACACTTCGCGTCCGCTGTGCTTGTCGTACCCAGCAATGACCGACGCCTTGCCTTCGTCTTCGTCGCGCTGAATGATCACGAGATTCTGAAACAGCACCGGCGACGTACCCATACCGAGTCCCAGCGTCTTGAAGCGTTCGACAACTTTCCAGGCGAGACGACCCGAGAAGTCGTAGGCGTAAAGGCCTTCCGGACCAAAATACGCGTAGACCATGCGGCCATCGGTAACGGCAGTCGGCCCGGCAAAACTGCTCCGTCGATGCCGCGCGTCGTAGACGGTTCCTTCATACGCCGTCCGCTCCCAGATCACCTTGCCACTTCGCGCATCCAGTGCCAGGACCTTCATCGTATGCTTGCGATCAGCCGCGACACTGTCGGGGTGAACCCAGACCTGGCCCTCGACGATGTGTCCGACAGCTTTCGCGCCGGGCCACCGCCTCCCCTTCGATCGCGGCGGTAACGAAAATGCGATCGCTCCAGACGATAGGAGATGAATGTCCGCTTGGCAATTCGGTCTTCCACGCGACGTTTTTGGTCGACGACCACTCGGTCGGAACGTTCGCTTCGCTCGAAATGCCTTGACTGCCCGGACCTCGCCACTGCGGCCAGTTTTCAGCCGAGAGTGTTGCAGTGGCGGTCGCGAGCGCAACCGATGTGATGAAGCGGTTGAAACGGATCATGCGTAATGGGTATAGGAATCACTTTCCAGTTGCCAGTTCCCAGTTTCCAGTTTCGGTTCGGCGGTGTCCAACTGGCCCAATTCTGTGACCGGCGACGGTCACTGATTCAAACTGGAAACTCGAGACTGGAAACTGGAAACTATCATTAGGACATCTATGAAAGCCCCTCTCATTAAGCTCATCCCGCTGTGGCTCCTGATCGCGCTGGCACTCCCGGCAGCCCAGGCCGGACATGCTCCCGATTGGCCGGATTGGCGCGGACCTGGGCGAAACGGGATGTCGACCGAAACCGGACTGCCGTCGAAGTGGTCACCGGGTGGCGAGAACCTGGCGTGGGAAGTGCCGTACGGTGGCCGTTCCGGTCCTGTGGTGTTTGGCGATCACCTTTATCTTCAGAATACCTCCGGCTCCGGCGCGTCCGAGCAGGAGCGAATCATGTGCTTCAACGCCGACACCGGCAAGCTGCTCTGGGAGCACCGCTACAACATGTTCACCAGCGATGTTCCGGCCCATCGCCTGGCGTGGTCGTCGCCGGTTGTCGATCCGACGACCGGAAATGTGTTCGCGATCAGTGCCAACGGTCTGGTGATGTCGCTGTCAAAGGACGGCAAACTCCTCTGGGAACGATCGCTCGCCGAAGAGATGGGGATGTGGACGACGCACGGTGGACGGATGTCGAGCCCGATCATCGACGGCAAACAGCTGATCGTCAGCGGCATTACGTTCAGCTGGGGGCAGTTGGCCGGTGGCGCGCATCGTTTCATCTCGTTTGACACGGCAACCGGACAGATCCAGTGGGTGAGCGCACCTGAAGGACGACCCACCGACACCATTTATGCGAACCCATACGTCGCTGACGTCAACGGTACGCGTCTGTTCTTCTCCGGTGGCAGCGACGGCGCGATGCACGCGATCAAGGTCAACACCGGCGAACCGGTGTGGCACTGGAACGTCAGCAAGCGCGGCCTCAACACGTCCGCGCTGATGGTCGGTTCCGACATTATCGTGACGCACAGTGAAGAAAACATGGAAGTCAACGAGATGGGGATGATCGCGGCCGTGCCTGCCGCATCCAAGGGGACGTTGACCGACAAGGATGCGCGGTGGTTGGTGCGCGACGTGCAAGCCGGATACGGATCGCCGGTCTCCGACGAGCAACGCATCTATCTCGTCGACAACGGCGGCGTGCTGTTCGCGTTCGACGTCAAGGACGGACGACAGCTGTGGCGCAAGAATCTGGGGACGATTCAGAAGTCGTCGCCAGTGTTTGCCGACGGCAAACTCTACGTTGGCACCGAGAACGGCAAGTTCTACGTCCTCAAACCTCGCGCTGACGGCGTCGACGTGCTCGATGAAGACGAAATGCCTGCCGGCGTCGACGGTAATCCGCAACCGATCATCGCCGCGCCGGCGATCGCCCGCGGCCGAATCTACCTCGTGACGATGGAGAAGATGTTTGCGATTGGGCCGAAGGGTACGCTCAAAGGTGGGACAACGTTGGGGACCGGTTCCGGTACGTACGTCGGCGATGGTGCGCTCGCAGCGTTCCTGGTCACACCGACGGAACAGATCGTCAAGCCAGGTGCGCCGCTCACCTTGACACTCCGCGGCTTTGACGCAACGGGAACCGCGACGAAGATCGGCCAAGCGACCTGGACACTCGAGAACCTCAAGGGGACGATCAGCAACGGCACGTTCACGCCGGATCCTGCAGCGGGCGCACAGGCGGGACTGGTCAAGGCTGCACTCGGATCGATCAACGGCGCCGCGCGCGTTCGCGTCATCCCGGATCTCCCGTGGACCTACGATTTCGAATCAAGCGGAGAGACGCCACCGGCGCACTGGGTCAACGCGACCGGCAAGTTCGCGGTGCGCGCCCTCGACGGCAACAAAGTGCTCGTGAAGCTGGCGGAGAACCCATTCGCCTTCGCCAAGCGCTGCCGCGTGTTCTTCAGCGGTCCTGACTACAGCGACTACACGATCGAAGCGGACGTCCGCGCGATGGAAAAACGTCGTCAGCGCGGCGACGTCGGCATCGTCGCGCAGCGATACGAACTGATGCTCTCGGGCGTCCACGAACGAATCGAATTGCAACCCTGGCAACCGGAAACGCAGCGAACCGTTCGGGCCGACTTTCCATGGAAGCCCGACACCTGGTACACGATGAAGCTCGAAGTACAGTCGCTCGGCCAGGGCAAGGTCCGCGCCCGCGGCAAAGTATGGGCGAAGGGAGAAGCGGAGCCGGCCACGTGGCAGATCGATCGCACCGATCCGATCGGGAGCCTCAAGGGCGCACCTGGACTGTATGCGGATGCGCCATCAGCTCCCGGCGGCGGATCGGAAATCTATTACGACAATATAAAGGTGTATAGAAATAAGTGATTCGCTGCTCGCTCCTCGCTTCTCGCTGCTCGCGAATCACATCACGGATAGAAGTCATGAAAAAACTGGCGATCACAATCTCTTGTCTCGCACTCGCTTACATGTCGCTCGGTGCCTTCTCCGATCCGAACTCCGGCGACTGGCCCATGTGGGGCGGCACACCTGACCGCAACATGGTGTCGAGCATGAAAGGGCTGCCCACGACCTGGGACGTCAAGACGAAGAAGAACGTCAAGTGGGTGGCGGAGCTCGGTTCGCAGGCGTACGGAAATCCGGTTGTCGCAGGCGGAATGATTTTCGTCGGCACGAACAACGAGGGGCCGCGCGATCCGAACGTCAAGGGTGACAAGGGCGTCCTGATGGCGTTCCGTGAGTCCGACGGTCAATTCATGTGGCAGGCCGTGCACGACAAGCTTGCGGCCGGCCGGGCGAATGACTGGCCGTATCAGGGCATCTGCTCGTCGCCGCTCGTCGAGGACGGCGTGGTCTACTACATGTCGAATCGCGGCGAGTTGATGGCGGTCGACGCTGACGGGTTCCGCGATGGCACCAACGACGGCCTCGTAAAGGACGAGAAGAACACGAAAGAGACCGACGTCGACATCATCTGGCGTTACGACATGATGGACGAGCTCGGCGTGATGCAGCACAACATGGCGAATGCATCACCCGTGAGCTATGGCGATCTCATCTTCGTCAACACGTCGAACGGCCAGGACGAAAGCCACGTCAATATTCCTTCGCCGAAAGCGCCCGCGATCATCGCCGTCAACAAGAAAACCGGGAAACTGGTGTGGGAGGACAACTCGGTTGGCGAGAAGATCCTTCACGGCCAGTGGTCCTCGCCCTCGGTTGGGAAAGTCGGCGACACGGTACAGGTCGCGGTCGGCCAGGGCGACGGCTGGGTGCGTGGATATGAAGCGCTGACCGGCAAGAAGCTGTGGCAATTCGACATGAACCCGAAGGAATCGGTCTGGCCGAAGACCCGCAACGAAGTGATCAGCACGCCGGTGTTCTACGAGAACGTCGTCTACATCGCCAACGGTCAGGATCCGGAACACGGTGAAGGGGTTGGCCATTTGTACGCGATCGATCCCACCAAGCGCGGCGACATCACCGAGTCGGGTCGCATCTGGCACTACGACAAGATCCGGCGATCGATCTCGACGGGGTCCATCTATAACGGCATCCTTTTCTATTCGGACTTCAGCGGCTTCCTGCACGCGCTCGACATGAAGACGGGCAAGCCGTACTGGACGCACGACATGTTTGCCGCGATCTGGGGATCGCCAATGGTGATCGACGGCAAGGTGTATCTCGGCGACGAGGACGGCGATATCACCGTGCTCGCGGCTGATAAGACACTGAAAGTAATCAGCGAAAACAACATGGGCAGCTCCGTTTATTCGACGCCCGTTCCCGCCCACGGCGTCCTCTACGTCGTCAATCGCAACCAGCTCTATGCGCTGGCCGAAGGAGCTGGCGGATCGAAGTAGGCGGACGTGCGCGTTGCTTCGATTGCGATTCTGATCGCTGCGGCAGGTGTCTCGGTTTCAGCGCAAGCGCCGGCAAACGCGTGGCCGCAGTTCCGTGGTTCTCCGGCTCTCCTGGGAACGACTGAGGCACCACTCTCGTCAACGCTCAAACTGCTGTGGACCTACGACGCCGGCGACGCGATCGAGTCCTCGGCCGCGATTGTCGATGGTGTCGTCTACGTCGGATCGCAGACCGGCGAGCTCCATGCGGTGAATCTGAGCGACGGATCGGCGAAATGGAAATACAAGGCATCCGCCGATGGCATCGGCGAGTCTTCGCCGGCCGTTGCTGGTGGTCTGGTTTACATCGGTGATCTGTCGGGCACTCTCCACGCCGTAGACGCGGCAACGGGCAAATCGGTATGGACCTTCAAGACCGACGGCGAAGTGAAATCATCGCCGGTGGTCGCTGGCGACACGGTGCTCGTCGGGTCGTACGATTCGCATCTCTACGCACTGGCAGCAAAGACCGGGACGCTTCAGTGGAAAGTGAAAACTGACGGCTACGTCCACGCGACGCCGTCAGTCGTCGACGGTGTCGCCTACATCACCGGATGCGATGAAATTCTCAGAGCCATTCGCGTGCGCGACGGCCGGCAGTTGTTTACGCTTTCATCGGGCGCATATACCGGTGCGTCGCCAGCAATCATGAGCGGACGAGCGTTCTACGGCACGTACGAAAACGAAGTTCTTGCCGTCGATCTCAAGACACACAGGATCGTCTGGCGCTACCGTCACCCGGATCGTCATTTCCCCTTCTACTCCTCCGCGGCACTCTCGGCCGGACGCGTGTTTATCGGCGGCCGCGACAAGTTGCTGCACGCGTTGAATGCGGTATCTGGCAAGGAAGTGTGGTCGTTCCAGACTGGTGCACGGATTGACTCATCCCCTGCCGTCGCCGGCGCGCGCGGATACGTTGGATCGAATGACGGGAAGCTCTACGTGTTCGATACGGCGACTGGCAAGATCGTTCAGCAGTTCGACGCGGGTGGACCGCTCTCCGCGTCACCGGCCATTGCCGGAGGACGCGTGGTGATCGGTTCACAAGACGGAAAGTTGTTCTGCCTCGGCTAGAACTTGGGGTAACCTCGAAGAACCCCGAAGAACCTCGTCGAACCTATTTCCGTGCCGCCCGCCGCCGGGAGCGCAATGTCGGCGTCCGCCGACGCGCCGGCATCGGCGGCGACGGTGGATGCACTGGCACGTCCGGCTCGTCTCCAAGCTCCCTGGCTTGATGCGCGCTTGCCGCAATCAGGTGAGCATTCATGTGCTGGCGCGCTCCGTCCACATCGCGTGTCTTGATCGCCTGATAGATGCGGCGGTGAGCTTCGGCAGCGTCCCGCGTGTCGCTTTCCGAGGCGCGGGCGACCGTCTGCACGCGGCGCTCGTAGTACATCGCCGACACCATTTCCACCAGTGCAGCGACGATCGGGTTGGCGGAGGCGGCCGCGACGCCTCGGTGAAAATTGACGTCGTGGACAAGAAAGACCTGTCGCTCGGCGAGCGAGGCAAACATCCCCGCAACCTCGTCGGCGAGAGTCGCGAGCTGCTCCGGCGTCGCGCGTTCTGCGGCGAGACCGGCGGCTCCCACTTCCAGGATGCGGCGGGCCTCGTGCATCTCCTCGCGAGTGAACCCGTGTAACGCGGCAAGGAAACTCAGCGGTTCGGTTCGCAGCGCGGGAGGACCATCTGGAATGTAAGTGCCTGAGCCGTGCTTCGAGTGGACGACGCCGAGCGCGGCGAGCGAGTGAAGACCGGCGCGCACGGTCGGACGACTGACACCAATGCGCGTCGCGAGGTCGCGTTCGGCAGGCAGTCGATCGCCGGGGCGGAGACGACCGCGCTCGATCAACCGTCTGACGAATGCAACGACCTGTTCGCTACTGCCTTCCGCGCCCCCGCGCGTCCCCTCCGACATTGCGCTACCCCTTGAATGAGGTATTACCACTCCAGGTTTTGACCGTCAATCCCCTCTGTATTTCGAAGGATATATGAAATCCAACCGTCATGTTCCACACCAATGGTTTAGCCACTTTCTATGATTGGAACATGGCCGAATCTGGACTAAGTTAACCGCGAAGGAGTGGGAGTAATCGCATGAATTCGATCAATCGTCTTCGTCGCCTCTGTCTCGTACTCGCTCCAGCGGTGGCTTGTTCATCGCTGCTTGTTGCCCAGCAGCCGGCGCCCCCGACCCCTGCCGCTCCACAGGCCGCAGCGCCAGCGGGTCGCGGAGGACGCGGCGCACCGCCGGTGAAATCACCCGAGATTGCCGCAGATGGACGAGTGACCTTCCGTCTACGGGCTCCCAACGCCAAAGAAGTCGCGGTATCGATGGGTGGGAAGCAACTCCCGATGCAGAAGGACGATCAGGGTGTGTGGGCGTTGACGACAGATCCGATGACTCCTGATATCTACACGTATTCGATCGTCATCGACGGCACCTCGATTAACGATCCGTCGAACCGACAGGTGCAAACATCGTTCGGCAGCTTCCAAAGCATGTTCGCCATCCCCGGACCGAAACCATGGCTGGCTGCGCCGGGGGTTGCACGCGGTGGTGTTACGCGACACGCATTTCACTCCGCGGTGGCAAATGACGACCGCGACTTCTTTGTCTACACGCCAGCCAGCTACGATCCAAAGCGCGCACAGCCGTACCCGGTCTTGTACCTGCTGCATGGACTGGGAGATGACGCGGAACGATGGTTGACCGGAGGCGGCGGCGCGGCGAACATCCTCGACAACCTGATCGCCGAGCACAAGGCCGTTCCCATGATCGTCGTCTCGCCGCTCGGATACGGAACCTCTCAGGGACCAACCGGCGGGCGCGGATCGCAGAACCTGATCGGCTACTCGAAGATCCTGCTCGAGGAAGTCATGCCGATGGTCGACAAGGCATACAACGTCAGCAAGAACCGTGAACAGCGCGCCATCGCCGGTCTGTCAATGGGCGGAGCCGAAACGTTGTATGTCGGCCTGAACCATCTCGATAAGTTCGCCTGGATCGGCGCGTTCAGTTCGGCGCCCATGCTGTTTCCCGCCGCAGCAGACGCGGCGCAGGCGGCTGCGCCCGCTGGTGGTGGCCGCGGCGCACCACAGCCGATGGATCCGGCGGTGTTCGCGAAAACGTTTCCCGCGCTCGATGCAAAAGCGAACTCGCAGATCCGAATGCTCTGGATTGTGTGCGGTACCGACGATGGACTCATCGGCGTGAATCGTCAGTTCAAAGACTGGTTGAAGTCCAAGGGCGTGCAGTTTACCGAACAGGAGGTGCCCGGCATGGCGCACGTGTGGCCACTGTGGCGGCAGAACCTGTCGGATATGGCGCCGCGGCTGTTCCAACCAAAGGGCAAAGTCACCAACTGAGCCACGGAAAAACACGGATTAAATAAGCCACGGAACAACACGGATCAACACGGATTAATAGAGCCACGGAACAACACGGAATAACGCGGATCAATAAAGCCACGGAACAACACGGAATAACACGGATCTTTGGGCGATAACCTTCCGTGTTCTTCCGTGGCTTATTTCCTTCCGTGTTCATCCGTGTTCTTCCGTGGCTCGTGTTCTTCCGTGGCTCGTGTTCGTCGGTGGCTCGTGTTCGTCCGTGGCTCGTGTTCGTCCGTGGTCGTGGTCAGCCTCGAAGCGCGTTAAGCGGATCCACTCGAGTGGCGCGGCGTGCGGGAAAGTAGCACGCTGCGAGTCCGACCATCGCGATCATCACGACGACTGCAATCAACGTCAGTGGATCGTGTCGCGACGTCCCCCACAACTCGGCCGCGATCAGCCGTGTGGCGGCAAAGCTGCCAAGAAGTCCGATCGCTGTGCCGGCCGCGACCAGCCGCAGGCCCATCAATCCGACGAGACGGAGCAGGTGCACAGGTGCGGCACCGAGCGCCATTCGGATACCGATCTCGTGCGTCTGCTGTGACACGGTGTACGCGATAACGCTGTAGACACCAATCGCGACGAGTACTAGACCCACGGTCGCGAAGACGCCGAGAAGAACGAGGCTGAACCGGGGGGTCGCGTACGAGAATTGCGTCAGGTATCCAGTCAGCGACCCGGTCAATGTGATCGCGACTCCGCGATCGACCGCCCACACTTCACGCTTGACACGATCGATCAGCGCTTCCGGATTGCCGCGCGTGCGTGCCAGGATGCCGCGCTCGAAAGCCCCGGTCACCGTGTATGGGATAAACGCCTCGGGTGCAGGCGGATCCTGAATGCCCTGGTTCTTCGCGTCCGAGGCGACGCCGATAATCTCGAACACGGGATTCTCGATGTGCTGCTCAGTCTCGAGGAGCTTGAACTTGATTTGGCGGCCTATCGGATCTTCACTCCCGAAGTAGCGGTTTACAAGGGTTTGATTGACCACGGCAACGCGTCGTGCGCCGTTGACATCGGCCTCCGACAACGGCCGGCCACGCTGTAGCCGCAATCCGAGTGTCTGAAAGTATCCTTCGCTTGCGAGTTGGAAGATCGCATTCCATCGTTCCGTCGCGGTCTTGCCCGGGATCTCGACGTCGCTGCGTATCCCGCCGTACGGCGGCAAAGTCGATGTCGCCGTTGCGACTTCAATGCCGGGGACCTCGTGTAAGCGGCGCAGCAACTCGCGAAAGAATCGTTGCTTCTCCGCCGCTGTCGTGTACTGCCCGCGCGGCAAGGGCAGACGCGCGACAAGTACGTTGTTCGGGTTCATGCCGAGATCGACCGTCTGCAGTGCAACGAAGCTGCGCATCAGCAAGCCGGCGCCGGCCAGCAGCATCAGCGACAGCGCGACCTCGATGATCACCAGGGCGCTGCGGAGCTTGCCGCCGCGAAATCCCGCACTCGTGCCCTTGCCGGAATCCTTCAAGGGTTCGACGATGTCGCGCTTTGCGGTCTGAAAGGCGGGCACCAGGCCAAACAGCACCGCCGTTAACACGGCCGTCATCAGACTGAAGATCAGAACTGTCGCGTTCAAATGAATGTTTGCTTCTTTCGGAATGAGGCCGTCGGGAATCAACTGGACGAGCCCCTTGATTCCGACGTACGAGAGCAGGCATCCGATCACGACGCCGGCAGCGGCAAGAATCAGGCTTTCGACGAGCAGTTGCCGGACCAACCTCCATCGGCTCGCGCCCATCGAGGCGCGAATCGCCATCTCCTTCTCGCGAGCTGATGCCCGGGCGAGCAGCATGTTGGCCACGTTGCTGCACGCAATGAGGAGCAGCAATCCGACGGCAGCGGCGAGCGTGTAAAGCGTCGCGCGGAATGGGCCGACGATGTTGTCGACCCAGCTGACCGCAACAGCAGTGAACTGGGCCGGATAGTTTGACGGATAGATCTTGGCCAGACGGTGGGTGATGACGTCGGCGTCGGCAGCGGCCTGTTGCAAGGTGACGCCGGGCTTCAGTTTCGCTTGAAACATGAAATAGCGCTGGCTCACGGCTGGATCGGCGAGCGTGAGCACGATCGGCCGCCACAGATCCGCAGCCAGTTTCGTAAACCGCTGCGGCATGATGCCGACCAGCGTTGTCGGCACACCATTCAGCACAAACGTCTTGCCGAGGATGCCCGGATCGCGGTTGTACCGGCCCGCCCACATCTTGTGCGACATCACGAACACGGGAGGCGCGCCTGCCGCCGCATCACTCGGCAGGAGCGTTCGGCCCATCAGCGCGGGCACCGCCAGAAACTGAAACATATTGGGCGTCATGGCGCCGCCGGTGAACTGTTCCGTCCCTTCCGCGGTCGTCATCAGCACGTCTTCGTTGGTGCCGCCAATCACGTCGTCGAACACATGATTCTGTGACTGGAGTTCGAGAAACTCCGGCACTTGAAAAAACGACCGTCCGCCCGGGCGGCTGCTGGTCGTATCGTGTATCTGAATCATCGCCACGCGACGCGCGTCGGCATAAGGAAACGGATCGAGCAGGACGTTCTGGATGACGCTGAAGATGGTTGTCGCGGCGCCGATGCCGAGCGCGAGATTGAGGACGGCGACGAGCGCAAAGGACGGGCGGTTGGCCAGTCCGCGTATGCCGTAACGAAGGTCCTGCCACAACGTCCGCATACGTCCCACCTTTCACACCAGCGGTGACGACATCGAGGTACCTGCTCTGACGTATTCGGAGAACGAAAAGTTGGCGTTTGGCCTCCGTGGTGATTCTGTCCCGTGTTCTCCGTTACCTCCACTTTCAAATCCACACCGAAGCGGGTAGACTTGTGGGTTTCAAGGCTCGTCCAGGGAGATAGACATGCTGGGACAAATGATGCAGGTGGGTTTTTACGGCCACGTTCGTCAGTACAAGAACATCCAGGCCGAGATCGACGCAAACATTAAACGCGTAATTGAAAGCGGCGAGTACGTTCAGGGACCGATGCTGAAACAGTTCGAGCAGGAACTGGCAGCATTCCATGGAACCGCGCACGCCATTGGGGTCGGAAACGGTACCGATGCGATCTGGCTCGCGCTGATGGCGATGGGAATCGGGCCGGGTGACGAGGTCATCACGCATCCGAACACATTCTTTGCCACGGCCGAAGCGATCTGGATCGCCGGCGCGACGGCTGTGTTCGTTGATTGCGATCCGAAAACGAAGTGCATCGATCCAGCGAAGATCGAAGCGGCGATCACGCCGAAGACCAAGGCCATCATTCCGGTCCATCTCTACGGTCAGTGCGCGGACATGCCGGCAATCAAGGCCATCGCCGACAAGCACAAGCTGCGCGTCATCGAGGACAACGCTCAGGCGATCGACGCAGCCGGGGACGGATTCAAGATCGGCCAACTCAGCGACGCCACCTCGATCAGCTTCATCATCCAGAAGAACCTCGGCACCTTCGGCGACGGAGGGGCGCTCGTCACCAACAACCCCGAGATCGACGGCGGCGTGAGAAAGTTGCGCAACCACGGATCGAGCAAGCGAAACGTTCACAGCTTCGGCTTCAACAGCCGCCTCGACGACATCCATGCGGGAATCCTGAGCGCGAAACTCAAGCACATTCACAAGTGGAACGACGATCGAATCCAGTGGGCCGAGCGATACACGGCGGGCCTCAGAAAAGCGGCGAGGATCGAACTGCCGTATGTGCGCCCCGGTTACCGCCACGTGTTTCATCTCTACGTCATCGAGACGAAGAACCCGGCGCATCGCGATCAACTCGTGGACTTCCTGGCCAAGAACGGCATCGACGCAAAAACCCACTACTCGATCGCGATTCATCAGCAGGAGGGCTATCCCTGGGGCAAGCAGGCGCGGATCGTCGGCGCAGTTCCAAACGCGGAACGGAACGCCGCCAGCTGCGTCAGCCTGCCGATGTATCCGGAATTGACCGCGAATGAGGTCGATTACGTCGTCGGTAAAGTCCTCGAGTGGGACGAGTCGGCAAAGTGACCGCGCGCTACCGCGTTGTCGTTGTCGGCACCGGCAAGCGCGGCGTGCACCACGCCGCTGCGTTTGCCGCCAACCCACGATTCGAGGTCGCGGGCCTCGCCGACAGCGATCAGAATCGTCTCGATGCCGCCGCCGCGAAGTTTGCTTCCGCCAAGAGTGGGACGCAGACGCAGAAACTCGTCGAAGAAGTCAAACCGGACGTCTTCTGCTTCTGCACACCGCCCAGTGTCCGGCTGCCGCTCATCGAGCTCGGAATCAAGAGCGGCGCGAAGCTGATCGCCTTCGAGAAGCCCGTCGCCATGACCAGTGACGAAGGCCTCGCGATCAAGCGCGCGCTCGACGCGTCCGGCGTGAAGGCCGTCGTCAGCCACCAGCATCGGTACGGCGACCATTATCAGAAAGTGCACGCGATCATCTCGAGTGGTGCGATCGGCAAAGTGCACACAGTCTACGGCACCGCCACTGGCTGGGCCGCTCACATGCTCAGCCATCTCGTGGAATACACCTCCTGGTTCAACGGGTACGAACCGGCGGAATGGGTGATGGGTCAGGCTGCCGGCCGAGGCAAGCTCAGCGACATCCACACATCGCCTGATTACATCGCTGGCGTCGTCCAGTTCCGAAACGGTGTCCGCGGTGTCTACGATTGCGGCGCCGGCGCGCCTGATGTCCCCGAGGTGCCGTACTGGTGGCGGAAGTGTCGCATCGGCGCGCTCGGCACGGACGGGTACGCCGAGGTTCATACCGGAAGTGGATGGCGGGCAGTCACGAAAAAGGGTGCCGAGTCGGGACCGGGCGGAATGGATTACGAACACGACATGGGGCCATACGTCCAGGAGATGGCCGATTGGCTGGACGATGAGAGCAGGCCGCATCCGTTACGGTTCGACCGCGCGTATCACGGGTTGGAGATCATGTCGGGTCTGTATCGATCGGTGATCGATGGCGGCCAGATCGCGCTCCCGCTCACGAGCGGCATGGACGAGTTGGCGGGATTGAGAGCAAAAGTACCTGACCGGAAAGTTCTGATGACGCTGGCCGACAGCGCCAAAGAATATAAAGACTGAGCGTTTTCGCACCCTCTCGAAATCAGGAGGCGGCATGCGTCTATCCGGTCTCGCGATCAGTGTCACTGTTGCCCTCGTTGCGTCACAAGTTCCGATCGTTCAGTCGTGGCAAACGATCCAGATTCAGCCGCCGCCCCGCGATGTAGTCAAGCGCGCGGACCCAACAGGGACAGGGCGCATCAGAGGACGGGTCGTCTCTGCCGATCGCGGCACGCCGGTCCGGCGTGCGAACGTCACCTTGACGACCGTCGTGCCGCCCCCTTCGATGCGCGGCAATCCTCCCGAGCTCGCGCCAGGCGGGCCGCCGATGGGGCGCTCCAGTCAGCCTATGACGCCACGTCGCGCGACGACTGACAGCGACGGTCAGTTCGAGTTCGCGGGTCTCCCGGCGGGCACGTATCGGATCATTGCCTCTCCTGCGCAGTACTCTTCGCAATATCTCTCTATGTCCTACGGTGCCACCAAGCCGATGGGCATGTACTGGGCCGAGCAAGGCCAGTCAATCGAATTGAAAGATGGAGAGTCGTTCGACAAGGTCGTCATTGCTTTGCCGCGAGGCGGCATCATCACCGGCCGGGTCACGGATGAAAACGCCGAACCCCTGGCGCGAGTTCAGGTCTACACGATGGCCTTTCCACCCGGCGTGTCGCGCGCACAGCGCACGGGAGCGGGCGCGACCACCGACGATCTCGGTCAGTTCCGTTTGTGGGGACTGAATGCCGGCGAGTTCATTGTCGTGGCGGACGCGAGAGCCAATTCGTTTGTTAGTCCGAATGCGCCACCAGAAACTGAAGAGGATCGCACCGGGTATGTGACGAGCTATTACCCGGGAACGCCGGACGAAGGGATGGCGCAGCGAGTCCGCGTGAAGATCGGCGAAGAGACACAGGGGATCGATATTCGCGTCGGCCAGGCGAGGCTGTACCACATCTCCGGTTTTGTCGTCGATTCGAAAGGACGTCCACTCGCCGGAGCCAACGGACAGTTGATGCGGAGGGGACCGATGGTGTCGGTGATGCCACTCTTCGGCATGAGCGACGCCAAAGGACAGTTTCAGATGCGGAACGTTCCGCCGGGCGAGTACCGACTCGTGTTCCGACAGCAGCAACAGAACATGGTGCCGTTCTCACCCGAAACTCCTCGTGAGCCTGTGGAAATGGCGAGCGTGCCGATCTCGATCGCTGGCGCTGACGTCGACAACATCATGGTCACGACGAGCCTGGGAACCACGATTACGGGTCAGATTGTCTTCGAAGGCGTACCGCCGACGGGCGAGCTGACGAACATGCGCGTGTTTGCGTCTGCCGCGAGCTCGAACGACGCCGCCGGGATGCCCGCTCCGGAGCCGGGCACGGTGACGGCCGACCACAGGTTTACGCTGAAGGGCCTGATGGGCGAGTACGTGCTTCGCACGGGGATTCAGAACCAGTACATCAAATCAGTCACGGCCAATGGAGAAGACGTGACCGACGTGGCACGTGAGTTCAAAGCCAGCGATCGCGTGACGATTACGATGACGTCCATTGTCGCAACCATCGAAGGAAACGTCACCGACACTCGCGACGTGCAGCTACCGGAAGCCGGAGTCATCCTGTTTTCGGAAGACAAGGCGTCCTGGCGAATCAACTCGATCTGGACGAAACGAACTGGTTTCGACCAGAAAGGCCATTTCCGGATAACCGGTTTGATGCCCGGCCGGTATTACGTGGCAGCGCTTCCGCGGCAACGTCTCGACCTGTCGCGCGCCGGCGACGCCGACGCGGCGTTCTTTGAACAGCTCGCAAAAGAGGCCACGCTGGTCGTCGTCGGGGCGGATGAGCAACGCGCGGTCGATCTGCGGATGCTGGACGCGTACGCACGACAGTAGCGAGGCCTCTCGCAGAGAGCGCAGAGGATCTCGGCGCTCTCTGCGCGAAATACTTAGCGATCGCCGGGCGAGACTACTCATTCCGCAGCGCAACCATCGGATCGACACGCGAGGCTCGGCGTGCCGGCATATAGCCGGCGCCGGCGGCGATGAGCGCAAGCAGCAGTGTGGCCGACGCGATCGTGATCGGATCGGTGGCTTGCAGTCCAAACAGCAGCCCCGCGATGCGATTCGACGCGAGCCGGCCGAGTGTCAGCGCCACCGGGACACCGATGACGACACCAGCCGCGACAAGTACAAGCGCTTCCCGCATCACCGTCCTGACAACGTCCGCGCGATTCGCGCCGAGCGCCATCCGAATCCCCATTTCTGCACTGCGTTGAACGACGGAGAACGAAAGCAGTCCGTACAGCCCCACGCACGCAAGTAGGAGTGCTAACCCGCTGAAGACGGTCGACAATGTTGCGATCAAACGGTCGCGGATGAGGACGGCGCCCATTTCCTCTTCCAGCGTGTGGATGGCAAAGAGCGGAAGATCGCGATCGATATCCTGTACGGCCTGACGGACTTGTGAAAGGACGGCTGCTGGCGATGCCTCTGCCTGGACGTATAACGCCATCTGGCCGCGACCGGTCCTGGTTTGCAGGAATGTCTGGTAGACGGTTGGTGGCGTTTCATCGCGAACGCTGGTGTAGCGCGAATCGCGCACCACACCCACGATTTCAATCACCTCGTTGCGCACCCGCAGCTGCTGGCCAACTGCGGGTGCGCCTTTGAACGCCTGCCGGGCAAAAGTTTCGTTCACAATCGCAACCAGCGGCGACTGCGGAGTCAGATCACCGTCATCGAAGTCCCGGCCCGCGACGAGTCCGATCCCGATCGTCTCGAAGAACTTCGGATAAATCATCGGAACCAGTGCGCGCTGCTCTGCGCCTGACGACAGCGTGAAAGGAACTGTGTTGCCCCTGAGTGTCGTCGGCGTGAACTGAGCGAGGCTGCACGAACGCACGCCGCCGATTGCGCCAACGCGAGCAAGCAGTTCGCGATAGGTACGATCGAGTCGCGGCGTGGTTCCCGGAACATTCCGTTGATCGCTGCCGCGAGGCTCGACACGAACGATCAGCACGCGGTCGCGATCGACGCCGGAGTCCTGCCCACTTAGCTTCTGCAGACTGCGGACGAAGAGTCCGGCACCGATCAACAGGACCAGCGAGAGCGCGACCTGGGCAACGCAAAGAATCTTGCCAGAGCGCAGGCCGCCACGAACCGAGCGGCCCACGGTCTTCAACGATGGTGTCAGGTCGATGCGGGTGGCGCGGAGCGCCGGCGTCAGGCCGAAAAGGATTCCGGTGAGAATCGAAACCACCGCCGTGAATGTCAGAACGCGCAGGTCCGGACTCAACTCGAGGACGATCGGTGTCTGACCCGCGGACATGTAGGCGACGAGCAGCCGCGTTGCCACGCTGGCGAGCAGCACTCCACATATGCCGCCCGCAACGGCGAGGACGAGGCTCTCGACGAGCAACTGGCGGACAAGCCTGCGGCGTCCGGCACCAAGCGCGAGCCGCACGCCGAACTCGCCGCTTCGAGCGGCCGCGCGCGCGAGCAGGAGATTTGCGGTGTTGGCGCACGCGATCAGCAGCACGATGGCGACAATGCCCATAAGAATGAAGAGCGGCTGTGAGAACTGGCGGCGCAAATCCGAAATTCCGGTCGCAGCCGGTTCGACCCGCAATCGTTCAGGAGGCAGGGGCGGTCCGCCAAACTTGTTTGCGGTTGGAACTTCCTGGTTGTAGACAGGCTCCAATTGCGCCGCCGCTTGGGCTGCCGTAACACCAGGCGCGATTCGACTGACGACCTGCAACCACGTGCGATAGATGATCGGCTGGTCGAGAAGGTTCTCGAGATCCGGCATCGCTGTCGGTTGCATCAAGACCGGAACGAACAGGTCGGGTGAGGCGCCAACCTCGAGGCCAAAGAACTCCGGTGGCGTGACGCCGATAACCGTGAAGCGCGTGCCCGAGATCGCAATGTCGCGTCCGATCACCGACGGAGACAGTCCAAACCGACGCTTCCAGTACCCATAGCTGATCATCGCAACCGGGTGCCCGTTCGGGACGACGTCGTCCTCGGCGGAGATTGAGCGACCGGCGATTGGGGACACACCAAGCAACGAGAAGTAGTTACCGGAGACGAGCTGACCGTCCGTCGTCGGTTCCAGGTTGCCATCAATGCTGACGTTCATACGGGCCGACGACCAGGCGGCCAGTTCAGTAAACCCGCCGCTTTGCTGCCGCATGATTCGATATTGCTGGTAGCTGAAGCCACCGTTGAAGGTGGTTCCACGACTGTGAGTGAGGAGCACCAGCGTTTCGGGATCCTTCACCGGCAGAGTCCGCCACATGACGGCGTTGATCAGGCTGAAGATCGCGGTATTGGCACCGATTCCCAGCGCGAGCGACAACATGACCGCCAGGGTGAAGATCGGACTCTTCCACAGCAACCGAATCGCGTAGCGGACATCATTAATGAGGGTTTCAACCAGAAACATAGGCCCTCGCTGACTACAGTCGCACGTTGAAGAGATTGACGTCTGAGATCGGCATTTAGTTGGTGCTATCTCGTGAGCGTCTCCTGGAGCGCCTCGAAAAGAATTTGAATCGCAGGAGCCACCGCATCCACCGGCAGGTATTCCGCGTCGCCATGCATCGACATCGCCGCCTCGGCAGGGACGATCACCGGGGTGAATCCATAGCTCTTGACGCCGCGGGGCCGGTAGCCATTCGAATCGGTGCCATACGGCACGACCATCGGCGTCACGATTGCGTCGGGATGCCGCCGTTTCACCGCTGACTCCAGGGCACGATAGAAGGTCGAATCCACAGTGGTCACAACGGGATCCGGCCCCTCATACGTGATATCGATCTTGATCTCGGTATCGCCGAGGCGTCGACGTATTTCAGCCAGCCACTGATCCTTCGAACTCCCGGGAAGAACGCGGCAGTCGATGGTCGCTTCGGCAACCGATGGAATGACGTTGACCTTCGGCGGATCGCCGACGCCTGATCGCAGGCTCGTCAGTGAGATCGTCGAGTGCTGGATCGCATTGTTGAATTTGTTCGTGGCAAATGTTCCGACCCGTGACTTCATCGTGTCGAGCACGGCAAACGACGAACCGGGAAGCGGCTCACTGAGCAGCCGATTGAGCGCGCGGACGAGCCGGTCGTTCGGGTTTTGATCGTGCGGTTGCGATCCATGGCCAGCGATCCCTTCGGCGCGTAATTTCAGCCAGAGGATCTTTTTTTCGGCGACGGAAATTCCAAAGACGAGCTTTCCCGCCGAGAACAGGTCACGGCTGCCGAAGCCTCCCTCATCGAGCATGTATTCAGGATCGATATCGGCGTAGTGTTGATTTCGCATCCATTCCGCACCGAGCGTTCCACCAGTCTCTTCGTCAGGAACCGCCATCAGGATCACATCGCGTGCGAGAGGAACGTTCTGCCGCTTCAACGTCAGAAACGCCATCAACTGAACGACGCCGAGCCCCTTCATGTCCATTGCGCCGCGGCCCCAGATCTTGCCGTCGGCGATCTCCGCGCCAAACGGGTCGTGGCGCCATTGCTTCGGATCGGTGGGAACGACGTCCATGTGATGCAGCAGAAGGAGCGGCTTTGCCGTACCGGTTCCTTTTAAACGCGCAAGGACAATCGCACGGCCGGGACCCGAATCGTATCTTTTGACCGGAATCCCCTCGCGCTCGAGAATCCGCGTCAGGAAGTCCGCCGCTTTGAGGACGTCACCCGGAGGGTTCGACGTGTTGATCCGGACATATTCCTGGATCGTGCGAATGGCCTCGATGCCCGTCGCCTGCCAATCCGGACCACCCTGTGCCGCGGATAAACCCGCACCACGGAGGGACACCGACACATACGGACCACGGAAAAACACGGATGAACACGGATAAACACCCAAGGAAATCGCCACAATGAGTGTTTTTGCTGTTATCACCGCAGGACCTCCTCAAAGCACATTGCGTGTCGAACGTCGCGAATGTTACAACGTCGGTAATGGATCAGCAGGCACTCGCGACGGGATTTCTGTGGTTTCTCGCTTTCCTGTTTTCAACCACTGTGCATGAAGCGATGCACGCGCTGGCGGCGTTGCGCGGCGGCGATCCGACGGCCTATCATGGCGGACAGGTCTCGTTTTCTCCCATTCCGCATATCCGCCGCGAACCGATTGGCATGCTGGTCGTCCCGCTGCTTACGGCCTTAACCCAGGGCTGGGCGATTGGCTGGGCAAGTACGCCGTACGACCCGCGATGGGCCGCGCATTATCCGAAACGCGCCGCGCTGATGGCAGCAGCGGGCCCCGCCGGAAACCTGTCGATCGCGATTGTGGCGTTGGTGCTGATCAAGATCGGCCTCGCGGCCGGATGGTTCATTCCTCCTGAGAGCGTGACGTTCGAGCATCTGGTCACCGGAGCCGACAGCGGCAAAATGTTCATTGGAGAACTGCTGTCGATCTTCTTGACGCTGAACGTACTTCTCTGCGCCTTCAACTTGATTCCGCTGCCGCCGCTCGACGGGGCGTCGGTGATCGGCCTGTTCGTTCCCGAGAGCGTCGCCTATAGATTCCGCGAGCTCAGTCACACACCGATGTTCCAGGTCCTGGGGTTGTTGCTGGCGTGGCGAATCTTTCCGGTAATCGTCGGACCACTCTTTGGACTGATTCTGAAAGCCGTGCATCCGACGCTTGGTTACTACTAACGTTGAATGTCCAATGTGCAATGTTCAATGTCCGACGCTGAACATTGACCAAGGAGCATTGGACATTGAGCATTGGACATTGAGCATTGACATTATTCCAGCATGCCGTCCTTGCCCGGCTCGGGTAACCAGAAACTCGCGATGAAGCCAATCGAGTAAACGAGCAGACCTACCAGCGCCGCCGCATACGCCATCTGTTGACCCGGTGCGCCGCCCGGCATACTGCCGGCGAGCGTTGTCGTTAACAGCGCCGCCGCAGTTCCGATCATTCGGCCACCAACGTTGGCCGCAAAGCTCTCCCCGGTGCCGCGGAGGTGGGTTGGGAATACCTTGGGAATGTAGTTTCCCCAGAAACTGAATTGCGCAACGGTGCAGACGCCGGCGAAAAAGATTCCCCACGTTGCAAACGCAAGCGGTTCGCGGGGCGCGACGAGGAACACGAGTGGAAGGATGATGAGACCCGGCACCTGAAACACCCACAGCAGCGATCGGCGGCTCACGATTCGAACGGCAAGAAACGCCAGCAGGATTCGTCCGGCAAGTCCGCCCATTTCCTGAAACCATTGAACGGCCGCGACGGCCTGCTGCCGTGCAGCCGGCGGAAGACTGCGGACGTCGGAGAGTCCCGGCGCAATCTGCTGCGGCATCTGCTGAATGGCACCGAACGCGGCGCCGAAGCTGCACGCGAACATCACGGTTGTCACGAGCGTCGTCCTTCGGAACTCCGGCGTGAAGAGCGCGGCAACACTGGGACGTTTCAGCGTACCGGCCACCTTCTTCTCTCGCCACGCCGGTGACTCCGGCAGGAATGGCCGAATGATGATCAACGGGATTGCCGGAATGACGCCGGACATCAGCGTGTAACGCCACGGCTCGTGTTCGCCGTGAATCGTGGGCAGCGAGGCAGTGTGACTCACGATCAGCGAGTACATCGCAGTGACGAGAACGCCACCGATGGATCCGAACGCCTGCGTCCACCCGAGCACGCGTTCACGCTGGTCGGAATCGTGGAAGAGCTCCGCCAGCCAGGCCGTGGCCGCAACGAACTCGACACACACGCCGATGAACGTCGCACAGCGAAGCACGAGGAGCGATGGGAGGCTGGTCGCGAACCCTGCCGCGAATGCCGAGAAGGCATAGACGAGAATGCTCCACGTCAGCACGCGACGGCGACCAAGCCGATCCGTCAGGTATCCACCGAGCAAGCCGAACACACCGCCGCACACCGCCGGCACATAAAAGAGCAATCCCAGCCAGCGGCGATATTCGGCACTGCCAAATTGAAGATGGCCGAGTTCGGTGAGCGCCGGCCGATTGATCAGCGGGAACATCAACAACTCGTAGGTGTCGAAGGCGAAACCGATCGCAGCTATCACGCAGATGAGCCATTGCACAGGGGTTACTCGGTTCGATGTGTGCATAACTGGAGCATCGGATGAGATGTCGAATGGTAGAGTCTACTTCAGATGGTCCCCTTCGACTTTGAGCCGCGCACGCGTGTGATGTTCGGACGAGGAACTGTCCAGCGAGTCGGTCAGCTCGCGAACGGCCTGAAGTTCACGCGCGCGCTCCTCGTCGCCGATCGCGGCGTCGTCAGCGCCGGCCATGTCGCCACAGTCACGAAGGCACTCGAGAACGAACGCATTACCGTCCTTCCCTATCACGACTTCGGCGAGAACCCTGACAGCGACATGATCGACGCGGGGCGCCGCTTCGCTGCGCCGCTGGGTCTCGATTCAATCGTGGCGCTTGGCGGCGGCAGCTCTCTCGACTACGCAAAGGGCATCAACTTTGTGCTGACCAACGGCGGGCACATCGCCGACTACCGCGGCTACGGAAAGACCTCAACGCGCCTGTTGCCGATGATCGGCATCCCGACAACCGCCGGCACGGGCAGCGAGGCGCAGAGCTACGCGGTTATTTCCGACGCCACGACGCACATGAAGATGGCATGTGGCGATCCGTCGGCCGCGGTGCGCGTCGCGATGCTGGACCCTGAGCTGACGCTGACAGCGCCGCATCACGTCACGGCCATGGCCGGGTTCGATGCGATCGCGCACGCGGTCGAGACCGCAGTGACCGCAAAGCGAACGCCGTTATCCGATACCTTCTCCCATCGCGCGTGGCATCTCTTGAGTGAAGCCTTCGAGCGCGTGTTGCTCCATCCCGCCGATCTCGAAGCGCGTTCGGCGATGCAGATCGGATCGCATCTCGCCGGGATCGCCATCGAACTGTCGATGCTCGGTGCCGCCCACGCCTGCGCCAATCCACTTACCGCTCGGTACAAACTGTCGCATGGTTTAGCGCTCGCCATTCTGCTTCCGCATGTGGTGCGCTGGAATGCCGATGTCGCGAGGGAGCGCTATGCTGCGCTGATTGGATCGCCTCGTCGCCGGGCCCGCGACGAGGATGCGGCCGAGACGCTCGCGCGGCGCCTCGAGGACCTCGCGCGCGCAGGCGGTCTCGCGCTGAAGCTTTCCGACAGTGGTGTGGACGAGCAGGCCATTCCACAACTGGCGGCGCAAGCAGCGGCCCAGTGGACGGGGACATTCAACCCGAGGCCGTTTGACGCAGCGGGGGCGGCCGAAATCTACCGCGCGGCGCTTTGAATCACTCATCACTCATCACTGATCACTCATCGCGAATCGCTCATCGTCGAATCGCTGGATCCTCGAATCCTCGAATCGATTCGAGATTCGACGATGAGGGATTCCACTCATCACTCATCGCTGATCACTGATCGCGAATCGCTCATCCTTGAATCCCCGGATCCTTGAATCTTCGAAGCGATTCGAGATGAGGGATTCGACGATTCGGGGCTTAGGGATTCGCGATGAGTGATGAGTGATTAGGGATTCCATGCGTTAGAATGCTGCGCATGAGTTGGCTGGCGTTCGTGGCGGGAGCGATATTGTCGTGGGGCGTGTACGGCGCGATGCTTCATCAGGGACAAACGAAGCTCGGTAGTCCGATGCGCGCGCTGCTCTGTGTGGGCATTGCCTACTTCCTGATTGGCGTGCTCGTCCCGGCGGTCACGATGATGTCGCAGGGACAGCTCGATTCGCGGGGCTGGAACACATCCGGCGCAACGTTCGCCACCGTTGCCGGCGCACTCGGCGCGATTGGCGCCGCGTGCATCATCTTCTCTTTCCGTGCAGGCGGACTGCCCACCTATGTCATGCCGCTGGTCTTCGGCGGTGCGCCTCTGGTGAACGTGCTCTACACCATGGCGGTGCACCCACCGAAGGCTGCGCCGAGTCCACTCCTCTATGTTGGGTTTCTGGTGACTGCGATCGGCGCCGCGATGGTGTTGTACTTCAGACCTGCGGCGTAGCCACGTCACCTCGTGTTTCACATCCGACTCCTTTCGATCGTGCTGGTTCTTTCGCCTGCGCTGCCGGGGGTGTCCTTTGCCACAATGCACCTGACGACGCAGGACCCAACATCGCGGTCAAATCAGGATCAAGCAGCCGCCAGGCTCTGGTACGCCCCTGACGTCTACGACGCCGATGCACCGGGCGTAGCCCAGCCCGAGCTGGTGAAGGAGGCCAAACCGAATTACACGACGGAGGCGATGCAGGCACGAATCGAAGGCATCGTGCGGCTTGAGGCTATCGTGGAAGTAGACGGTTCAGTGGGACCGATCCGAGTGCGCCATTCGCTCGATCCGGCGAAGGGCCTGGACGATGAGGCTATCAAGTGTCTCCGCCGGTGGCGTTTCAAGCCCGGCAGGAAGGAGGGCGTGCCCGTTCGTACACGCATTGCGGTCGAACTGTCATTCACGCTCCGCGATTCTTCCTACCGACCTGAAGTCGGCTGGCCCGAGGGTTTTGACGTGAAGCGCAGCGGAGCGAAGACGTCGAATGATCGACTGGCGGAGGATGTTCTACCGTTCGAGGACGTCCAGATCAAAATGAAGTATCCGCGCGACTGGGTGGTTATCAAAGGAATATCTGGGCAGCTGATCACCATCCAACGAATAGACGCGCTCGAGGCACGCGGCTGCACACTGTTGGTGCCGACATCGACTGAGATGGACTTGATGGTACCCGTAAGAAACGAGGCGCTCCGTATCTACGAGAAGAGCATGCGGATGCAAATCGCTAACGACCCCGAGGGCATTGCCTTGAGGGGCGTAGGTCAAATTGGCGCGGGTCACGTGTGGATTTGGTCCGAAATGTCGCGGCCTGGAGTGCACATTTCCAGCGTGCAGTCCGCGAGCGCCGCGGGACTAGAGTCGACGTTTGAGGGAACGAGAATTTGGCGATTCATGACCACCGACAGCCATCACGAACTGAACATCGTCTGCTACGTGCTCACCCCGCGCGGATCTTCCCGGCACGGAATAAGAGACACGCTGCAACGCGCGGGCGAAGACTTCTCTGCAATCCTAAATGGAGTCACAGTACGCCAGCGCTAGGAGGCTTCGGCAGAGATCAACGCCGCGTCCCAATCGCAAACAAGTGCTTCGCGGTCCGAATAAAAATCTGTCCCTCCGAAACCGCGGGTGAGCTGAGCGTGTAGTCGTTCAGCGGATTCTCGGCAAGTATCTCGAACGTCGCGCCGGCTTTGAACACCGACGTCATTCCATCTTCGTTGGTCGCATAGATGCGACCATCGGCGAGGACCGGTGACGAACTGTAGGTGCCGGACTTCAGCCGGCTCGGCCCCCACACGGTGGCGCCCGTTTTGGCATCGAGCGCATAGGCGACACCGTTGTCGGTAATGACGAAGACGTTCGTGCCATCGCTGACCGGCGTTGGCACGTCGGGACCGCGCGAGAAACTCCACAACTTGTGGGACTGCGTGACATCGCCGCGGCCGCCGGGACGGAGCGCGATCAGCGGGTTCTGGCGCGACGGCGCGATGATCACGCCGCCGGCGACAACCGGTGATGCCACGATGCGGTACGCGCCGTGATTGGTCGGATTCAATCCGTTCAGCCGCCACAACTCCTTACCGGTCGCCGGATCATGACCGGTGACGACGTCGCCGCCGCTGATCACGATCTCAGTGTCCGCGCCATTGCGCACGAGCGCCGGCGTCGTATACGCATCTGGCGACTCCTGGACCGCATGCGTTGGACGTTCGACCTTCCAGACAGTGCGGCCCGTGTTCTTGTCGATGCGCATCACGTACGAGGGATCGTCGGTCTTCATGCCGTGCAGCACCTGCACGTAGAGCGCGTTCTCGTGGAGAAGCGGCGACGACGCATACCCCCAATTCAGTCCGAAGCGCCCGTACTCGCGCTGAATGTCGCGCGCCCACAGCTCCTGGCCCTTGAAATCGAACCCCTTCAGAATTCCCGTCCCGGTCATCGCGTAGACACGAGACCCATCGGTAACCGGAGACGGGGACGACATGTTCTGCTTTTGTTCCTGGTGATTGCCGGCTCCGAGCGGAGCCTTCCACTGGACCGTCGGGCCGCGGCGATCGACGCACCACAACGACAACGACGTGCCTTGCGCCACGTTCAGGAAAATGTAATCGTCCCAGATGATCGGTGTCGCGCCACTCCATTCCGGGAGCGGCAGTTTCCACGCGATGTTCGAATCGGCCGTCCACTTTACCGGCAGATTTGTTTCACTGCTGACGCCGTTCAGAAGAGGACCTCGCCACTGCGGCCAGTTGTCAGCCCGTACGGAGACGAGTGACAGCGCAGCGATCAACAGCGAGATCAGGATGCGAGTCATCATCGGGCAGAATATCAAAACGTTG
Organism: Acidobacteriota bacterium; assembly: GCA_046734955.1. Classification (GTDB taxonomy): domain Bacteria; phylum Acidobacteriota; class Vicinamibacteria; order Vicinamibacterales; family 2-12-FULL-66-21; genus JALZOC01. The sequence continues at coordinate 45,648 of JBKPSH010000019.1, forward strand.
TAGGCCATCGGGATCCGTTTTCCGTGATCCGGAATCCGCTCTTCCAGCTCGATCCCGGACCCCGGATCCCGGATCGCGGATCCCGACAAGAGTCAGTTTCATGGATTTGCATCAGCAACGTCGGTTTTATGCTGAGGACATCCAAACGGTTGCCAACCTCAGGACTCCCGGTCTTGTCGAGGCGCTGGCGAACGTTCCGCGGGAAAAGTTTCTTCCGCCGGGTCCCTGGCTGATCCGCTCGGAGATCGATTACGGAGGTGGCCCGCGGCAAACACCCGATGCCGATCCCCGTCACGTGTATCACAACGTCGCCATTGCGATTGATCCTGAGCGGCAACTGTTCAACGGCGCACCCAGCCTCGTCTGCACGTGCATCGACGCCCTGGCGCTCACGGCAGGCGCGCGCGTGCTGCACGTCGGGTGCGGCACCGGCTATTACTCAGCGCTCATCGCGCATGCGATCGGGAAATCAGGCTCCGTCGTCGCCTTCGAGATCGATGAATCATTGGCTGAGGACGCGCGCAGGAACCTGCAGGAGACAGCATGGGTCGAGGTGCGTCGCGGGAACGGAACGGATGTCCCGCGTGAGCCATTCGACGCGATCTTTGTCAATGCCGGTGTGACTCACCCGCACGAGCGCTGGCTCGAGGCGCTGAAGCCAGGAGGACGATTGCTCGTTCCGCTCACGTTCACGATGCCGCCGATGGGATCGATTGGCAAAGGAGTGATGGCGCTCGTCACGAGAAACGGCGACGTGTGGCCGGCACGCGTGGTGACGATGACGGCGATCTACTCCGCGCTCGGGATCCGCAACGAGACGATGAACGCTCGAATTCGTGAGGCGTTCATGAAGGGCATGATGCCGGCATTTTCGCGGATGCGCCGCGACGCGCACGAACCGTCGCCAGCCTGCTGGCTCCATGGCGAGACATTCTGTTTCGGTAAATAGATCGAACACATCCGAGATCCGGGATCCGGGTTCCGGGATCCGGGTTCCGGGATCCGACTCAATGTTACTCGGCGCTAAGCGCCTCGAGCATTCGACCTCGAAGCGCGGCACGCACGGCGATGATCGACGACAACAGGCCGGCGACGATAACTGAAATCAACAAGAACAGCAGTCCGATTCCCGGTCCGGTGCCTTCGTGTCCGAACCACGCGGGCGCGACTGCGATCACGGCGCATGCAGTCCCGGCGACGACACCGGCGCCAACCAGTAACGACGCTTCCGCCGCAATCATCGTGGAGATTCGGCGCGTGTCATAGCCGACGGCGCCGAGCAGCGCCAACTCCCGCCGGCGCTCCAGCACGTTGCGGAACATGATCGCGGAAAGTCCGATGGTGCCGAGCAGCAGCCCGAGGCCGCCGAGCGCCTGAAACGTGGACAAGTACGTGTTTTCGACGCGGTGAAACGCCGCCAGTCGCTCCGCGGTACTGACGGCATCGAAGCCAAACGGTGCCAGTTCCTTCTCGAGAACCCCAGCCACCCGCTCGGCCTGCTCAGCGGATTGCACCGATGGATCTTCGATCAGGAAGAATCGATAGCCCTGCTGCGACGGGAACACGCGCGTGAAGTTCGCCTCCGAAATAATCAGCTGGCCCTGCAGGACGCTGTCGCTGATCGCTCCGACAAACCTGAACACGGTTGGCTGCGGCCCTCCAGTGTCCATCGAGAACGTATCGCCTACGCCGGCATGCAGGACGTACTCGAGCGCCGTAGCGTCGGCGACAACGGGGATCGCATCACTCATTGGCCGTTGCAGCAGCAGCCACGGGTTCCCCCGCTCGGCGTCGGTCTCCGCCAGCGAACTGGCAAATGAGAAGCGCCCGCTCTCAATGAACCCCGGTTCCGGCGCAATAATCGTCGGCGCCGTCGGACGGTAAAGATTCAGGCAGCTCGCGTCGTCGCCAGGTCTCAGTCGGAAGCGCGTGAACTTCACCCGGCTGAAATCGGGCGCGTTGACGACGAGCGCTTCTCTTCCGGCCGGCTGATTCGGATCCGCGAGAATCGGCACTTCGGATTGTGCGAGGAGAGCAAAGCCACCGCTGCCCGAATGGCGATCCGCAGCGAACGTCTCGCCGCGACGGAATGCGTCGACGGCCACGATGATGAACGCCGCTGACGCGATGAGCGCGATCGACATCACGCTCCGCGACGGCCGGAACGCCGCGCTGCGAAAGCCCAGCCGCCAGAGCGCCCAGACGCCGCGGCCGGCGATCGATGAGGCATGACGCGCTCGAAGCGACGAAGATACCTGGCACATTGATGCCGCGAGAAGTGTCGCGCCAGCTCCAAAGAACATGCCTGTGCGGAGACCGCGGTTCCCAAAAGCAGTCACGAGCATCATCGCGCCCGCGGCCGCAAGGATCCACTTCGCGATTTCAATTCGCCGCGATTGCCGGGTGATCGATCGATCGCCTTCGATCGTGTGCGCAGTCAACAACGTACGCGGGCTGAGTCTCGCCACCGAACGAAGCGAGATGACCACGCAGGTGATCGCCGTCACGATCCCGGCCATCGCGCCGATCGCGAGCGACATCCACGACACATGCATCGACAGCTGCGTCGTCCCGACTGCGCCGACCCACCACGTGCGCAGGCCGAACATGATGATGCTGGCGTAGATCCACGCCCCGGCCATCCCAATCAGACTGCCCACGATCGCCAGCACCAATGCTTCTGCGACGAGGAGTCGTCTCAGCTGCGAGATCGTGAAGCCGGCGGCGCGGAGTATTCCGATCTGGCGAAGACGCTGCTCGACTCCGAGGCGAAAGAACAGGAGCGCCAGAAGGATCGCGGACGCGACAATGAAGAAGCTGAAGTAGGTGAAGTATTCACCGAAATCAGTGGCGCCCCCTGAGGCGGTCAGCGCCTCACGACGGACATCTCGGACGGTCACACCTGCGGCCTGGGGTGGAAGCAGCGGCCGAAGCGCTGAACGGAGACGATCGGCGGCCTGCATTGCATCGGTTCCTTCAGGCACTGCGAACCGCACGGATGTCGACGCGCCAAAACGCGTCTTCCACAGCTGCTGTCCGCGTTTGAAATCCATGAAGGCCTTCGGTGTGGTTCGATACTGTTTCCAGTACGCCTCGTCCTGAGGCCTCACTCGCGACAGATCCACCGGAAATGGCGGATCCCAATCGGAGAGGCTGCTGGCCGCGGTGATCCCCGGGTATTCGGGTGCAAGGCGCCGGTCTGCCGCAAGCCCTGCGATCGGAACCGTTCGCACCAGCGTGAATTCAGCGGTATGGGTTGTCAGCCCGCCTGCGGTATCCCACAGGAAATAGTCGATCGCGATCGTGTCGCCTGGCGATGCGTCGAGCTCTCGCGCGGCCCAGTCATTCAGGATGATGGAGTTTGAGCCTTCCCGTGCGGGCGGCGACGAAGACGTTTGGATCGCATCGAGATCCGTGGCCGTGATCAATGAATATGGAACCTGGCGATCTCCTTTTCGGATCGTATTCGCCAGGTACGTGAACGCGGGAATTGGACGCCAGCCCAATTGCATTCCCGCTTGCAACACTGCCGCTTCAAGCGGTTCGCTCATGATGCCGCTATGGCTTTCGACGATCAGGTTCTGCGGGCTGCCGCTGACGGCGACGGTGGCGCCAAGGTCCTCGAGCGTCACGGTGCGGCGCATCGTTGCATCCAGCACATCAGCGCTCGAACCTGCGGTCAGGATTGTGTTGGCACGACCGGCAAGGCCGAGGTCGCGCTGCACGCGCGTCAACGGCAGGAAGATCGCGCGGACTTCAGACTGGCGCGGCTGCAGTGAGAACTCGCCGAGTTCGTCATTCGGAAGCACAGAATCAACCGTCAGCCGCACCGTCCTTGCCACGTCGTCCTTCCGGCCGAACAACGACTCGAACGGAATGGCAGAAGGCTTTTGAATCCGCAACAGAATCACGTCGCGAGTGACGGCGCCGAGCTCTGATACCAGCGCCGGTGACAATTGCACGCCCGGTTTGTTGGCTTTACCGTGGAACGCCCAGAATCGCTCGTCGACGCCGTAGACCAGGACGCTGGACGCGCGGCGGCCAGACTGTTCATGCGTGACGAACCCGGTCGCAACCAGCATCGGCGCGGCGGTCACGCCGGATGCCACCTGCTGGATTTCTGCCGCGAGCGACTCTTGAAAGAAGTCGGTCGACGAGATCACCGCCTGGGTGCGTCCGAGCCGCGACATCGCCATATCGCGCAAACTTCCCCGCACCGAGTTGCCGACCAGGAGAGCACCCGACAGAACCGATACGGCGGCAGCGACACCGGCCACGACCGCGAGATTGGTTCGCCAGTGATGCGTCGCGCTTCGCCACACTAACTGGGTTGTGGTCATTTCGCTCTCGCTGCTCGCTTCTCGCTCTTGGCTGCTGGCTCCTGGCTGCTCGCTCCTCGCTAGCGATTCACAAGCCGTCCGGCATCCATTTCGTATTTTGTCGCAAAGCGCTCCGCAAGCGCGGCGCTGTGCGTGACAGTGATCAAGATAGTCTTTCGCGCCGCGTGCAGAGCGAGCAGTAGCTCAGCGACGGCGTTGGCCGACGACCGATCGAGATTCCCGGTCGGCTCGTCGCACAGGAGCAGCGTCGGGTTCAGGATCAAGGCGCGGGCAACGGCCGCGCGCTGCTTCTCTCCACCAGACAATTCAGCCGGACGATGATCCAATCGATCGGCGAGTCCTACTTGCGCGAGCAGGTCGCGGGCGCGCTGCTCGTCGCCGGTGGCACCGCCGTCGCGTGCTGGCGCCGCGAGTGTCGGCGCCAGCACATTTTCGAGAACCGAACACTGCGGCAGGAGCGAGTGATCCTGAAATACAAAGCCGATATGTCGATTGCGAAACAGCGCCTGCTCGCGTTCTCCGAGCTCGTACGGATTCGACCCATCGAGGCTGATGCTTCCGGAAGACGGTGGCTCGAGCGCACCGAGGATGTAAAGCAACGTGCTCTTGCCGCTGCCTGAGGGCCCGGTGATTGCAATCCCGTCGCCGCGGTTGAGGGAGAAGGAAATGCCGTTCAGGATTGAGAGGGCGCCCCGCGGTGTTGGATACGACTTGCTGATGTCCTTCGCAATGAGCATGTGTCGGTCGTTCACGTTCTGGCGGTGGCGGACGTCGCTATGTGGCGGATGATGCGTGCGACCGGCGAATCACTTCGGCATAGATACGCTCGACCGTTTCAGCCATATGACCAACAGTGTAATGCGCGCGAACGCCAGCGGCGCCTGCCTCGCCAAGTGCCGAGGCCAGCGATGGATCATTCTCGAGCTCGCGAAAACCGTGCGCGAGTGCTTCGGGATCGTCCGCATCAACGAGAATGCCGCCGCCAGTCGTCTCGAGAATTTCCGCGAATGCACCCCGGCGAGGCTGGACTACCGGAACGCCAGACGCCATCGCTTCGAGCAGAAAAATTCCTTTCGGCTCGGCATAGGTCGCGGGGACCGACATGACGTCGAGACTCTGCAGGAATGCAATCTTTCCTGCACGGTCCAACTCGCCTCGATACTCGAACTCTGACGCGAGGCCAGCCTCTTTCATCTGGCGGGTGACCTCCTCGAGATATGGCGCATGCTCAGGCGCGAGATAGCCGGCAACCAGGAGACGGGCTTGTGTGCAACTCGTCGTCGCGCGGAATCGCCGGTATGCGTCGCAGAGGACGTGCAGCCCCTTTTCCGGCGCGACGCGCGCAAAAAAGCCCACCGTAAACGGGCCCGAACGCTGGTGTGGGCGGAGCGTGTAGCCATCCAGGTTTATTCCGAGCGTCGCGAGACGCATTTTCGATTTCGACAGACCGAGATAACAGGGCATGTAATCAGCGTAGTAGCGGCTGACCGGTAGAAACATATCAACGTGGTCCGCCGCGGCTCGAATCAGGTCGAGCGATTGCGATCGATATGGTTCACCGAGGCCCTCGAGGAACAGATCCTCTCCCTGAAGCGTGCAGCAGATCGGCGCATTCAGTACGCGCTTCAATGGCTCGGCAAGCCCGAGCAACAGTGCGTAGGGAAGGTTTACGACATCGAAGCGCGGCTCGCGTCGAAGCCAGTCCAGCAGTTTTTCAATTTCTTTCTTCTGAAACCCCTGCTCACCACGAAGCATCGACACCGTCAGCTCGCCAAGGCTTTTCGCATCGACTTTGATCTGACGTTTGGTCGCCAGCCGGAGCGCCCATGTCGAATCCCACAGTTGATCGACGAACTTCGGCGTGTAGCGGAACAAAGGCGCATGCTGTTCGAGATACACACTGATGCCGCCGAAGAACACGTGCGCGCCGCTCACGTTCCGTTCGTCGGTACGGGTTGGCGTATACACCGGCGTGAGCAGCACATCGTGCCCTCTCGCCAGCAGCTCCGCGGCCAGGGCGTTGTCGCGCAGGCAACTCCCGCAATACATCGTCCCGGCGCCGCCCGTGAAACTTAGAATCCTCAAGCTGCAGGCCGGTCGGGGTTCAGACCGTCTGGAACGCCCGCGCCCGGTACAGGAAATCGACGATGTTGCCTTCGTGCGGCTGGAGCCAGTTCAGTTGAATCGTCGGGACCGGACCAAGATTCAAGCGATCGATATTCACAGCATCGACGAGTCGCTGGCGGAACGCACGGTCGTTGGTGATTGCGGTGCACACCAGGGTCGGACCAATCGCATCGATCATCCGATCCTGCGCGCACTCGACAACCGTCGCGAACGGGAACATGTACTCCTTGTGAACGATACCCGCATCAGCCGACGCGCTGTGTACGATCGTCGGCAGCAGGAATTCTGCGCGGCCTTCTTTGATCACACGTGAGCCGTTGTGATACTTCGCACTCACATCCGTCACACCTGGAACCTTCACGTCTGCATCGATCGCTTGCGAGATCGCAGACGCAACGCTGGGAACTGTAAACGCCGCAAGCGTTGCGTCTGGATGATCGGCTGGCAGCGGACGTACCGCGCCCAACCGTTTCGCAATTGCTTCCGCAATCTCGCGTGTGTGCCGGCTCGCCCAGATGCCCGAGCAGTTGATGCAGCCGCGCCCGCTGTTGGCGAAGATGCTGTCGACCATGACGTCGAGATACGATTGCCAGTCGTCGACGATGTCGTCGCCGAGCAGGATCTTCGAGAAGCCGGGCCCGTGCGCCTGCACTTTCGGATTGCCGCGATATCGATCGACCGTCGGCTGACCGCCGAATACGAGGCTGCGATCACAACTGGTGAGGACCGCCGCCCCCACATCCGCTTCGCCGGGATAGATCGAAATCGCTTCTCTCGGCACACCAGCCTGAAAGAACGCCTCGGCCATGCGGAACGGCGTCCAGGGTTCCTGGGGACCGGGCTTCAGCACGAGCCCGATCTGCAGCGGAATAATTGGAAGCCACAATGTGTGGACGCCCGGCGAGTTCGACGGCAGAACCAGTCCCAGGACGGGACTCTGGGCTTGATAACTGATCGGCACACCGTGTTCTTCACCGTAGCCGCGCGTGAGCACTTCCAGATTGAGCCCGCGCGTGAGCGCGGTCAGTATGCGACGCATCTCTGTCAGCACGAACATGTTCTTTTTCATGTTCGCGCGGCACAGACGTTCGGGCAGACCCGTGGTCGCCGACTGCGCGTGGACGAACTCGTCGGGCGTTTGCGTGCCGTCACCCATCGGCAATTCGGCGGTCGCGTATAACTCGCCGGCCTTGCCGACACGCGCGATCAAATCATCAATGGAAATCTCGCGCAGCACGTCGCGCGCGCGCTGACCGTGGCGCATATCGCGCTGAATCATGCCGCCGTTCGCGCGGCTGACTTTGGCGATTGGCTCACCAGTCTGGAAGTGGACGACTTCGTCTACATCCATGCTGGTGTAGGGCTGTCCCCATCGAACCACAGGCAGGTGAAGCATGGCGTGTAAAGAGGATATCGCATCGTCACGATCCGCGGATGCACATCCATCCGAGGGTGCCACAGATGAACGCCGATCGGATTTAGCCAACGGATGTGGGTCCTGAGGGTCGACCGCGGTCCGGGTTACACTGGCGCTCGCATGCCCCTTGCTTCGGCAGCGGACTCCGCGCTGCGCCCGCCATTGAAGTGGGCTGGTGGAAAACGCTGGCAGGTTCCTCAGCTTCGTCCGCTCTGGAAACCGCATTCGTGCTCGAGGCTCGTGGAGCCCTTTTGCGGCGGCCTCGCCGTGGCGCTCGGATTGAAACCGTCACACGCCCTGCTGAACGACGCCAACCCGCACTTGGTGAACTTCTACACATGGCTTCAGCGCGGGCTGCACATTCGGATTCCGATGGAGAACGATGAAGCGCTGTTCTATCGCCATCGGGATCGATTCAACGATCTTCTTGCCGCGGGCGAGACGCAGAGCGAGGAAGCGGCGGCACTTTTCTATTACCTCAATCGAACAGGATTCAACGGGCTTTGCCGGTTCAATCGGCGAGGACTGTTCAACGTGCCGTTCGGTCGATACACGCGCATCGCTTATGCACGCGAATTCTCGTCGTATCGTAAGGCGCTTTCCGGGTGGACGTTTACGATCGGCGATGTCGAGGCACTGCCGCTCCGCACCGGTGATTTCGTGTACGCGGATCCACCCTACGACGTGCCGTTTACGCAGTACGCGCGCGGCGGCTTCACCTGGCGCGATCAGGAGCGGACCGCGCGTCTCCTGTCGCGCCACGATGGACCGGTGATCATCGTGAACCAGGCGACCGATCGCATGGAGCAGCTGTACCGGTCGCTCGGATTCGAGGTGCGGTTTCTCAATGCCCCGCGGCGCATCAGCTGCACCGGCGATCGTACGCCGGCGCGGGAGATCATGGGGTTGAGGAATGTGTGATACCAGATTCCTAGCTGTGAATAAGGGGATCTGGACTGAAACGCCTGCAGTTTCAATGAGTTCGACGGGCGGGATTCACTCGGTGGCGGTCTTCTGTGTGGCCCTTTTTGTGGCCCATCGAGTCGTGCGAGCGTCTGCGAGATAATGGCACCCAGAGCGCAGAGTTGGGTCGTCCGCCTATTCCTAATGAGTTGCGTCGGCGCGTCCTCGTAGAAGCAGGCCATCGATGCGCAATTCATACCCGCAAACACACTGACGTTGATGTCCACCACATCATTCCCTGGGAACGCTGCAAAGAGCATTCGTATCACAACCTTATCGCGTTATGCCCGAACTGCCACCGAAGGGCGGACTCAGGTGAGATCGACCGTAAGGCGCTGCGCATGTACAAGGCTCGCCTGACGTCGGCAAGCATCAGTTCTGATGAAGCCTTGGCGCTCACCGACGACACGAGCCCTCTCCGTCAATGGCAGGTCGTGCGAGTCGCTGAAAGCCGGTCAGACTCCGTTCGTTATGACGTAGAGATTGAACTTCCGTCGTTCGGTGCGCCGGACCTGGCTGAAATCAACCAGATCGAATACGCATGGGCATTAAGCTGTATTCAGTCGTTCCGGCGAATGATCCTCTCTCCCATTCAATGGGCTGTCCCGCGAGACGACTCTGAACGACTGCCCGCAGGGTATTTGTCCGGAACGTTCACCGTCACGCTCTTCACAGACACTGCGCTCAGCCTCCGATACGCGATCAGTGAATACCACTATGGTGCGATGCATGGCCAATCCTCGTTCCGAACGATCACTGCCTTGCGCAAACCTCTCCTGATTCTCGAGTTCACGGATCTATTCGACGAGAATTCCGATTTTCTTGAGCGTGTTTCTTCGTTTTCGATCAAGACACTAATTGCGTCTCATCCCGACTTCGATCCCGACTGGGTTCGCCGAGGTGCAGGTCCTGACTTCAGCAACTTTACCGATTTCAACGTGTCTGAAGATGGACTCTTGATCATGTTTCCGCCGTATCAAGCAGCGTCGTGGGCCGACGGTCCTCAACAGGTGACGATCCCCTGGTCTGAGCTATCGGGTGTTCTCAATCGTCGTTGCCTGTTCTGACCCGTTTATTCGGAGTCGGACGATAATTCTCCAGTGCAGCAGCGTATCCTCGACCTCTCCGACTCTCGCCCGCAGCTATCGCTGTGTCATTTCGATTGAGCGATGGCCGAGAAACCTCTGAATCCCCGGGAGCGCCACGCCGAATTCTGCGAGTTGAGAGGCAGCCTCATCACGAAGGTCATGAAAGTGGAGGTTCTGGCCCTTCAGACCGGCGCGCTCCTTCGCGAGCTGCCACGCCTCTTCGAGCAACAACCACTGACGAACGCGGTTCCATCGTCCTTCCCGAAGATGACCGTGCTGGGTTTGTATCGTCCTTGCGCGAAATAGAAGCGACGTCGCGCCTCGAGAACTGCGCGAGCTCGAGATGTCAGCGCGATCGGTTGCGGCCGACGCTGTTTGAGGATCTCTGCTGGCAGGTCAAGTGACACCGTGCCTCCCGTCGTCCCACTTCACCATCTCGAATCGGAGACTGAGGATACTCCATGCTCAAAGTGCGAAATCAGCGTGATCTGCCTGGCGCAGATTGCACTTTCTTTGCGACATCGTCGAACGAAGCATCGTTGAAATCTGGGTTGTCCTCCGAAGTGTCCAGGACCGGGTTCAGGCGGCCATTGTCTCTCACTTCAAATATTCCCGCGCTGCCGCCTGTTGCAACAAATCGGTTTTCCGTCGGATTCACGCGCGTGGCGAAGATAAGATACCGAGATCCAGCTGTAATCGCCCTGGCCCTGGCATAGCTTGAAATCACCGTCTTTCCATCCACAACGACCTCGCCTCCGGGAACAGTGAGCCGTAATGTCGCTTGCTGTCCTGGAGTCTTGCTCGTCGAAACGTCTCCAATTTGCGAGCGCAAGATGCGGCTCGGGACGATTTCGTAGTCCGTGTATATCGTCAGGCCGTCCGGGGACACGTATCCGTGCGGTCGAACCAGTCGCGCGTCGAGTATCAGATCCGCTTTGCCAGACAATTCCGCCAGTGGAACCACATATTCGTGTTCCATATTCGCGATACGGACCGCGTCGTTCTTACTGGCTGCCACCATCTCTCGGATCGTGAGTCTTTGAGCGACAACGCCAGCTGCTAGCAAA
>JBKPSH010000020.1:0-10772 GCA_046734955.1 Acidobacteriota bacterium
AGGACCTGGCGAGAAGACCCCGCTGGTCGCCGTGAACAGCGCCGCGCTGCCCGAGCAGCTGGTCGAGAGCGAGCTGTTCGGCCACGAGCGCGGCGCGTTTACCGGTGCCGATCGCCTGCGCAAGGGCGCGTTCGAGAACGCGGCCGGAGGAACGCTGTTTCTCGACGAGGTCGGAGAGCTGCCGCTGCCTGCGCAGGCGAAATTGCTTCGCGTGCTCGAAGAACGGAAGGTGATGCGAGTCGGCGGCGACCGGGCCATCCAGGTGAGCGCGCGTGTGATCGCGGCCACCAACCGCGATCTCGAGCGCGAGGTCGACGCCGGCCGCTTTCGACAGGACCTCTACTATCGCCTCAACGTCCACACGCTGCGGGTCCCGCCGCTGCGCGAGCGGTTGTCCGACGTCCCAGAGCTTGTCAATCATCTGGTTCAATCGATCGCGTCGCACCTTGGCATGCGGTCGAAGACGATCGCGGCGGAGGCCGTCGCGCTGCTCGCCGCTTACGACTGGCGGAGAAACAACGTCCGGGAGCTGCGTAACTGCCTGGAGCGGATGATCATCGCGTCCGATGCCGACGTGATCGGCGTGGCCGATGTTCCACCGGAGATTCGCGGCGAGGAACGGGACGAGGCCGCTGACGCGAGCGCTCCACCGGGAACACTCAAGGCACTGAAAGCGGAGGCCGAGCGGCACATCGTGCTCAGCGCGCTCGACAGACACGATTGGCACGTCACCCGGACGGCCGAGGCGCTCGGCCTCTCGGATCACTCCAGCCTGTTGAAGATCATGCGTCGCCACGGATTGAGCAAGGGGACGCGGGAGTAAACCGTGGCGAGCGACGGCGGAGCCTGTGTTCGCCGGGACACATGCAGCTCTGGATCCCGTGGTCGCAACGACACGAACCGCCGCGAGAATTTCCTGCCTGACAATTCCACAACTGGCTTGGTTCGGCTTAGTTAGAAGCACCTGTCATCTCCCGCCCACGCTGGCCGCGGGCTTGCCCTGAAGGCTGGCGAACGTCCGACCGCCTTGAAGCGGTCGGCGAACCAAAGGGAGAAACAGATGAAACCCACACGACACGTCACGGCGGCGGTGCTGCTCCTGGCAGGATTCGCGGCCGTCGGCTGTTCGAAGCCGAGCGAAACCGTAGAGGCGAAGGGGTCGGCAGCTTCGGCGGCAGTAAAGCCTGTTGCGACAGCCGGCGAGAAGCGGACCGATGGAGACGGATCGTTGCCGACTGCGACGCGGAAGATCACCGTTCCGGTGTCATTCGGCGATGGCCAGGCGGCATACCAGGCCAGAAAGTACAGCGACGCGACGGCGATATTCGATCGGTATACGACCGAGCGCCCCGCGAACGCCTGGGGACACTACATGCTCGGCCTGTCGGCGTGGAAGAGCGGCGACCTCACGAAGTCCGAGCAAGCCTTCGAAAGGGCGCTGAGCGTCGACCCGAAGCACGTGAAGAGCCTCGTGAACTTGAGCCGCGTCTTGATCGAACAGAACCGGCACGATGAGGCTGTCGAACGACTCTCGCGTGCGGCTGAAATCGATCCTGAGTCGGACGAGATATGTCGGTTGCTCGGCCGTGCCTACTCCACGCAGGGGAAAACCGAGGAGGCTGTGTCTGCATATCGCCGTGCGATCGAATTGAACGAACTTGACGCGTGGTCGATGAACAACCTGGGACTGATGTTCCTCGAGACCGAGCGCGCCGACGAGGCGTTGCCGCTGTTGACCAAGGCCACGGAGTTGCGGCCGGAGGTGCCAGTGTTTCACAACAACCTCGGCATGGCACTCGAGCACACGGGGCGCTTCAGAGCGGCGGCGACTGCGTACAAAGCCGCACTGGCTGCCAATCCTGGATACGAGAAGGCCAAGCGGAACCTGGAGCGCGTCGAAGCAGTTCACGGGAATTCTGAAGAAACAAAGATCCCGCACGATGGGAATGGCAATTAGCGACGCTTCGGTCTCGGGTCCTGGCGGTGGGTCGGCACGTCAGACGTGCCAATCGTGTCAGGGCTCGAGACTGCCGCGCTACTTCATATCTTCCGGATACCTGAGGCCACAGACATGAGACTCTCGATACGCTCCGTCGTCGTTGCCGCCATCTGCGCGTTGCTCGTGCCACTCGTCGCCGCGGCGCGGGGCGATCGAGTACCTGCGGACAAGACGCTCTCCCCATTTTTCTTCGTCGACGGCGGCGATCCCGCCATCGATCGTCTGCCGTTGAAGGACACGCGAGTCGACGTCGCGATCACCGGTGTGATTGCGGACGTGACCGTTCGACAAGTGTACGAGAATCTTGGAACGCGCCCCATTCATGCCCGCTACGTTTTTCCTGCATCCACGCGGGCGGCGGTGTACGGCATGACGATGACCGTCGGCGACGTACGCACCGTCGCCAGAATCAGGGAGCGCAAGCAGGCGGCGCGTGAATTCGAAGTGGCGAAGCAGGAAGGAAAGAGCGCATCGCTGTTGGAAGAGAGTCGTCCCAATGTGTTCACGATGAAGATCGCCAACGTGCTTCCAGGCGACACGATCTCGGTGGAGCTCAAATACACGGAGCTGCTCGTGCCGACCGATGGTGTCTACGAGTTCGTGTACCCGACCGTCGTCGGGCCGCGCTACTCCGAGAAGCCCGAAAACCAGGCGTCGCCCGCAGACGAGTTCGTCAAGGCGCCGTACACCCATCAGGCCGAGCCGCCGCGTAGCGAGTTCCACCTCTCGGGGGTCGTCTCCACTGGCGTGCCGCTCCAGGATCTCGCGTCACCCTCGCACCAGGTGGATGTCCGCTGGATCAGCGCGGGACGCTCCGAGATCACGCTCGCTGAATCCGACCGACCGGCGGGCAATCGGGACTTCATACTTCGCTACCGATTGGCCGGAGAGGAGATTACCTCGGGCCTGCTGCTGTATCAGGGCCGGAACGAAAACTTCTTCCTGCTCATGGCGGAACCGCCACGGGTCGTAGAGGCCGGCGAAGTGCCGTCGCGCGAGTACATCTTCGTCCTCGATGTGTCGGGATCGATGAACGGCTTCCCCTTGGACACGGCGAAGAAACTGATGAGCGACCTCGCAAACGTTCTTCGACCCTCCGATACCTTCAACATCGTCGTGTTTGCCGACGGCTCTGCCACCTTCTCGCCACTTTCTGTCCCGGCGACGCGTCCCAATCTCACACGTGCGCTCCAGTTCATCGGACAGAAGAAGGGTGGAGGAGGGACGCGGCTGCTGGCTGCGCTGGAGCGGGCGGTCGCGGTCCCGCGTCAACGAGAGGCGTCGCGCAGCATCGTCCTGGTGACCGACGGCTACATCGAGGCAGAAGCCGACGTGTTCGACTACGTGCGCGCCCAGCGAAACGCTGTCAATGTCTTCGCTTTCGGTATCGGGAGCAGCGTGAATCGATTCCTCATCGAGGGCATCGCTCGTGCGGGGCTCGGGGAACCGTTCATCGTGACAGAACCCGGCGAGGCGGCGGAAGCGGCGGCGCGGCTCCGACGCTACATCGACACGCCCGTCCTCACCGGTATCGACGTGACGTTCAGCGGATTCGACGCCTACGATGTGGAGCCCGGGACAGTCCCGGATCTGTTCGCCAGCCGTCCGATTGTCGTCTTCGGAAAGTGGCGAGGCCGCGCGGCTGGATCGATCGACATCTCGGGCAGGACCGGCCGCGGCGTGTACCGGACATCCGTTGCCGTCTCGCCCTCGAGCGCCGACGTCCGCCACGGTGCTCTTCAGCATCTGTGGGCGCGCACTCGAATCGCGGACCTGTCGGATCTTGGTCCCAGTGCTCCCAGTGAGGAACGTATCGCCGACATCACGTCGCTGGGACTCAGCTATGGCTTGCTTACCCGATACACGTCGTTCGTTGCCGTGCAGGAGGTCGTGCGGCGCACCACTGAGGGTGCCGATGACGTCGATCAGCCGCTGCCGCTTCCAGAAGGCGTGTCCGATCTCGCCGTCGGCGTTACCGCGGGCCCCGAACCAGAGATCGTGTTTGTGTGCGCGATCGCCCTGTCGATGCTCGGTTGTGCGAGCCTGCGGCGCCGGCGACGCCGGCCTTCGAGTGTCGCTCAGGGCGCCCCGAGCGAAGTCGAGGGGCAACAGTCGGGAGTTGTCGCGTGAAGATGAAGAGCTGCGTGATGGCTGGTACAGTGCTGATTGCCTGGGGTCTGAAGCGACACTACGCCGGCGCGCGTCCGGACGACCTGTGGTGGATCTTGAGTCCGGTGGCGCGGTTGGTGGGCATCATGACCCGAACACGCTTCGCGCTTCAGCCGGGAGAGGGATATTTCGCGTGCGACCGCCTCTTCCTGATCGAGAAATCGTGTGCTGGGATCAACTTCATGATCGCCGCGTTCGGCATGCTGATGCTCGCTCTCCTTCATCGTGTCGGATCCGGAGTCTCGGCGGCGCGAGTTCTGACTGTGAGCCTGGTGGCCAGCTACTCTGCCGCCGTGCTGGTCAACGCGGTGCGGATTGCGATCGCGATGTCGCTCGGTGCACATCCGGCTGCCTTGTCGGCATTCAGCGCCGCCGATGTCCATCGCGTCGAAGGGATCATGGTGTATTTCGGAGGCCTGGTGCTGCTCTACGAGCTCGTGCGGCGGCTCGATCGTGGCGTGATCCTGGCTGGGCGCGAGTTGAGCGCCGGGGCGGGAAGTGTGGAGGCGGCGCGATGAGCGATGTGCGCTGGGCGAGGGTCGCTCGCGCGTTTCGTCGCGTGGCGCTGCCGCTCGCCTCGTACTACGCCGTCACGCTCGCGCTTCCGCTGGCCAACGGCGCAACGCCATCCGGCGCTTTCATGGAGCACGCGCTGGTCGTACTGGTCGTCCCTCCGATTGCAATCATTCTCGGGTGCGCGGTCCACGCAATCGCGCACACACTCGCACGGCTCTGGAACACGTGCAGTGCGCGCCCGTTTGAGTGAAATCGAACGGGAACGGTATCGGCCGCTCTTCGCACTGGCCGACCGCGCCGACTGGGGTGCTCCACGAAATCAATTACACCCGGACACGTCAACTGCGGCGGGGCATGCCTCGAGGATTGCGATCTCCGCCGAAACGGGAATCCTGCGGTTGAGCCGAAAGCCGGCACTGGCCAAAAGCGCGGAATGTTCGGCGACCGTCCGCTCCTTTCCGCCGGTGACGGTCAGCATGACGAGATCGACCATCTTGCCAAGAGACGGCATGTTGTCCTCGCCGAGACAGTACTCGATCACCATCAGCACGCCATCGTCTGGAATTACCCGACGACAATTTCGGAGAATCTGACGCGCTTGTGCGTCGTCCCAATCATGGATGATGTTCTTCAGTACATATGCGCGAGATCCTGAAGGGATGGCCTGAAAGAAATCGCACGCCTCGAAGCGCGTGCGAGCAGCGAGCTCCCCAGAGAAGAACTCGCGACGCTGCGCGCGCTGCACCACGCTCGGCGCGTCAGCCAACACTCCCTGGAGCGCTGGATGCGCGCGCAGGATGGCGGCGAGGAACTCGCCATTGCCTCCGCCCACGTCCGTCAACGTCTGCCACTGTCCGAAGTCGTACGCCTCGGCGACCGCTGGCGCCCATAGCAACGAGAGCGCGGTCATCGCCTCGTCGAAGACGCGTTCTTCCTGCGGGCTCGAGCGCAGGTACTCGAAGGCGCCCTGCCCGAAGACCTTGTCGCGCGCCGGAATGCCGGTCTGGAGGGAGTACAGGAACTCTGTGAACGGCGTTAAGTAGTACCGGCTGCCGCGCAAGATCAGCACTGGTCGGACAGAGCCGGACACCTCGCTGCGCAGGTACTCCGAGAGCGCCGTGTTGACGAACGTTCGCGGGCTCGACTCTTGAAACACGCCCAGTCCGGATAGAAAGCGCAACGTGCGATACAGCGCGTCCTCGTTGACATGAAGCGCCGACGCAAGCGCCGCCGCGGACCGTTGCCCAGCATTTAGCAGGTCCGCGACTCCAAGCGTAGCGACCGCGCACAACGCCTGATGCACGACGAGGCCATCGGTCATCCGCAGTAAGGCGAGTGGCGTCGGTGGGGCTCCAGCTGCACTCACGATGACATCTCTCGGGGGCCAAAGCGGTACGGCCCAAGACGAGTGACCAGCACGGCGGCCACGATTGCGGCGATGCAGAAGCCGGCCAACGGCACGCGGTACGAACCGGTGCGATCGAATGCGAATCCCATCATGAGGGGCCCGAGACCGCCCGCGATGACGAAGGCTCCGAACGCGAATCCCACTGTCGCCCCGAGCGACCGCAAGCCGAAGTAGCGGCTCATGAGGAATGCGATGATGTCGACTTCCGCACCCATAGCCAGTCCGACCAAAAACGCGCCCACGAGCGCCAGTCCGCCAGCGCTACCCGTCCATAGCAGCGCAATCCCCAAGGCCGCGCCGCCGCAGACCGCCAGTGCAACGCGTGCACCGTGATACCGATCGAGAAAGTAGCCGCAGCCGATCCTGCCCACCAGAAGCGCAAGCCCGACGACTGAACTCGCCACGGCGGCGTCTGCGGCGGTCGCTCCGCGATCGGCGAATAGTTGCGGCATATGAATGACGCACGCATGTACACTTGCGGCGAGCAGAACGAAGGCGGCAGTCAGCAACCAGAACGTGCCGCTCAGCGTCGCGTCACGCCAGGTAACGCCATCCCGCCGAACGCTAGTTCGTCCACGCCCGGCACCAGCTGGTACTCCGTCCGGCAGCAACCCCATCAGCTCGGGGGCGTCCTTGAGAAAGATGGCCACGATCGGTACTGGTATCGTCAACACGGCGCCGCCGACGATCGCGAAGGCGTCTCGCCAACCAAAGCTGGCAATCAAGCGCTGCGCCACGACCGGCATTGCCGTCGCTCCGAGACCCAAACCGACCATCATTCCCCCGAGCGCGAGCCCTCGATGCCGGTCAAACCAGCGTGACACGACAACTGCGTACGGAACGGTTGTCGTCGCCGGCGCAACGACACCCAAGGCGATGTAAAACCAGTACAGTTCCGACACGCTCGAGCCAATCGCCTTGCTGGCGAGCAGCATCGCCGCAAGCACGATGAGCCCCGGGAGAATCACGCGGCGGGCGCCAGTCCGGTCCGCCAGACGCCCGATGACCACAGCGAAGATCCCGGAGAGGAGGTTGTGCATGGTAAACGCGAGCGACACGGCCGCACGACTGGCGTGGAACTCTCTGGCGAATGATTCGAAGAACACGCCGAACGAAAACACGACGATGGGGAAGGCGCCCAGGAACAGCCCGACAGCCGACGTGGCGACAACAATCCAGCCGTAAAAGAGACGGCGCTGAGTGGTCATGACCTGGGCGCCTTCGCGGGTGCGATCGTCGCGAGCTGATGTCTACTGGGCGCGTACAGCAATCTCGGTGGCGCAGCCGCTCGAGACCTTGACGTCTTGCGCGTCGAAGTCCTCGACGGTCCCGATGCTGGTGAACTGCGTCCCGTCTTCCGACAGCTCGATCGCGCGCGTGACGCGCGCCGTTGACGCGAACGTCCCATCAGGATTGAAGCGGAAGAACTCGAACACCGACGTGTAGGTGTTGGCCGCAACGCGCCGCCACGTGCCTACACCCGGTCCCCGCAGGATATTCGAGGCGGTCTCCGACATGGAGCCGTCGCGCATGAACGAATTCAGCGCGCGAACCGTGCGGATCGTGTCGCCCGTCTCGCAGTTCCTCACGGCGACGCTCACGTGCCAGACGCCCTGTAAAAGCGGGGCTTGCTGCTGAGGGCCGGTCGCTTCGATCGACACCGACCCAAGTGCCAACATCATAAAAATCGGCCAGATGCGCATCTTCAGCTCCTTTTTTTTCGGCTCGTCTCCCGAACCGGTGTGCACAGCATGCCTCCGGCATCGTCATGAAGTCCTTAGAAGCATCTGAATGTTTCTGAGAAGATATGAGTCCGCTATGGCTGATCGTCCGGCGCGAGTCTACGAGTTCGGCGACTTCCGGCTGGATCCTGAAAGGCGCCTCCTGCTCCGGCGCGATGGTACGCTCGTGCCGCTGGCCTCGAAAGCATTCGACACGCTGTCGTACCTGGTCGAGCACGCGGGGACCGTTCTCGACAAAGACGAACTGATGCAGGCAGTCTGGCCCGACACCGCGGTCGAGGAGAATAATCTCACCCAACACATCTCTCTGCTGCGCCGACTGCTCGGCGAGGCTCGTGGCGACCATCGCTACATCATCACGGTGCCGAATCGTGGCTATCAGTTCGTTGCGGTGGTTCGCGGGACAGCCGAGCCGGTCGCGCATCGTGAATCGACGGCCGACGCGTCGATGGTGGTGCTGCCGTTCGTGAACGTCAGCGCGGACCCGGAATACGACTTTTTTGCCGATGGCCTCACGGACGAATTGATCGTTGCACTCTCGAAGCTGCCCTCAGTGCGTGTCGTCGCACGAACTTCGGCGTTCGCGTTCAAGGGAGCGCACGGGGACGTCCGCCAGATCGCGCAGAAGCTGGGAGTGCATCTGGTGCTGGAAGGCAGTGTACGAAAGTCTGGCACCCGGCTACGTGTGACCGCGGACCTGGTCAACGCCGCGGATGGCTGTCAGGTCTGGTCGGATCGGTACGATCGCGAAATCGAGAGGCACGACATGTTTGCGGTTCAGGACGAACTCACCCGTGCCGTGGTCAGCGCGATGAAGCCGAATTTGCCGGGGACCGAGAAGGCGGTCCTCCTGAGACATCACACGCAGAATCCTGCGGCGCACGAGTTGTACCTCAAGGGCCGCTTCCATCTGTTGAGGATGACGCAATCGGGCATCGAGACCGGCGTTCAGTATTTCGAGCGAGCCGTCGAGGCCGATCCAACCTACGCCCTGGCATTCGTTGGCCTTGCGCATGCGTACAGGATGTACGCGCTGTCGCTCGAGATGCCTCCGCAGGAGGTCGCCGCAAAAGGGCGGGCGGCAGCGGTGAAGGCGGTGCAACTCGATGAGACGCTCGCCGAAGCGCACGCCGTACTCGCGTTCCACGTCTATTGGTTCGAATGGGCCTGGAGCACAGCCAAAGTGCATTTTGGTCTCGCCTTGGAGCTCGATCCGAACAGCGTGGACACGCACTGGATGTACGCGCACCTGCCATCGAATGCCGGGCGGCATGAAGAGGCCCTGGCGACGATGGCACGTGCCCGGTCGCTCGATCCGCTGTCGGGCCTGATCCACGCGATGGAAGGCCAGATGTTGCTTCACGCCGGCCGAACCGACGATGCGATCGCTCGTCTGCGCGAGGCCATCGAACTCGAGCCGCGCTCAAGAGTCGCACACCTGTTTGCGGCCAGCGCGTACATCGAGAAGGGTCTCTTCGACGATGCCGTTGCCGAGGCCGGTGCGGCACGCGCGCTGACAGCCGCCAACACCCAGGCGCTCGCGCTCGAGGCCTGCGCCAACGCCAAGCGTGGACAGCGTGGTGACGCAGCCGCGGCACTCGCACAGTTGCTGCAGCGGTCGAAGGAACGCTATGTATCGCCGTACCACGTCGCGATCGCGTGCAACGCCT
The DNA here is from genome assembly GCA_046734955.1 of Acidobacteriota bacterium. GTDB lineage: Bacteria > Acidobacteriota > Vicinamibacteria > Vicinamibacterales > 2-12-FULL-66-21 > JALZOC01. The sequence goes on from JBKPSH010000020.1 coordinate 9,505, forward strand.
TGGGTGAATCATCGGAGGCGATCGCGTGGCTCGAACGCGGATTCCAGGGACGCGATCCGAAAATGGTGTTTCTCAACGTCGAGCCCACATGGAGAAACCTACGGAGTGAACCAGGCTTCCGCAGCTTGTTGAATCGTATGGGATTTCTCTAGGGCGAAGTGTCTCTTGCGGTTTGAGCTGGCTGCGTGTTCGGGGCGAAGTGCCTTCCCTGTCAAAGGGAATGCGGACGACCGGTTCGAACCACTCCCAACCGCTTGGAGCGCGGAGCCTTGTCGTATGAAGTGCGAATTGGCTGGGAGGCAGGGGATTCGAACCCCGATAACGTGGTCCAGAGGCGCCGGAAGCGGCGTCGGTGATTTCGGGTCTTATCGGTTTCGTTAGGAAACCAATAGCAGCGGATGCTTACCACGGTGGCCTTGCACGGTTGGCGCATCCATTCCTTTCGGCCAACGCGTTCCGACGTGGCGGACCCGTTCAGCGACCCCGCTCACCTATGCAGGACGATCCCAGCTCGGATCAGCGCACGCCACTCCCCGTCCCGGCGCCAGCAAAGAACTCCGCCGGCGAAATCGTTCCTGCATTCATCCGGACGAAAGCGTCCATCGCTGATTGGCTGCGGGAGGTTTCCGCGAGCAATCGCTGCATTTCTGCTGGAGGCGGCGCAAGAGTCGCGAGCTGGCAGGTCAATTCGTACATCGGCAGCGCACTCTCGTCCCGCTGGCGGCGGAATTCATGCATCACCGTGTCAAATGCGCGCGAGCCGCTGAGGACATCATCGACGGCCGCCGCGCACGCCTCCGCGTCGCGAAATGCGTCAGCGATACCCTGCGCGGTGATGGGATCCTTGAGATACCCCGCATCACCGATCAGCATCCAGCCCGGTCCATACGGCTGCCGGAAGTAGTTCGTCGTCGGCAGTCCGGCGAATGGCGTTTCGCGTTTCGCTTCGCGCAAGCGAGCGGCGAAGGTTGGCGCCGATTCAATCGTCGCCAGATAATGTCGCTCAATATCGCGTCGGTAGGTGTCGAACGCGGCGTAGGGCAAGGCGACGACAACCATGGTTAGACCGCCATGTGTTTCGGCCGCTGCGAACCCGCGGTGTGGGCGGATGTAGGTTTCGAAACGGCCGCCCATCGGCAGACCGCTCCAATACGCGTAATAGGGCGACATCAGCGGCGATTTCTCGTGATAATGTTCGGCGCCGACGACCGCTGCAACCGTCGAGTACCGGCCATCAGCGCCAATCACGATTGCGGCTCGATCGATGT
>JBKPSH010000021.1:0-99924 GCA_046734955.1 Acidobacteriota bacterium
GTGACTTCCGTTTCTTGACGTTCTGACGTACTGTCCTCGTCATGGGTGGTCCTCCTTTGGCTGACGTACTTTCTGGTCGAAAGCAGTCTGCCCCAACTGGAGGCGCCACCCAAATTTCAACTGAGATTAGCTCGCACCCATTCAGGATCAGTGATCAGTGATTAGGGATTCAATCAACAGAGACAGGACATCATCATGAAGATGCGATTCGCGTTCTCCCCGGGGCTGATCATTGGACTCCTTGCTGCGGTTACCGCCTGTCACAGCGCACCGCGGCAGCGGCCGATCAAGGCCGGCCCGGTAGACACGGGTCCGCAGACGCTGACTGCCGCGCGCAATTTTCTCGAGGGTCGCTGGAACCTCGAGTCGTTCGAGGTGCGGCCGCCTGGGAAACCGCCGATCGTCCTGAAGGGAGCGGGCACGCTTCTATACGACAACATGGGTAATCTGAAGATGGACATTCAGGCCGACGAAGCCTCAGCCGACCTGCTCCGTCAATCGGGCATCGATATCAGGGACAACAGGATTTCGACCGACGGGCGCGCGGCACTCGACCTGCAGAAACACACGCTGACTTACGTTCTGCAAGGGCAGGCTCCTCTCATCAAAGGACCGCTCGGCATGGAGCGTCCACGCCATTGGGTCGTGGAAGGGGACACGTTGATCCTGACGACGCAGGATGACGCCGGACAGCCGTTGTCGATCGGTCGATGGAAGCGGAGCTCGTAGGTTAGTAACTCCAGCCGAGCGAGAAGACGAATCCAACGTCGTTTTGATCCGCGGAGGGATTGGGCGGCCGGCTGTCGAACGTGTTGTAAAACGTGAACGAAGCGAAGAAATCCTTCCACAGTTCACGCTTGATACCGAGATCCGCCTGAAGACGCTGCCGCCCGGCGTTGCTGAGACTCGGGTAGTACTGAAGTCCGACGTCAAGGTTTGTCTTCGGCCGATCGTAGGTGTAGTACGACGTCCTGAAGAGCAGCAGCCCTTCCAGATTCTGCGTCGACTCGACATCGACACCTTTTTCCTCGTTGACCACGAGACCGGCGCCCGCGACCATCTGCGCTTTGTTGCTATTGATGAGACGGGGGCCAACTGCCCCGCCGATCTGCGACCGGAGCACGAGGCCAAGACTCTCGTTGCTTTCGAAACGTCCTGCCACCGTGACGAACCAGTGCTGCCATGGATACCGCAGGTACGACGCTTCCACCGTTCCACGATCGTCGCGTGCGGAGTCATCATCTTTTTGCGTGACGGTGGCCGATGCGGTCAGCCGGATTGACGACGCCGGCTTGCGATAGACAGTATCGGAGTTGAGATTGAACTGGCCGACCCCGCTCGAGCGCGTGTAGTTGTAGCCGGCATCGATCGAGCCGTCCAGCTTGGCCCAAAAGCTGCGCCCGATCGGAGTGATCAGTGTCACCGCCGCCATAGGCAGCGTTGTAGTGCCGCCGGTGCCGACAACGGTGATCGATCGATCTGCGGACGTTCCGAGACTACCGAAGAAGCGGCGGCCGTCGCTGGTTAAGACTTCGACGAAACGCGTCGCGACAAGGCTCGCGAGCTTGTCCCACTCGAGATAGAGAGTTCCGGCGTCATCGGTCTTGAATTCGAGCCGGCCTCGTTCAACCCGGACAACCTCGCCGGTGATGTGATCACCATTGGCGAGCGTCACCACATCAGTGCGGCCTTGAGCGTGGGTGTATGCGGGAAACGCGAAGGTCAGGAGTACTCCGGCAACGACTTTGAGGGTGAGATCAGGACGTGGCCTGCCGACAACGGCCTGATCTCCGTGGCGCATGCTAACTGCCGCTCTTCTTCGCCGCGTACGGATTGCCGCCCAGCGCATTCGAGATGTCGGCGATCGCGCGCTGCGCGCGCACGCTGTTGCCGGCATCGTCGAGCGGCGGAGAGACCACCGCGATTCCGAAGTTGCCGGGTGAGACCGCGATGATGCCGCCGCCGACACCGCTCTTCGCCGGCAGTCCGGTATGATACAGCCACTTGCCTGAATCGTCATAGAGGCCGGCGGTCGCCATTACCGCTAGCACGCCCGGCACCTTGTCGGCATCCATGACCTGTTTTCCGGTGACCGGATTCTTCCCGGCCGCCGCGAGCGTCGCTGCCATCGTGGCGAGGTCCTTGGCATTGGCTCCGATCGAGCACTGGCGCGTGTAGAGATCGACCGCCTGCTGCCAGTTGGACTTGATGTAGCCGTAGGCCAGCATCAGCGCGCCGATTGCCTGGTTGCGCTGGTTGGTGTCGGACTCGGACTTGTAGACGTCCTGCAGCACGCTCAGCTGCCGGCCGGCCGCGTCGTTGTGAAAGCCGATAATCTTCTGCCACACGGCGTCAGAGCTGGACCCAGTCACCATGCTCGTCGTCGAAATCGCGCCGGGATTCACCAGCGGATTCATCTCCGGCGCGCCGGTGCCCACGACGGTCTTGACCGCTTCAACCGCGATGATCGAATTGAAGCGCGCACCGGTCGCGTCGACGCCGATTCGCTTCTCGATCGCGTCGAGCCCCTGCTCCTGGATCACCTGCGCCATCGTGAAGACCTTCGAGATCGACTGGATCGATACTTCGGTCTTCAGGTCCCCGGCGGTGAAGACCTTGCCGTCGGTCGTCACGAGCGCGATGCCGAACAGGTTTGGATCGACCTTGGCGAGCGCGGGAATGTAGTCCGCGTTCTTGCCCTCCTTGAGCGTCTTGTATTTGTTGAACGCTGCATCGATCGCCGGTTGAGGGCTGGGCGCCTGCGCCTGCAATGCCGGCAAGGCGACCGCCAACCCGAGCACCGCGACCAACGGTGTGCCGAGAGCGAGATATCGTTTCAAAGGACTCATGGTTAGCCTCCGACCTTGTACGAGAAGTTGTACTTGAACGAAAACTGAAGCTTCACGCCGTCGCTATGGAAGCCGTCGGAGAAGTTCTCCCGGCGTCCCCACTGGAATTCACCGCCGAACATCACGTTCGGCACCGGAGTGCAAAGGAGGTTGCCAAGCACGTAATGACCCCGCCGGTAGGCATTCGGTGCCTGGCTGCCGGTGTTGTCGATGTCGGTCATCGAGTAGCCGAACGTGCTGGTGAATTCCGAGTTCCAGGTGTGATCGACAAAAGCGACGATGCCGATGATGGGAAGCGCCTTGCCTACGATCGGCGTCACCGGGTTCTGGAAGTTGTCCTCGACGCCGACATCGACGGGTGCATCGTTCATGTAGTTCTCGATCCCTTCACCGAACACGAACTGCAGCCGCACGACATCGTTCTTGCTGGCGTTGAGGTTCGAGCTGAGATTGATGCCCCAGCCCGTAGCGCTGCCCGACAAGTCGAACTGGTCGTTGTTCACGTCGTCCCATTTCATCTCGCGCAACATGCCCGCGGCACGGACGTAGCCCCACTTACCGCCATATTTGTACGCGCCTGAGAAGTCAGGCAGGGGAAAACGCGGTTTGATATTCTGCAGTTCGATACGGTCGGCATACACGCCCTGATCGGCGCTCGCGCCTGGCCGTTCCAGTGCGAGCGTGAGGCTTGTGTCTCCTTTGATCGGCATCCAGCGGAGCTGAACGTTGCGGAAGAACACCATGCCGGTTGGTCCCCAGTATTCGAGCGAGTTGGGGAAGACATCGGGATCCATAAACGGACTCCACGTCTGGCCGGCGCCGAACGCACCAAGCTCGCCGTACGCATGACGAAGCCGGAACGTCGTCTGCCCGGAGTCGACGCCAGTTCCGAACAGCTCGAACTCGAAGGTCGTCTTCAGATCGCCGAAGTCGGTTGGTGTGGAGGAGCGCACGCCGAGGCGGCTTTGACGGACGCCGGCAAACGTGCTGTTGTCCTTTCCGAACTCGTCCTTGACGGACGGCAGCTTGGTAACTCGCATCGTGTCGTACCAGTCCGGATGGATCTGCTTGAAGTTCTGACCGATATCCAGCATGGCAAAGCCATAGACCTCAAATGACGGCTTCGAGGTCGAAGCCTGGGATGCCGCAGCGTTCGCGTCTCCCTTGCCGTCGGCACTGTCTTGCGCATACGCCTGCGACATCCCACAAACCATCAGGGCTGTCGTCACAAGCCAGACAACACCGGGCAGCCGGTTCGTCTGAGTTCGTCCCATTTCGTTCGCTCCTTGTTTGAGTGGTGCAATCACTGCACGTTGGCCTTTTCCCACGCACGCACTTTCCGTCGTCCTTCGTCGAAGATCCGTTCGTAGTTCCCCTTCCGCACTTTTAGGCTTGCTTCAGGCGTGAGTTGACGCCAGACCGGCGCCCATATGTCGAAGACCGCGTAGTACGGGGCCTGGCCCGAAGGGGCCACGGTATCGGTTCCGAACAGGAACCGGTCGGGGTACTTATTGAGAACCGTGACCACTCGTTGAATCGATTCGGGCGTCGCCACCGCGTACTTCGCGACCTCGTCCCACGAGATGTCGAAGTTCACGTGTTTCAGCGCGGGATCGGTCAGCATCGCTTCAACGATCTCGAACTGGGTCGGATTGCGCTCGGCAGCCTCGGCTGAGACCTGCACCGGATGCACAATGCGGCCGAGGCCGACATGCGCCCAGATGATTGACGCGTTTTGATGCCGCTTCAGAAGCGCCTTCATCTGCGACAGGTAAACCGGCTCGGTGTTCTGCTTCGCAAACGGCATGTCGATGTCGTTGTGAATGATGACGACGAGACCGGATTCGGCGGCGAAGTCGAATATCCGATCGAGCGCAGGATTGGTCAGGCTCGCCGTCTCGCCGGAAATCTTTGACGACACGAACTCTTTGTGAATCGAAAACTCACCGATGCCGGAAAACACGCCGGGAAACACCTTCAACACGCGCTTGATGTGGTCGACGCCGTACATGTCGACCGGATTGAAGCCGGTGATCATCGGATCGAAGCGCGCCTGCTCGTCTTTTGAAAGCGAGCGATACACGCTGGCGATGTAGGCGTCGGTGAATGAGTAGTAGTAGAGCGGCGCGTCGCTGTGGAGGTAATACGTTGGTGCAAACTCGCCTGAGTTCGAGTACGACCACGTCTGCTGCAACGGAATGCCAAACAGCGTCGAACGGCTGACGCGTGTACCCATGATCTGCAGGAATTGACGCGGCTCGATTCCCTGCTGGATGTAGTTGGTCAGGTGAAAGTGGGAATCGTTGAACTCGTTGGCGGCACCGGATTTTTGCGCGCGACTAGCGGGCGCGACACGAGCAGCCAGAAGCGCCGCCATGAACAGGGCGGCGATTGCCGCCGAACGATGCCAGAATCTGCCAGTCATCTTGATGCCCCTAAGCCCTGAGCTGGACCCTGAGCCGCGTTCAGAAGTTCATCTCCAGGTTGATGTGGAAGACCGTGCCCTTGGCGCCGACCGGGTAGGGATATGCCGTGTAGCCGACCGGCGATCGGTTCACATACATCCACTCGCCGTTCAACCGGAGTCCGCGGTCTTTCATGAAGTACCAGTTCTCGCCGGCGCGCACTTCCCACTGATCGCCGTAGCGGCCGAAGACCTGGGAGTTTCCGAAGTACAGCTGAAGAATTTTGGGAACCGCCATCGCGGACGTTTGGATCTGATAGCCGTGATCGTCGATGTTGGCGATCCCGCCGGTGTTGACGCCTGTGAAGTTGCGCAGCCAGCGCCAGTAATACTCGCCTTCGAGCGACACGCCCTTGTACTTGACCCCGCCGTCAACGCTCATCATCTGGTAGTCCACTTCGTTGACGGTGATGCCCGGTCCGAACAAGTTGGGCGTGAAGATGATGCTGCCGTCGGTCAATCGAATCTGGCTGTTCTCGATGCCTTCGGTGCCGGGCTGGCTTTGCTTTTCTTCGCGGCTGTGCGAGTAGTGCCAACCGGTCCGCGTCGCAACCTTCTGGTGATCGTCGTAATCGCCAAACGTGTTCCACAACCCGAACTCGCCTGTCGTAGGCATCCACTGCACGGAGTACGATTGGGTGTCCAGTTTGTTATCGAGCTGCGCCGCGCTCACGCCAAGCGTGCTCAGATTGTTCGCGAACATCACCATGTACTTGACCTTCGTGTGGAGCTCCCCCTTCAACCAGACACCCGACGTGTATGAACCTCTGAAGAACTCGTCGGCAATCAGGCGATCGTCTACACCAAGCCAGTAGGGAAACTGTCCCTCGGTGCTTCGCACGGTCGGCAATGACGTAATGCCCACGCCAACGGTGACGAACCGATTGAAGGTCCAGCTCAGATTTCCGGCGCCAACAACCTGAGCCGGATCGCCCTGCGATGCGTTCGACGACCAGACGTACAGGTAATAGCGAAATCTCGGCGACAGGAACCAGCCGGAAAATGGTGAGAAGAACTTTGCGAGCTGAATGTCCTGACGTCGTTGCACGTTGTGTGTGTTGCCGAACGCGTCGACGTACGTGTCATTCAGATTGCGCTGATTCAGATATCGCCCGTAGCTGAACAGCCGGAAATACACCTGGCCCTTCTCGCCGTCAAAGAGCAGGAATCCAACGTTCGGCAGATGACGTGGTGTTGAAGGCTTCGTCGCGGGTGGTTCCATTCGGCCGGTGACGAATTCCCCGGTGCAGCCGTCAGCGACCCAGATGCTCGTCTGGTCGTAGCCCCATGTCTTTCCGAGCAGACACGGCGACTCGCCGCTCGATCGCACCAGCACGACACCCGACGATGTGTCGGCCGAGCAGGCATTGCGTTCACCAGCCTTCGATGCGCACGCGACGGTGACCGGCTTTGCTTGAGCAGCGGTCGGTGCGCTCGGTGACGCGTCCGAATTAGAAGACTGCTGCGCCGCGGCAGAATGGGATGCCGCGAGCACGAACAACGCAGCGACTAGTAAGTAGTTGACGCAGCGCGCCGTCTGTGGGCGCGCACTTCTGCAGACATCCGCAATCGGCATTTACGAGAGTGGCAGCACGGCGGGTGCCACGTCCGATGAAGCGCTCTTTTCTGCAGGGCAAGTCGTTGAAGACAAAGAGAGGCCTGCGGTGAATGCACCATGGGTTCAACGCGATTGATCCCTCCGTTATTTCGGAGGAACTCCGGGCAACCCGGAGTTGCGGCGCCCACGATAGGTCGTGACCGCTCCTCGTTTTCGCGCCCGATCAACGTTTTAGGGATGGATTGCGCGGGCAAACGCGCTGGCACGTGCGGTGCTCAAGAGACGAGCGCAGAAAGGATGCGTGTCATGCGGTACAAATCCCTGGTGGTGTTACTCGCGGTAGGTTGCATTGCTCTCTCCACGGGCGCACAGGCGCAAGACAGACCTGTGAACATCTCGCTCGGCGGCGGATTTACGATCCCCAACTCAGACGTGCGTGATCATCTGGGTGACGGATACAACTTCAATTTCGGTGTGCAGGTGAACGTGTCACCGGTCATCGGCATTGAAGGTCTTTATAGCTTCAACGGGCTCGGCGACAAGCGGATCTCCATTCCCGTCAGCGGCACGCCAGGCGGGGCAGCCGTGCCAACGGACTTTTCCGCTGACATGAACATGCAGTACGGGACGGGCAGCGTGATCTTCAGAGCGCCGCACGGCACGGTCAGGCCGTATGGTCTCGTCGGCATGGGCGTCTACTATCGACCCGTGAAGGTCACGACGCCTGGCGTTGGTTACGTACCGGGCTACTGCGACCCGTGGTGGTACGTGTGCTATCCCGGCGGCTTCGTGCCGGTCGAGAACATCGTCGGCAAACGCAGCTCCACGGACTTCGGGATGGATTTCGGCGGCGGCGTAAACTTCGGTGCGGTCTACGCCGAGATCCGTTATCACTACATCTGGGGCCCAGAAATTCAACCGCAGGTGAACCCGCTGACGGGGGAGACGGTGTCGGGCACTGGCGGTAAGGCCAACGGTCAGTTCCTGCAGACGACGTTCGGCATTCGGTTTTAGAAGGTAGCGGAGGTTTTCCACCAGAGTCAACGGAGTCTCCCTCACCACAGAGTAAGCAGAGAAACTTAAATGATCTCTGTTACCTCTGCTTCCTCTGTGGTGAGAAGCTCCGTTTACTCGATCGTGATCCAGAGCCTCTGTTACCTCTTTCTATACGGCCGCGCCGCGCGATGCCTGCCACTGAGAGATCACGATATCTACCGTCTGGCCGGGCTCGAGCGGTCCATAAATTTTTTCGAATCCGATTCGACGCAGTGCATGGCGCACTTCGCCGCGCGTCTCTGCGAGACGAAACTCGACGCCTCGCGCCCTGAGGGTCCCGTGCACAGCTTCGAGGAATTCGGCGCCGGCGAGGTCGACGTTCGGAACGGTTCCCAGGAACAGCACGACAAGTTGCACCGTGTCCTCGCGCGCGGCGAGAAACTCGAGGAGCCTGCCACGGACGTGTTCGACGTTGAAGTACAGCAGCGCCGATTCGCACCGCGTCACCAGCACGTGAGGGACGCGCTCTCGCTCCGGATGGTGTGCGCGATCGGCGAATATGGCGGTGCCGGGGATTCGGCCGAGTTCCACGACGCGTGGGTGAGCAGCCTGCCGAAGCAGGAGCACAATGGAAATCGCGGCGCCCAGCAGCACACCGTTTTCCGGTCCTGATCCAAGCACACCAAGAAATGCCACGGCGACGACGGCAAACTCTGAGCGACTGAAGTGCCAGATGTGCTTCAGCGCTTTGATATCGACCAGGCCCAAAACCGCAGCGAGCACAATTGCCGCAAGCACGGGCTGTGGCAGATTTCGCAGCAGCCGTGACGCGAAAAGCGCGACGACCAGTGTGAAGAGCGCAGCGACGAGACCGGAGAGCGGCGTCTTTGCGCCGGCGCTCTCGTTCACGAGCGACTGTGACATGCCGCCGCTGACGGGGAATCCACGACCGATGCCGGCGAGGAAATTGGACGTGCCGATCGCCAGCAGCTCCTGATTTGCGTCGAACCGATAGCCGTGCTTCTTGGCAAACATCCGTCCGATTGCTGATGTCTCGACCGCGGCGAGGATGAAACCGGCGAGCCCGAGGCCGAAGAGCTGATTCAAATCGCCGCGAGTCACTGCCGGCAAGCCTAACGCTGGCAATCCCTGGGGCACGTCGCCCAGCAGAGAGACACCATGCGCGTCGAGATGCAGCAGGCGCGCCGCGAGCATTCCGCCGATCACCACGAAGAACGCAACCGGCCGGTTCTTCAGCCACAGCTTGCCAGCAATCAGACACGCCAGTGCGACAACACCGATGAGCAGCGAAGCGCCCTGCGTGTCGCCGAGATGCGTGATGAAGTACCACGAACGATCCCAGAAATCGCCGTGCGTACCCTTGAACCCGAACAGTTTCGGCAGCTGAGTGCTTGCAAGAAAGAAGGCGAGACCGGTCTTGAACCCGATCAGCACTGTTTCAGAGAAGAAACCAATGGCGTTACCCGCACGGAACAGCCAGGCGACGAGGGCGATGGCGGCGATTAGCATCGCCGCTCCGGCGGCGAGCGCTGCGTGCCGCGCCGGATCGCCGCCGCTGAGTTCCCCGACCGACGCGCCGATCAGCAGCGACAGCGCCGACGTCACCGTGATCACCGTCTGCCGCGAGCTGCAGAAGAGCCAGAACACCAGCCCCGAGAACAGGCACGCGTAGAGACCCGTTTCCGCGGGAAGGCCCGCGAGCGAGGCATCGCCGATTCCCGCGGGCAGCAGGTATGCCGCAAGCGTCAGACCAGCGACAAGGTCCGGCCGCAGCCACTCGCTCTTATACGATGGCAGCCATTGTGAGGCCGAGAACACTGGGCGCATAGTTTCTTAGCTCCTCGCTTCTCGCTCCTCGCTTCTCGCTTCGTGAATCCGAAATGCCGGTGCCTTGTACGCGGCGCCTCTGAACGCCTCCGGAATCGCAATGGTGTTGCCGTCGCGAATGGCGGTGAAGTGCGGCGACATGATCTCGACGCCGGCGGCATAGAACTCGTCCTGGATGCGCGCGTGGAGGGCGGCGTAAATGTCGATCATCTCGCGTGGTGAGCGGGTGTAGGCGTTGATCTCATAGGTCACGTAGAAATCATTGAGCGCCGTCTGCCAGACGAACGGTCGCGGCTCCGAGATGATTCCAGGTGTCGACAATGCCGCTGAGACCAACAAGTCGTGTATCTGCCGCCACGGTGCGTCATAGCCAATGGTCACGCTGGTGTGCAGAATGAGGCCGAGTGACTTGGATGCGCGTGTGTAGTTGAGGATCGACGTGCCAAGCACGAGGCTGTTCGGAATGGTGATGTCCTCGTTCTTGATTGTCCGCACGCGTGTCGCGAGCAGTGACGTTTCGATGATGTCCCCGAACGAATCGCCAACCTTCACGCGATCGTTCAGTCGGAACGCGCCTGTGTAGGTGAGGACGATCCCCGCGATCATGTTCGACAGAGCCGAACTCGACGCCAGCGAGAACAGCACACCCATAAATACCGACACGCCGGCGAATGCCGGAGAATCGGACGCTGGCAAGTAGGGAAAGGCGACGACCAGTCCGAACGCGATCAGCAGGATGCGAACGATCTTGTTGGTCGGGTCGGCCCACTCCGGAGGGAAATTCGCAAAGACGATGCGCTCGTGCTTGATCTGGTTGAAGAACAAGGACACGAGCCGAATCGCAAAGTAGATGATGCCGCCGATAACCATGACGAACAGGAGCTTGGGAAGGTAGCCGAGGAATGCCGATCCCGCCGCGCGAAATGGCGTTGCGACATACCCCACCAGCGACCGCGAAACGGCCCGCGTCCAGGGGAACAGCCCGAGCGTGTAGGTGAGGTAAAGGTCAACGAACAGCAGGATCGCGATCGCACGAACGCCGCGCACGATCAGATCGATCGTCTGTCCGATTCGATCGGCGGACACGATCTCTGCCTGCTGCACGCGCAGCGATCCATGCTGCCGCCATCGACGATCGATCCAATTCCGCACGCGGCGTGTGATGCGGTAGACGATCCAGATGCTTATGACGAGCGCCAGCGTCGCGACCGCACCGTAGACCCCCGAGCGCATCAACGTCGCCGGCTCGTACCGCAGCCGTTCGGATCGAATCGCGGCCTCCAGCTCGCGGCCATACTCCGCTGCCAGCGCCGCTCGTGCCGTGCCCAGCGCCCTCGCGTCCTGCGGCGTCACAACCATCAACAAGTGCGTGCCGGCGCGAAGCTCCGAGGACCCCTCGTTCTCGATTACGGTGACTGTCGGATTCGAGATGCTTCGATCGCGCGTGATTGATTTCAGACGTTCACTGATTCGCGCGGCGCGAACCTGCGGTGTGTACGGACCAGCACCAGCCGCAATCCAAATGATGGGATCTCCGCCGAGAACGACAGGGGCAGCGACAGGTTCGGCTTCCGGGTCCGGCTGGGACGCGGGCGCTGATGCAGGAGTTCCGCCGGTGACCTGGCGCGCAAAGGCCGGCGCCGCCGGCTGCAGCGTCAGCAGCAGCAGCGCGATCGGAAACCATCGACGGCCGAGAGCGGCGGTGATCACATCCGGCGGCGCCTTTTGACCTGAAGTTGTGCGAGTGAACGGGCGAGGGATGCGTTCACCGACGCGACTTCCTCATCGGAAATCTTTTCCTGCAGTCGCGCCGCCGCACGCGCGCGCGCTTCCTCGACCTTGGCTTCGTCGATGTGTTCGGCGGCGACGGCCATGTCGGTGACGATGGCGACATGGTCGGCGGCGATGTCCACGAGCCCTTCTCCGACTGCGAAGTTGCGCTCCGCGTTGCCCGTGGTGACGATGATCTCACCGGGGACGATTCGGGTGATCAACCGCTCATGCTGCGGATAGACGCCGATCTGTCCTTCGACTGCCGGCAGCGTGACCATCGTCACGTTCTCGGAGAACACGGTCGCCTGGGGTGTAACGATTTCGAGTTTTAAAGTGTCGCCCATGGTGTCTGTCGCGCCGTTTTGATCGATACGCCTTTCTAAGTAGTCACTTCCTCGATCCCGCCCTTCATATAGAAGTTCCCCTCGGGTACGCTGTCGTGCTTGCCGTCGAGGATCTCCTTGAAGCCGCGCACCGTGTCCTTGACCGCGACCTGCCGTCCTTCGCGGCCGGTGAACACCTGCGCCGAGCTGAAGGGTTGGCTGAGGAAGCGCTGGATCTTGCGCGCGCGGAACACAGTCAGCTTGTCGTCGGGCGACAATTCGTCCATGCCCAGGATCGCGATGATGTCCTGCAGGTCCTTGAACCGCTGCAGCACTTTCTGGACGCGTCGTGCGACTTCGTAGTGCTCTTCGCCGACGATCTCCGGCGCGAGCGCGCGCGAGGTCGAGGCGAGCGGGTCGACGGCGGGATAAATTCCGAGCTCCGCGATCGATCGCTCGAGGACGATGGTCGCGTCGAGGTGCGCGAATGTTGTCGCCGGCGCCGGGTCGGTCAGGTCGTCGGCAGGAACGTAGACGGCCTGGAACGATGTAATCGATCCCTTCTTGGTTGATGTGATCCGTTCCTGGAGTGAGCCCATTTCAGCGGCGAGTGTCGGCTGGTAACCGACCGCGCTGGCTGTCCGGCCGAGCAGCGCGGACACTTCGGAACCCGCCTGAGAGAACCTGAAAATGTTGTCGATGAAGAGCAGCACGTCCTGGTTTCGTTCGTCGCGGAAATACTCGGTGATGGCGAGGCCCGACAGGGCGACGCGCAGTCGCGCACCGGGCGGCTCGTTCATCTGGCCGTAGACGAGGGCAATCTTCGACTCGCTGAGATTCTTTTGATTGATGACGCCGGCCGTCGACATCTCGTGATAGAGGTCGTTCCCTTCGCGCGTGCGTTCCCCCACCCCCGCAAACACCGAGACCCCGCCATGGAGTTTCGCGATGTTGTTGATCAGCTCCATGATGACGACCGTCTTGCCGACGCCGGCACCGCCGAACGCGCCGACTTTGCCCCCCTTCATGAATGGGCAGATCAGATCGATCACTTTGATGCCGGTCGTCAACACCTCCGGCGACGTCGACTGTTCCTCGAGCGACGGGGCAGGTCGATGGATCGGGTAGTACTTCTCAGCCTTGACCGGCCCACGTTCGTCGACCGGATTGCCGGTCACGTCGAAAACGCGTCCCATCACTGCGTCGCCGACCGGCATGGAGATGGGTTTGCCGGTATCGGTGACCGTGATGCCGCGCTTGAGGCCTTCGGTTCCGGCCATCGAAATCGCACGTACCCAGCGATCGCCCAGATGCTGCTGGACTTCGAGTGTCAGCGACACTGGTTGATCGAGCACCGTGTAATCCACTTTCAGCGCGCTGTAGATCGGCGGCAGCGACCCGGGAAACTCCACGTCGACGACGGGTCCGACGACCTGAACGACTTTGCCAGTATTCATAGCGTTCCTTCGCAGCAATTGGTGAATTCGTAAATTGGTGAGTTTGTGAATGGGCGCGAACAGCTCTAATTCACCAATTCACCAATTGACCAATTCACCAATTCATTCCGCTTGTCCTCCCGCAATCTCCAGCAGTTCCTTGGTGATGTTGCCCTGCCGCAATTTGTTGTATTCCAGCTTGAGGTCCTTGATCAGGTTCTCTGCGCTGTCGGTGGCGTTCTTCATCGACACCATCCTGGCGCTCTGTTCGCTCGCCTTCGCATTCAGCAGCACGTAATACAGATAGACGTTGAGGTACGTGTCGACCAGATACGCGAGCAGCGCCTCCGGGCTCGGTTCGAATGTCGGCTCGGCCTCAGACGCCAGCGTGTCTTCCGATTCCGCCCCCGGAACCTGCAGTCCGACGATCCGTCCGACCGGGAGGAACTCGATCGTCACCGGTTCCTGCGTCAGCGTGTTCACGAACTTCGTCGCAATCAGCTGGACCTGATCGACTTCGCGTTTCAGGAACATGTCGCGCGCGAGCGAAACAATCGCCCGCGCTTCGGCAAAGGTCGGCGAATCACCGTATGCGAATTCAGCGGCCAGCTGCCGTCCGGTGCGCGCGACGAACTGCGCCGCTTTGCGTCCGGCGGTGATGAAGACAGTCGTGCGTTGATCGAACTGCGATGCGAGCCGAAAGACGTTCGTGTTCAGCGCTCCGCACAACCCCTTGTCCGCACCAATCAGCACCACCGCACGTTTGCGAACTTCGCGCGGCTCGAGGAGCGGATGCGTGAATGCGCGCGAGTGGGCCGTCGCGCTGCGCTGAATGCGATACAGCAGCCGTGCGAATGGCCGTGAATCGAGTGCGGCCTGTTGTGCCTTGCGCATTTTCGACGCGGCGACCATTTGCATCGCCTTGGTGATCTGCGCGGTGCCGCTGATCGATTTGATCCGGCGTCTGAGATCGCGGGGGCTGTTCATAAAGGAGTATCGCTTGTCAGTTTCCAGTTTCCAGTTTCCAGTTTCCAGTTCCCAGTCGGACAAAAACTGGCAACTGGCAATTGGCAGCTGGCAACTGGTAACTGGTAACTGGTAACTACTTTTTCCACGTCTGCTTGAATTGATCCGCCGCGCCCTTCACCTCCGCGGTCAGTTCAGGGCTGAGCGCTTTCTGCTCGAGGATCTTTTTCAGCAGCTCGCCCTTCCGCGTGGTCAGAAAGTCCGTCCACTGCGCTTGAAATTCCTTGATCCGCTCCACCGGCACGTCGTCCACGTAGCCGTTCTGCACCGCCCAGATCACCGCGACCTGGATGTCGACGGGAATCGGGTTGTATTGCTGCTGCTTGAAGAGCTCGACGATTCGCTTGCCGCGATCGATCTTCCCCTGCGTCGCCGCGTCGAGTTCCGAGCCGAACTGCGCGAACGCCGCAAGCTCGCGGAACTGGGCGAGGTCCCCCTTGAGTTGCCCGGCGACCTGCTTCATGGCTTTCAGCTGTGCCGCCGACCCGACGCGCGAAACGGAAATGCCGACCGAGATCGCTGGTCGCACACCCTGATAGAAGAGATCGGTCTCGAGGAAGATCTGGCCATCGGTGATCGAAATGACGTTGGTGGGGATGTACGCCGAGACGTCTCCTGCCTGCGTTTCGATGATTGGCAATGCGGTCAACGATCCGTTCCCGAATTGTTCGCCGACCCGCGCCGCGCGCTCGAGCAACCGGCTGTGCAGGTAGAAGACGTCGCCGGGGTAGGCTTCGCGCCCGGACGGCCGCTTCAACACCAGCGCGACCTGTCGATAGGCGACCGCATGTTTCGAGAGATCGTCGTAGACAATCAGCGCGTCCATGCCGTTGTCCATGAACCATTCGCCCATGGCGGCACCGGCAAATGGCGCGAGGTACTGACTGGCCGCGGAATCCGACGCCGGCGAAGACAGGATGATGCTGTAGGGCATCGCGCCTTCCTGTTCGAGCGTGGAAATGATCCGCGCGATCGTCGACTGCTTCTGTCCGATCGCCACGTAGATGCAGTACAGTGGTCGATAACTCTTGTCGCCCGCTGCTTCCGCCGCCTTGTTGAGACGCGCCTGGCTGATAATCGTGTCGATACAGATCGTCGTCTTGCCGGTTGACCGATCGCCGATGATCAGCTCGCGCTGACCGCGGCCGATCGGGATCATCGCGTCGATGGGCATGATTCCCGTTTGAACCGGCTGACCAATCGGACGGCGCTTGATGATCCCCGGGGCGACCTTCTCGACCGGATAAGACGCGCTGCTCTGGATCGGGCCCTTGCCGTCGAGTGGCTCGCCGAGGGTATTGACCACGCGGCCGAGCAGCCCTTTGCCAACCGGCACTTGTAGTAAGCGTCCCGTGCCGCGGACTTCGTCACCTTCCTGAAGCTTCGTGTAGTCGCCGAGAATGATGGCGCCGACTTCCGTCTCGTCGAGGTTCAACGCGAGACCGGTGATGCCGTGACCGAAGTCAAGCATCTCGTTCAGCATCGCATCGCCAAGGCCTTCAATCTTTGCGACACCATCGCCGATTTCACGGATGACGCCGATGGTGTGTCTGGCGGCCGCCGCCTTCGCGCCCGCGATTTGTTGTTCGATTTCCCGTAGCAGGTCAACCATGTCTGTCCTAGAGCTTCGAAGCCAGCGCCGTCAATTTCGCCCGGATGCTGCCGTCGTACACGTCGCTTCCGACTCTGATGCGGATGCCGCCAATCAGTTCCGGGTTCTCTCCGAACGACATTTCGAGCGTCTCGCCGTACGTACGCGCGAGGCCGCTCTGAACCGCGTGGCGCAGGTTTTCCGCCAGCGGCGTGGCGCTTTCCACGACGGCTGTATGCCGGTCGCGCTCTATCCGCACCAGCCGCTGGAAGTCTGAGAGGACGCGGAGTGAGCCGCGATGCCGCGAGCTGGCCAGGGTGCGCGCAACCTGCCGTGTGCGTTCCTCGTTCAACACCCCATCGACGAGACACAGCCGGAACAGCCCTCGCGCCGTGCGTTTAACCTTCTTGTTGGTTCGCATCCTGTTCTCTCGGGGTTTACCCTTCTCACATCGCGAGTTGCGCGGTGGTCTCCTCGGCAAGGCGACGATGATCTTCCGCGGTCAAGATCTTGCCTGTCACCGACGCCGTCGTCTGCACGACAAGGCGTCCAACCTCGTGTTTCAACTCGGCGAGCATGCGCGCGTGATCCCGCTCGGTTGCTTCCCGCGCCCGCGCGAGGATTTGTTCGGCCGATGCCAGCGCCTTCTGCGTCTCTTCGGTCTGCACCCGCGCCGCGGCTTGCCGGGCTTCGTCGATCAGCCGTTTCCCTTCGTCGCCGGCCCTGGTCAAAACCGCCTGCCGTTCCGATTCAATGCGCGCGAGCTCCGCTTTGATCTTTTCGGCGTTGGCAAGTCCGGCCGCGATCTGCTGGCGGCGCGCTTCGAGGATTTGCAGGATCGGTTTGTACGCAAACGCGTAAAGGACCCCGCACACGATCGCGAAGCTGATGCTCTGCGAAATCAGGTGCGGCCAGTCAACGCCAAATGTGCGCGCGATCTCTCCGAGCCGTCCGCCGCTTTCCGCTGCGGTCTGCATCGCAAGAACCAGCATGTTCGCTACTCCATCCGAGTCTCTTTGGTCCGGCGAGGCCGCCGATCAGCGGACGAGGAACAACGCGTAGAACACGATCGCTTCCGCGAAGGCGATGGCCAGAATCGACTGGACCATGACCTTTGTCGACGAACCGGGATTGCGTCCCACAGCCGTCGACGCGCCCATGCCGATGAGCCCAACGCCGATCGCCGCACCCAGAGCTGCCAGGCCCACGTGTAAGCTTCCGGTCATCGCCTTATCCTTTCCATATTGATTCCGGGTTCCGTTACCCGGGTTCCGGGATCCGCGATCCGGGATCCGATCCGTGTTTCATCCGTGTTAATCCGTGGCCCGTGTTCATCCGTGATTAGTGGCCGTCTGCGACTCCTGGTCGCGGTTCCTCGTGATGGCAAATCAGCAGTGTGAACACAGCGGTCAGCAGCATGAAGACCATCGCCTGCACGAGACCGACGAGGAGTTCCATGAAGTAAAACGGGATCGGCAGCAGCCACCCGAGTCCCGGAACCATCCGCGACATCGTTTCGAGCATGTTCTCGCCGGCGAAGATGTTGCCGTAAAGCCGGAAACTCAACGAGATCGGGCGAAAGAGAATCGACACGATCTCGAGCAATCCCGCGGCGAGAAACACCGCCGTCATCAGGACTCGCATCACCCCGGTTGCGTCCCCCTTCATTCCGAAGAGCTCCTTCGCCACACCGCGGACGCCGACTTCCTGAAGCGCCCAGACAATCCAGCAGCCGAAAAAGATCAGCGCCATTGCCAGCGTGAGATTGAGATCCGCGTTGGCGCCGCGGAGCAGCGGCTCCTCGATCACGAAGCCATGCGAAGACTGGTGACCCCATCCGATTGTTCCGACCCCGGGGATCAGGCCGAACCAGTTCGCCGCGAGAATGAAGATGAAGATCGAACCGAAGAACCAGAACGTCTTCTTCACGAGGTGCGCGCCGATGATGCTTTCAAGCAGGCCGTAAAGCGATTCGACCAGCCATTCGAGCAGGTTCTGAGCGCCCGATGGCACCTGGTTCATGCTGCGGGTTGCCAGCCGCGCAAACACGATCAGGCCGAGCGCCACGACCCACGTCACGACCATCGAATTGGTAATCGGGAATCCGAACGGCCGTGCGATCTCTACGGCGCTCTGAGACAGACCGTGTTCCATGGCGATGAGACGCGGACAGCACGGCTTGTGCCACCAGCGATCAATGGTGCAAAGCATCGCCGGCCACGGAATCCAATGACGACGCCGGAGCCGTCCGCCACGACCTCCCGGCGGCGCGCTCCGCTATGCCGTAGGTTCTCCGTGATAGCGGAGATGGACGACCGACGTTGAACCTCGGAGCCTCTGCCAAACCGTTGTCGTAGCTTCGATCTCGCCCGATCGACGGTGGCTGCCGACGCTGGTACATGTGGTGCACTGGCCCGGAGGACCTGCTGAAGGGAGCCAGCCAATGAGCCTGCGACATACCACACCGGGGGGACTGGTCTGCGCCACGTTTTTGATTGCCGCCTCGACGCTCTTTGCGCAGAGTGCGGCGCGCGAGAAATTCACCGCGACCGCTTCGGTCAAGGGCGCGGGAGGCGCGGAGGCCACCGCGCCCGTCACGCTGACTGTTGACCACAAGATGTCGCAGGCCGAGTCGGACAAACTGCTCGCCGCCTTCAAGTCCGGCGGTGCCGCCGGATTCCGCAAGGCGCTGACCGGCATCGCTCCGACCGGTTCGGTCAAGATTGGCGCAGGGAAAGAGACTCCCACACGCGTCACTGTCGAACGTACGACCGACAAGGGCCGGCTCCTGACGATGGTGACCGACCGTCCTGTGCTGTTCCTCGGGGCCGGCGTTCCAGGCGCAAAGCCAAAAGCTGGCTACGACTTCGCCGTCATCGACCTCGAAATTGACGCAAAGGGCGCGGGGTCCGGCACGATTGCTCCCGCCGCAAAGGTCGCCGTCAAGGACGGAGCCTTTGTCGTTGAGGACTACGGCGGGGAAGTCGTGCGCCTGACCAAGGTCGCTCCTTCGAAATAGCCAACCCGGAGTTCGGCTGTGAAACGTGACGGCATCGACACGTCCGTGATCTATCAGCTCGCGCTGGAAGTCTCGCCGAGCGGCATCATGGTCGTGGAGCCGGACGGAACGATCGCGATGGTCAACCGCGAGCTCGAGCGCCAGTTTGCCTACTCCCGCGACGAACTGATCGGACGTTCCGTCGAGATGCTGCTGCCTGAGGCGTCCCGCCTCGCGCTCGGGAACATTCGTGAAGGAGACCTCCGTTCGTCGGGCACAGGCGCGATGGCCCTTACCCAGGAGCTGCGCGGCCGGCGAAAGGACGGAGATGAAATCGACGTCGAGGTCAGCCTGAGTCCGCTCCCCACCGCCGACGGTTTTGTCCTGCTTGCGTCCATCGTCGACGTCACCGAGCGCCGCCACGGCGAGCGCGCCGACGCCGTGTCACTGGAAGAGCAGGTCGAGTTCGAGCGATCGATCGCGGAGTTGTCGGGAAAATTCATCAACGTCCCGGTCGATCAGATCGGGGCGACGATTGGTGAAGGTCTCGGTCGCATAGGTGCGCAGCTCGGCATCGATCGGAGTGCGTTCTGTAAGTTCACCTCTGACGGAACCCTGACCGAAATGACGGCGTGGTCCGCTCCGGGCGGTCCCCCGCTAGACGCAAGCACGACGGAGGCGCGGCAGTTTCCGTGGGGGCTGTCGCGGATTGCGGCCGGTGAAGTCATTCACTATTCGTCACGCGACGAGATTGCATCAGAGTCCGAACGCGAAAGTTTCCGGTCCCTCGGTGAGACAGCTGTCGTCCTCCCGCTGACGGTCGGAGGACACGTGAAGGGTGCAGTATGTTTCGCGTCGCTCGTCGAGCGAACGTGGGTCGCTGCCGCTCTACACCGCCTGACGGTGGTGGCTACGGTTTTTGCACAGGTCGTCGCCCGGCAGGAACGGGAAGAAGCGGCGCGGGCAGCTGCCGCCGAAGCGCAAAGACTCAAGGATCAACTGCAGGTTGAGAACGTCTACCTCAGACAGGAAGCGCGTGAGCGTCTCGGTATCACTCGGATCGTGGGCCAGAGTGCCGCCCTGCGACGCGTCCTCGACCAGATTCAGCAAGTGGCGGCAACTGATTCAACCGTGCTCCTGCTTGGCGAAACTGGAACCGGCAAGGAACTGTTCGCGACGCAGATTCACGAACTCGGACCGCGCCGCCACCGATCGATGGTGCGCGTCAATTGCGCGGCGATTCCGCCTACTCTCATCGAAAGCGAACTGTTCGGCCGTGAAAAGGGGGCGTTCACCGGCGCTCTGGCCAGGCAGATCGGACGCTTCGAGATGGCCGATCACTCGACCATCTTTCTCGACGAGATCGGCGATCTCCCGCTCGACGTGCAGGTGAAGCTGCTTCGTGTGCTGGAAGAGCGCACGATCGAACGGCTGGGGAGCCCACAGCCGATCCGCGTCGATGTGCGCATTATCGCTGCCACCCACCGGGATCTCGAACGCCGCGTCAGCGAAGGTGCGTTCCGCGAAGACCTTTATTACCGTCTGAACGTGTTTCCGATCCCCGTCCCGCCATTACGCGAACGCGCCGAAGATATTCCGCTCCTGGTGTGGCGCTTCGTCGAGGAATTCTCGAAGGCATTCGGCCGGCGCATCGACAGCATCGACAAGCAAACGCTCGCAGCACTTGGCCAGTATGCATGGCCGGGCAACATCCGAGAGCTTCGAAACGTGGTCGAACGCGCCATGATCGTCGTGACCGGGCACAAGCTGTCGATCACACCGCCGCACTCTTCACCCGCCGCAACCCGGCGCAGCCCGAAACTCGTGGACGTTGAGAAGGAGCACATCCGCGCAGTGCTGGAGGCTACCGCCTGGCGCATTCGCGGGACCGGTGGCGCGGCGGATCGGCTCGGCCTCAAACCAACCACGCTCGAGACAAGAATGGCAAAACTTGGATTAAAGCGACCGGGACACGCCTGATGAAGATGCACCGAAGTCGTACGGGAGCCTCCGGGATGCCGTGGATCCTCTGGGGTGATGGGGATCCATCGCGGGTTCGCCCATATTCCTATTCGCTCCAAACCGTTCATCTCACAACGCTAAGCCATGGCGACCAGCTCCTGAATGAGTTGGAACAGGCGATGCTACCCCCGCCCACTATGGTGCGGCTCACCGTCGCGCTCAGTGCTGCGTCTATCCGTGGTGCCGACGACCTGCTGGAAGCATTTCATTTTCTTGTAGTTGGAACGCGGCTCGAGCGCGGCTGCCTTGGTTGCTCTACGTGGATTGATCCGGATTCAACGGTGCACTACGTCGAGGAGTGGGCGACCGAAGAGGATATCCGGGCGCGTGTTCGATCGGACCGGTTCACGTCACTTCTCGCGATCGTCGAGTCGGCGAGGGAAGCCAACGTTCATTTTGATTTCGTCACCAAGACGCGCGGCCTTGAATACGTGGCCGAGGTCCGGAGCGAAAGTGTCTGACGCGGCGAGTACAGACTCAGGTAGAAGCTATGAAGAACAAGGAGTACGAAAAGGAACTGCGAAAACTGCAGGTGCGCCTTTGTCACCTTCAAGAATGGGTGAAAGAGGCGGGCCTGCGGGTTGTCATCCTGTTCGAGGGACGCGACGGAGCCGGAAAGGGTGGCACGATTCGCGCCCTGACGGAGCGACTCAGCCCGCGGACCTTCCGTGTTGTCGCACTTCCGGCCCCCTCGGATCGCGAGAAGACGCAGGTCTACATGCAGCGATACCTGCAGCAGTTTCCGGCGAGGGGAGAAGTCGTCATCTTCGATCGGAGCTGGTATAACCGCGCCGGTGTCGAACACGTCATGGGATTCTGCACGGACAAGCAGCACAAGCGATTCCTGCAGCTCGTTCCGCAGCTCGAGACATTTCTCGTCGACGGCGGAACCATCCTTATCAAGATTTGGATGGAAGTGAGCAATCAGGAGCAGAAGCGCCGGTTTGAAGCTCGAATCGAGGATCCGGTGCGGCAGTGGAAGTTGAGCCCGATGGACCTGCCGTCACGAACCAAGTGGTACGAGTACTCACGCGCGCGCGACCTGATGCTGAAGCACACTGACACGCGCAAGGCCCCCTGGACGATTGTCCCATCGGACGATAAGAAGACGGCGCGTCTGAATACGATCGCACATATTCTCGACGCCATTCCGTATAAGAAGGTGTCTCGCAAAAAAGTGAAGCTGCCTGCCCGGTCGATGAAGCACGCCTATGACGACGCCGTGTCGCTCAAGGGACGACGGTTCGTGAAGGCTCGTTATCAGTGAGCCGGCCGTTCGGAATGAGCTTCTCGAGTCCGCCGGCGTACCCCACGTAACCCACGATCGCCACCGGCTCTCCCCGATTTATTACGCCATCAACCTCGCTGATGTAGCGAGGGGATCGATCGTCGGTGACCTTCCACCTCGAAATTACGCTCTCACGACTATAGGATGTAACGCCGGGAGTGTCCTGACATCCGTGAATTTGCTCGCATGAAATACCTGACCGTGGCCGCCTGCGCGTTCTTTTTCGTATTCGTGTCGGCGCGCGCGCTGCGCGTGCCGTTCACCTACGATGAAGCGGCCTCCTATATCAGGTACATCGATACTACTGTTCCTTCCGTTTTTGATACCAACGCGCTCTCGATCTTCAATTTCGAGGTGGCAACGAACCACTTTCTCAACACGGTCTTGACGAAATTGGTGCACATCGTTGGCGGTGCCAGTGAACTTGTGCTCCGGATGCCAAACCTGCTGGGGTATGCGCTGTATCTTGGTTTCGCGGTACTGATCCTGCGGCGCGTGACCAGTCCACTCATCGCTTTCGGCGGATTCCTTCTGTCGAACCTGAATCCATACCTGCTCGACTTCTTCGCCCTTAGTCGGGGATACGGGTTATCTCTGGGGCTGATGACGGCCTCACTGTTCTTCCTGCTGCAGTTTCTTGAGACATCGTCAGCTGGCCGGCTCGATGCAATCGATCTTTCGCGCGCGTTGACATTCGCATGCGCAGCGATCATGGCCAACTTCGCGTTGTTGAATGTTTACCTCAGCATGCTTGTCATCGTGATGATCGCCGCCGCCTTGTTCCACAGCCGCGCCGGGAATCCGCCGGTCCAGCATGCAGTTGCGGATGCGCAGCGTGGACCGCGAGCCGTTCCGTGGTTGCCACTGACGGCGGTAATTTTCATCCCGCTCGTCCTTTCGCAGGACAGTGGGCTGTCCGGTACGCTCTATCAGCCGGTCATCGTAAGGCTGGCCGGCCTGGACGACAGTGCCTTGAACCACGTCGGAGTTGTCCGGCTGGATATTCACGGTCGTGAATCCGGCCTTCGCAAGGGGATGGATTCGCACGAGTGGTCATCAAGCGGTCGATCTCACGTCCGCGGGCTGCGAATCGACGTGCCGCCCGGAGAGGCGGAGAAGCTCACACGTATCGAAGTCGGGATCGGCACTCGTACGTTCTCGTTCGATTCCCACCCTACTGCGATGTGGAGTGTGCATGACGATGGTGGGATCCGGCACTTCGAGTCGCCGCCATCTCTGTCGCTCCGTCGATCGCGCGTTTCCACTTTTCGCTCCGTCATCAACTGGAGTGGCGACCGGGTGTATGCAGCTCAACTCGCGATTGCCAGTGCGGTCGCCTTAGGCATTCTTGCGGTTTGTGCCTTGTCGCTGCGGCTCCTCGAGCCGGTCGCAGTGCGCGCACGACTCGTGAGCCTCCTGGAATGGCGCATCCTTTCATCGTCCGTACTTTGGGTCGCGGTGCTTGCGGGCACGCCGTTGTACCTGCTGAAGCGAAATTCCGAGCTCTATTTTGGCGGCACTCGCGGACTGATCGCCGATACGTTCACGTCGGTTGTCGAAGACACGTTCTACGGCAGGAATTACAGCGCCGGTCAAGTGACGGTCGTATTGGGGTGCATTGGAGGCCTGCTGGCCATCTTCTCCGCGGTGCTCGTCATCTCCTATCGACGCCGGGTACTCTCCACTGTGGGACCGGCCATTTCATTGCTCGCAATTCTGTCGCTCGTGTCGCTCTTTTTAGTCGCTCAACGATTCCTGTTCGGCACGGTGTACCTCGTTGGCCGCACGGCTTTGTTGTACATTCCGCTCTTCGCCCTGTTCTTTACGTTTGTGTGCGACGCGTTGGCCGAGTGCGGTCGCTTCGGCAAGACAGTCGCTGCACTGTTAGTGATCGCCGCCGTCAGCCTGACTTCGTTTCATTTCGCCCACTCCGCGAACCTCAAATACGTTCACGACTGGAAAGACGATGCCAGCACCAGGTCGATGATGGACGACGTGCGCCAGTTCGCTTCGAACGGCCCGATGACCATCGGCGTCGAGAGAAGATTCGCGCCGGTAGCTGTCTATTACGCGCATCGAACACGGGCGCCGATCGAGGTTGTCGTTGCGCCCACCAGCCGCGCAGTGGATTTCCTCTATTTGGACGACGGCGAGGTCCATTCCGGCGACATCGTCAGTCGCTATCCGCTTACGCACACTGCCCTTGTACGTATAAGTCGCTGATCACTCGCAGGAAAAGGTAAGATAGCCGCCATCATGCGCACCGTGCTTGTTCCAATCATTGCCGTGATCCTTATTCAGGCTCCGCAGACGTTCAACCCGGATACCGAGGGGTTCATTCGCAACTGGCTCGTGCTCGCGCCAATCGCAGTGCAGGAGGATTCAGGTGCGACGGAAATTGAGAAAGACTTTCTCAGCGGCGAAGCCACCATTCAGCCGAAGCCCGGCGACAAGGTGAATGTCGACGGCAAGATCCTGACCTGGACGGCGCACCAGGCTGCCGATTCCGTCGTTGATTTTCTAAAAGCCTTCGGAGCTGAACGCGGGGAGGACGTCGCGGCGTACGCGGTCGCGTATATCAACGCCGACGATCAGGTGAAAGCGCGTTTGGCGGTTGGTTCGAACGATCAGTGCAAGGTATGGCTGAATGGGAAACAGGTCATCAAGTTCACCGAAACGCGGACGCTGGACAAAGACACCGACAGCGCTGATGTCGTTCTCAACAAGGGCCAGAACGTGCTCGTCTTCAAAGTGATTAACGAGAAGAACAACTGGCAGGGAGCGGCGCGATTCTTACAGAACGGCGCTCCGGTGAAGAACATTCGGATCGCAACGACGCCGCAATAACTACGTTCTTGTTCCCTCCGCCGCGGGTTCGAGCGCGATTTCGTCGGTCGTCACCTTGAAGTGCGCGAGCCGTGCGCGACCGAAAGATGTCGTAATTGCGACATCGGTGGCGTCCAGCCCGGTGGCAATCAATACGCGACCAATACGCGGTGTGTTGTGCCGCGCGTCGCATGTCCACCATCGGCCGTCCAGGAACACCTCGAACCAGGCGCTGAAATCCATCGGAGAAGGCATTGGCGGGACGCCGATGTCTCCAAGGTATCCAGTGACGTAGCGCGCCGGTATGTTGAGAGCCCGGCAAAAGGTGATGGCGAGGTGTTGAAAGTCGCGGCAGACGCCGACGCGTTCGGTGTAAGCTTCCAGCGCGGTGCGGGTTTGCCGCGCCTGCAGATAGCTGAACGTCAGTTTGTCGTGAACCCAGTCGCAAATCGCTTGGACACGCGTCCATCCCCGCGGAACACTGCCAAAAAGCTCGACAGCGGTGTTCGATAACAAGTCGACCTCGCAGAATCGGCTCGGCAGCAGGAACCTCAATACCTCTGACGGCAGCTCATCCACAAGCATTTCGGCGGCGCCCGGATTGACGGCGTCCGGTTCACCGGAGTCCTCGATGACCGTGGAATTCGAGAGCCTCAGTCTTCCCTCCGGGGCCACGAACCGCGTGCAGATATTTCCAAACAAATCTTCGTAATCCGAGGTCGCGATCGGCGGTTCAACCTGCATTCTGTCCGGTTCCTGCAGGTCGTGCCGCCGGCTCGGATGCACGTTGAGCATCGCGACCATCGGCACGGGCGCGTCGATGTCGAACTGGATGTCGTAGCCAAGGCGAATGAGCACGACCTGGAGTCCCCGTTGCGCACACGGGCGCTGAATGGCTCGCAGCAAACAGAGTGCCGGGTCAGCGCAACCTTCGCTTCGCCAACGCTACGGCGCTCCACCGGAGCCTTGGCGAAGGTGGAAGGCGGAAGCCACGAACCGATCGGCCCGCGCATTGCTTGGCGAATCTGGCACGGCGATCGGACTGTGTCAGATCGATGAGCCAGAAGTGAATCCTTTTATGCCGCACGCAGATCACGGCGGGTATCATGGGAAGGATCATCTGACCGCCTCGCGAGGATGCTGTGACCTACTGCCTGGGAATTGTGACCGCCGAGGGCCTCGTCATGGCCTCGGATTCGCGTTCGAACGCCGGCTTCGATCAAGTGAACGTCTGCCGCAAGATGTACCGGTTCGCGGAAGAGGGCGAGCGCGTGTTCGTGATTCTCACGAGCGGCAGCCTGTCAATCAGCCAGTCGATCATGTCGCTGCTGCGCCTCGACTTCGAGAGCGGACGTGGTCTCGCGCAGACTCGTTCGCTCTATCAGGCGGCGCGGATTGTCGGCGACTGTGTGCGCCGAGTCTCGGATATCGATCGCGCCGCGCTCGAACGCGACAACTTCTCGTTCAACGTCAACCTGCTTCTTGGTGGCCAGGTGCGCGGCGAAGATCCCGGGTTGTACCTCATTTACCCGCAGGGCAATCCGCTGCAGGCGACCGAGGACTCTCCGTATCTGCAGCTCGGAGAGTGCAAGTACGGCCGGCCGATCCTCGATCGCGGTATCGACACGCAAACGACGCTGGAAGTGGCGGCGAAGTACGCGTTGCTCTCGTTCGACGCCACCATTCGATCGAACGTGACGGTCGGGCCGCCCATCGATCTGTTGTTGTACGCGCGCGACTCGCTTCGCATTACCCGTTACCGGCGTCTCGCAGCGATGGATCCCGATCTCAATCTCATTCACACGTCGTGGGAGCAGTCGCTGCGTCGCGCGGTCGAGCAGTTGCCGGAGATTCGATTCGATACCGAGCACCCGGCAACCAACGCGGAGACGATTTACTTCGCGCCCACGTCCGACGTCGGGCAGACCTAATTGATTCACTGACGAAGCAGGGGGGCCGATGACTACGTCCCTCCCTGTCACGCACGATCCGTTTGCCGAATACACGCTGACCGAGGCGTACGACGAGTTGTTCGATGCCAAGGCGCAGCCTCGGCGTCCCTACAAACGGCTCTACCGGGAGCTGATGAACCTGACACCCGAGGAGCTCGGGCGGAGCAAGCAGAAAGCGGATCTCAGCTTCTTCAACCAGGGCATCACGTTCACCGTCTACGGACGGAAAGAGGGAACCGAGCGGATCTTCCCGCACGACCTCATCCCGCGCATCATCTCCGGATCCGACTGGGACGTGATCGAACGCGGGCTCACGCAACGCGTGATCGCCCTCAATCTCTTTTTGAAAGACATCTATCACGAGCGTCACGCGCTTCGCGATCGGATCATTCCCGCAGAAGCGGTCTACAGCTCGCATCATTTCCGCCGGCAGATGTCGGCCGTCAAGGTCCCGCGCGATGCCTACGTGAACGTGATGGGCACCGACCTCGTGCGGCTGCCAGACGGCCGATTCACGGTGCTCGAGGACAACCTGCGTGTTCCGAGCGGCGTCTCGTACATGCTCTCCAGCCGGAAGGTCATGAAACAGATCTTCCCGGCGCTATTTCGACGGTACGCCGTGCGTCCGATCGAGCAATACAGCCAGGTGCTGCTCTCTACACTTCGATCGCTCGCGCCGGACGGCCGCCGCGATCCGACCGTGGTTCTGCTGACGCCTGGCGTCTACAACTCGGCGTATTACGAGCACGCATATCTGGCGCGCCAGATGGGAATCGAACTGGTCGAGGGACGCGATCTGGTCGTCCACGACAACTACGTCTATATGCGCACGACCAACGGTCTCCAGCGGATCGACGTCATCTATCGGCGTGTCGACGACGATTTTCTCGATCCGCTGGCGTTCCGGGTGGATTCGGCACTCGGGGCCGCGGGCATCTTCAGCGCCTATCGCGCTGGCAACGTGACGCTGGCCAACGCCCTCGGCACCGGTGTCGCCGACGACAAGGCGATTTACGCGTACGTGCCGAAATTGATCCGGTATTACCTCAACGAGGATCCGGTGCTCGACCACGTCGAGACCCACTTGATGACCGACGCCGTCGCGCGGCAGCACGTGTGCGACAACCTGCACAGTTTTGTCGTCAAGGCGGTCGGTGAATCGGGCGGGTACGGCATGCTGATCGGACCCCACAGCACCGATTCGCAGCGCCGCGAAATGCGATCGCGAATTCTTGCCGATCCGCGGAACTACATCGCGCAACCGGTGCTGGCGCTGTCGACGGCGCCATGTTTCGTTGACGGCGGGATCCAGCCCCGGCACGTGGATCTACGGCCGTACGTGCTCTACGGAGAAAAAACCGTCATTGTGCCAGGCGGTCTGACTCGCGTGGCGCTGCGAAAGGGTTCCCTCGTCGTGAACTCGTCGCAGGGCGGCGGGTCGAAAGACACCTGGGTATTGCAGAACTGAGTATGCTTTCGCGTGTCGCCGACAGTCTCTATTGGATGAGCCGCTACTTTGAGCGAGCGGACAACTGTGCGCGCGTGATTGACGCCACTCACTCGCTGATGCTCAGTCGAGCGCTCGTCGGTGTCGATGAGGGATGGTTTCGTGCCCTGGCCTGCATGGGCGTGCCGCCCGACGCGCCTGTCGAAGACCCGCAGGTGACAATGGGACGCCTCGCTGCTGATCCCGGAAACCGATCGTCAATCGTGTCGTGTGTCGGAGCGGCGCGGGAGAACGCGTCACAGGTTCGCGAAGAGATCAGCGCCGAGATGTGGGAACAGTTGAATCGGCTCTTTCATGAGATCGGCCGCTTCGAAATCGACCCGGAAGACGACGAGGCGGTCATGCGGCTGGTCGCTACGGTCCGCGAAGGCGCGTATAGCTTCTACGGAGTAACCGAGACCACGATGAGCCACGGCGAAGGCTGGCGGTTCGTGCAGCTCGGGAAATTCACCGAGCGCGCGTGCGCGGTGTCGCTGCTGCTCGACGCGTACTTCTCGACGGAAACGCGTGCCGACGACCTGGACTGGGTGGCGCTGCTCGCCAGCTGCGCCGCGTTCGATTCCTACTGCAAGGTGTTCACGGCGGATCTGCAGCCGTCGCGGATTGCGAAGTTTCTGCTCGTGCATCCGGAGTTCCCGTACTCGGTCCGCTACTCCGTCGAGCGTATGCACGAGTCGCTGGTCTCCATCATCGCGCAGTCGTCGGGACGGCAACGCGCGCGCATCGAACGAATCATCGGCCGGTTGCACGCGTCGCTGGCCTACACGCCGGTCGCCGAACTGCTGGGCGGCGATCTTCATGCCTTTCTCAACGGTGTGCTCGAACAGTGTCGTGCCCTGCACGCCGCCGTGCACGAGACCTACATCGACTATCCGATTGAAGTCGCCTTTCAAAGCTGATGTTCTACGCCATTCGCCACTTCAGCCGGTACCGGTATACGCGCCCTGTCTGGCAGAGCATGCTGGAAGTGCGGATGCATCCGCGCAGCGAAAACAATCAGCGATGCTTCACGTTCCGGTTATCGGTGAATCCTCGGGCGCGCATCTTCTCGTTCGTCGACTATCTCGGAAACCAGGTGCACCATTTCGATTTGCCCTCGCACCATCGCGAGATCACGATCATTGCCGATTCCCTCGTCAACATCGAGCCGCCAGCGCTGGTGCCCGAATCGCTGCCGTTGGAATCGTGGACCGACCTGCGCCGGATGATCGACGAGGATGATCACTGGCAGATGCTGATGCCGAGCCACTATGCCCGCGGGTGCCCGCAACTCGACGACCTGGCGCGCGAGCTCCGTGTCCACGACGCCGCCGGCCGCGATCCACTCACGCTGGTCCGTCACATCAACGACGGCATTCATCGCGGCTTCGATTACGTTCGCAAGAGCACGGCGGTCAATTCACCGATCGAGGTCAGTCTTTCGTCGCGCCAGGGTGTCTGCCAGGATTTTGCCCACATCATGATCGCACTGGTCCGCGCGCACGGAATCCCGTGCCGGTATGTCAGCGGCTACCTGTTTCACGACGAGTCATGCCACGACCGCTCCGCGGAAGGGGCGACGCACGCATGGGTCGAGGCGCTCATCCCGCAGGTGGGCTGGGTGGGCTTCGATCCGACCAACGACCTGATCGCCGGCAGCCGTCACATCCGGACCGCAATCGGGCGCGACTACGCCGACGTGCCGCCGACCCTGGGGACGATGAAGGGGCGGACGGAGACGGAGTTACAGGTCCGCGTCCGCGTCACACCCTCGCAGGCGCTCCTTCCTCCCGATCAGGAGTTTGCCGCCGACGAAGAATGGTCGCTGTTCCTCGAAAGCGACCAGCAGGCGCAGATCCTCTACGAGCAGCAGCAACAATAGCCTGCGGCGGTGTTGCTGCTGGGTGTCAACGATCAATCTTCAATGATCAATGTTGAATGCATTGATCATTTTCGTGTGGCGCCGCGTCTCATGTTTTGATACAAGAATCACGTTTCCAGACCAGTTTTTCACGCCGGAGGGCGCCGTATGAACCCGTTCAGATACCGGGCCAGCGTCATTGTTTTCGTCTGCGCGGCGGTGGCCGCTGCACCAGCGTTTGCGCAGACGCAAACCAAGCAGGGACAGGGTGGCAGCGTCGTCAAGGGCGCGGCCGGTACCGAAGGACGAACCGACGGTGGCAATCTCGAACATTGCGCGGAGCCGATGGGTGCGATGGCTGTCGTCGAACCGCAGGACGCGGTGCTCGTGGCGCTCACGCGGTACAACCTGCGATCGCCTGTCGGCCTAATACGCTTGATGATTCAGCAGTCCAACTGCTTCATCGTCATCGAACGCGGCGTCGGCATGTCGAACATGATGCAGGAGCGCGCGCTCGCAAGCGGCGGCGAGCTGCGCCAGAACTCGAACATGGGCGGCGGACAAATGGTCGCGGCTGATTTCGTGCTGACGCCCAACGTCGTGTTCTCCGAGAACAATGCTGGCGGCGTCGGTGGTGCGGTCGGTGGATTGCTTGGACACAAGGCGGCCGCAGTCGGTGCGGTTGCGGGCGGGTTGAAGTTCAAGGAAGCGCAAACGAGCATGCTCGTGGCCGATGCGCGAAGCGGCGTGCAGGTCGCAGCCGCCGAAGGCAGCACGAAGAAAGCCGATCTCGCGGCGGGCGGGGCGCTCTTTGGCGGCAGCGCGGGCGGCGCAGTCGGTGGCTACGGCAACACGAACGAAGGCAAGATCATCGCCGCAGCCTTGATGGACAACTACAACAAGGTCGTCACCGTCGTGCGCAACGATCCGGCTCTCCAGCGCAACGTTGGCTCTCTGAAACAGGAAGCGGCAGCCGGCGGGGTGAAGAAGGCCAGTGCGGTATTCGACGAGGGCGACGTGCTCATCCCGAAGATTGCCAACGTGAAGATGATGGCCGACGCCTCGGACACGGCGAGGCCGGTCGCGACGCTCGGGCGTGCCGACGAAGTCGTCGTCGTTGGTGCCGTCAAGGACGGCTACGTTCACGTTCAGGGACCGACCGCGAGTGGATGGGTCAAGGTCGTCTTGATGCAGAAGCGGTAGAATCCGCGATTCATGCATCTATCGACGCTCGACTGGCTGATTGTTGCCGCCTCCCTCCTGATTTGCTTCGGCCCGGCGCTGTTCTTTGCTGACCGGGCCGGACGCAATACATCTGAGTTCTTTGCCTCCGGCCGTGCCGTGCCGTGGTGGCTTGCCGGCCTGTCGATGGTTGCGACGACGTTCAGCGCGGACACGCCGAACCTGGTGACCGACATCGTGCGCCGCAATGGCGTTGCCGGGAACTGGGTGTGGTGGGCCTTCGTGTTGACCGGTGTGGCGACGGTGTTCTTCTACGCACGACTGTGGCGCCGCTCCGGTGTCCTCACCGATCTTGAATTCTACGAGCTGCGTTACTCAGGCAAGGCGGCTTCGGCGGTGCGCGGATTCCGCGCGGTCTACCTCGGGTTCTTCTTCAACTGCATGATCATGGCGGCGGTGAATCTTGCGACGTGCAAGATCGCCGGTATCCTCTTCGGTCTCGATCGCTGGCAGACACTCCTGCTCGTCGGTGTGCTCAACGTGACCTTTGCCGCATTCTCCGGATTGTGGGGCGTGCTCGTCATCGACATGATCCAGTTCTTCATGAAGATGACGGCCGTGATCGCGGCAGCGTACTTCGCGGTTACATCGACCCAGGTCGGCGGGCTTCACGCACTGGTGACGAAGGTATCGGCGATACACGGTCCCGGCGGTGTCAACTATTTGAGCTTCCTGCCGGACTTCACCAACAACTGGGATCTCGCCGTCGCAGTGTTCATCATGCCGATCGCGGTCCAGTGGTGGGCGGTGTGGTATCCCGGCTCGGAGCCGGGCGGCGGCAGCTACATCGCGCAGCGCATGCTGGCGTCGAAAACGGAGAAGGACGCGCTCAGCGCCGTTCTCTTCTTCAATGTCGCGCACTACGTCTTCCGGCCCTGGCCGTGGATCCTCGTCGCGCTGTGCTCGCTGATCGTGTATCCCGAACTCTCGGATATTCAGCGCGCGTTTCCAAGTCTCGAGCCGCGCCTGCTCGGCCACGACATCGCCTATCCGGCCATGCTGACGTTCCTTCCGTCAGGCTTTCTCGGCCTGATGGTTGGCGGACTGATCGCGGCAAGTTCGTCGACGATCCTCACGCATCTCAACTGGGGTGCATCCTATCTCGTCCACGATTTCTATCGCCGTTTCGTGAAGACCGATGCCGACGAAGCTCACTACGTGCTCGCCGGTCGCATCGCCACGATTGGCATCTTCGTCGGCGCGGCGGCATCTGTTTATCTGCTCGATACCGCCAAGGACGTCTTCGATGTGATTCTGCAGGTGGGCGCCGGCACGGGACTCTTGTATCTCGTGCGCTGGTTCTGGTGGCGCGTGAACGCCTGGTGCGAGATCATCGCGATGGTGAGTTCGTTCCTCGTCTCGATCAGTCTTCTCGTATTGAAGACGCAAGGTGTTGCGTTCAGCACGCACGTCGCGCTGGTTGTGACCGTCGCGATTACCACCGTTTGCTGGGTCGCGACGGCATACCTCGGACCTGAAACGGATCGTGACGTGCTGGTCAACTTCTACCGCGCCGTTCATCCGGCCGGACCTGGCTGGGATCCCATTCGCAAGCTCGCCGGCGCCGTCCCGCAGTCGGTTGCCGATCGCGACAACATCCCGCTGGCGCTACTCGGCTGGGTGGCCGGGTGCACGGCGATCTGGTCAGCACTCTTCGCGGAAGGCAGCTACCTTTACGGCCGAATGCCGCAAGCCATTCTGCTCACCGTGGTTTTCATCGCATCGAGTGTTGTGCTCATGTTCGTTGTTAAAAGAACGTGGTCATAAGATCGGGATCCGTTGTCCGCGATCCGGGATCCGATCGGATCCCGGACCACGCATTACGGGTCCCGGCATGCTAAGGATGCGTGGCTCCGCTCTTCCCGAGTTGATCAATTGCCGCCTTGACGCCGGTGGCCAGCTTCGCAGCCCCGCCGGTGCCGTAGTAGTGCAGGAAGTACACCGTCGGTGATCCGCCGGTCATGTGATGGTGAATCGCGACCACATTGATGCCGTTGGATCGGAGCGCCTTGAGCACGGGATTGACTTCGGCGGCCAGCATCGCGACGTCTCCCGCAACCATCGCATCAGCATCTGACCCGGCGAATGCAGCCCACGTGTTCAGGCCCATGCGCGCGTTGATCTTTGCGCCGTGGTCGACGAGGTTGATGTCCGGGCGTCCGATCGTGATCTTGTAGACCGGCCCTGACTGTTCCCCTTCATGTCCGACGATCTTCGCGAGCGCCGCCGTGTCCATCGAGGGGACGGCTGGCGACGGTGCGCTCGTCGGCGCAGCCGCCGCTGGCTTGGGAATCAGTGCAAGGGCGGGGGACACGCGCGTGGCGAGGTCCGCAGCCGTCCCCATACCGTGCACGTGCATATAGAAGATGCGCGGCTGCTCCCAGAAGAAGTGATTGTGGAGCGCCGTCACTTCGAGGCCGTTATCGAGCAGCGCAGACATGACCGGGTTGACTTCGTCCTCGGTCAGGACGAGATCCCCCATCATCACATCGGTCCCGCCGCTTCCCTTCGTCAGTGCCACCCACCCGCCGAATCCGAAAGGAGTCGGCGCCGCACGCTGGCCGATGACCACCTTCAAGTCGCCGCGCGGGATGTTCACTTTGAGCACGCCGTCCTTGAAATCGCCGCTTCGCCCCAGAGCGGTGAGGACGGCCTGGTAATCAGCGGGCGTCTGCGCGAATGTTCGCGTCGATGCGGTGAGGGATGCTGCGACAAGGAATGCGAAAACAATCAACCGTTGGAATAACATCGAGGACCTCCCGAACACACGATTCTACGTCCGCGGGCACCGAACCGCCTCAGCCGCTTCACAAACGAACCAAGTAGTCCTAAGATCTTCGCGCGCAGCGGGATCGCGTGTAGGGCGCGGTCTTCCGCCTTCGCGCGGAGCGCTACGGCGGACCGCCGTAGCCTTGGCGGAGGCTGGTTAGACCCCGCGGTCGCCAGAGGAAAACTCCGATGAATCCAATTCTCTCGGCCGGCATTCTGATCGGGCTTCTGTGCAGCGCGTGGACGTTCATTCTCGGGTTCACGGGGTTGTACAAAAGTCCCTCGGCAAACGTGGTATTCATCACCGTGGCTATGGCGATCGAAGTCGTGGCGCTGACGTGGGGCCTTCGCCGGACCGCCGCGGAAGGGCGTGCTTATGGCGGGCAGATTCTCGCCGGCACGATGATGGCAATTGTCGGCGGCGTGATCATCATCTTCTCATCGCTGCTGTTCACGACGGTGGTTTTCCCAAACTACTTCGTGGAGGTCGAACAGGCCTACCGAAATGCCCTGCAAAGCCAGGGGAAGACCGATGCGGAAATCGCTGCGGCGATTCAAGCCAGCGCTGCAAGCGCCACACCGATGGCTCAGGCGATGAGCGGATTCATCGGTACGTTCGTGACCGGCATCGTCGCCTCGGCAATCATCGGCATTTTCGTGCATCGCCGCGGCGGCGCCGTCGGTTTGCCAGCGACATAGCCGTGATCGACTGTTACAATCAGTTTCACTCGTGAAGTGTATTCCTTCCGTGTTTTTCCGTGTTCATCCGTGGTCCGTGTTTTTCGTGTTTATCGGTGGTCGATGAGGCGTGTCGCCGGGGTGATGCTCGCAGTCGTCCTGAGCGCCGGTGCGATGGTTGTTACTGCACAGGACCCTGCTCCCATCGCCGCTGTTCCGCCGCTTCCACCTCCGTTCAGCGAGTGGCTGACCGCGTTCCGCGCCGAAGCTGAGGAACGAGGCATTCGTTCGGAGATTCTCGATCAAGCGTTCGAGGGTGTTGAACCGGTCGAACAGATTCTCGAACGCGATCGATCGCAGGCCGAGTTCACATTAAATCTCGAGTCGTACCTCAAACGGCGCTTGACGCCTTCCTTCATTCGAACGGCACAGAAGATGTACGCCGATCGTCGATCGCTGCTGACGAAGATTGGCGAGAAGTACGGCGTCAGCCCGCGCGTGGTGGTGGCCGTGTGGGGTCTCGAATCGAATTTTGGACGCTTTGCGGGAGTCCGCCCGACCATTCCGACACTCGCGACGCTTGCATATGACCAACGACGCAGCGCCATGTTTCGCAACGAGCTGTTCAATGCGCTCGAAATCCTCAACCGCGGCGACATCGAACTCGATCACCTGAAAGGTTCGTGGGCCGGCGCGTTAGGGCAGCCGCAGTTCATGCCTTCGAGTTACCTGCAATATGCCGAGGACTTCGATGGCGATGGCCGCCGCGACATCTGGACGTCCGAACCCGATGTGTTTGCGTCAGTAGCGAACTACTTGAAGCAGCACGGATGGACGAAAGGGGAGAGCTGGGGGCGCGAGGTCAAGCTCAGTGGAAAGGCAGCGGAATCGATGGCCCTGAGGGAAACGGGATGTCGCGCCGAGCGCGCGATGACCCATCCACAGCCGCTCAAGGAGTGGCGCAAAATGGGTGTCAAGACGATGAGCGGCGGCCCCCTGCCCGCGGGCACTCGAGAAGCATCGTTGATGCG
Organism: Acidobacteriota bacterium; assembly: GCA_046734955.1. Taxonomy (GTDB): domain Bacteria; phylum Acidobacteriota; class Vicinamibacteria; order Vicinamibacterales; family 2-12-FULL-66-21; genus JALZOC01. The sequence continues at coordinate 36,018 of JBKPSH010000021.1, forward strand.
TGCCGGCAAACGGAGTTTTCTGTTTTACTCCAACTACGACGCAATTCTCGCTTACAACTGCGCGCACACCTACGCGTTGAGCGTCGCGCTCCTGTCAGACCGTCTCCACTAAAGCTCATCCATGACGCGATCGTATACTGTCGGTCGCTGTCGAGATGCGCAACTGGGCTTCGCTGATCCTTCTTTTCTTTCTTGCGCTGTCTTCCCCCTCCCCGCTGTCGGCGCAGCCAATTCAGACAGCATCCAATGCTTGGCAGGATCTCAAGCGACTCAGCATCGAGGAACTCGCGCAGATCGATGTAACCTCTGTCTCTCGACGCTCTGAGAAACTCGCGGAAACGGCCGCCGCCGTCAGCGTCATCAATCGAGACCAGATCCTTCGCAGCGGCCTGACGACGTTGCCGGAAGTTCTGCGACTGGCCGATGCGATCGACGTCGCGCGCGTGAACTCGAGCACGTGGGCGACGAGCCTGCGCGGCTTCACCACCAATCCCGCCAATAAGCTGCTGGTCCTGATGGATGGCCGCAGTGTGTATTCGCTGTTGACATCGGGCACGTTCTGGGATGCCGAGGACACGGTGCTCAACGATGTCGATCGCATTGAAGTGATCCGCGGACCGGGTGGCGCGGTGTGGGGACCAAACGCCGTGAACGGCGTCGTCAACGTCATCACGAAGAGCGCGGCATCGACGATCGGCGACTACGTATCAGTGGCGGCCGGATCCGATGAGCACGTCTACGCAGTGGGCCGGCATGGCGGCAGCATGGGTCGTGGTGCCTATCGAATATTTGGCAAGTATCGACAGCACGGCGCACAGGTGCTTACGGATACGGGCGCCAACGCCGGCGATCCCGTCCAACTAGGCCAGGCCGGCTTCCGCATGGATTCCTCGCCGGCCGGTGCGACGAGCTGGGTTCTCGAAGGGGAGGCGTATCGCGGTACCGACGGCTTCTCCGATCGTCCCGATGGTGACCTTGCTGGTGGCAACATGGTCGGCCGCTGGAATCGTATGTTCTCGGATTCGAGCGCATTCCAGGCACAGTTCTATTACGACGGCACGTATCGCAACGTCCCGCGTCAGTTTACCGAGCATCGCCACACGTTCGATTTCGACGCGCAGCAACAGATCAAAACCGGCCGCCATGACCTCGTCTTCGGCGGAGAAATGCGCTTCTCTCGCGGCAAAGATGTCGGAGTTGCAGGTTTCATCTTCGACCCCGAGGTTCGTACCAACTCGCTATTGAGCGCGAGCGTGCAGGACCAGATCGCGCTCGCTGGGAACACGGTGTTTGTGACGGTTGGATCGCGATTCGATCGCAATGACTACACCGGAATCGAGGTGCAGCCGACTGTTCGCGCCCGATGGTCGCTTGACGCGCGGCAGACGCTGTGGGGCGCAGTGTCACGAGCGGTTCGATTGCCAACACGGCTCGATACCGATTTGCGCCTCATCGATCCCGCGACGTCTCGTATCACATTGACGGGGTCGGAAGGCTTCGAGTCCGAGGAAGTCGTCGCGTATGAGGCCGGGTATCGGATCCGACCGATGCCGCTGCTGTCGATCGACGTCGCGACATTCGTGAATCGGTACGATCGCCTGCGTAGCACGGAGTTAACGTCTACGCCGCAACCGCTCATCGTGCTGGCCAATCTGCTGAACGCCAGCACGAGCGGAATCGAGTTGGCGGGAACGGTGCAAGCGCTTCCTCCGTGGCGTATCCATGGGTCATATTCGTACCTGCACAAAAATCTCTCGTTTGACCCCGGCAGCCGCGACGTGTACCGCGGCACGGTTGAAGGGAACGATCCCGCCTACTTGCTGTCACTGCAATCCTGGCTCGACCTTCCCGGGCACACCGCAGTCGATGCGTTGTTCAGGCGTGTAGGCACTCGCCCGGATCCTGTAGTGCCGGCGTACAGCGAACTGGATCTTCGTCTCGGCTGGATGCCGAAACCGCAATGGGACGTCTCCGTTGTCGGGCAGAACCTGCTGCACGCGCATCATTCCGAGCTGCTCCCGCCCAATGCTCCGCACTATGACTTTCGCCGCGGGGTATTCGTGCGCTCACGATGGTATTTCTGAGATCATTCCGGTTGTGCACATTCGTCGCGGCAATCGTCGCCGCGCCGTACGTGACGCGTGCACAGTCGCCGCAGCCATCGCTCGAAAACGATGTGAGGGCAGCCTTCCTTTACAACTTCACGAAGTTCGTGGAATGGCCTCCGCCGTTGCAAGCGGACGAACCGTTTCGAGTGTGCGCGCTGGCGGACACGGCCTTTATCGCGGCCCTCGACCGTACGATCGCCGGCGAATCAGTCGGTGGGCGCCCGCTCGTGCGTGCCGAGGCACGATCGAGCGACGAAGCCCGACGCTGTGCGATTCTCTACGTGGGAAATGGATACAAAGAGCAGGCGTCGCCGGTGCTCGCGGCGGTCCGCGACCTGCCTGTGCTAACCGTGGGTGAAGGTCCGACGTTCGTCAAACAAGGCGGCGCGATTGGTTTTCTCCTCGAGAATAACCGCGTCCGGTTCGATATCAGCCAACGGGCGCTTCAGCGCTCCGGATTAAAAGCCAGTTCCAAGCTCTTACGTGTGGCCCGCAACGTCGAAGGCGGTGCCGCGTGAGAGCCTTCGTCGCTCGGCTGCCGATCAAGCAGAAGCTCGTCTTCATGATCATGTCGACGACCATCCCGGTGCTGGTGCTGAGCAGTGTCGGCTATATCAGTCTTGATTACTACAACACCCGAGAGGCGGTGCACCGTGATCTCGCCGCGCAGGCGGACCTCGTGCTCAAGAGCAGCACGGCGGCGCTGCAATTTCTCGACCCTTCCACAGCGCAGGAGATTCTGCGCACGTTTACGTCGAACGAGCACGTTCGCCACGCATGCCTCTATGACGCCGCCGGGCGCATTTTTGCAGAATACCTCCCGTCGCCGGCCGGAGCCGAATGCCCGACGCCACCTGGCGACGACCGGTACCAGTTTTCCTCGGACGCACTGGTTATCGCCACCTCGCTTGCCGACGAGAGAGGCCGGCGCGCCGGCTCCTTGTATGTGCTCAGTGATCTTGATGTCCTCAAGACACGCCTCAACGCGCAGCTTGCGATTGTGGCCATCGTCCTGGTGTTGACCACCGCGGTCGCGTTGCTGATCGCGTCGCGTGTGCATGCGATCGTGTCGAATCCGATCACCGATCTCGCCGGCACTGCTACAGCGGTGTCGTCCGGCGGGGATTATTCGCTTCGCGCCTCGCGCGCGACCGACGATGAGCTGGGCGTCCTGGTCGACGCATTCAATCGGATGCTCGAGCGGATTCAGCTTCGCGAGCGCGAGCTTTCGACCGCCAATCAGGATCTGCGCAACGAAATCACCGAGCGCCGCCGGGCCGAGCTCGAACGCGCCGATCTGCTCATTCGGGAGCGTGAAGCCAATCGCGTCAAAGACGAGTTCCTGGCGACGCTGTCCCACGAACTTCGAACGCCGTTGAACGCAATCCTCGGATGGACGCGGCTGCTGCGCAGCCAGGCGGTCAAACCCGCGGATGTCGATCGCGCGCTGGAGAAAGTCGAACGCAATGCGCAGGCCCAGACCAGGTTGGTCGAGGACCTCCTCGAGGTTTCGCGGATCACGACCGGGAAGCTTCGCCTGGAGGTGAAGCCGCTGGATCTCGCCGCACTCGCGACCACGGCGGTCGAGTCGATTCGGCCGATGGCGGAAGCGCGAGGTGTACGGATCGATCGCCGGTTCGCCTCCGTGTTTCTGCCCACCGCTGGTGATCCCGATCGCCTGCAACAGGTCATCTGGAATCTTGTTTCAAATGCGGTGAAGTTCACCCCTGCGGGAGGGATCGTTGTCGTCAGCCTCAATCGTCATGACCAGATCGACGAGTTGATCGTGTCGGACACAGGCGTCGGCATCGAGCCCGCGTTTCTTCCCAATGTCTTCGACACGTTCCGGCAAGCGGACGGCACCAGCACGCGCACGCACGGAGGGCTCGGGCTCGGCTTATCGATCGTGAAGCACATCGTCGAATTACATGGAGGCGAAGTGCGAGCCGAGAGCGACGGCATGAATAAGGGAGCGCGGTTTACCGTACGGCTCCCGGTCCGCAGCGCCGAACGCGTGCGCGAGACTCGGCCCAGTGCTTCTCAGGCAACGCCGCGATCGCTGGCCGGACTACTCGCCGGCACCACCATCGTCGTTGTCGACGACGATCGCGACACCCGGGAACTCCTGGAGTCGGTGCTCTCGTCCGCCGGCGCGAAGGTCCATCTCGCCGAGACGGCCGACGAAGGGTTCAGACTGTGTCTGGAAGAATCGCCGGACGCACTCATCACCGATATCGCGATGCCGGGCAGGGACGGGTACAGCTTGATGCGGCAGCTTCAGAAGGCTCTCGGAAAAGATATGCCCCGCGCGACGATCGCGCTGACGGCATTTGCCGGCGCACGCGATCGGCACTTGACGGCGGAAGCCGGGTTCGATCGCCATGTGTCGAAGCCGTTCGACGGACCAACCCTCGTGATGATGCTTCGGGATTTGTTGTCTGTGGACGATGCTCGGATCGTTGATCGGCCTTGAATTTTACGTTGTCTGCTTTTCTTTTCCCTTTTCCCTTTTCCCTTTTCCCTTTTACCTTTTACTTTTCCCTTTCCCCGCCGGGGTCAGACCAGCGGCGGCGGTGGTAGCGGGCTCAATCAACGAGAGCGAGGCGAGCATGGCCGCCGAAAGGGCCACGAGAACCGCCGCAATTGCGTCGTGGTCGCCGGCCATGATCGCGGCCGCGACCAGCAGCGATCCCGCAACCACTGTGTCGAGGACGGCGATTGCCGGAAAGACTCGCGCTCGATGTTCCATCAGTGTTTCCGGGTGGACGCGGGAAGCAAAGAACAGATTCAGACGCAGCGCCACCGAGATCGTTGCCACTGTGAGTGACGCGAGAAACAACCTCGATCCATACGGCCGCCCGACCCAGTGACGGACCGCCCAGAGACATGCGGGTGCCGACGCGTTTAGGAGAGAGACGATGATCTGGTGACCCTGCCACCACCAGAAGCTGTCATGCCGCGCGGGAATTGCACTCGAAATTCTCGATCCCTCGAGGGCGCGCAGATCGACGACCAGCGCCTGGGCCGAGGGGTAGCGCTCGGCAGGAATTCTCCGCATGCACCGCCGGGCGATGCGGTCCAGCCCCGGCAGCGGCAATGCCCGCGAAAGCCCCGGAGTTTTTCCTTCCATCATTTCTGCCATCTTCGCAAACACCGACGCGGCATCGGTACCGAACGGATGTTCCCCTGTCGCCAGCTCCCACGCAATTACGCCGAATGCGAAGATATCGGTACGTCCGTCGATCTCGGCACCTGGCGTCAATTGTTCCGGCGCCATGTAGCCGGGTGTTCCGAGTAGCGATCCATCCTGAGTGAGCACCGTCGTTTCAGAGCGGGCCGTGACACGCGCCAGGCCGAAGTCCAGAATTTTGATCTGTCCATCATCGCGACGAATGATGTTTTCAGGTTTCAGATCGCGGTGGACGATGCCATGCTGGTGCGCTGATGCGATCGCATCGGCGATGGAAATCAATACCGGAAGCAGTTGTGATGGCGGCAGAGGACCATCACGCAACTCTTCACGCAGCGTTCGACCGCGCACAAGTTCGGAGATGATGTACAGCTCGCCATTGATTTCTTCGAGATAGTAAATCGTCGCAATCGCGGGATGGGACAATGCCGCAGCCGCTCGCGCCTCACGTGTGAGCCGTTCGCGGCGCAGCGGGTCGGTTGTGTACTCCGGCGGCAGCGCTTTGAACGCAACCGTGCGGCGCAGTCGCTCGTCTTCGGCGGCATAGACGACTCCCATTCCGCCGCGGCCGATTTCCTCGACGATGCGATAGGTGCCGATTCGCTTGCCGACCAGCGAGCCGTCGTCACCAAGGGCAAGCTCGGGGGCGACGGCCCATGCGGGCTTATCGAGCAATTCAGGCGACTTCTGGTGACTGCTTAATAGTGATTGGACTTCATGCAGCAGCTCAGGGTCGCCTGCTGTGGCGGTCCGCAGATAGGCTTCCCGCGCCCAAGTGTCCTGTTCGAGTGCGGTGTGGAAAATCTCGTTGACCCGTTGCCAACGCTCCTTATTCACGGGTGCGAGTTACCTTCCAGCTCGCGGGCGAGCCAGGCGGATGCCACCGTCCAGTGACGCTTGACGGTCGCAGGGGAAATCTCCATCGCGTCTGCGGTCTCTTCGACCGTGAGCCCACCGAAGAACCGCAGCTCGACGAGCCGTGCCTGATCGGGATCGATCGCGGCCAGGCGTTCCAGGGCTTCGTCGAGCGCGAGCAGATCGATCGATTGTTCGCCGCCAGGCATGAGCCGTTCGTCGAGCGTGACTCGCTGCCGTGCGCCACCGCGCTTCTGCGCGCCGCGCGCACGGGCCCGCTCAATCAGGATTTGCCGCATGGAGTGCGCTGCGATGGCGCAGAAGTGCGCCCGGTTCTGCCATCGACCCGGTTTGTCCTTCATCAAGCGGAGATACGCTTCGTGGACGAGGGCGGTGGGCTGGAGGGTCTGGCCGGGGCGCTCGCGACGCAAGTAGTTCGCCGCGAGCCGCCGCAGCTCCTGATACACAACCGGCAGCAGCGAGTTCACCGACTGCCGGTCATCTGTCATCAGGCAATCCTTTTAATGGTGACGTGATTCATCACGACCGGCTTCACCGGCCGATCCTGAGGGCCCGTCGCCACCGCACCGATGTTCTTCACGACATCAAGTCCTTCGACCACCTCGCCGAAGACGGTGTGACGATTGTCGAGGTGCGGCGTCGGACCGAGCGTGATAAAGAACTGGCTGCCGTTGGTATTCGGGCCGGCGTTGGCCATCGAGAGTATACCTGCGCGATTGTGCCGCAAGGTCGGGTGGAACTCGTCGGCGAAGTTGTAGCCGGGACCGCCGGTCCCGGTTCCCAATCGATCCCCGCCTTGAATCATGAAGCCGTTGATCACCCGGTGGAAGGTGACACCGTCATAGTAAGCGCCGGTTTGCTTCTTGCCGGTGGCCGGATCCTTCCACTCCTTCGTCCCTTCCGCAAGGCCGACGAAGTTGGCGACGGTGTTAGGGGCCTCTTTTTCAAACAGGCGAATGGTGAACGAGCCTTGCGTCGTGTCGAACACCGCGTATGTCCCAGGCTGCACTGGAGTCTCCTTTGATACTGTCCGATGCAGTTTCCAGTCTCCGGTTGCCAGTTTCCAGTTCTACACACCGCACGACTGGGAACTGGATACTGGGGAACTGGGAACTACGGTCTGCGGCGATTATAGGCCGAGGAAGCCAACAAAAACCGGCGAGGCCGCGTCTAATCAGCAGTGCCTTCCCCCTGCTGAGCACGTCTACGAAAGTTTTCGTTGACACATACGAATGTGTTCGTACATAGTCGCCACCTATGAGCAAGCCCCCTCGTCCCACTGATGCCGAACTCGCGATTCTTCGAGTGCTCTGGCAATACGGCGCCTGCACGGTTCGACAGGTGCACGATGAATTGTCGCGCGAGCGGCCGTCCGCCTACACCACCGCGCTCAAGATGCTCCAGATCATGACCGAGAAGGGGCTCGTCCGGCGCGACGAAAGCGAGCGCACGCACGTCTATCAGCCCAGGTTGAGCGAGGAGCAGACGCAACGCCAACTCGTCCGCGACCTTCTGGACCGCGCGTTTGGCGGCTCCGCGTCCAAGCTCGTCATGCAGGCGCTCTCTGCGCGCCGGGCGACGCAAGAAGAGCTCGGTGAAATCCGAAAACTCATCGAAGCAAGCCGGGAGGGAAGGGAGATCCGCGATGAGCGCGATTGAACAACTGCTGCGCGAGCCTGCTGCCCAGGCTATTGGCTGGGCGCTTCTCCATTTCATCTGGCAGGGAACGCTGGTCGGAGCGTTGACCGCTCTCGTCGTCGCTTGTCTCCGCAAGGACGCGGCCGACGTTCGATACGTTGTCTCCGCAATCGGTCTCTCGTTGATGCTCACCCTTCCGGCGGTTACCGCGGTGCAATTGTGGCGGGCGGCCGCGAATCAGCGTTTCGTACCCGTGGCTTCCGGCTTCAGCCGGAAGGACGCGGTTGACTTCCGCCTAAAGGCGGAAGCTACTCCAATGGTGAAAGCTACACCAACGGCGGAAGCGACAGGCGCAACCGAAATGGGTTCGGCGCCGTCTAGCTCACGACTGGCGGACTCGTTGCGAATCGAGTCGTGGCTCCCGATGCTGGTGTTCGCCTGGATCTGCGGCGTCCTGATTCTGTCGCTGCGGCTTGTGAGCGGATGGTTGTGGGTGCAGCGGATGAAATCGCATGGCACATCTCCCGTCGAAGATGGGTGGGATGTCATCGCCGCGCGGCTGTCGCGACGTTTGCACATCGCGCGGACTGTGCGCCTGCTGCGATCGACACTGGTTGAAGTGCCCACGGTGATTGGCTGGCTCAAGCCCGTCATTCTTCTGCCGGCGAGCGCGCTCTCCGGCTTGAATCCGCATCAACTCGAGGCGATCCTCGCCCACGAATTGGCGCACATCCGGCGTCACGACTATCTCGTGAATCTGATGCAGACGGTCGTTGAAACATTGCTCTTCTACCATCCAGCCGTATGGTGGCTCTCGCGGCGCATTCGCGCTGAACGCGAGAACTGCTGCGACGATCTTGCGGTCAACCTGTGTGGCGATCCATTCACTTATGCGCAAGCGCTTGCGGATCTCGAAGGGCTGCGCAGTCCCTCGCGCCGCTTCGTGATGGCCGCGAACGGCGGATCGCTCGTGCAACGAGTGCGTCGCGTGCTTGGCGCCCCGAGCCACGCAGGGCGCGCTCCCGGCTGGCTTGCCGGCAGCGCATCCGTGCTCGTGGTGCTGGGTATGACGGTCGGCGCCGCAGGAACCGATGTGTTCCAGGCTGCTCAATCCACCGCGTCGACACCACCCCCCAGTTCACAGCAGCCAGAAAGGCCCAACGCGGCGACGACCCAGCAGCAGTTGAGGAATGAAGCGCGGGAGATGACCGCTGCTGCACAGCGGATGGCGCACGAGGCGGAGATGCTTCGCAAATCGGCTGCGGCTGCCAAGGCGCTGCAGGACGCGACGTATCAGGCAACCACGCCATTCCTTGCGGGTCAAACCCTGGAGGCTCGAGCGTCAGCGCTCACCGAAACCGCACGCAGGATGGCCGCGGACGCGGATTCGAAATTCGCAGCGGCGAGAGCGCAGGATTTGTTTGCCACCACGCGCCCGGCGCTTTCGGATGATGCCAGTCGCGCGATCGCTGCTTCAGATGCGGCCCGGATCGCGACCACACCAGTCCTTGATCGCTCCCTCGCCGGAGTCACTGCGCTCGCGTTTGCCTCGTCACAGGCGCACGGAACCTACACCTGGTCGAACAATGGGCAAAAGCTGGAGGTCCGTTACGACGGTGACGTCGAGTTCAGCGACGACGATATGGACGTGAAGCGGCTGTCGCCGGGAGGATCACTTCGGATCCGTGATGGCGGGATGATGACGTCGCTCCTCGGCGGCCGCACCGTTGAATTCACGGCCGACGGTTCAGGCAACATCACACGGCGATTCTGGATCGGATCGTCTGAGCGTCCGTTCGACCCGGAGGGACGCAAGTGGCTATCCTCGGTGCTTCCCCGGTTCATCAGGCAGACGGGAATCGGTGCGTCGGCGCGCGTTGCCCGTATTCTGAAGGCCAAAGGTCCCGCCGGCGTCCTCGCAGAGATCTCCCTCATTGAAGGCAGCTGGGCGAAACGAAAGTATTTTACCGAACTGCTGAAGACCGGGTCACTCGACTCCGCGGCGGTCCGTCAGGTTCTCGTGCAGGCAGGCCGCGAGATCGATTCTGATTTCGAGTTGGCGTCGCTTCTCAGCGAAAACGCGGGCAGGCTGCTGGTCGACGATGCGTCAGGACAGGCCTATTTCGAGGCGGCTCGATCGATCGAGTCTGATTTCGAAATGCGTCGCGTGTTCTCGGCAGTGGTGAAGCAACGAACGCTCTCGCCTGCGCTCCTGGCGTCACTTCTCGCGACCAGCCGCAACATCGAGTCCGATTTCGAAGAGGCATCATTGCTGATCGACGTGGCGAAACTGCAGCCGCTCGACAACACGACGCGCCCGGCATTTTTCACTGCGCTCGACACGGTACAAAGCGACTTCGAGCATCGTCGCGTGCTGAGCTCCCTTGGTACGCGCCCGGATCTGCCGCAGGAGACCGTCGCCGCGATGCTGGCATCCGGTGCGTCAGTCAACTCCGATTTCGAGGCCGCATCCTTCCTCATCCAAATTGCAAAACAGCAACCGATCGAGGGCAACATCCGGGCGCCGTTCTTCAAGGCCGTCGAATCCATCGACTCCGCGTTTGAACGGGGAAGAGTGTTGAAAGCGGTCGCGGAGCGACCGGACGCCTCTTCGGAAACCATTCTCGCAGTGCTTCACGCGACCAAAGGTGTGAGTTCGAATTTCGAAGCATCACAGGTGCTGCTCGCCGTTGCGGCGTCTCATCCAGTGGCTGGTCCTGCGCGTGAGGTGTACATCGATGCGGCGGAAAAGCTCGGCGACTTCGAACAGGGTCGTGTGCTCGCGGCGCTGGTGAAGAACGAGAGAAGAAAATAGAAACCGGGAACTGGCAACTGGAAACTGTGATGCTCCGAGACATCCGCCACGCCGCTCGAATGCTGCTCCAGGCCAAGGGTTGGACGACCGTGGTCGTCGTATCGCTCGCCCTCGGCATCGGTGCCAACACCGCGCTGTTCAGCGCAATCAACGGTCTGCTGCTCAGGACTCTTTCCGTCCGCGATCCCGAGACGCTGGTTCGGCTCCGATGGTCGGGCAAGAACGACATGGTGACCAGTTCGAGCGACTATGGTTTCTCCGGCACCGACGAAAACGGGCGCAACATACGCTCCACCTTCTCGTATCCGATGTTCCGTCAGTTCGTCACCGACAACCGCACGATGACGGATCTTTTCGCGTGCGCGCCATTTGGCCGCGTGAGCGTCGTCGTCGATGGTCAGGCCGACATCGGCAATGCCTTCATCTCGACCGGCAATTACTACCGCGTGCTCGGCGTGAACGCTATCCTCGGCCGAACGATTGTGCCCGAAGACGATCAGTCGGACGCGCCACCGGTCGCTGTACTAAGCGCCCGCTATTGGCGCTCGCGTTTCGGTAGCGATCCGAAGGCCGTTGGAAAGGTCATCCGAATCAACAACGTGCCCGTCACTGTCGTCGGTGTGCTCCCGCCCGAGTTCACGGGTATCCAACAGACCGTCCACGATGGATATGACGTCGGAGTGCCGCTCGCGCTGGACGGTCAACTCAGCACCGGGCCTGCGGAGCAGAGCACGCGCATGAACAAGCCGACCTACTGGTGGCTGCAGGTCATGGGCCGCCTGAAGCCGGGGGCGACCGCGGCACAAGTACATGGGAACCTCGAAGCGGTGTTCCAGCAGACCGCTCGCGCAGGCCTCAACGAATATCTGACATCGATCTCAGAGAGCGAGCGCGGAACCATGCGCAACCGGAACCGCACCGAGGTGCCTCGCCTTCGAGTGGATTCCGGCGCCCGCGGTGTGTATGACGTCAATCCCACTGACAAGCGTGCTGTAACCATCCTCAGTGTTGTCGTCATTCTCGTGTTGCTCATCGTGTGCGCGAACGTCGCGAATCTGCTGCTCTCGCGAGCTACCGCCCGGAGTAAGGAAATCTCGGTCCGGCTTTCTCTTGGTGCGACCCGGATGCGACTGATTCGGCAGCTGCTGACCGAAAGTCTCTTGCTCGCCTCGCTTGGTGGCGTGCTCGGAGTTATCGTCGGCTACTGGGGACAGCGGCTGCTTCCAGGACCACCCGGTCAAGCGACGGCGCTCGACTGGCGGATTCTCGCGTTCGTCCTCGCGATCACGGGGCTTACCGGTCTCATCTTTGGGGTGGCCCCGGCTTTCAGGGCCACGGGTATGAGCGTCAACACGGCGCTCAAAGAGACCAGCCGAAGCGTCGTCGGATCCCGGAGCATGCTGAGTCGATTGCTGCTCATCGTGCAGGTCGCGATTTCGCTCGTGCTGCTCGTGGGCGCGGGCCTGTTTCTTCGCACGCTGAACAATCTCCGCCACGTCGATGTCGGCTTCAACCCGCAGAACCTCGTGCTCTTCCGCGTGAATCCGCAGCTGAATCGCTACGATGAACCGCGCACCCGCAGGCTGTACGACGAACTGGCAGAGAATCTGGCGGCGGCCCCGGGTATGAAGGCCGTCACGGGATCCAATCCCGCCCTGCTGTCGGGCAGCGTCAACGGTACCGGCATTTACGTCCAAGGCCGAACCTACGCGCCCGACGCAAACGTCGATATCAATCGTCTCGTCGTCTTGCCGAACTTTTTCGAGGTCATGGGAATACCGGTCGTGACGGGACGTCGGTTTACGGAACGGGACGACGACAAGGCACCGAAAGTGGCGATGTTGAACAGCGCCGCGGTGCGGAAGTATTTCCCCGACGAGAATCCCATAGGCCGGCGGTTTGGCTTCAGTCCGGAAGAAAACTCGACGACGGAAATCGTCGGCATCGTGCGCGACGTGAAGTACAACAGCGTGCGTGACGAAGTCCCGCCCACGATGTACGTGCCGTACCGTCAGACTCGCGGCGGCGGCGTGATGCTGGAGGTGCGGACTGCTGGCGATCCCGTCACCGCGATGGGCGGCATCCGGGAAGCGGTCCGGCGTATCGATTCAACCCTGCCGATCATGGATATGTCGACGCAGATGGAGCAGATCGAACGGCGGTTTCTCCAGGAAAAGCTGTTCGCGCAGGCGAATGCTTTCTTTGGCGGACTCGCGGTGCTGCTGGCGGCGGTCGGACTCTTCGGGCTGATGTCGTACAGCGTCGCACGGCGCACCAATGAGATCGGCATCCGCATGGCACTAGGCGCTCGAAGTCAGGATGTGCTGAGACTCGTCATGCGTGAGTCCATGACGCTCGTCATCGTTGGGATCGGGATCGGCCTCGCGGTCGCCCTTGGAGCCAGCCGGCTCGTCAAGACGCTGCTCTTCGGCCTCGCCCCCACCGATGTCTTCTCGCTGATTGCCGCGATTCTGGTGATGATGGCCGTGTCCGCGTTCGCGGGATACCTGCCCGCACGCCGCGCATCACGCGTCGATCCGATGGTCGCCTTGCATCAGGAGTGAACCTGAAATTGCTGATTGCTGAATTCTGATTGCTGAATTCGCCGAACGCGTCCGCGTTCGGCCTGTTTGTCTTTCAATCAGCAATCAACAATCAGCATTTTCAGATCCGCTATTTTTGTTTGAACCCCGCCGGGATGTCGAGATCGGATGCGGCGACGGACGTTTGAACTTCCTGAAATTCGTGCTCGGCCGTGAAGATCGTTGCGCGCGTCGCGTTGGCGTTTTCGTCCTTCTTTGCCATCTTGCGTGCGAGCATGCCACCGAGTCCGCCGATTGATTTCGGAGCACTCTCCGACGATTGCTGTGCGGCTTCTTCCTTCGACTTCACGCCTTCGACGGTGGTCGTCGACGCGAGTGGAGTCCCCTGAAGTTTTGGCGATTCCTTCTGCAGGCGGTCGGCCGCCTGTTTGAACGCCGGATACATCGCGATGATCATCGCCATCTGTTCAGGCGACATGCCCATCGCGTCCGGACCTTGCAGCTGTCGCCAGTACCTCACATCAAATTCAGCGACTTCCTTCAAGGCAGGAATCTGTGGACCAAGCCACGAGTCGACATTCATGACCAGCCCACCGCCGTCCTCGAGCGTTTTGCCCTTTTCGCGGACCGTGACGGTCATGATCACTTCACGCGTGTCGTAACCGGCGAGCTGTTTCTTCTGTCCGGTCTCCTTGACGTTGAAGTCGACCTCATATTCCTTCTGCGGTTTTCCCTTTTCCGGCTGCTTCTCTTCTTTGCCTTGCTCCTGGGACGCCTGCTTCTCCGCCTTCTCGCGCGCCTCACGCATTTGCTGCCGCAGCTGTTCGAATGTGATGACCTCGTAGGTCTTCTTCTTCATGTCGAGCTTGTAGATCTTTTCCTCGGACAGGTCGATGATCTCGCCGGTCGTGTCGTTGCTCGTGATCTTGCGATTGCCCTTCACCGCGGTGGTCGAGACGACCCCTTCCTTAGCCGCCTTGCCGCCGAACAGGTTGAACATCTTCCCGAGCATGCCACCGAGCGATACGTGGGTCTTTTCGCGGGTTTTCACATCCGCCCACGCAGGACTCGCGGTAATGGCGACAAATGACAACAGAACGGCACAAGAGATCAGTGGACGTCTCATCAAGGTTCCTCCCGAAGACGTGGGGTAAGATTCGCGCTGGCTCGTCAATTGTAACGTGCTAACGCTGCCGTTCTGCCACCGTCCTTCTAAATGGTGGAGGCTGCGACTCTTGACACCCGAGTGGCGTTGACCATGTTTTCGGCGGGGCACGCGTCGGAGGACGCGCATCTCGTGCGCGCGGCGCGTGCTGGCGACCAGCGGGCGTTTGAGGCGTTGTACGAGCGATATGCGCGGGTCATTCACGGCGTCCTATTGGCACGGGCGCCCAGGACTGATGTCGAGGACCTGGTTCAAGATGTTTTTCTCTCGGCCTGGAACCGGCTCGATTCGCTGCGCGATCCGGCCGCATTTGGTGGGTGGCTCTCGATGATTGCCCGTAACCGCGCGACGGATTTTCATCGTCAGGCTATTGATGCCGTGGAACTGCCTGCGGATTTGAGCGCGCCGGAAGCCTCTTCCAGCCGAGCCGAGGCATTGGCGGTCCTGGATGTGATCCGGCGGCTGCCGGCGGCATATCGTGAGACGCTGGTATTACGGCTGGTCGAAGGCTTGACCGGCCCTGAAATCGCGGAACGGACGGGGCTTACACCGGCATCGGTTCGCGTGAATCTGCACCGAGGCATGGCGTTGCTTCGGACGAAATTGGAACCGTCGACGTGATCCGTGTAGCGCGGCCCTTTAGGACTGCCTGCGGCAGGGCTAAAGCCCTGCGCTACATGATGAATTGGCTGCAATTGCAATGAACAGGACTGAAGAAGAGAAGAACGATTATCTGTGGGACGGCTCGGGAGAGCCGGATCCGGAGATCGTACGTCTCGAGACGCTGCTGGGACGCTTGCGTCATCGCGGTTCGCCCCCGGAGTTGCCGGCGCGTAAACCCGCGCGATTTCGAATTGTGCCGCTGATCGGCGCGCTGTCTGCGGCAGCAGCGATCCTGCTCATCGCTGGTGCGGGATGGTTTGCGACCGTCACACTCCGCCGGGAGTGGACTGTCGAGCGGATTGCTGGGAGTCCAGTCGTCGATGGTGTCCGGTCGCCGAGTGGCACCGATGGATCGACGGCTCGCCTGCGTGTCGGTGAATGGCTGGAAACCGACGCCGTGTCGCGCGCGCGCATCAACGTCGGCGAAATCGGACGGGTGGACGTCGAGCCAAACACGCGGCTGCAGGCGGTCGAAGCGCGCGGCCGCGAGCATCGGATGTCGCTCGCACGCGGCCTCATTCACGCCCGCATCTGGGCACCGCCGAAATTGTTTTTCGTGAACACACCGAGCGCGACCGCGGTCGATCTCGGATGCGAGTACACACTCGAGGTCGACGACGGCGGCGCCGGTCTGATCCGCGTCACCCTCGGATGGGTGAGCTTCGAAGGCAGTGGCCGCGAATCATTCATTCCTGAGGGCGCAGTCGGTCGGACGCGTCCCGGCGCAGGCCCTGGCACGCCGTACTATGACGATGCAGCGGCGGGTTACGGAGAAGCACTCGAGATCCTGGATTTCGATCGGCCGGAGGATCCGCGTCGGGGTGCGGCATTCGACTTCGTACTCTCGTCTGCTCGTCGCCGTGATGCATTGACGTTGTGGCACCTGTTGTCGCGCGGCACACGTGCCGAACGAGAGCGCGTCTACGATCGATTGGCGGAGCTCGTGCCGCCACCAGCCGGAGTGACTCGGGATGCGGTGCTGAAAAAAGATCAGAGCGTTCTCGATCAATGGTGGGATACGCTCGGTCTTGACAGCGCCAACTGGTGGAGGCTGTGGAAGAAGAAACGGTGAGCAGGGCGAGCGGCAGAGGACGACTGATCCGTAACGCCGCGCTCATTTTCGCTGGCGGCGCCTGTGCGATCCAGCTGGCGCGTCCCGCGCGCACCAATCCGCCAACCGATCCTGCCCGCACGCTGACGGCGGTCACGCATGCTCCCGCCCAGATCCAGGACGTGCTCGAGCGCGGTTGCCGCGATTGCCACTCGCACGATACTCGCTGGCCTTGGTACAGCAGCGTCGCGCCGGTGTCATGGTTCGTCATCAACGACGTCAATAACGGCCGGCGGCACTTCAACTATTCCGACTGGGCGCAGTACGATCGCGACAAGGTTCCGCAGCTGCTCAAGGACGTCTGCGACCAGACGCGAAAAGGGGAGATGCCGCTGACGTCGTACTTATGGATGCATCCGGATTCGCGGCTCAGCGATCGTGATGTATCGCTGCTGTGTGATTGGAGCGATGTCGAACGGCGGTCCTTCCGCCTAAAGGCGGAAGCCACAGGGAATAATTAATAAAGACCCGCACCACGGATCCCGGATCGCGCACCAACGGATCCCGGATCCCGGTACAATTCACCAATGCCTGAAGTTGTCGAGAGCGGCCAGCTCATATACGTCAGCGGTGTGACTCCAACCGTCCGTGGAGACGTCCCAACTCAAACGCGGAACATTCTGGAGCAAGTGCAGCGATCGTTGGCGGGTGCGGGCTCGTCGCTCGATCGCGTCGTGTCGGTGCTCGTCTTCATACGCGCGGCGTCTGACTTTGGCGCGATGAACGATGCGTATCGCACTTTCTGGAAGGGCGCTTTTCCCACGCGGACCACCGTGGTCGTTGATCTTTCGGCACCCGAGACACTCGTCGAAATGTCGCTGGTCGCCGTTGCCGCTGCGGCCGATCGAACGATCGTCCATCCTCGCGATTGGGTAGAGTCACCCAGTCCTTACAGCTACGCCTTGCAAACCGGCGAGACTGTTTTTCTTTCCGGGCTGGTGTCACGAAACGGTCGTGACAATTCAGTGGTGACCGGAGACGTCGGACAGCAGACCCGCGTCATTCTCGACAATGCCGGCGAGCTGCTGCACGCGGCGGGACTCTCACACGCGAACATTGTGGCATCACGTGTCTACCTTCCAGATGCGGCTTCCTTCGCGGCCATGAACGACGCATATCGCACGTACTTCCCGTCAGCTCCGCCGGCCCGAGCGACGATCCGTGCGGCGCTCGCGGGCCCGCAGTACTCGGTCGAGATCACCTTCATTGCCTCGTCGTCGTCACGCCACGCAATCACGGAAGGCCTGCCACCGAACTGGAACCTTCCGCTCAGTCCTGCGGTCGTTGCCGGCGATCGCGCCTACTTGTCAGGAGCACTTGGCAACGACGAGACGAATCGGGACAACGCGGCGGCGCAGACGAAGGCGACACTGGAGAAGCTGCGCAAGACGCTCGGGTTCGTCGGTGTTTCACCCAGCGACGTCGATGAGGCCATCGTCTACGTCACGGATCCGAAGAACCTATCGGCGATCGATCGCGAATACCGGTCGTTCTTCGGATCGCACAACCCGTCGCGAACGACCATCCGCTGCGGCCTGGTTGCGCCCGACGGATTGGTCGAGATCCTGCTGACGGCGAGACCACGGATAAACACGAACCACGGATGAACACGGATAAACACGGATCGGATCCCGGATCCCGGACAACGGATCCCGAAGTAAGTCCATTGAGGTTGGGAATCTCGTCGTGCCTTCTTGGGCAGGAAGTCAGGTTTGACGGGGGCCACAAACGCGATTCTTTGCTGACCGACGATTTGGGCAAGTATGTCGAGTGGGTGCCGGTGTGTCCGGAAGTGGAAGTCGGAATGGGCACGCCACGTGAGCCGCTGCAACTCGTCCGGGTTGGAGGAACGACGCGGATGATGACGACGAGCACCAGTATGGACTATACCGATCGTATGAATGAATGGGCCAGAGCGCGAGTCGAAATGCTCGCGCGCGAGAATCTTGACGGCTACGTGTTGAAGAGCAAATCCCCGAGTTGCGGCGCATGGAGCGTCAGCGTGGCGTGTAGCGACGGATCCTCTGCCATCGATGGACGTGGATTGTTCGCTTCAGTGCTGCTCGAGCGCTTTCCACTGCTACCGGTCGAAGAAGAAGGACGGCTTGCCGATCCCGCCGTTCGCGCGGATTTCATGGAGCGCGTGCTCGCGTACAAAGGGCGGAAAGATCATGCCTGATTCCTTCTCGCCGTTTCGCCGTGTTCGCGTGACGCGCTTCGGCCGTCGCGCCGACGCACCGCCGGAAGACCTTGCGGCAACGGAAGAACCGCTCGAGGTGCGGCTGCACGGAAAACCATTTGCGGTCATCATGCGCACGCCAGGTTCTGATCGCGAGCTGGCAGCTGGCTTTCTCCTCTCGGAAGGCGTCATTCACTCGCACGACGATCTCGGAGCGGTGGAACACTGCCGCCACCCCGATCATCCTGACGTGCACAACGTCGTTGACGTGTACCTCGTCGGTGCGGCAACGAAACGCGTGAAGGAGCACCTCGAGCAGCGGCGAAACATCATGACGTCGTCTTCGTGCGGGTTATGCGGCCGCGTCACCATCGAGTCACTGCGATGTCAGACGCCGCCGCTGCCGGTTGAAGATCGCATCAGCCCGCGGATCGCGGCGGAACTGCCGCTGCGGTTGAGGATCCGGCAAACCGTTTTTGAAGAAACCGGCGGCCTTCATGCGGCAGGACTATTTGCCTTGGACGGTACGTGCCACTCGTCGGCGGAGGACGTCGGCCGGCACAACGCCGTCGATAAGGTCGTCGGCGCGATGCTGTTCGAAGAGCGTGTGCCACTTCGGCAATACGCCCTTGCGGTAAGCGGCCGCGCCTCGTTCGAGATCGTTCAGAAAGCCTGGCTTGCAGGGATCCCGATCGTGTGTGCCGTATCAGCACCGTCCAGCCTTGCGATTGAGCTTGCCGACGAAGCAGGAATCACGCTGCTCGGATTCGTCCGCGACGGCGGGTTCAACCTCTACACGCACGCCGCGAGAGTCGCGGCGGTGTGAAACGCGCTACCCACTTCGATTCCGATCGCCCAACTCATCGGCCAAATACGCGTAATTAACGCCATCACGAGCGGCTCAGCCGGTGGCACCCCGGTTGCTCAAATCATCACTGCGTATGGTGATGAGACGCAGCTTCGTGTTGACGGCCGTGCTCGCAGTGACGATCGCTGCGTGGTACGCAGGAATCAAGGCCGTCCTCGTCGCTGAGTCGATCGTCGATGAACTCGACCGCGCGGAGGTCCTGGCGAATCTGGCGCCTCGTCCGCAGACAACGATCGTATACGACCGGTACAATCGACCGGCCTTCACCTTTTTCATAGAACAACGCATTGCTGTTCCACTCGATCGCGTGTCGCACAACATGGTCGACGCCGTCCTCGCGGTTGAAGATCGCCGCTTCTTCTCGCATCACGGCATGGATCCGGTTCGCATCGCCGGCGCCGCCTGGAGAAACTTCCGTGCCCGCCGCATCATCGAGGGCGGCAGCACGATTACGCAGCAGCTCGCGCGTGCGTCACTCTCTTCGGAGCGAACCTACGACAGGAAGATACGCGAGATCCTGTTGGCGGCGCAGATCGAACAGCGCTATACGAAAGCCCGGATCCTCGAACAGTACTTGAACACGGTCTACCTGGGCGACGGCTACTACGGCGTGGAGGCCGCATCCCAGGGCTATTTTGGAAAGCCGGCATCCGATCTCGATCCACACGAAGCCGCGCTTCTCGCTGCACTCGTCAGATCGCCGTCGAGCGATTCTCCATCGATTGCGCCGGCACGCGCACTGAAGCGTCGCAACCTGGTTCTCCGATTGATGTACCGCGAAGGACGGCTGTCCGACGAGGGACTCCGAACCGCGAGCAGCATGCCACTGCCGCGAGGCGGACGTCATATCGACGACGCCGCAGCGGCGGCAACTGCGACCAACGGACCGGACTCCGGCCTGTATTTTCAGGAAGAGGTCCGGCGGCAGCTGTTTGCGTTGTTTGGCGCGGACAGAGTGCTCCGAGGCGGCTTACGTGTGCACTCGACCTACGATCCTGAGTTGCAGCGGCAGGCTGAAGCGGCGGTCACTGGCCGAATCGCGGCGATCTCAAAGACTCGTCCGGCGGCACGCGATCTCGAGGCCAGTTTCGTCGCGATGGATCCAACGACTGGTGATATCCGCGCGCTGGTAGGAGGACGAGACTTCAAGGCCAGCAGCTTCAATCGCGCAACGCAGGCGCATCGCCAGGCCGGCTCTGCGTTCAAGCCGATCATCTATGCCGCAGCGATTGAGCGCGGTTATTCGCCCGGAACGCTGCTGCACGACCTGGACACGCCAATTGCGGCCGGTGACGAGACATGGCTTCCATCCGGGGGCCACGAGGAGCCCGAATACACGCTCCGCGCCGCGCTCAAAACCTCGAGCAATCGAGCGGCCGCCCAACTGCTTCAGCAGATCGGCGTCAGCGCTGCGGTGTATTACGCGGAGCGGCTCGGCATCGAATCGCAGTTGCCGTTGGTTCCATCGCTGGCGCTCGGCACTGGTGAAGTGACGCTGCTCGAGTTGACGACGGCGTATACGGCATTTGCGAATCGTGGAAGTGTCGCGGCGCCTCGATTGATCACGCGGGTTGATGATGGTTCCGGCGCAACGATTTTTAGCGCAGCCGAACGTCACACGCAGGCGATCAGTGCGACCACCGCCTATCTGATGTCGAGCATGCTCTCGGACGTGATCTCGAGCGGAACCGGCTCGTCAGCGCGCTCGGCCGGTTTCAAACTACCGGCTGCCGGCAAAACGGGAACGACCGACAACTACGCCGACGCATGGTTCATCGGGTACACGCCTCACCTCGTCGCCGGAGTCTGGTTCGGTCTCGATCAACCCGCGCCGATCATGCGCGGCGGGTTCGCCGGGATCGTCGCCGCGCCGGTGTGGGGCCGGTTCATGAAAGCGGCCACTTCGCACGACAAAGCCGACTGGTATCCAATGCCGCCGGATGTGGAGAAGGTCGCTATCTGCCGGTTGAGCGGCGCGCGAGCGACCGAGGCTTGCAGACATCAGGGTGAGATGTACACGGTCACCCGCGCCGATGGCTCGGCTCAGTTTGTTCCGACCAACGGCATGTTCGATCAGGATGACGCCGCCACTGTGCAAGCATCGAATGAGCCGCCAGTGTACGAGGACCTGTTTGCGGTCGGCACCGTGCCGCCTGACATTTGCCCGATTCACAATCCCACCGCACCCGGCGCTGGTATCGCGTCGGCGGCCCCCCCTGCCGTCGATGCATCTGACATAGTGCTCGAACGTGTGGTTGGCACCGACGGGCTCATGCATGTCGTGATGCGACAGCGACGTTGAATCCCTTATCACTAATCACTGATCGCGAATCACTAATCCTCGAATCCTCGAATCCTCGAATCCTCGAATCTCGAATCCTCGAATCGTGAATCCTCGAATCCTCGAATCGTGAATCCTCGAATCCTCGAATCGTGAATCCTTCAATCCTCGAATCGTGAATCCTTCAATCCTAGAATCCTTGAGTCCTGGAATCCTTGAAGTCGTTATTTGGGCAAGCCGTGCGATCCTCGGTCATCCCAGTCCGAGCGCCGAAGGTATTTGATAAAGCCTCCAAGCATCTTGCCGAGCTCCTCGCCGTTTGTCAGTTGCGGCTTCAACTGGTCCTCTGAGATGTACTTCTTGAAATACGCCTGCTTCAACCGCGTCAGGACTTCGGCGAGCGATGCTTTTGAATGGGTCAGAAAGTTTGCAAATGCCCTGTCGGTTCCCTGTTCAAAGCCTTCCACCATATTCGACGTGATCGAGTCATTGGCATTGGAGATCTGTTCGTGTAAACGTCGATTTGTGCGTAGGCGCGGTGACTCGAGGATTGCATTTACTGCGCTCCAGAACGCTACCGCCTTGTGATAAATGGGCAATTCCTCAATTTTGTTCGCCATGACTGCCACATGGCGCACAGCTCATGCCAGCGAGTTGCGATTCAACGATTCGACGATTCAGGGATCAGCGATTCAGGGATGAGCGATTCAGGGATTAGCGATTCAGGATGAGTGATCAGTGATTAGTGATTGAGCGAATCGCCAGCGTGAGCGCGAGAACCGCGTTCGCGACATGTCCCGTCCAGCAAATCCGGCATTGCAGTCCGCGGGAGATGAGGCTCCATCCGAGAAACGCGCTCATCGCAACCGCGGGAAGCGTCATCAGGAACAGCCAGAATGGCGGCCAATCACGAAGCAACCCGACTGCGAGTACCACATACAGCATCACGCCGAGCAATGCGTTCGGGACACCAAGGAGCGAGGCACGGGGAGTTCGGAAGAGGACCGCGCAGCCGCCGTGTTCGAGCTGGCAGACTTCCGGACCGGTGAGCCACGCGGGCAGCACGAGGTAGTGGCCGTATAACGCGGCGACCGAGGCTGCCATTCCCGCCGCCAACGCAATCCAGACAATCATCTGAGATCGCGTGGCTAGAGCCCCGCCCTCCCGGCGCTCTGGCATTTTGGGCACCAGTACGTGAGGCGGGCGTCTCCGCCCTGTTTGCGAATGCGGATTGGAGTTCCGCAGCGACGACAGGGGAGCCGCGCGCGGCCGTAGACCCACAAGCGATCGCTCGGATCGCCGCGGCCCGTCGTCCGCCGCAATCCACCATACGTTGTCATCAGCTCGAGCCCTTCCGAGACATTCAGCGTCAGCACTCGGCGGCTCTCCTCGACGATTGACGTCAGGTCGGCTTCCGTCAGTTCCGCAACCCGCGCAAATGGATTGACGC
This sequence comes from Acidobacteriota bacterium, assembly GCA_046734955.1. Lineage (GTDB taxonomy): Bacteria > Acidobacteriota > Vicinamibacteria > Vicinamibacterales > 2-12-FULL-66-21 > JALZOC01. Next base: position 58,905 of record JBKPSH010000021.1, read on the forward strand.
GGCACATGAACAGGATCTCGGACTTGTAGACGTTGCCGAGTCCGGCGAGGACATGCTGATTGAGGAGAGCCTCGGCAATGTCCCAGCCCGATCGCTCGCGGAGGTTTGCAATCACCTTCCCTGAGTCGAAGCTGTCGGCCAACACGTCGGGCCCGAGCGTCCGCAACTCGCGGCTCTTCGTGACCTCTCTTTCCGAGAGGAACTCGGCGACAGGGATGTTGAAAGCAACCGCTTCGAAGTCCGCCGTCGCAATCACCACACGCATATCGCGACGCGCGCGCTGCCACTTTTCCCCGCGACGATAGATGTGCCAGCTGCCATTCATGCGCATGTGCGTGCGCAGCACGAGATCGCCGGAAAAGTGGATCAGAAGATGTTTCCCCGTCGAGTGAACGCGTTCGATGGTGCGTCCGGCAATCGGCGCGTCATCGTTGATACGGTTCAGCGCGGGAAACATCGATTCAAACGCCGTGACTGGCTTTCCCGCCAGCGCGCGATGGAGTGTGCGTGCGGCGCGGAAGATTGTATCCCCTTCAGGCATCCTCGTCGTCCTGACCGGTTGACGATTGGGCGATCGCGAGGGCCGGGATCTCGGAACCGAATCCGGCGGCGGACCCGACCGTTTTTCGCATCTGGAATCCCATTGCTGATGCGTTGAAACCGGCGTCGATCAGAAACGGTGCGAGCGGATGATCGGCGGTTGGACTGCCATTGATTTCCGAGATCAGGAGACCGCCCCGCCCATCTTCACCCCGTGCCATCGCCGCGAGCCGCGCTGCCACTGCTCGGCTCACCACGCTGCGAGCGGGTTCATCCTCCGGCAGGTAAGCGATCAATTGCCGTCCGCCGCGTGCCACGTACCCCGCGAGCGCGCCATCGACAAGGACTACGAGTGAGCCAACGGTTCGTGTGGGCCCACGCCCCGCACCGGAATCGGTCGCCTCGACGGACGGCCACTTGAGCATCGTTCCGTACGGGTTTGCCGGATCGGTCGCCGACAAGACGACGGTATCGGGATCATCGCTGGCGTTCTTGAACGATCGCATCAGTTCGAGGGCGGCCGGCATTGCAAATTGCATCGCGCCGACGCCGGCGACGAAATATCCGCGCCGGATCCGGCCTGCATCTTCCATGGCTTTCAACACGTCATACACCGCGCTGAATCCCCCTTCGATGCCTTCAGCTCCAGCGACCTCTCGCGTGACAACACCGTAGCGAGAGAGGAGTTGTTGAGCGGTTGCCGTCGACCACTCAGTTGGTGAGACGTCACCGGTCAGACGATCCGCGGTGAGAGACCAGCGGCCTTCCGATGAAGGGGGGCCGATGCGACGGCTTCGAAAATTCGTGCGCCTTGCTGGTTTGCGCTGTCGCTTCTCAGCCGGCCTGGTGAAGGCCCGCAGCGCATGGAACGTATCGTTGGTGAGCAATCCTTTCCACACGAGATCCCACAGCGCATCGACGGTTTCGCCGGGATAGCCACCTCCCGCAGCATCGTGAATCGGCGCAAAGAACGACGCGCCCTCAGACTCGAGGTAGCTCAGGATCGCCCGTTCGCGAGGCGACACTTCAGAATCACTCGGCGGACCGGCCTTCGCAATGCTCCGGCGAGGTCCCGCCGGAGCCGGCGGCGCAGGCGGACGCCACAGGCGACTCATGTGATCGGTCAGGAACACCGCCAGCCGGCCATCGCGTTCGCCGAGCGGTTCGACGCCGACCCACGTCACTTCGCCGCCGGCGGTCAGGGCATCGAGATCGGCGGGGTTATATCCGCGCACGCGCGCCGATAGAATCTCCGACTCAAAAATCGATGCCGGAAGCGGCGCCCCCTGCAGGTTCTCGATTGCATCGAGCAAAGCATCCAGGCCGAGCCGGGGACGCGATACGCCTTGCCAGCTGGTTAGAAGACGCCCGAACACCGCCGGTTCCACCGGCTCGACTTCCTTGCGAAGACGCGCCAGCGATCGCCGCCGAATTGATTGCAGCACGTCTGGGTCGCACCACTCGCGTCCGGTTCCCCCGGGCCGAAACTCTCCGTCGAGCAGGCGTCCGGAGTTCGCGAGTGTTTTCAGCATGGACTCGGCCGTTGTCCGGCCGAGGGCATACCGTTCCGCAAACTCCTGGGTGGCAAAGGGGCCGTGTGTTCGCGCGTAGCGCCTGGCGAGATCCTGACTCGCATTTGGCGCCGGCGCGATCAGCGATTCTGGTAGTCCGACGGGGAGTGGGACGCCCAGCGCATCCCGGTAGCGTCCTGCGTACTCGACCGGGATTACACGCGGCTGTCCGCCGATATTGACCTTGATTGCGCGACGCGCCCGAAGCAGTTCGGCGAGTGCGTCCTTTGCATCGACGCGTGATCGCGCGGCGACTTCGTCTTCTGTCAAATCGCCGAGTCGCAACAGCAGATCGTGAACACCATCGATCGATCGTGCCTGTTGTTCGTCATCGACGTGCTGCAGCTGCCGCTCGGCGGTGGCGATCGCACCTGCGTCGAGCAGTTCGCGAAGCTCCACTTCCCCGAGCAGCTCGCGCAGCTGAGACTGATCGATTGCAAGTGCCTGCGCCCGCCGCTCCGCGAGTGGCGCATCACCGTCGTAAATATAATTCGCGACGTATCCAAACAGCAGCGCGGCTGCAAACGGTGATGGCATGGCCGAATCGACCGTGGCGGTCCGGATCTCGCGGCGCTCGATGCGCCGGAGCGTTTCGACTAGTGAGGGCATGTCGAAGACGTCGCGCAGGCATTCGCGGTACGCCTCGAGAATCATTGGAAACGACCCGTACTGCGCGGCGACGGCAAGGAGATCGGCCGCGCGCTTCCGCTGTTGCCAGAGAGGACTTCGACCTCCAGGACGGCGCTTGGGCAAGAGGAGCGCACGCGCCGCGGCTTCGCGGAACTTCGCGGCGAAAAGGGCCGTCGCGCCAAGCTGTCGAACGACCAGCGCCTCGACTTCATCCGACGCTGGAATCATCAGATTCGGATCCGGCGGATCCTCCGTCTCCGGAAACCTCACCACGAACCCGTCATCGGTCCACATCGTCTCGACATCGATGCCGGTTTCCGCGCGAGCGCGTTCGACAGCCGCCATCGCCCACGGCGCGTGAATTTTTCCGCCGAACGGCGTCAGGACACAGATACGCCAATCGCCCAGTTCGTCGCGGCACCGCTCGATCAGAATCGTGCGGTCGTCAGGAACCACACCGGCAGCCGATGCTTGATCAGCCAGGTAGCGAATGAGGTTTTCAGCGGCTTGATTATCGAGATCGTGATGCTGAACGAGGCGCTGAACGGCAGCCGATGCCGGCATATGACGCAGCGTTCGAACGAGCTCACCGATATGTCGTCCGAGTTCCAGCGGTCGGCCGGGCGCATCGGCCTTCCAGAACGGCATCTTGCCCGGTTCACCCGGAGCAGGGGAGACGAGCACCCGATCGTGCGTGATCTCTTCAATCCTCCAGGTTGAGGCGCCGAGGAGGAACGTCTCGCCCACCCGGCTCTCGAACACCATCTCTTCGTCGAGCTCGCCAACGCGCGCGTGTGGACCGCGTTCGCCAACGAGAAACACACCGTACAGGCCGCGATCGGGGATCGTCCCCCCGTTGATGACCGCGACGCGCTTGGCTCCCTCGCGCGCGGTCAGACGGCTTTTCAGCCGATCCCACGTGAGACGTGGCCGCAGATCCGCGAAGTCATCGGACGGGTACCGTCCCGACAGCATGTCGAGCACGCCGTCGTAAACGGATCGACTGAGTTCGGCAAACGGTGCGGCGCCGCGAACGGTATCGAACAGCGCGTCAACGCTCCATTCTTCATTTGCGACGATGGCGACGATCTGCTGCGCCAGCACGTCCAGGGGATTTCGAGGATAACGGCTCGACTCGACCCGTCCTTCATGCATCGCGCGAGTGACCGCGGCGCACGAGACGAGATCGCCGCGGAATTTTGGCACGATGACTCCGCGACTCGCCGCGCCGATGGTGTGTCCGGCACGTCCAATCCGCTGCATGCCGCTTGCAACCGACGGGGGAGCTTCGATCTGCACGACCAGATCGATCGCGCCCATGTCGATTCCGAGTTCAAGCGACGACGTGGCAACGAGCCCGCGGATCTGCCCCGCCTTCAGCCGATCTTCAACCTCGATCCGTTGCGGTCGCGCCAGCGATCCGTGGTGGGATCGCACCAGCGTCTCGCCGGCCAGCTCGTTCAATGCCGACGCCAGCCGCTCCGCGATTCGCCGGCTATTGACGAAGATCAGCGTGGAACGATGAGCACGGACCAGTTCGAGCAGTCGCGGATGAATCGCTGACCAGATCGAGGTTCGTGCCGGGCCTTGCGCCGCCGGACCGCTCGGGATCTCGATCGGCTGGCCAATCTTCGCCATGTCCTCGACCGGCACTTCGATTCGGAGCTCGAGTCGCTTCTTCTCTGAGGTATCGACGATGGTGACCGGCCGAAAGCGGGTCGACGCGCGTTCCGTCGCGAATTCGTCGTGAATGGCCTCATCCGGGTCGGCGATTGGCAAGGGTCTGCGCATGCGTTTGCCCTGTGCGCCTTGCGCCCCTTTCTTTTTCCCTTCTGGCTTTTCCCTTTTCCCGTGATCCTGTCCCCCCAGAAACCGCGCCACTTCATCCAACGGCCGCTGTGTTGCAGAAAGCCCAATGCGCTGGATTGCTGCTCGCGTCTCATCATCAGCATCTTCACGTCGCAGCGCTTCAAGCCGCTCCAGCGACAGCGCCAGATGTGCGCCACGTTTGGTTGGGACGAGCGCGTGAATTTCGTCGACGATCACCGTGTCAATCGAGCGAAGGGTGCGCCGCGCGTTCGAAGTCAGCAGCAGGTAGAGCGATTCGGGCGTGGTGATAAGAATGTCCGCAGGTTCGCGCAGGAAGCGCGCGCGCTCGACTGCTGGTGTATCACCGGTGCGAATCGCGACGGCGGGCTGATGAAAGGAGTCGGCTCGCGCGGTGGCCCGGTTGGCAATACCGGCAATCGGGGCACGCAGGTTTCGCTCGATGTCGACGGCGAGCGCCTTGAGCGGCGAGATGTAGAGAACCCGGCATCGCCGCTCTTTCGGCGGCACCGGATCGAACATCACGCGATTGATGCACCAAAGGAACGCCGTCAGCGTCTTGCCGCTGCCGGTCGGCGCAAGGATCAGCGTCGAGTCGCCGTCGGCGATCGCCGGCCAGCCTTGCGCCTGCGGAGGCGTCGGCCGCTCGAACGAATCGCGAAACCACTCCGCGACCGCAGGGTGAAAGAGATCGAGGACTTCAGCCCGTCTTCCCACCGGCTTATTCTATTTACTTGTTTGACCACTGGCACTTAACGGGGCACAATGGAAGACACTCTTGTGGCCGGGGCGGCGCAAGCTGCGTCGGCTGTTTTTCGGTTGTCTTCGCCCTTGCCGTTCACCGCACGTGGTGTGGCCGGGGCAGTCAGGAAGCCAGAATTAACTTATGGGTGATTCCGGAGAAGGCCTCGTCGACGCAGAAGCGCGAATCCAGGAACAAATTGAAGAGCGGGAAGCTGAGCGGCGGCGCCGCGCCGGCGGCGGGCCGAAGATCGATCCCGAGAAGGTCCGCGAACTCGAGTCGCTCCGCCTGGCGAAATCCAATCTCGAGCAGCAGGCTGAAACGACCGAGCATCCCGTACGCAAGCAGCAGATCAAGCTCGCCATCGCTGAAATCGACAAACGACTAGCTGCCTACCAGTAATTGCTGATTTTCGTTGCTGATTGCTGATTGGGTCCGATCAATCAGCAATCAGAATTCAGCAATCAGCAATTTCAGCGCTGCGCGCCGGATTCTTCGAGCAGCGTTTTGATTTCGTCCGCCTCGAGCGATTCCTGCTCGAGCAGCGCCTCGGCAAGTGCCCGCATCGGCTCCCTGTTGCGCTCGATCACGTGTCTGGCGTGATCGTATGCGTCCATCACGATCTTACGAATCTCGTCGTCAACCCGCTGAGCCGTCGCTTCGCTGACTGTATGCGGGCGATCGGTCTGGAATGCGTTCCCGGGCTTCCGATACGCGAGAGGGCCGAGAGCGGACATTCCCCACTCGCATACCATGTGCTGCGCGATCTCGGTGGCGCGCTCGATGTCGTTCGACGCGCCGCTCGTCATGTGATTCATGAAGAGTTCCTCGGCGACGCGCCCGCCCATGAGCACCGCGACCTGCGTGTCGAGATACCCCTTGGTGTAGGTATGGCGATCGGCTTCAGGCAGCTGCATCGTCACGCCCATCGCGCGACCGCGCGGAATGATCGTGACTTTATGCAGCGGGTCGGCATTCGGCAGAAGGGCCGCGACGATTGCGTGGCCGGCCTCGTGATACGCGCAGTTGACGCGGTCGAGTTCGCTAAGCGCGACCGATCGCCGCTCCACACCCATTAGCACTTTATCGCGTGCTTCGGAAAGATCCGCGTCGGTGACGCGATCGCGGCCGCCGCGCGCCGCGAACAGCGCCGCCTCGTTGACGACGTTGGCCAGGTCCGCGCCGGAGAAGCCAGGCGTTCCGCGGGCGATGGACCGAAGATTTACCGCCGGGTCCATCGTCACGCGGCGGGTATGGACGCGGAGAATCGCTTCGCGCCCCTTCAAGTCAGGATTACCGACCGTAACCTGGCGGTCGAACCGGCCAGGACGGAGGAGCGCCGGGTCGAGAATGTCCTGCCTGTTCGTGGCGGCGATGACGACGATGCCGACGTGGGACTCGAAACCATCCATCTCGACGAGCAGTTGGTTGAGCGTCTGCTCGCGTTCCTCGTGACTCAGCGAGTTGCCGCCGCGGCTGCGGCCGACCGCATCGAGCTCGTCGATGAACACAATGCAGGACTTGTGACGGCGCGCATCGCGGAAGAGACGACGAACGCGCGCGGCGCCGACACCCGCGTACATTTCGACGAAGTCGGACCCGCTCGCGAACAGGAAAGGCACGCCGGCTTCACCGGCAATCGATCGCGCGAGGAGTGTTTTGCCGGTGCCCGGCGGGCCGACGAGCAGGATGCCTTTCGGTATCCGTCCGCCGATTGACGAAAATCGGTCCGGGTGCCGGAGGAAATCAACGATCTCTTTGACTTCATCCTTTGCTTCGTCGACACCGGCGACGTCCTGGAACGTGACGACCGTGTCGCCACGTTCGGCAACGCGAGTCCGGCCCGAGTTTGGAATCCGGCCGGCGGTCGTCCGATACACTGTGAAGCCAATCAGCGCGAAAAATGCGGCGACCGTCAGGATCATTCCGTAGCTGAGCGCCTGCGGATCCGAAAGCGGATTTACCTCAACGCGCACGTTGCGTTTGACCAGGTCGTTGATGAACGACGAGTTCGCCGACAGGAACTCTGTCGGCGCGACTGTCTGCAGTGTCTGTCCGTCGCGTAGCGTCACCTGAATATCGCGCTCGCCGAAGGTCACCTTGGCAACGGCGCCGCGGTCGACCTGCTGGAGGAACTCGGACAGCGCGATCGCCGCAGGTTCAGGCGCGCGCTTGAGATAGATGGTGGCCGGTACCGCGCACACAGCGAGGATGGCGACAATCGCCACGACCAGAAAACGAGGACGTCGGAAGCGCGGTGGCAACACGGGTTACATCCGTTTCGCGAAGTGCGGCCGGACCATGACGGATAGAAGCGATCAAAAAGAGAGCATGCGCTTTCTTTGATTGCTCCACCTGGATGGCAGGCGGCAGACTGAGTGCTGAAAAAGAAAACACTCCGCTGGGGATTGGAATGTGGTCACATTTTACACCGTCGTACCGGCGAAGTAAACGAGCGATCGCTCGGCGCGTGCGCGGAATTGCATGAGACCTCAGCCGCGGACAGCTCATCCGCTGTTGCCCTCGCGCGCCTTCGCATGGCTGGTCCACTGCTACACCGCGTGCGGCGCGATACTCGCGTTCGCCATGACGATCGCGGTGATTCAGCAGCGGTTCCGGCTCGCGTTTCTGTTGATGGTCGTTGCGACGATCATCGATTCGACCGATGGGGCGCTGGCCCGACTGGCGCGGGTGAAGGAAGCGACGCCAGCGTTCGATGGTGGCCGGCTCGACGATATTGTCGACTACCTGACGTTTGTGTTCGTGCCGGGCCTGCTCCTTTTTCAGGCCGGCCTGCTGCCCTCCGGATGGGACGCCATTGTCGTCGCGGCAATGCTGCTGAGTAGCGCGTACGGATTCTCGGCGGCCGATGCCAAGACGGATGATCACTTCTTCACAGGATTTCCGTCTTACTGGAATATCGCAGCTTTGTATCTTTTTGCCGCCCGCCTGACACCAGTCGTGAATGCGATCGTCCTCGTCGCCCTGAGCGCGATGGTGTTCGTACGGATTGGTTACATCTACCCCTCGCGAACCCCGGTTTTGCGCGGCCTGACCATTGCACTGTGTCTCGTCTGGGGCGTGATAGTGCTCCAGATGATTGTCATGCTGCCTGATGTGCCGCGGCCGCTTCTGCTGGCGTCGCTGTTCTTTCCGATTTACTACCTTGTGCTTTCACTTGTGCTGAACGGACGGCGGGTCCGCCGGCCGTGAAGATTCCTCGCCTCACTCGCGATCGGCTTGCCGGCGCTGTCTTTGTCACGCTCGTCGTGCTCACGGTGATCTCCGCGACGTGGACGTTGCGACAGGCATGGGGCGTCTACAAACTCCGTCGCGGCGTCGGCGATACGTGGTTTCTCGCCGCCGACGGACGCCGCTGGTTCCGGATGGACGAACGGCATCAGGATATTCCGCTCGCAGAGATCCCCGCCGACCTGCAGCATGCGTTTGTCGCCGTCGAGGACCATCGGTTCTACAGGCACATGGGGATCGATCCGATCGCGCTTGGCCGCGCGATCTATCGCGACGTGCGTTCGGGCGGCGCCGTCGAAGGCGGCAGCACCTTGACGCAGCAGCTCGCGCGCACGCTGTTTCTCTCGAACCAGAAGTCGTACGGACGCAAGATTCGCGAGGCTGCCCTCGCGCTGATGGTCGATTCGGCGCTCTCGAAGCAGCAGATTCTCGAGCTGTATCTGAATCGCATCTACCTGAGTGGCGGTGTCTACGGCGTCGAAACGATGTCGAAGCATCTCTTCAACCGGCCGGCAAAGACGCTGAACCTGGCCGAGTGCGCGTTGATCGCCGGTCTCGCGCGCGCCCCCTCGTCTCTCTCGCCGTGGACGAATCTCGACGGCGCGATCGAACGCAGCCACGTCGTGTTGACGCGCATGCGCGAAGAAGGCTTCATCTCCGACGCGCAGGAGCGAGTGGCGCGCACGACGCGAATCCGCATCGCCCCATACCCCGGACCGACCGATCCGCGCGGCGGTTACGCCAAGGAATTCCTGCGGCAGCAATTTCGCGACGAGTTTGGCGGCGACCATCCGCCCGACTGGGAAGTGCGCACCACGTTCATCCCGGAACTGCAGGACATGGCGGAGCGCTCCATCGCCGATGTCCTGCGCCGTTTCAACCAACCGGAGCTTCAGGCGGCGCTGGTTGCCATCGATCCACAGAGCGGCGACATCCTGGCTCTCGTCGGCGGACGAGATTTTCGTCAATCACAGTTCAACCGCGCCGTACGCAGCCGCCGCCAGCCTGGATCGGCGTTCAAGCCCTTCCTGTTCGCGGTCGCACTCGACCACGGATACACGCCTGTCACGGTGCTCGATGGTTTGACCAACATTCAGCCACAGGGGCCGGACGAATGGGCACCGCGTAACGCCAAGGATGAAATTGCTGACGCGCTGACACTGCGGGCGGCGTTGATCGAGTCGAACAATCGCGCCGCGACGTCATTGCAGCAGCGTGTGGGATCGCGTCCAGTCCTGCGGCTGGCATCGACGGCGGGCATGCGCGACCTGCCGGACGTGCCGTCGCTTTCGCTCGGAACCGGCGAGGTCTCGCCGCTCGACCTCACCGCCGCGTTCGCGATGTTTCCGAACGGCGGATTCGCAGTCAGGCCGAGGGGGATGATTCGCGTCATCGATGCGGATGGCACTGCGGTGTACGACAGCGCAGTTCGTAGCGAGCGCGTTATCTCGCCCGAAACCGCATTCCAGATGGTGTCGATGCTCGAAGACGTCATGGATCGCGGCACGGCGTCGGCGGCGCGAGGCTGGGGCATCCGGTTTCCTTCGGGCGGCAAAACAGGCACCACTGACGACTTCAAGGATGCGTGGTTCGTCGGGTTCTCGTCATCGTTAGTGGTTGGTGTCTGGGTCGGGTTCGATCAGCCGAAGACGATCGCGCGTGAAGGGTACGGCTCGCGATTCGCCTTGCCGATCTGGACCGATTTCATGCGCCGCGCGGTCCAACGCCGGCCGGCGCGTGATTTCGACGTCCCTGCCGGACTCCATGGCGAGCAACTCTGCAGCGTGTCGTACCTTCGCCCGGTCGAGGAGTGTCCGACGTATATCGAGTATTTCAAGGAAAACGACGACGTGCCGTCGCGCTTGTGCCCGATTCACCGCGGAACGGTGAAGCAGCGTGTTCGACGGGTGTTCGAAGGGATCCTCTCCGGGCTCGGCCGCAAGATAAGGGGAATCTTTCATTGAATTTCGCTTTCTTGACAGGGGCGCGAGTCTATTTATAGCGTTCAAGGATCATGAAGGCTCCTCTTCGCATTCCCGAAAACGGTTCTCTCGATTTTCTTGCTCTCGGCGCGCTGGTTCACCGGCTTGATCCGGGGGTCGTTCCGTTTCGCAAAGCCCACGCCTGCGCGATTCACGTCAGCGGTGGCGAGTTCAACACGGCAGCGAATCTCGCCGACTGTTTTGGTCTCCGGACCGGCGTCGCGAGCGCAATGGTCGAGTATCCGATCGGCGAACTGATCGCGCGTCAGGTCCGCTCCATGGGCGTGACGCCGTTCTACAAGATGTTCAAACATGACGGCGCGTGGGGTCCGAACATGGCCGCCGTCTACAGCGACCGGGGCCACGGCGTGCGCGCCCCGATCGTCTTTTACAACCGCAGCAACGAAGCCGCGGCGCGCTTGAAGCCCGGTGATTTCGACTGGGCATCGATCTTCGGGTCAGGCGTGCGCTGGTTCCACAGCGGCGGTATCTTCGCGTCGCTGTCCGAAACAACCTCCGAGCTGATCATCGAGGCGATGGAAGCGGCTCACAAGCACGGCGCCATTGTCTCGTTCGATCTCAATTACCGCGAGAAACTGTGGAGCGCGTCAGGCGGAGCAACGCGGGCGGTCGCCGTTCTCGAGCGCGTCGTGCAGCATGTCGACGTCCTCGTCGGCAACGAGGAGGATTTGCAGAAGGGACTGGGAATTCCCGGGCCGGAAGTGGCTGCCACATCGGCGCTCGATCCCAGTACGTTCGTCGGGATGATCGACCGGACACTCCAGAAGTTTCCAAATCTCAAGGTCGTGGCGACGACGCTGCGCGAAGTGCATTCGACGAGCCGTCACCGATGGAGCGCGGTCGCGTGGATGAACGGCGACACGTTCGTGGCGCCGACCTGCGACATCGATGTCTACGATCGTGTCGGCGGCGGCGACGGCTTCGCGTCCGGCCTGGTGTATGGCCTGTTGACGGGAGAAACTCCTGAGGACTCTGTTCGGCTCGGATGGGCCCACGGCGCACTCATCGCGACGTTCCCTGGCGATACAACGATGGCGACTGTCGATCAGGTGCGGGCTTTCGCGAAAGGAGGATCGGCGCGGATTCAGCGATGACCGTCGTTGATTGACCCACGGCCGCGTCTTTGACTTCATCGGCAGCGCGAACACGAGATGTTCCGATTAATCGATACCAAGCGCGGCGAAGATGAACGCGAAGATATCGGCGTCTTCTTCGATCGTCTTCGACAACGGTTTCCCCGCGCCGTGACCTGCCTTGGTTTCAATCCGGATCAACACCGGCGCGGAATGTCCCGCAGCCTGGAGTCGCGCCGCGAATTTTTTTGCCATCCCTGGCGCGACACGATCGTCAGTGTCTGCCGTCGTGATTAGGATTGGCGGATACGATGTGCCGTTGACGACGTTGTGAAGAGGTGAATAGCGGTAGAGAAACGGAAACTGTGCGGGATCGTCGGCGGACCCGTACTCCGAAATCCAGAACCGGCCGACGGTGAGGTGGTGGTAGCGGAGCATATCGGCAACAGGAACGCGGCACAGCACGGCCCCGAACAGGTCGGGACGCTGCACCATCACCGCTGCGGTCAGCAATCCGCCATTGCTGCCACCCTCAATCGCAATCCGTTTCGGAGTGGTGTAGCCGTTCGCGACCAGCCACTCGGCGGCGGCGATGAAGTCGTCAAACACATTCTGTTTTCGCTCGAACATGCCGGCTTCGTGCCACGCTTCGCCGTACTCACCGCCACCGCGTAGATTCGGGACCGCGTAAATCCCGTCCTTCTCCAGGAGCACGAAGTTCGACGGGTCGAATGCCGGTGTCAGGCTGATGTTGAAACCGCCATAGCCGGTGAGCAGCACCGGCCGGTTGCCGTCATTCGGCAGTCCCTTCTTTGATACGAGGAACATCGAAATACGCGTGCCGTCCTTCGACGAGTACCAGACCTGCCGGGTCTCGTAATCGTCCGCCTTGGCCTCAATCGCAGTGCGATCGCCGAACGGCGCGAGCTGGCGGCTGGTGAAGTCGTAGCGATAGTTGACGGCTGGATGCACGAAGGAGGTGAACCCCAAAAACATTTCGCCGTCTTCGGGGCGGCCGCTGACGCCGGTGAGTGATCCGAGTTCTGGCAACTTGACGTCTCCCGCCGGTTCGCCGGAGAGGGTGAACATCCGCAGCACATCGCTGGCGTGGTGCATATAGGCGGCGACGATCGTTCGGTGGATCACCGCTGCGGAAGACAACTTGTCCGTGCTTTCCGGCACGACTTCTTCCGGTGCGCGTTCGGGGGCCAGTGGGTCGACCGAGATGATTCGCCCCCGCGGCGCGCATTCGTCGGTTCGGAACAAAAGCTGGCCGTGCGCCGACTCGATGAACGCGTAGGCGGCCGAGAACCCCGTGAATACTGGAAACGGTGTAGCCGCCCTCACGTGGCGATCGATTGCATACACTTCGCTTCGATCGCTCGATCCTTTGAACGCGGTGATGACCACCCAGCGGTCATCGTCGCTGACCTCCACCCCGAAAACTGTCTCGCGCTCGTTCGGCTTGTCGAAGATCAGTTGGTCGAGCGACTGATCATCACCGAGACGGTGGTAATAGACCTTGTTGAAATAGTTCTCATCGCCCGGTGCGACGGCGCCCGGTTCGGGAAAGCGAGTGTAGTAGAAGCCGCTGCTGTCTTTGACCCACGCGAGGCTGGCGAACTTCACCCAGAGCAGTCGATCGGGCAGATCGGTTCCGCTCTCCACGTGTCGAATGAGGATCACCTGCCGATCGCTGCCGCTCGTCGACAATCCATAGACCGCGAGCTCGCCTGAATCGTCGATCGCCAGAGCGGTCAGCGCGACGGGGCCGTCGGCGCGCATCGCGTTTGGATCAATCAGAACGCGGCCCGGGCCATCGGACCCTTCCTGCACGTAGAGCACAGGTTGATCCTGCAGGCCGGTATTGTGCGTGAAGAAATAGTGCCGGCCTCGGCGGGTCGGCACGCTCGTGCGCGGAAAGTCGTAAAGCCTTGTCAGTCGTGTGACGAGCCCGTCACGAACAGGACCATCGACCACCGACCTCGTCAGCCGGTTCTCTGCCTCGACCCATGCGATGGTTTCCGTGCTGTCCGGATCTTCGAGCCAGCGATAGGGATCGGCGACGCGAGTGCCATGGTAGTCGTCGAACGTATTCGATTGTCGCGCTACCGGATACTTCACGCGCCCACCGACATCTGTTGTGCGTGCACGGCGGCGCCGAGGAGGCCCGCATCCGGGTTGAGGATCACGGCGACCGGAATCGTCGCGACGAAATCGGCCATCGGTTCCTTCGCGCGGAACGCCTCGAGAAAGATGCCGGACTCGAGCGCGGGAAGAATCTTCGGCGCGATGCCGCCGCCGACGTAGACACCCGCCGTTGCAACGGTGCGCAGCGCGATATTCCCCGATTCGGCGCCGTAAACCGCAACGAACATGTCGAGCGCCTCGACGCAGTGCTCGCACGTACGGTCCATTGCAGCGCGGCTGATGCGCGCGGGCAATTCCGCTGGATCGCTGACGCGACCCACGCCTTCGCAGAGACGCGACGGAAAGACGGATCCCTGCATCTGTGCCCGGTTCGCGGATTGATGAGAGAACTGGTAGATCGGGACGATTCCTGGCTCCGTGCCGAACGACTGATGCGTGAACTGGTAGACATTGACCAGCCCGGGACCCGAAAGGATAGCTTCTACACTCACTCGACCGTAAATCCGCGTGAGCTCGCGCAACAGCTCGAATTCACGGGGCGTACGCGCCGCAAAATCCGCGTGACCTCCCTCTGATGCGCTCGGCACGAAGCGTCCGTGTACGTTGAGCAGCATCGCCTCGCCCAGGCCGGTGCCGGCGGCGATCACGGCGGCGTTGCCGTTGGGGTGTGCGACTCCGCGCTGAAGTATCGACAGCTCGTCGTCTTCGAGAACCGTGACGCCGTACGCCATCGCTTCAAGATCGTTCAGAACATGTGAGCGGCGAAAGCCAAGGCGCTCTCTAATCGACTCGCCTTCGACGAGCCATGGCACATTCGTCAGACGCGCGACTTGATCGGTCACCGCACCCGCGACACCAAAAGTTGCTGCGTCGACATGCTTCGGTTCGACACTGCGCGATTTGAGAAACGACTCGATCATCGGTTCGAGTCCCGAATAGTCGAGTGTGGTGAATTCTCCGACATCGATCGCAGACGGACGATCCGGCCTGGCCGTAAAAAGACCGAGCAACGACTTCGTCCCACCAATATCGCCCGCCAAGAGCATGGCAGCACATTCTAATTCACCAATTACTCTTGACTTTCATCTCAGAGTGGCCGATCTTCGCGATGAATGGGGTCGGTCCCGTCATCGGCGTCGGCTGGCGGTCCCTACGGTGTGCGTGAGATTCGCAGTCTCTACCCCGTGGTTACCGACAACCACCTTCGGTATCTGGAGAAGTGGGGTCTCGTCCGAAAATCGAACAGGCCCCGCGATCGCCGCGAGTACTCCTTCGCCGATCTGACAACGATCAAGCAGGTCGCCAACGAGCTCGAGCGTGGTACTCCGTTGCGCGTCGTCCTCCGGTCGATGCTGGCCGAACGGCTGGGACAGCTCGAGCTTGATTTTGTCGATGCGCACGCCGACAAAAATACGCCGCGTGCGAAAGTCGTCAGCCTCGACGCGCACAAGCCGATCATCAACGCGACGACGCCGCCTCCGCTGTCGGCATCAGCGATACCTTATGCCGCCGACGATCCGCAGGCGGCACTCGCGTCGAAGTATTTTCTTGACGGCTCCCGCCTGGACGACGGCGACGAGCGGAACATGGAGCAGGCGGCTGCCGCATATCGGCGGGCTCTGATCGTCGATCCCGACCTCGTGCCGGCACTCGTCAATCTCGCGAACATCCGTTACGCGCGCGACGAACTGATCGAGGCGCAGGCGCTGTACGAGCGCGCGATAGGCCTCGACCCTGACTGCTTCGAAGCGCATTTCAATCTCGGCAACATTCAGCACGACCTCGGTCGTTACGACCGCGCGCTTGGCTGCTACCGTCACGCGGTCGCCCTCAATGGCGGCTACGCGGACGCGCATTTCTATCTGGCTGTTACGCTGGAAAAGCTCGGACACTCGCCGGAGGCAAAGCCTCACTGGAAGGCGTATCAAGAGCTGGCACCGCGTGGTGAATGGGCAGATCTAGCGAAGGAGTTTCTTGACTAAGGCGATAGGCGTGGCGATCTGGCGGCGCGCGCGAAGGAGCGAGCGCTGGCAGGCGCGGGGGTGGCCCCAGCGCAAAGTAAGAAAAGCTGACTGGCTGCCCTTAGTAAGAAAAGTCTAATCGCTCTCTCTTCTTGGGCGTTCGCCGCAGTTTGTAGAACGAGCAGTCCGGGCACCACGAGTCGGCGACGAACCCTTCCTTCCCTGCAAACGGCAGCACGTCGCGATGGGTGCAGAACTCGCCGTCCTCTGGTGTCGCGCGCCAGCGGCACGATTTGAATTTCTCCACCGCGGGTGACCCGACGGCGCCCTCCGCGGGCAGCGTCTGAGGCGCCTCGGCGGCCGGCGCTTCCGCCGGATTGTCGGTCTGCGGCAACGCCGCGGTCGGCGCAAACGGATTTGTATCGTCCATCATCCCTGCAATTCGAGGCCAAACGATTTCTGGAGAGCCTGCAGCGCGCGCGTCTCTTCCGGCGCGACCAGCGTCAGCGCGGTTCCGGTCGCATCTGCTCGGCCAGTTCGTCCAACACGATGCACGTAGGTTTCGCGATTCGACGGCACTTCGTAATTCACGACGTGAGTGATGCCGTCGATGTCGAGGCCGCGCGCTGCCACATCGGTGGCAACGAGCACGCGATAACTGCCGCTGCGGAACCCTTCGACCGCCTGCGTGCGCTGTTGCTGGGTGCGATCAGCATGCAGCGCCGCCGCCTTCAAACCAAAAGCGGCAAGCTTCTTCGCGAGGCGCTCCGCGCCGGACTTCGTGCGCACGAACACGAGCACGGGTCCGTCGGTCCGGCGAAGAAACTTCGCGAGCCATTCTGTCTTCTCGGACGCGGGCACCGATTCGACGGTGTGCGTGATGCTCTTGGCCGGACCACCGGCCGATCCGATCTGCACGTACTTCGCGTCGCACACGACTTCGTCAGCGAGCTTCATCACCTCTTCCGGCATCGTCGCCGAGAAAAGAAGCGTTTGACGAGCGGCGCAATCCGGCAGCGTTTGCACGATCCGGCGCACGTCGGGCCAGAAGCCCATGTCCATCATGCGATCGGCTTCGTCGAGCACGAGCGTGTCGAGCTTGTCGAACGAAACCGACTTGCTCCGCATGTGATCCATCAGCCGGCCAGGCGTTGCGACAACGATGTCGACACCCGATTTCAGCGCGCGTTCCTGCGGGCCCATGTCCACGCCGCCGTAGACCGCAATACTCGTGATGTCGGTGTGATAGGTAAACCCTTGAACGTCGTCCTCGATCTGAACGGCGAGCTCCCGAGTCGGCGCAAGAATGAGCACGCGCGTGTATCCGCGCTCTTCTGGCGCGGCGCCGCGGGCCTTCAGCAGCCGGTTCAGGATTGGCAGCACGAAGGCGGCCGTCTTACCGGTGCCGGTGTCGGCGCAGCCGATCAAGTCGTCGCCGCTCATCACGATCGGAATAACGGCACTCTGGATGGGTGTCGTCCACGCAAACCCACGAACCCGAACGCCTTCAATCAGGGAGGACTCGAGCCCGAGTGTTTCGAACGCCACCGGTTTCGGGTCGTACTGTGCCTGTGGTCTAGTGACTACACGGGACGTCGGCGTGACATGGAAATGCGACGAGGACCGCGCGCTGCCCGGACGCGCACCTCGACGCCCTCGTCGTCCCCGCGGCGTCCGTCGCTGTGCTGTATGTGAATTCAAAATCGTGATTTTTAGCGAGCGCGGAAGGTAATGATGCCCCGGACCGGATCGTAGGGCGAAACGCCGACGGTCACGCGATCTCCCGGCACCACCTTGATTCGAAAGCGACGCATGCGGCCGCTCAACTGCGCAAGCACCTCGTGGCCCTGATCGCACTGCACTCGGTAGAGACCGCCGCTGTGAACCGCCACGACCGTGCCTTGCACGTCAATTAGATCATCCTTGCTCAATTGCTATCCTTTCCAATCAAAGATTGTGCCATACGCGAACACTCTTTGGCAAACTCATCAGTTCGCGTTACGAACTGTCTCCTCGACATCTCGAGCTATCGCGGCATAGTCGTTTCCTTTCAATGACTTAGGTGGAAGAAAGGTGACCCTGGCCGGGCCGCGCTGTGGAAACTTCCAAGTCTGATGAAGCACCTGATCAAGCCCGTCAAGCCTGACTGGGATGATTGGCACATCAAGGCGCGATGCGATCATCCCGACCCCGGGCAGGAAACGGTTGATCTCACCTTTGTCGGTACGCTTTCCCTCAGGGAAGATGAGCAGCGAGAAGCCCTCCGCAAATAAATCGCCGATGTACCGCAGCGTTTGGCGAGTGCCTGTCTCACGCTGCGGCAGCGGAAACGCGTTGAAGAACATCGACGCCAGGTAGTAATTGAGGCTGTTGGTGAACCACGCCTTACGTCCGAACTGCTCGGGATAAAAGTGGGCCTTGAAGAATTCCTTCGCCATGGCCGGTGCGACGCGATAACGCCATCGCGGGGGCAGTGCCATGAAGATCACCGGAGTATCGAAATGGCTCTGATGATTTGCCGCAAAAATCACGGGGCCAGCGAGCCGATCGAGGTGTTCGAGCCCGCGTACTTCGAGTTTTACGAACACCCGCGTGAGAGGCAGAATCCACGTCGGTAGACTTGCGCGTCTCAGCGCGCGAACAGGCGCCGAACGGTTCCACGACGGAAAATCGATCGACTCTTGCTGGACGTGAACGGCAACGTCTGTCTGTCCCTCGAGCGGGCGCGTCAATTCCTCGAGATCCGAGACCGTCCGAGCCGCGGCAAATTTCGATTCATCGACGGTGATCTGCATCGATTCCTCGAGCGCCATCATCAGTTCGACCCGTTCGAGCGAGCTGAGACCCAGCTCGTCAATCGTCGTTGACGAGTCGATCGTTCGCCCCGGAGCGAATCGCGCAATCACCGAGGCAACGGTGGCACCTGAGTGACGGCCGGTTGTGAGCGCAGCAGACCGGTCACGATTTCCGGTGAGCCACTGTTTGAGCTCGCGCCGTTTCAGTTTGCGCGTGCCTTCGGTGCGCGGCAGTTCTCCGGCCGTCCATGCGACCACGGCCCGAATCTTCTGGTGATCTTGCAGTCGAGCGTTTGCCTGCCGAATCAGATCGTCGAGATCGGTTCCGGGTTTCGCGACGACGACCGCTTGCACGCGTTCAGCGGTTGATCCTGGCAGCGGCGCCCCAATCACCGCCGACTCTACGACCCCCGGCAGTTCGTTGAGGACGCGTTCGATGTCCTCCGGAAAGACGTTGAGTCCTTCCGGTGTGACGATCATCTCCTTCTTGCGTCCGCGAATGTGAAGCTGTCCCTGCTCGTCGACCTCGCCGATGTCGCCGGTGTGAAACCAGCCGTCCTTGAATGATGCGCGGGTCTCGTCAGGCGCGTTGTAATAGCCGCTGGTGACGTTCTCTCCCTTCACCAGGATCTCGCCGTCTTCGGCAATGCGCACCTCGACGCCGGCGATTGGTTTGCCGACGGCGCCTCGCGATGCGTGAAACGGGTGATTGAGCGTGACGATCGGGGCAGTTTCGGTCAGACCGTAGCCCTGGACCACGAGAAACCCGAGCCGCCCCCAGAAGGCTTCGAGTTCCGGATCGAGTGGCGCGGCGCCGACGACCATCGCCCAGAACTTGAATCCGAGCATGCGATGAATGCGGCGATACCTCCACCACTTCCGCACCCAGTGAATCTTTCCCGGATCTGCAGCCGCCTCGGGCGCGACTCGCAACACGTGCTCTTTCAGAACTTCGAGAATCTTCGGCACGGACACGAGCACCGAAATTCGACGGCTCCTGATCTGCGAAATGATGTCTTCCGGCGCGAAGCTGCGCGTGAATACCACGACGCCGGGCAGCATGGGCGGAACGAACGTTGCCATCGCCTGCCCGAACATGTGACTGAGTGGAAGCAGGTTGAGGAAGCGAATGGGTAGAAACGGCCTCGCGTATTTCTTGTACTTCGCCACCTCGCGCTCGATGGGGACGACGTTCGCGAGGATGTTCTTGTGAGTGATGACGACGCCTTTTGGCTCGGCGGTTGCGCCGGACGTGAAGATGATCTCGGCCGTTTCATCAGCCTGAATATCTGATCTATTCGCACCGGTGGCGTCCACCTTTAGACGGACGTTCCTCAATTCCGAGATATGCCAGATCGGCCGATGATTCCCGATCGCCTGGCGCTCCACCGCATCGCCGACGAGGACGACGCGCGCTTTCACGATGTCGGACACGCGCGTCAGAAAGTCTGCTGACGCGCGATAATCGATGGGCACGAGCACCACGCCTTCGAGCAGGCATCCCCACAACGCGATGATCCACTCCGCGCGGTTCTCCGCCCAGATCGTCACTGCCTCCCCTTTGACGACTCCTTCCGTGCGAAGACGGCCCGCAAACGCCTGCGCCGCGCTGGTCACTTCGGCGTACGAATACGACCAGCTTCGATACCCATCGTCGTAAACAACGAATTCGCCCGGAGTGGAGGAGAGATCCGCAAAGAAATCGATCAGATTACGGCGCGGCATCCCGTGAATTATGATTGAAAACTTATGTCACTCCCGCCGGTTTTTGCCGCCAGTGCGTTGTACGACAGCCTGCTGCAGGCGGCACTGCGCCAGTTCTTCGGGCGCGCAACATTCGAGACCGAGCCGATCCCTTCACTGTCGTCCGACGGACGGCTGGCGATCGAACCAACCAACGATCCATCGGTTCTGACGATTCGCTGGTTCGGATCGCGACACGTGCTCCACGTGCCGGCCAAGCGTCCCTTCACCGCGCACGAGGTGCGGCTGGCACGAGCGATCGGGAACGTGCTCGCCGCGCGGTATCGCGCGATCTTCGATCCGAAACAGATGCTCGAACGTGGTGAACTGTTCCGAGGATCGATCGAGGATCGGTACGTTGCTGCGTTTCTGGACGAAAACGCCGTCTCGAGAAGCAAGTCCTCGCGTGTCGATCTGATTGCAACCGCCATTGAAGTCTTGCGTGTCGCCGCGCTCTCGAGTTACGAGAACCGCGCGATTTCGTCCGGCGTCCTCATCTTGGATGGCGAGGACGATCTTGCGCGGCCGCGCAACGTGTCGCCGGATCAGACCTACCCGTATTCGCAGGCACTGACTGCGATTAAAAGCTTTTACCGGCTCAGCGACGGCATCGACACCGTGTTCCTCGTCAACCGAACGGGTAATGTCCTCGACATCGTCGAGGTGGCCGGCTACGCCGAGCCGGTGCCGTTAACGGTGCCGTGCGCCGCCCGCTATCGGCAACATGCGCTCGCGACTGCTGACAACGGACAGATCTGCATCGTCCTCAGCCCGTCGCACGAGATCAAGGTGTTTGCCGAGGGGGTGCAGACGTTCAGCTTCCGCAACGCTCGATGGCACCTGCTCGATCTGCTGGCAAAGTACGAAAATTGGCGGGCCGCGATCGACCACCGGGTCCTGTCAGAACGCGTGTTTCAGACCGCTGCTGATCTTGCGGACTCGCGCGAAGGCGCGTTGTTCGTCGTGCTGCGTGATCCGCAGACGTCGCTGTCGCAGCTCGTTGCTCCGGCGGATCAGCTCGATCTGGTCCGCCATTCGGGAGGCACGATTCCGTCTCGCGGCCAACTGATGCACATGCTTCGCGGCCGAAGGGTTCAGGATCTGGATCCGGCGGTGTTTCGAGGCCTGGCGCGGACCGACGGGGCGACGGTTCTGGATGGCTCGGGCCGTTTGCTGGCGGTCGGAGCGATTCTTTTGCACACGGAACCGCCTGAGCCACACTCGACTCTTGCCGTCGAAGGCGCGCGGACGACGGCCGCGATGGCGGCCGGGCGCTTTGGCGCAGTTCTGAAGGTCAGCGAAGACGGTCTCATCACGTTCTACGATCGACAGGAACGGATCTGGGATATCTGACCGCAATCCGCAATCGCCTTATCTCACCGAGATGCCTCCAACCCAGGCCATGATTGTCATTCGCCCATAGCCGGGGCGTGTCGCGGTTGCAAGCTGGGGGTTGACGGCGTAGAAGCGGATGTCGAAGTTCACGGCCAGGTGTTTCTTGAAGAACCACCGGGCGCCGCCACCGTAATTAATCGTCTTGATTCCGCTTTCCGGAGACGGCAGCGGATGGTCTGTGCGCTCGGTCGTGAGGTTCGACCGGCCGATACCGCCGCTGATGTAGCTCCAGCCGTCCCGCGCGCCGAAGTTGAACGACACTTGCGGCGACACTGCCGAAAAGCTCGTTTTCACGGTCACATTGACCGGGCTCGTCTCGGTGCCGGTATTCTTCGTCTTGTCGCTTCCCGCCTTGCTGATTTCAGCGCCAACGCCGAGCGTCAGGATTCCCAGGCGCAGGGGATACCAATGTGCGCCGACGATGTACCCGAAGCCGCGCGTCGGCAGGTTTTCAGTTGCCACGCCAAGAGCGCCTGAGATCGTCGGATCCTGTTTGAACTTCGGAAACTGCACGCGCGCGTCGACGACGTATCGGCCGATCGGAAGATCCTCCGGTTGCGTATCCTGCGCGAATGCCGTCGTAGGGAGCGAGGAGAGAATTGAGAGAACGAGGGCCGAAGTGAACAGTACGCGCGCCGCTGCAATCATGTGCGAACAAGCCTATCAGGATTGCTCGGCGAGGATGTCACGGGCCAACGCGATGCCATCTTCGAGATTCGTAATCGATCCGTCGAGCTGCTTCTCGTAAATCAGTCGAAGCACCGCACCAACCCTGGGACCGGGTGTGAGACCGAGTGCAAGCAAGTGCCGTCCCTTGACGATCGGCGCGGGCGGAGCGTGCTCGACTCCAAGCGACTTCGCCCGTTCGAGAAACCAGTCCATCGCCGAGCAATCGAAATATCCCGTCCGACCGAGGCAATCTGACTTCGCGACCCGCGCGAGCATTTCGAGATCCACCTTCTCTGCCAGTCTTCGAAACGCGCCGTCGGATACAGGCGTCGGTGACTGCCTGAACATTCCTGGTTTGAGATGATGCGCAACGATTCCGAGAACCTGTTTCCGAACGTCGTAGCCGTCGATGCTGTGGATGTTGAGGCGATTGAGGACGGCCGCCGCTGGCGCGACGCCTGCCTGCTCGTGGTCGATCGATCGAATCCGACCGTCGATGAACGCCGTGGTCAGAGGCTTGCCGAGATCGTGGCACACGGCGCCCACCATGACGACAATCTGCCGAGCCCGATCGAGATCGTCGATTCTGGTCCTCGCTTGATCGATCACGAGCAGCGTGTGAATCCAGACGTCACCTTCGGGATGCCATTCGGGCTCCTGTTCGCAGCCGACGAGGGCGTGGATTTCCGGGAACACGCGTTCGATGACGCCGAGATCGAGCGCAAGCTCGAATCCGATCGACGGGCGAGCCGCCTGCAGCAGGAGCTTTTCGACTTCTCCCCAGATCCGCTCGGATGGAAGATCGTCGAGAGCAATCCCGCGACACAGTTCACGCGTCGCACCGTCCAGCACAAACTCGAACCGCGCGGCGAACTGGACGGCGCGCAGTACGCGCAGGCTGTCCTCGCCGAATGTCCGCAGATCGACTGCCCGCAAGATCTTCGCCGCGATATCTCCGCGGCCATTGAAGGGATCGATGTACTCCTCGGTGAGCGGATCCCACGCGATGGCGTTGATCGTGAAGTCGCGTCGGCGAGCCGCTTCGTCGAACGAGAGATCCGGGTCTCCCGTCACTTCGAATGCGCGATGGCCACGGCCGGTCCGCGACTCGCGGCGGGGGAGCGCAACGTCGACATCGGCAACTTTATAAACGGTAAAGCTTTCGCCAACAGTATTGACGCTGCCGAACTCGGCGAGCAGCGTCTTGAGGCGATCGGCCGGAAGGCCGTAGACCTCGAGATCGAGGTCTTTGCAGGTCCGCCCCATCAATCGGTCGCGGACCCAACCACCAACAATCAAGGAACGTCCACCGACGTCGTGGACACGACGGGATATCGCAATGGCGAGATCGAAGCTGGAGAGTGCGTCCGTGCTCCCTGCCTGCACTCAGCGACCCTCGCGCCACCGGCCGTACTTCTTCACGACTTTGTCGGTGAATCCCGGAGCGACGGCGTTTACAACCGTGAGCGCGCGGGCCGACAGATGCGGATACACCTCGGCTCTGGGTTTTCTAATGCACGCCACGATCGCGCGCCCGACCTCGTCGACAGATTGCTTGGGACCGAGGCCGGAGACCGAATGTCCGTAATCGCGTTGCATCGCTGATCGAAACTCCGTCTCCGTAGATACGGGCAGAACGACGCTGACGGCGATCGCCGTGCCGCTGAATTCTGTGCGCAATGACTCGGCAAATGCCACCTGTGCCGCCTTCGTGGCGCTGTAGCCGCTCATGAGCGCGATACCGCGGTGGCCCACGATCGACGACACGATGATCAGGTGCCCATGTCCCTGCGCGCGGAAGTGAGGCAACGCCGCGCGCGCGCCATAGAACGTTCCCATGAAGTTGACGTCCATCATCCGTTGCATGATGGGAGTCGGCGTCTCCTCGACCGTCCCGTAGTAGCCGAACCCGGCATTACAAATCATGATGTCGAGACGGCCGAACGTGCTGCGCGCGTGCTCGACCATGCGCTGGAGGTCTCCCTCGGACGTCACATCGGCGACAACGGGGTCGACGCGGCCGCCGCGGGCTCGAATGCCGCGCGCCGCTTCGTCGAGCCGTTCGGCTCGGCGTGCACCGATCACGACCGCCACGCCTTCGCGCGCCAGCTGCTGCGCGACTGCGAGGCCGATGCCTGATGATGCACCGGTGATCGCGGCAACGCGGCCCGACAGGTCCATCCGGCGATCATAGCGGGAAATGCTGATTGCTGATTGGATCTTGATCAATCAACAATCAGCAATCGAAAATCAGCATTTTCAAGCGTCCACATGTATGAATGATCCAGTCGTCACATTACTGAGCGATCTCGTCGCGATCGACTCAGTCAATCCATCTCTGGTTCCAGGTGCCGCCGGAGAGGCGCAGATCGCCGGCGCGATCGAAGCGCACATGCGCGCGATCGGCTTGGACGTGCATCGGCAGGACGTCGCGCCTGGACGCCCCAACGTGATCGGCGTGCTTGAAGGCTTGGAACGTGGTCGCACGCTCATGTTGTGCGGACACATCGACACCGTTGGTGTGACCGGGATGCATGCACCCTTTACACCGGTGATTCGCGCCGGCCGCCTTTATGGGCGCGGCGCACAGGACATGAAAGCCGGCGTCGCCGCGATGATCGACGCCGCACGCGTCGCGCGGGCGGCAGGATTTCGCAAGGGCCGCCTGGTCATTGCCGCGGTGGTCGATGAAGAGTACATCAGCGTCGGAGCCGATGCGCTTGTCCGCGAGTGGAAAGCCGACGCCGCCGTCGTCACCGAACCGACCGACCTGCAGATCGGTGTTGGCCACAAGGGCTTCGCCTGGGCGACTGTCGAAACGCGCGGCCGCGCGGCACACGGCAGCCGTCCGACCGAGGGGCGAGATGCGATCCTGCGGATGGGACGCGTCCTCACGGGGCTCGAGCAACTCGATCACGAGTTGCAGTCACGACAACCGCATCCGCTCTTGGGAACCGGATCATTGCACGCGTCGATCATCGAGGGTGGACGCGAGTTGAGCAGTTATCCCGATCTCTGCCGGTTGCAACTCGAGCGACGTACTGTGCCGGGAGAAACCGTCGACACGTTTGCGCGCGAGATGGGAGATCTCCTGGGACACCTGTGCGAGGACGATCATGAACTGGACGCATCGGTGCAGCTGATGTTCTCTCGTCCGCCCTATGAATTGCCCGCGTCTCACGATCTTCCGCGCGCACTCCAGGCCGCGGCCACTTCCGCCGGCGCCGATGCACGGACAATCGGCATGAGCTTCTGGACGGACGCCGCCATTCTCGGGGCGGCAGGGATACCGTCAGTGTTGTTTGGTCCGGGAGGTGCCGGGCTTCACAGCCTCGAGGAATACGTTGTGGTGAATGAGGTCACGATATGCCGTGACGCATTGGCAGCACTCGCGGGAACGTGGCCGTGATTTGTGTGGCGGGTCCAAAGACCCCGCCACACACGATCGCAGTCTGGTGCACTTTCGGTGTAGGGCGCGGTCTTTAGACCCGCGCCCTTGACTATGCGCTCTTTCGAAGAACGAGCTTCTTCGTTGCGAGGAGGTGACGATGGGCGTCGCCTTCATAGCGGCGGCGCGGCCCACGTCCGCTGATTTCCCACCCTGGTGTGTCGTGCCCGCACGAGGTGCACCGCATATTCACGCGATTGCCCTCGAAGTGCAGCACCGAATCGTGCCCACGAAGCCCGCAAACCAGCTGTCCAAGACGCCCAAGCGTCCGGCTTACGACGCTGGTCGTCGTGTCGGGTGTGAGTGTCGCGTCGGCCGTGAGCTGCTGGGGGTAATTGGTCACCATGGACAATCTCCCTGTCCTTCTCCTTTTTGACCCTACGAGGTATGACGCCGCGAGTTACTCGTCAGTTACAGACTTCCTGCCTCAGGAATATCCAAGAGATATGCCACGCAAACGAGCTTCTTCGGATCAGCTGGAGTGCCAGTGACTTACCGATGAGCCGAGACGATCGCCTAGGGAGGAGTGTGCAGCGGTTGGAACACGATCTGGGCAGAAAGTTAGCCAGGTGAAGACACTTTGACTGCCTGGGAGCGTACTTTATGTCGCCGCCGCGCGAGTCTTTTGTTCCCGCAACAAACCGTCGATTACAAATCCGATGTTCGCGGGCCGCTCTCCAAGTCGCCTCATAAAGTACGGGAACCATTCACGACCGAATGGGACGTATACGCGGACCCGATGACCGGCGTCTCGCAGGGATCGTTGGAGGTCGCGGCGTATCCCGTACAACATCTGAAATTCATAGCGGTCGGGGGCAATAGATTTCGCGGAGGCGAACCGGCGGGTGGCGGCAACCAGGTCGGGATCGTGGGTTGCGATGGCGGGGTAGATCCCGTGCTGGAGCAGCAGTTTCATCAGCTCCGCGAACGAAGCATCCACGTCACTCTTCCGCTGGAACGCAACGGTCTTCGGCTCTTGATACGCTCCCTTGACGAGCCGCACGCGAGCGCCCAACGCGTTCATCCTCGCCGTATCGCCGGCCGTGCGCTTCAGATAGGCCTGCAGCACGATTCCCGCATTGCGATAGCCCTGCTGCCAGACGGTCTCAAAGATATCCAACGTGACCTGCGTGTACTCGGAGTTCTCCATGTCGACGCGAACGAAAAAATCGTTTGCCGCGGCAGCATCGAGGATCCGCCGCAGATTATCCACGCACGTTGCGCGATCGATCGTGAGACCGAGCTGCGTCAGCTTCACCGAGACGTTCTTGCCGATACCGGCTGCAGCGATCCGCTCGAACATCGCGAGGTACGAGCGGGTTGCGGTGTCGGCTTCCGCCATCGTCGCAACGCTCTCGCCAAGAAGGTCGAGCGTCTGCCTCATTCCGTTTGCTTCGATGGTGCGCGCGGCGGCGATCGCGTCGTCGATCGTCTCGCCGGCAATGAAGCGGCGGGCAAAGCTGTTCGGACTCCGCATCCCGTAGCGGGATGCGAGTTGCTGGAGAGTGCGGCTGCCGGCGAGCGTGTGGAAGAAAGCTCGGGAAACGTATCCGATCATTAGTGCGTTCGCGGTACCCGCTTCGAACCCGTCAGCAGATGCTGCAGGGCCCGCGCGTAGTAACGCAGAACCGTCCGCTCCCGTACGCGAAAACGTCCGCCGCGCTCGACATGAATGATGTTGCGCGCTTCGAGTGGACCGGCGCCTTCTTCGAGCGCCTGCCGGCCGCTCGTGACTCCCATATTGCCGCCCGCCGATCGCACCGCCTCGATGATCGCTTCGGCGCGCGCCTCGAGTTCGCGATGTGTGATCGACGGCTTCAATGCGGCGGCAAGCACCGCCGTCGGCAGCACCTTGTGCAGTCGTCCAATCGTTTCGCGAATCACATGCGCGAGATCCATCACCTCGCGTCGCGATTCAGGATCGTAGCCATCGAGCGTGATTGGCGTGCCGAACGTGACGAAGGCTCGCGATTGATAACCGACGGCGTACCGAACCATCTCGGCGATCTCGCGTGCGAACGGGCGCTGGCGGCGTTTCTCCGCTTGATGGGCCAGAATGTGATCTTCGAGCACGGCGTCGTACGCGACTGCCATCGGCACGATGACCGCCGTCGTGTCGGCCTGCATCGCCGCGTGAAGCAGGCCCGTCTTCGGCGATTTCAATTCTCCCGAGTAGCTGCGGCCGCCTTCGATGTAGAAGAGCAGATCGTGGCGTTGCAGCAGCTCGGCGACGTACGCCTTCAGCGTCACGAGGTACGCCGGATCTTTCGTGTTGCGACGGATCGGGATTGCACCGGTTACGTGGCGATGAATGAGACCAAGCGGACCGCCGAAGAGATTGATCCCCGCCGCGATCACCGGCGGGCGAATACCGTTATCGTCGAGCACCAGCGGTTCGACGAGATAGTCGAGGTGCGACTTGTGGTTCGAGATATAGATGACGCGCCCCGTGCGTGTGGCCTGCTGGGCGATGGCGACCTGTTCGTGGATGCGATCGATTTTACGGAGGATGGGGTAGAGCGGATGTTTCAGCGCGCGGTAGATTGGATACCGCTGCGTCGTCCGCAGTTCGTCGAGATACGCGTGGATGCGTTCGCGTGCCTCGAGTTCCGTCTGCCCATGACCGCCGCGCAGGTAGCGCGCCACGTCGTCGCGCGCCAGGACAGCCTGGGTGATGTCATCGAGCATCACGGGTGGAACTATATCATTAGCAAGGAGTTTTGCGTTTACGCTATTTCTCGATCTCGCGACAGATGGCGTCAGTAAACTCGGTCGTAGTTGCAGTACCTCCAAGATCGCCCGTGCGAACTTGACCAGCTCCCAGTACCCGATCGAGTGCGGCGCGAATTCTTGCAGACTCCTCGCTGTAGCCCATGTGATCGAGAAGCATGAGTCCCGAAAGCAACAGTGCTGTCGGATTCGCGAGATTCTTGTCCGCGATGTCGGGCGCGCTCCCGTGAACCGCTTCGAACACGGCTGCGTCCACGCCGATGTTGGCGCCGGGCACGACGCCGAGACCGCCCACAAGGCCGGCGCAGAGATCGGAAACGATGTCGCCGTACAGGTTCGGCAGCAGCAGCACGTCGAATTTTTCCGGGCGCATGACGAGCTGCATGCACGCGGCGTCCACGATCCGCTCGTCGTAGGTGATGTCGGTGTAGTCGCGGGCGACCTTCCTCGTGCTCTCGAGGAAGAGACCGTCGCTCAACTTCATGATGTTGGCTTTGTGGATCGCGGTGACGCGTTTGCGGCCGGCGCGCCGTGCGTGATCGAACGCAAATTGTGAGATCCGTGTCGACGCTTTCTCAGTGATGATCTTCAGGCTTTCGACGACACCCGGAACGATCTGATGTTCGAGCCCGGCGTAGAGGTCCTCGGTGTTCTCGCGCACGATCACGAGATTCACGTCCGAAAACCGGCTCTGAACCCCTGCCAGGTTGCGGACCGGCCTGAGATTCGCGTAAAGATCGAGCGCCTTTCGCAGGCCGACATTGACGCTGGTAAATCCTTCGGCAATTGGCGTCGTGACCGGCCCCTTCAACGCGAGGCGGTGGCGACGGATTGAATCGAGGAGAGTACCCGGCAGCGACTGGCCATAGCGCTTGAACGCCGTGACACCCGCGTCGTGACGCTCCCACTCGATGTCGACATGCGCAACCTTGAAGATACGGACGACCGCCTCGGTGACCTCGGGGCCGATACCGTCTCCGGGAATCAGCGTGACTGTCTGGCTCATCTCTTATTCCGAGGGGCTGCTGTGGCTTCCGGCTTCACGCGGAAGTTCCGCGCTCGAGCACCGGCGCGAGCAATGACGCGACTGACTCGAGCAGCCGTCTGTCGTCGGGGCCGAATGCCGCCGGCTGATCGCTGTCAATGTCGATCTCGCCGAGCACGCGAGCACCGCTCATGATCGGCACGACGATCTCCGATTTCGTTTCGAGGCTGCAGGCGAGATACCGCGAGTCGGCGTTGACGTCATCGACGATGATGGTCTGGTGTTCCCGGGCCGCGGCGCCGCAGATGCCGCTGCCGATCGGAATCCGGGTGTGTGGCGACGGTTTGCCGAGAAACGGTCCGAGCACCAGCTCCTCGTCGTCGAGCAGATAGATGCCGACCCACGAGTAGTGCGGCATCTCGCGCTTCAGGATCTCGACCGCGCGTGCCATTAGACGCTGCGGATCTCGTTCCGCGCGGATGGCAGCGTCGATAGTTGTGAGTGCGTGACCGTGCGTATCGACAGACATCGATTAGTCTTTCAATTCACGAAAGAGAAGCAGCAATCCGCCGAGAACTGGCACCAGCTGGAGGCCGGTGGACATCGCGTGCAGGCGACCGAAGGCGATCCGCCGCATGTCGCCGGCGGGAAGGCTCGACGGCGCGCCGCCGATCTCCGATTGGACCCGTGCGATCTGTCGCGATACCACAAGGCCGGAGCACGCCGTTGCCGCGAGCATCAGAAATGCGGTTCCGAGGCGCGCGGCAAACCAGATCGGCCGAGGACCGAGGATGCCGCGGAGGATGAGACTGAGAAATACCACAGTGCCGCACGCGTAGCTCAACAGGTGAAACCGTCGAAGTATTTCACCGAAGATAGCACCGGCGAGGATCCGATCGTCGACGATGTGTCGTGCGGCCAGGACATCGAAAATGGAAGGCGCGGCGATCGCGCCGAGCACGACGAGCCCGCCCACCCAGAGCGTGAGGGCGACGAGACCGGCGTACCGCAGTGCGAGCATTCTCCTCATTATAATCACGGCGATCGTATGCCTTCTTCCGCGCGTCCATCGAGCGGCGTTGCGTGGCAGCCGTGGAGCGGGTCCGCATTTGCCCGCGCCCGAGAGGAACAGAAGCCAGTGCTCCTCTCGATCGCTACCGCGTGGTGCCGCTGGTGCCACGAGATGGATCGCACCAGCTATGCCGATGCCGAGATCGCCGCGTTCATCAACGATCGCTTCGTGCCGATTCGCGTCGACGCGGACGATCGGCCGGACATCAGCGAGCGTTACAGCCTTGGCGGCTGGCCGACGACTGTGTTTCTGACGCCCAGTGGCGACATCCTCGCCGGCGGAACGTTCGTGCCCATCGAACGAATGCGCGGGGTCCTCACCCAAGTAGCCGAAGCATTCCGATCACATCCCGATCGCGCAGCTTCACCGCGACGTGACGACGGGGAAAGGACGACGGAGCCGGCCTTCGACGCCACCCAACTCACTGAACGTGTGTTTGCGACGTTCGACGGCGAGTTCGGCGGTTTTGGAACCGAGCCCAAGTTTCCTCACGTTGCCCCGCTGCATCTCGCGCTCGACTTGTTCGTCGAATCACGCGACAGCGCGCTCGAACGGATGATCGTGGTGTCGCTCGACCGCATCGGATGGGGAGGCCTCTACGACGCTGTTGATGGCGGATTCTTTCGTTACGCGACGACCCGCGATTGGCAACTTCCTCATGTCGAAAAATTGCTCGAGGTCAACGCGTTGTTGGCTCGCCTGTTCCTGGACGCAGGCTCGACACTGCAAATGACACGCTTCACGGAGCGGGCCGGCGACACGCTTCGTTATCTTCAGAACTGGCTGGCTGATCCCGTCGACGGCGCGTGGTACGGCTCGCAGGATGCGGACGAAAACTATTACGCCGCCCGCTCCCATGACGCTCGGCGCGCTCTTGCGCCGCCCTCGATCTCGCGCTCGCTCTATGCCGACTCGAATGCGGCGATGGTGTCGACGTCGCTCGTGGCGGCCCATGTGTTCAACGACACCGGGCTGCGCGACTTTGCGATCAAGTCACTCGAGCGCATGTTGCTCGTTTGTTACAAGCCTGGTTTTGGTGTGGCGCATTATTACGATGGAGAACCGCGCGTCAGGGGCTTGCTCGCGGATCAGTTCGCGATGGCTGCCGCATGCCTCGATGCGTTCGACGTCACGGGAAACGTCGTCTACGAAATGATGGCGGAGGAGCTGGGACACTACGCGATGCGAGCGATGTTCGATGAGACGAACGGCGGGTTCTTCGATCGCGGAAACGACGGAGAGGAATCGATCGGGCTGATGAGCCGCCCGCTCAAGCCGTTTGTCATCAACTGCGATGCCGCGAGGACGCTCGTTCGCCTTGGCTCAGCCTCTGGTGAACAGGAGTTCGTCCGTGCTGCCGACCGTACGCTCGAGACGATGCGGCCGCTGGCCACGGCTCAGGGCCCGCTCGCGGCCCACTGGCTCCTGGCCATGCGGGCTGCAGCATCGCGGTGATACACTCGTTTTTTGGCCTTCACGGCGCGCCGCGCCAATGATTGGGAACACGCTTCCATGACGACATCTCTCGCCACTCTCAAGAACATCGCCACGCAATTGCGAATCGACTCCGTGCGCTCGACGAGTGAGGCCGGCAGCGGCCACCCGACGTCGTGCTTGTCGGCCGCCGAAATCATGTCGACGCTGTTCTTCGCGGAGATGCACTACGACCCGCGCAACCCGCAGAATCCTGATAACGATCGATTCGTGCTCTCGAAAGGACACTCGGCTCCGATCCTGTATGCCGCCTGGGCGGAGGCGGGATTGTTTCCGCGCGAGGAGCTGCTGAAACTTCGCCGGATCGATTCCGACCTCGAAGGGCATCCCACGCCTCGTCTACCCTTTGTCGATGTCGCGACGGGATCGCTCGGCCAGGGCATATGTGCGTCGATCGGAACCGCGCTCAATGCGCGGCGCATCGGCTCCGAGTACCGAACCTACGTGCTGCTTGGCGATGGTGAGATGGCGGAAGGATCGGTCTGGGAAGCGGCGGATATCGGCGTCTATCACAAACTCGACAATCTCTGCGCGATTATCGACGTGAATGCGCTCGGCCAGAGTCAGCATACGCAGTTCGGGCACAACATGGACGAAATCGCGAGACGCTGGAAGGCCTTCGATTGGCACACGATTGTCGTCCATGGCCACGACGTCCAGGCACTGCTGAACGCATACGACCAAGCGCGATCGACGAAGGGCCGCCCGACGATGATTCTGGCGCAGACGATAAAAGGGAAGGGACTCGCGGCGATTGAAGGGAAAGACGGGTGGCACGGCAAGGCGTTAAAGAAAGGTGAGGAGGCCGACAAGGCGGTCGCCGAACTGGAGAAACAAATGGTGTCGGGCGCGGGCAAGCCCGAGATTTCCGGACCGCGATCGAAGAGCCGGCCCGAAGGTTCGGCGGACTACTCGAAGATTCCTGCGCCCGCATTCAAACTTGGCGATCAGGTCGCCACCCGCGAGGCATGGGGCATGGCGCTTGCTGTCGTCGGCGCCGCCGATCCGCGGGTCGTTGCGCTCGACGCCGATGTCAAGAACTCGACGTTCAGCGACAAGTTCGAGAAGGTCGCTCCCGGACGCTTCTATGAGAATTTCATCGCCGAACAGGTGATGGTCGGTACGTCGATGGGGCTTGCTGCCCGCGGA
Source organism: Acidobacteriota bacterium (assembly GCA_046734955.1). Taxonomy (GTDB): domain Bacteria; phylum Acidobacteriota; class Vicinamibacteria; order Vicinamibacterales; family 2-12-FULL-66-21; genus JALZOC01. The sequence continues at coordinate 92,135 of JBKPSH010000021.1, forward strand.
GCGATTCCATTCCCGTCGACATTCGCGTGCTTCCTCACTCGCGCCGCCGACTTCATTCGCATGAGCACCATCTCGTTTTCCAACGTCAAGTTCGCCGGCTCGCACGCAGGCGTGTCGATCGGCGAAGACGGTCCGTCACAGATGGCGCTCGAAGATCTGTCGATGATGCGAAGCGTGCACGGGTGCGCCGTGCTGTATCCGTGTGATGCCGTCAGCACGCAGCGCCTCGTCGTCGAAATGGCGAAGCACAAAGGGCTGGCCTACATGCGCACGTCGCGGCCGAAGACTCCAGTGATCTACGGACCCGACGAGCAGTTCCCGATCGGCGGATCGAAGGTCGTGCGTCAGGGGCGCAACGACAAAGCCGCGGTCATCGGTGCCGGGGTGACGCTGTTCGAGGCGCTGAAGGCGTACGATCTTCTGAAGTCTGAGGGAATTGAGATTCGCGTCATCGACGCGTATTCGCTTTCGCCGGTCGATGTGAAGACGATGACCGAAGCCGGGCGAGCGACCGGCGGAGTGATCATTACCGTAGAAGATCACTACCCTGCTGGTGGAATCGGCGACGCGGTGAGCGAGGCGGTTGCGCCAGCTGGCTACACGGTCAAGCGGCTGGCCGTGACCGAGCTCCCGCGCAGCGGGCAACCCGAGGAGCTCATTGATCGCTACGGCATCTCCGCGCGCCACATCGTCGAGGCGGTGAAAGAGGCGGTTACGGCTGGTGTAGGGCGGGGTCTTTAGACCCCGCCGCGCGCGGCTAAAGACCGCCCGCTACACGGCCGCGACTGGGGCCGCGGCTTCGGCGCCGATCTTGAACATCCCTTCGAACAGCTGACGCAGGAGCTCAGGGCGCTCCCCGAGCAGATCGAACAGAGCGTCGCGGTCGAGGCGAAGCGCCACGCCACTGCGAAGCACGTCCGCGGTCTTGCTGACGGGCTGTCCGGACAGCATGCTCAGTGATCCGATCACATCACCCGCGTGGGCGGTGCACTGATTACCACCGCCGACATCTTCGACGGACGCTTCGCCGGACAGGATTACCCACAGCGCGACCGGCGTCGACTCTGTGAAGAGGGACGAGCCGGCTTTCATCACGATCGTTTCAGTGGTTGCGGCGAGCGCAGCCATCTCGTCTGGCGCGATGCGCGAGAAGACCGGCAGACGCTGAAGCGCGAGAATCTTCTCCACCGGCAACAATCCATCTGCGGCGAGTTCGCGCAGTTCTGTCGTTGCGCCGGTTGACTGGAGATTGCTGCAGATCGACGGTTCGACTCGTTTTGCCAGCGTCGCGAAGAATCCGCGCACCAGGTCGGTGTTGTCAGCTAGGAGTGTATGCAGCTCGTCAACCGTCAGCGCCAGTGTGACGGCGGCATCTGCCGTGCGAACGGTCTTTCGCATGGCGGTGCCCTGCAGGGCCTGTGCAAATCCAAGCGATGCCGGCGCCCCGATTGGGCCCGGACGCGCCGTCGTTCCCGATTCGACGACATGTCCGTCGAGGAGCACGTGAATCGTGTCCGGAATGATGCCCTCCTGAAGCAGCACAGTTCCCGGTTGATGGCGCACCTGGCGAGCCGCGCTTGCCATCCTGAACAACTCGTCGACGCTGACCGAACTAAAAAGCGCCAGCGCGCGTATGCGGCCGGCGATCTCCGACGCAGGCAATGGTTCGAGCCACAACTCCCGGCGCCGATCGGCCGGCATGCGCCGCTCGGCCAGCGCCCACGATGCGGTCTCGAACACATACCAGTCGTGCACGTCGCGATGCGCGAGAACGTGCTCGATGTCGTCGCCAAGCGTCCACAACCTGTTCTGACGAACGACGTCGATCGCCACCGCCGCCACGACCTGGTCGTCGTCATTGATTAGATGGAGCAGCGTTTCTTCGAGATCGCGCGGCCGTGTTTTGAGCAGGACGTTGCCTCGCTTGACCCGTTCCTCGATCGGAAGATCCTCGAGGACCGGTATCATGCGCTTGCGCAACTGGCCGGTCAGGATGTTGTCGAGATACTCGGACGCGCTCGCCCGGCTGCGGGCGTCACCGTGCGACAGCGTCCACTGCGCCGCGCAGATGTCGCGCCACGGATAAATCAAGGACAGCAGGCGATAGATGCGGTCCTTGGCCCGCTCCATCTTCTGCTCGAGTGTTCGCGACAGTAGATCGTGGCTTTCCAGCGTCTTCGCGTTCACGAGATTGCTGTAAAGCGATAGATAGTTGAAGAACTGGGCGCCGTCGCGAAGCGTGTGCTTTTCGAGGGTCTCGCGCGGAAACGAAAGCGGTGCGTCCGTGCGGCGCAGGCGGTCGAGCGCGGCGATCACCTTGTATCGCAGAAAACCGTCGGGTTCTTCGAGCGCGGCGATCAGCACGTCGACTGATTTCTGCGACGGGATCTGCGACAGCGATGTCGGGATGTGACGCCGCACCCAGATGTCTTCGTCACGATCGCGCAGGAAGTGCGCGAGCACATCGACCACCGGCTCGCCGTAGCTGACCAGGACTGCACGCGCTCGTGCTTTAAGCTGACGGTTTCGCAGCAGCGCGACGAGCGTCGGCACAAAAATGAAGTCGGACGCCCCAGCGGCCTGCACGCTCTCCATCGCTTCGTGCGCGACGTCGGGAGCTTCATCGTACAGCAGCGGAATCAGGAGTCGACGGAATCGTGGGTTGTCGATGTGTCGGATGGCGGCGGCGACATCACGCCGTAAGCCCCGTGACGAACTGCGCGAATCGCTTGCCAGATCGACCAGCGTTTCTTCCGCTGCATCGACGTCGGCTGGACTCGAGCTGGCGGTCAACGCAACGGCGGCAGTGACGCGGATCCGCGGATCGGGGTCGGTCAGGAGCGGACGGGAGAGACTCGCGGCGTCCTCGTTATTGATATTACAGATGGCGGCGATCGCCGCGGCGCGGACGCCGGCGTCCGCATCCCCCAGCATCCGACGAAGTTGCGGCAGCCAATTCGTCGCGATATCGCGTCGCACAGAGGCGATGGCCTGGAGCGCGCGGCGTCGAACGTCCGGCGACTCGTGATACAGCAGCAACGGCGTCACGAGGTTGCGCTTGTCGAGCGACTCCAGCATGTCGATGGCGTAGACGACGCGCGACGGATCGGGCTGCGCGAGTTCCTGCAGCAGCGTTTCTATCGTCGACAGATCTGCGTTCGGGATGCGGAGGTCCTTGGCTTCCATGGCGCGCGATTCGAGGCTGTGACGGAAGCTCTGCAGGTATTCGCGGCGCGCGCGCAGCGACATGACGATCCAGAGCACGGTCATCACCAGGCTCGCGTAACTCAGGTTCTGCCAGTCGAGGTGCAGGCCCCACGGCTTGACCAGCACGATGAGCAGGATCGCGCCGAGAGCTTTGGCCATCCGATCGACCGTGACATCGACGAACGACTTCGCCTTGAGCTTGATGTCCGACGGCAGCGGCAGGAACAGGATCTCGCGCGTCGTTTTATCCACCGTGTAGCGCAATGATTGATCGAGAATTCGCGCGACCGCCGGCGCCCACAAGGCGCCGTTGAGAAGCATGATCACGGCGGTCGTTCCCAGGCTGACCGGCAGGATCATCAGCGCGAACCCGATGCCGAGATAGCGGTGGATCTTGCTCGTCAGCCAGACCTGGACGACAAAGCCGATGGTCGACATCCACAAACCGACCGACGCGAGGAACGCCGTGATCGAATCGGTTCCGCCGGCTCCCTTGTGCGCCGCCGCCGCCATGTTCAGCTGCTGCTCGATGATGGCGGCCCCGATCGACGCGAAGCTGATCACCAGAGCGATGATCTGCAGGTGCCTGGACTGGCGGAGCAGTTCGACCGCTTCGGTGATGCGGACACCTTTTTCCTCTTTGGCGCCGGCGACGTCCGCGTCGATTCTCTCGCGACCCATGATGGTCGCCACCAGCACCGCACAGAGTGCCAGGAGCGCCGCCGCCGGAAGGATCAGGTTCGTTGATCCAATCTGCGGCGCGTAGAGAGCCAGGCCGTTGCCGGCCACCCCGCCGAGCGGCGCGCCGCCACCAATGAAGCCGAACAGCCGCTTAGCCTGGCGCGGGTCGTAGACGACGTTGGCGAGTGTCCAGAACTGGCTGATGAGCAGCACGCCGAGAATGAGGCCGAGGACGTAGAACGCGATCGGCACCCATGCCTCGTTGGTCCGGAACAGGAACCAGAACACGAGCAGCACGCCCGCCATGACGCCCTGGGCGATCGCGAGCCCCCAGCGCCGCGGCAGTTTCGACATCATGAACGCATAGCCGGTCATGAGGATGCCGATGATGAAGCCGGCCGCGAGCAGGACGTAAGGAAGATTGTCGGCGCCGAGGCTGGAGATGAACTTTGATCGCGTCAGCGGCTTGACCGCGTTGTAAGCGGTCATGGCCAGAAACGAATACGCGAACATCATGAAGGCGGTCAGGCTCTCTTCCTTGCGGACCTCGACAATCGGGGAGAGCACACGCTGCAGCATGGGCACAGCCTAAGTCATGCGGTACCTGAAGTAAACTGCGCCATCGATGGTCTGGCGGGTGCGGCGCTACTTCGACGTGCGATCCGGCGAGGGGCGGCGCGTTCTGTTTTCTTTTCTCTATGTTGCGGTGGTGGCCGCGTCGTTCCTGCTGGCCCGACCGATTCGCAACGCTCTGTTCCTGAAGCAATACGGGGCGTACGCCCTGGTTTACGTTTACGCCGCGGTCCCGCTGGTCCTGTCGCTATTCGTGCCCATCTATGCCCGTGTCGCCGCGAGATTCGGGTCGCGGACAGTGGCAGTTGCAACCCTCGTCTTCTTCAGCAGCAACGTCGTTTTGTTCTGGTACGCGTTTCGATTCCACGCCGAGGCGATCGCGGTTCGCGGCTCGATGGCGTGGTATCTGCCCGCCGCCTTTTACGTCTGGGTGAACTGTTTCGGCGTGATCGCGCCAGTGCAGGCGTGGAGCTTCGCGAACCTGCTGTTCGATACGCGCCAGGCGCGCCGGCTCTTCGGACTGATTGCGGTCGGCGCCTCGCTCGGCTCAATTGGCGCCGGGCTGCTGGCGCGGGTGCTCGTCAGGCCGATCGGCGGTGCCGTCAACCTGCTGCTGGTCCTTGCCGGTCTCATTCTGAGCGCCGCGGTCATCGTTGCCGTCGCCCACATGCAGCTTCACATCGGCGGGCCGTCGCGGCGCACGAAAGTGCCAAAGCATCCGCTCAGCGACAGTCTTCGGCGGATCGCAGGCACGCCCTACCTGCGGCTGATGGCGGCAATGGTGTTCGTCGCCGCAATCACCACGCAATGGATAACGTTTCAGCTGAACCTCGTCGCCTCGCAGCGATTGCCGGACGCCGAGGCGCTGGTCAGGTTTTTCGGCATTTTCAATTTCGTCCTTGGCACGGTCAGTTTCGTGCTGCAACTTGCGCTCGTTGGACCGGCGCTGCGCCGGTTCGGGCTGGGTGTCACGATTCTCGTGCTCCCGGTTGCGCTTGCCACCGGCAGTGTCACGATGGTCCTGTGGCCGGCGCTGCTGTGGACGGTGCTGTTGACCAGCTCGCTCGATCAGGGGCTTCGATTCTCGCTCGACAAGGCCAGCTACGAACTGCTCTATCTTCCCCTCGCGCCGACACAGCGATCCCAAATCAAGGCCGCGATCGACATCGTCGTCAGTCGCATCGCCGACGCCGTGGCTGCTGTGCTGCTCGGCCTTGCGACCGAAGGGTTCCTGGTCTTCCACGGACTGCGTTTCGGAGTTCGCGGGACGGCGGCGCTCAACTTCGGGTTCCTCCTCGCCTGGATGTTGATCGCGACGCGCCTCCGCGGTGAATACGTCCGCACCATTCAATCGAGCATCCATCGCCACCGGATTGCCAGTGAACACGCGCCCGACGTGCCGCTGGACCGAAGCGCCGCCAGCATGCTCGCGGAAAAGATCGTGTCGGAGGATCCGGCCGACGTGCGCTACGCACTCGACTGGCTCGATGCACAGGGAATGCTGGGTCTGGACCGCCAGGTTCGCCAGTTGCTGTCGCATCGCGAGGCCGACATCCGTCGCCGGGCGCTGGCAATGCTGAGCGCGGCGCGCGATACGTCGATCAGTCGCAAGGCGATGGAGATGTTGCGCGATTCCGATCCTGGCGTCCGGACCGAAGCGCTTCTGTATGTGACTCGAGAGATGCGCGTCGATCCCATTCGCCAGCTGGAAGAACTTGGTGATGTTGAGGATTTTTCAATTCGCGCAGGAATGGCAGCGTTCCTGGCTTCTCCTGGTCCGTCGCAAAACCTCGATGCGGCGCGTGTGCTGCTCGAGACCATGGCTCGATCTGAAGATGAAGACGGCGTCCGCGATCGACTCCAGGCGGCACGCGTGTTGTCGCTCGTGCCGGGTCTCTTTACCGATCTTCTCGTGCTGCTGATTGCCGATCCGGATGAAGCAGTGGCACGCCAGGCGATCCAGGCGACGTCGGTTGTTCTGCGTGATGAAGTAGCCAGCGCGCTGATGAGCGCGCTCGCCCGCCCCGAACTGACTCCGGATGCCGCGGATCGGCTCGCTCGATATGGCAATGCGCTGGTGCCCCGCCTCGCTCAATGCCTGCATGACGAGCAGGCTGCCGTCGCAGTTCGCCGCGAGGTGCCGCAGGTCCTCGTGCGAATCGGGACGCCCGCGGCCCTCGAGGTGTTGATCGAAGGCTTGCTGCAATCCGACGTCACGCTCCGGCAGCGCGTGATTGCGTCGCTCAACAAGCTGCACGACATACATCCCGAGGTGCACATCGACGGGCAGCTCGTCGAACTCGTGCTTGCCGCGGAGATTGCCGGTCATTACCGTTCGTACCAGGTGCTCGGCCCGCTGCGCGAACATCTCAAGGACGACGACCCAGGGCTCGAGGGTTTCCGACGATCCATGGATCAGGAGCTCGAACGCATCTTCCGCCTGATGGGTCTGCTGGTTCCAGGTCCGGGTCTTCATGATGCGTATGTTGGCGTGCGATCGGGCAATCCGACGGTGCGCGAGAACGCGCTCGAGTACCTCGACAACGTGCTCAAGCCCGAGCTGCGGCGAGTGCTCCTGCCGCTGATTGACAGCCACGTCACGATCCAGGAGCGGATTGCGCTGGCCAATCAGCTCGTCGGTGCGCCGCTCGAAACGGCGGAACAGGCGATCACGACGCTGCTGGCCAGCGAAGACTCATGGCTGCGATCGTGCGGCGCGTACGCGGTCGGCGCACTGCGCCTGCATAATCTTGAACCCGAGCTGCAGAAGCTCGCGGAGGGACCCGACGTCGGGATCCGCGATACCGTGCAGGTCGCGCTCAATCGCCTTGCTGGTGAACCAGATACCACGCAGGCCCCGATCAGGGTGGGGATGGAGTCTGGGGTCGGATAATCGAATCGCTCATCACTGATCACTAATCGCGAATCTCTAATCCTCGAATCGTTGAATCCTCGAATCGTTGAATCCTCGAATCGTTGAATCCTCGAATCGTTGAATCCGGGAATCTGTGCCTCGCGGCATGTGATTCAGGATTCGTGATTCGATGATGAGCGATTCCCGATGACATCGCTGATCACTGATCACTGATTCCGAATCTCCGATCGTCGAATCGTTGAATCCTCGAATCTGAGCATCGCGACATGTGATTCAGGATTCGATGATTCGATGATGAGCGATTCACGATGACATCGCTTATCACTGATCACTGGTCGCGAATCTCCGACCGAATCGTTGAATCCTCGAATCTGTGCCTCGCGGCATGTGATTCAGGATTCGATGATTCCATGATGAGCGATTCACGAAGAGTGATCAGTGATGAGGGATTCAC
>JBKPSH010000022.1:0-11419 GCA_046734955.1 Acidobacteriota bacterium
ATCTTCAACCGGCAGAGCCGCAATTCGCTCGAGTAATAGGCATTCTCCTACCACTGCTGCTCATCTCTTATCTGACGTTTAAGACCGCGATGGGTCGCGTCGACGATGCGCATCGACACCTTAAAGAGTTGAATGATCTATATCTGTCTACGATCGAGACTCTTGCCATGGCGATCGATGCGAAAGATCAAATCACCCATGGGCATATCCGACGTGTGCAAGCTCATGCCGTGAAGCTGGCCCGTGCGATGGGTGTGAAAGACTCGGCACAGATCCGCGCAATCGAAGCTGCTGCACTATTGCATGACATGGGAAAGCTGGCAGTTCCAGAATACATCCTCAACAAACCGGGTCCGCTGACGACGGCAGAGTTTGACAAGATGAAGCTACATGCCAGTGTAGGTGCTGACATACTTTCGTCGATCGATTTTCCTTATCCGGTTGTTCCGATCGTTAGGCACCATCATGAGAATTGGGATGGCACGGGATATCCGGATGGACTTCTGGGGTCCTCGATACCAATAGGCGCCCGGATCCTCTCCGTCGTTGACTGCTACGATGCATTGACGTCTGACCGACCATATCGGCCCCGTCTTTCAGATAAGGATGCATTACGAATTCTATCTGAGCGTCGAGGTCGCATGTACGATCCCCTCGTGGTCGACACCTTCACGAAACTCCATGCGCAAGGTGGACTTCTCGCAGACGGATTACCCACGGAATCGTCATTTGCTACGTTCAGGAGTGGCTCGCTGCCGCCATACAGCCAGACGTCTGATCTGAACCCGCTCGAAGACATAACCGCCAGCGGTGAGGAGATGCTAGCTTTTTTTGAGCTGGGACGGAGTTTAGGGGACGCATCGGACCTGTCGCAGGTCGGAGAGGTCGTTGTTCGACACTTGCGACGGTTAGTGCCATCTTCTTTATCTGTCTTGTACATGCACGAGCCAGAAGCCGCGGAGCTTGTGTCGAGTTATGCATCCGGCGAACATTCGGCCGTATTCACTGGTCTAAGAATTTCGTTAGGACAACGTTTAACTGGTTGGGTTGGAGCTCATAAGCAAAGCATTCGCAACTCTGACCCTGTACTTGATCTTGGGGATGTCGCGCGAACGGTCGTACCAAGACTGCGGAGTTGCTTGAGTACGCCCCTTGTAGTTGGACAGTCTCTCGTCGGAGTCCTGTCGTTGTACTCCCATGGTTCTGAAGCATTCACCGAAGACCATCAGCGAATCATAGAGGCTATTGCGAGGCATATATCGCCAGCACTGCAGGCAGTCACTCAGCGCCGTAGGCACGGACCGTCAATTGAGGCGATTGGGCGGGAACCGGGTCGTCGCGAGGCACTCTCGCACGCCACGGACGGAGACTTGGGCTTCTGTGCGATCGTCATCACGATCGCTGGTGGAGACGGAAAAGAGTTGCTGACAGTGATTAGGGCAGCGGAGGAACCCTTGTCTAGGTGCATTAAGCACCTTCTTCGCTCCACAGATGTATTTTTCAGATATAAGCAGGATCAGTTCGTAATCATACATCGTCGGATCGATTCAACCGATGGAGAAACGATGGCGCGACGCCTTCAGCGTGCTATTGATGAGTTGTGTCGCGAGTTGCGAGTCGAGAGCACGTTAAAGGTGCACGTAACTCAAGCCAATATGCCGGATGACAGTGGTTCGCTTGATGAATTGATTCTTGCCGCAAAGCGAAATGCAGACTCAGAAATTGAACCGAAATCTAACCACATAACTAAGTCGCCGGGATCGATTCACTGAGGAACACTTGCAGTCCACTATGCCGCTCGTCGAGTCGGAGGTTCGCGCAGGGCATTTCAGCCGGGCTCTTTCCCTGCTCGATCATGAGGGTAGAGTGATTCGAAATCTTGAACCGGCTCGGTTCGATGCAATACGAGCCGAATTGTTATACCAAACAGGTCAGCACGCACTCGCGTCGCGTCTTAGTAGGCAACTGTTAAAAGAGGTATTGCCAACCCCGTTAAGTGCCAGAGTGGCTTACGTCGCTGCAATGGTCGATTTCGAAACTGGGCATTTCAAGAGCAGCTTGGATCATATCCGGCAGGCTGTTTCGACTGCCGACAGAAGTGGCGATGCTACGGTTTTGGCCACAACACAACTAGGGCTTCTGCGGCTTGCTGCCGATGCTGATACGTCAATTGTGCCGCTGCTGCGTGACGTGCGTAGGACGATCGCAAGCACGGGCGATCCGCACTTGATGATTGCGCTGCGACTCCATTTCGCGAGGGTTGAAGCGTCACGCTACAGTCCGAGGGAATCAGAACGTCACCTCACAGCAGCACGTACACTTCTGAAGCAGTTTCCTAACGCATGGCTCCAGGGCAGAGTTCACTTGGGGTTATCAATAGTTAGTACCCTGAGCGGTGACCTGACTCGCGCGGTCGACGAAGCGAGGCTCGCAATCGATTGCGCGGCGCTCTCAGGGCACACACGCACGGAGCTGGCAGGACTCATCAACCTGTCCCACGCGCTCCAAAGCAGCGGGGACTTCGATCAGGCGAGAAATTCGATCGAGAGAGTACTTACCAAGTGCTGCGATGATGTCGAAATCGTTGTAGCAGCACTCGACGCCCAGGCAAACTTGCTCATCCGACAAAACCGTCTCAATGACGCCAGAGCCATCGTCCATGAGATTGACCGTTTGGCCAGATCAGTGCCGGCCGATCTACACACACGTTGGGCGTCATTCATGCTGTCGGAGACACGAATCCGCCTTTTGCAAGCCGAGAAGCAGTGGGATCTAGCCGAGCGTGAGTCACTTTCAGCCGTCGAAAGATCGATCGAAACGAATGATCCCTATTGGCGTAGTCGCTTTCTGTTACTGCGACTGCGGGGACTTGTAGGCCTGGGAAAGCTCACACAAGTGGCGGAGACCTTGACGCGAATCGACCAGCCAGTGACGCTCGACGCACTCGCAGAACGAAACCGCGTCATAGGGCATGCTGCGCTGGCTGCTGGTCAGCGCGAGCGCGGACGGGAATTCTTACGACGGGCGAGTCGCATAGGCATTAACGACGGGCGCAATTCGGAGGATCCAGAACCCGTGTCAGACCCTGAAACTGCAAACAGTGTCGCTTTCGGTAATCACCGTAACGTCTCGCGTCCGCCCGATCTCGATAGCGCCGTCGCGCTCATCGAGCTCGGGGGGCACACGCACATCCTTGCGCGCGAAGCCCTGGCGGTCATCGACGCCGCGCAGTGCGCGCGCGGCGTGGCCATCATTGCCGCAGGTGCGACCGGACCCAAGGTCATCGACCGCAGAGGCTGGGACGAGCCTGCTGCGCTCGCGGTCGCGCGCAAGCCGGCCTCGTGCGAAGTGATTCCGCTCGGCGAGCATCGCGACGAGCCATGGCAGCTCATTGTCTACCCCAAGGCCGAACTCGAGCATCGATGCGCCCTGATCGCCATCCGCAAATTGATCGCGATGGCGCTCACGCTCGATCGATATCGGCGCGACGAGCAGCAGCGCGCGGCGCTGTGGCCGACCGAGACCCTCGATGCCGACCCGGAAAGCATCTGGGCCTCCGAGCAGATGTCCGAGGTCCTGGCCGTGGCCCGGCGAATTGCGCCGACCCCGCTCTCGGTTCTGCTTACCGGTGAAACCGGGACCGGCAAGGAAATGCTCGCGCGCGCGATTCATCGCGCCTCCGATCGATCCGATCGGCCGATGATTCCGTTCAACTGCACCGCGGTGCCCCGCGAGATGATCGAGAGCCAGCTGTTTGGATACCGGCGCGGTGCGTTCACCGGGGCGGATGCGTCGTTTGCCGGTGTCATTCGATCGGCGGCAGGAGGCACGCTGTTTCTCGACGAGATCGCTGACGTGCCCCTCGATGTCCAGCCAAAGCTGCTGCGATTCCTGGAGACGCACGAGATCCATGCGCTTGGCGAAACGCAGCCGGTCAAGGTCGACGTCCGTGTGATCGCGGCCACCAACGCCAAACTCGAGCAGCTCGTGGCGGAAGGACGATTCCGCGAGGACCTCTTCTACCGACTCAACGTCGTCCATCTGAAACTGCCGCCGTTGCGCGAGCGGCGCGAAGAAATTCCACCGCTGGTCGAGCACTACTTGCGGAAATGCAGCGACGAACAAAAGAAAGGCCATCTCACCCTCGCCGACGAGACCCTCGAATACCTGCTGCTCTACTCGTGGCCGGGAAACCTGCGCCAGTTGGCAAACGAAGTTCGACGGATGGTCGCAATGGCGGAGACCGACGCGACACTGACGCCGGCGCTGCTCTCGCCGGAGATCCAGGCTTCGCGACGCACGATTCCCGCAACCACCGGCACAGAACCCGAAGTGCGCGTGCGGATCGATCAGCCGCTCCCGGCCGCGGTGGAGTTGCTCGAGCAGACGATGGTCAAGAGCGCGCTGGACAAGACGCACGGGCGCGTCGAGGAAGCGGCTCGCATACTGGGAATTTCGCGGAAAGGATTATTCCTGAAGCGGCGTCGTTGGGGTCTAAGCATGCAACATCATTAATCCGAGGGGCTGCGCCCCTCGGACTCCCCTACACCGTCGCTCGCGGGGCCCCTATGCCCCCGCTCCGCTCCCGTGGCTCGCTACGCGGCGCTCGCTCGCGTCTTCCTTCCCGCCCCTCGATTCACCGTAGGCACCAGCCGATCGGCCCCACACGCCACGGCGCGTTCAAGCCTCGCCCAGCATCCGCTTGGCCTGCTTGTTGTGCCTCGCGATGTGCGCCGTCGCCCACTCCGCGAGTTGATAGACGGTGATGGTGCCAACGACGGCATTGGTGATCCCCATGCCGGCACCGCGCTGAGCCGTCAAGGCATCGAACGCACGCGCCATTTTTGTTCCTGACGCTTCAAGCGCCGCCACGGCCTCGGCCCGCTTCACCGCGGGCGGCGGATGCGTCGCCGCGGGCGCCTGGAGCCGAACGGGAATCGACCCGGCGATCTCCGCCCAGGGACGCTCCTGAAAAGACTCAGGGAGCGGCAGTGGTCCGGTGGCATCACCGGCAATCATCGACGCGAATCTCGTCGACACGGTTGCGACATGCCACCCGATCTGCGCCGGCGACCATCCATCGGGATTGTGGCGTTCGGCCGCTTCGTCGCTCGCGCCGCGCAGTCGCGCAACCAGCCGCTCGTTCGCAGAGGCAAACGATTCCCGCAGCTGCCGAACCCGCGCCAGATGCGCCGCTTGCACTGCGTCCATAACTAAGTGTTAACGTCCGCCAAAGAATGCCGGCAGTGGCATGTCACGCATCGTGTGGAGCCCCGGCGTCACCTCGAGGATTTTCGGTAGTGAGTTGACGACGATCGATGCCGTGGCGATGTCTCCGTGCACGCCACCGGCAAGCTTCATCTTCAACGCTGGCGACCCGGCAATCTCCACCGCGTCGAACGATTCAGGCGCGCCAAGGTAAGCCTCCATGTGCAGTGTGATCACTGGCGTGCCATTGCGGAAGCCGAGGCCATCCTGGACGATGCCGCACACGTAACCCGGATCGACGGCGAGGAACTCGCTCGACACGGTTTCGGTCGCCATCTTCGGCTGGATCTCGTCGGTGATTCGATCGAGCTTCCACCCGAGCGCATCGGCAATCATCGAGATCGACTCGGCAAGCCCGACGTGGCGGACACTTCCATCATCCACTTTCTTCTGGAACTGCTCGCGCGTCAGCCCGGCGCCAATCTTCTGCTGAAACGGCAGGCGGCGAATGCGCGCATCCTGGACGCGATCGACGCGCACCGATTCGACCCGCTCGCACACGCCGGTCAGAGCGATCGGGAGCGCATCCATCGTGAACCCGGGGTTGACGCCTGTGCCCAGCACCGCCACCTTCGATTTCTTCGCCAGCCGATGGATCACCCGCGCGTACTTCATGTTCCCTTTGGTCGGGTACGCGAGCTCCTCAGACGTCGAAACGATTGGCACCTTGAGCTTGACGATCTCCTCCATCTGCGGCAGCACCTTCTTCAATGAGGAGCTCGTGCAGAGTACGACGACGTCGGGTTTTGATGCCTTGATGGCTTTCTTCACATCGCCGGAGACTTTGACGCGCAGCGCGCGGCCGACACCCGCCACTTCACCGAGGTCGCGCCCGGCCTTTGCGGGATCAATGTCCGCCGCACCGACGATCCGAAATCCTTTGCGGTCTGCCACCTGGCGCACGACACCAGCGCCAATCGGCCCGAGCCCTACATGCAGGACCCTGATTGGTCCCGTCCCTGATGCCATATCCCTGACTCTCCTCTTCAAGACAAATGCAATCTCTGATTCTATACCTGCCGCGGGCACGCCGCAGTCATCGCGGACGCGAGCTTCTGATAGCATTGGCGCGTGTTCGGGCGTTCAATCGCGCTCGTGGCGCTGCTCCTCACCGGTGAAGCAGCGATCAGCGTCGCGCCCCAGGCTCCCGCGTCGGCGCCTCCGGTCTCTACGGCCGCCGCCGCGCCGCGCTCGGCGCGCAATGCGAGCTACGTCATCACCGCTCGCCTCGATCCTGCCAGCCGCACGATTTCCGGAAACGAGATTCTCACCTGGCGAAACACCGCCAACATTGCGGCAACGACGCTTCGTTTCCACCTTTATTACAACGCGTGGCGAAATACAGGCTCCACGTGGATGCGCGAGCGGAGGCTGAGCGGCCGGGCGCGCGAAGAAGAGTACGAGCGGTCGGACTGGGGCTGGACTGACGTCACCAACATTCGCGTGATCGGCGTCGATGGATCCGCCGGTGACCTGACAAGTCAACTTCGGTTCATCGCGCCCGATGACGGAAACCGGGACGATCGAACGGTCGCGGAAGTCCCGCTCGCTCGAGCCGTCGCGCCAGGGGAAACGATCAACGTCCAGATCGCGTGGTCGTCACATGTGCCGAGACCGTTCGCTCGCACCGGCGCGATTGGAAACTTCTTCTTCATCGCGCAGTGGTTTCCAAAAATCGGCGTCCTCGAAAACAGCGGATGGAACTGCCATCAGTTTCACGTCGCGACGGAATTCTTTGCCGACTTCGGCACCTACGACGTGCGATTGACCGTGCCGCGAGGCTGGATCGTCGGCGCCACCGGTCTCGAGCGAGATCGCCGCGACGAAGCCGACGGCACGACCACGCATCATTACGCTCAGGACGACGTCCACGACTTCGCGTGGACAACGAGTCCCGATTACGTCGAGCGCCATGCGACATTCGAGCATGCGACGCTCCCCCGCGCCGATTTACGGCTCCTCCTTCAGAAGGAACATGTGGGCCAGGCCGATCAACACTTCGAAGCCGCCCGTGCGGCGCTGAAATATTACGGAGAGTGGTTCGGTCCTTACCCGTATGGCCATCTCACGATTGTCGATCCCGCGTGGCAGAGCGCCGCGGACGGGATGGAATACCCGACGCTCATCACTGCCGGCACACGCTGGCTGCAGCCGGCGCACACCGAAGATCCAGCCGACGTGACCATCCACGAAGCCGGCCATCAATTCTGGTACGGTATCGTCGCGACCAATGAGTTCGAGAACGCGTGGATGGACGAGGGGCTCAACACGTTTTCGACTGCGCGCGTGATGCAGGAACGGTTTGCGCCGACATACTCCGTCAAACGTTACTTCGGCGATTTCATTCCCTATGTGCTTCGTGATTTTCCGAGGAGTCGCGAGCGCGAAGGCGATCGGCTGGGCAGCTATCGCACGGGGGCCAAGGGTGACGCGCAGTCGACGCCGAGCTGGCAGTACTGGCCAGGCACTTCAGGATCGATTACTTACGACAAGACGGCGTTGTGGCTTCACACGCTGGAGCGCGTGCTGGGATGGGACGTGCTTCAGCGAATTCTCTCTACCTACTTCACGCGGTTTCAGTTCAAGCACCCCAAGCCGCAGGACTTCTTCGACGTCGCGAACGAGGTCAGTGGACGCGACCTGACGTGGTTCTTCGATCAAGTCTATCGAAGCTCCAATGTGTTCGACTACGGTGTCGACGCATTACGGAGCGAGACGGTCGAAGTCGAGGGCGTCGTCGACCGGGGCCCTCGCGGCGAGACGCCACGGGCGGTGATGAAGATCGCACCCTATCGAACGCAGGTCGTCATCCGCCGGTATGGCGAGGGGATCTTCCCTGTCGATGTGCGCGTCGTGTTCGAAAACCAGGAGGAGGTCCGCTGGCATTGGGACGGCCGGGATCGCTGGAAGCTGTTCGAAGTTGAAAAGCCTGCTCGCGCCGTTTTTGCGCAAGTCGATCCCGAACACATCCTGCTTCTCGACGTCCGCTATACGAACAACTCGATGACGCTTGCGCCTCAGTCTTCGCGTGCGGCAAGGAAATGGTCGCTCGCATGGCTGATCTGGCTGCAGGATCATCTGCTGACCTATGGCTTCTTCATTTGATCTGGTCTGATGCCAGCCATCAGCGCCTTTCGTGAGGGAATTCGTCGGGTCAATCACGCGCCGGCAATGGTCGCCGGGATGTTCGCGGTCACGCTGCTCGCGTCGGTTCCGCTCGCCTATGCACTCGACACGATGATCGTCGCGCATCTGGGCTCGAGTCTGGCCGCCGAATCACTCGCAGCCGGCACGAACTACGACTGGTGGCAGGAGTTCTCGGCGCAGGCGACCGGCCTCGGCACCACGTTCGCTCCGACGATCAGCGGATTCGCCGCGGTGCTCAACAACCTGAGTCGATTCCTCGATCGCGCGCCGCTGGCCGCGACGATTATCGGCGTGACCGCTGCATGGATGGTGTTGTGGTCGTTTCTGTCGGGCGGCGTGATCGACCGGTTTGCGCGGGCACGCCGGACGCGCTCGCACGGTTTCTTCGGCGCCTGCGGCATGCACGTCTGGCGATTGTTCCGACTCGCTATCATCGCCGGCATCGTCTATGGCGTCCTCTTTGGATTCGTCCACGACTGGATCTTCTCAGACGCGTACGCCTGGTTGACGCGCGACATGACGGTCGAGCGAACGGGGTTCACGGTTCGCCTCGCCGGTTACGCGATCTTTGGCCTGTTACTCATTGCGTGCAACATTGTTTTCGACTACGCCCGCATCCGGATCGTCGTCGAAGATCGGCGCAGCGCGATTGCCGCCACGGTGGCGGCGGCCAGGTTCGTCGGGCGCCACGGTGCGGGAGTACTTGGGTTATACGCCCTGAATGCCGTAGCATTCGTTTTACTCATTGCCGTTTATGCGTTGGTTGCCGGTGGCGCGCCTGGTTCCGGCGCGTCGATGTGGATCGCGCTCGGACTGGGCGAGCTATACATTGCTGGTCGTCATTATTTGAAGTTGCTGTTTTATGCCTCCGAAACCGCCTTCTTCCAGGGAGCGCTGGCGCATGCCGCGTACACCGCAGCGCCAGTGCCTGTGTGGCCTGATTCGCCGGCAGCCGAAATGATCGTCAACGCCGATCGGACGGTGACCTCGTGAGCGGGCGGCCCATCGACATGAGTGCGCGCGTGTTTCGCAACGCGCGCATCCTGATCGTCGACGACGAGCCAATCAATGTGGACCTGCTGCGCCGGCTGCTGGAGCGCGCTGGCTTCAGCCGCGTCGAAAGCACGAACGATTCACGGAACGCGGTCGACCTGTATGTGAAGTTCAGGCCGGATCTGATTCTGCTCGACCTCCACATGCCGCATCGTGACGGACTGGAGGTGATGGACGAGTTGAATCAAATCGCCGAAGCCAGCTACCTGCCGATTCTCATGCTGACCGGTGACGACACGCCGGAGGCCAAACGAGAGGCGCTGTCGCGCGGCGCCAAGGATTTCCTGAACAAGCCGTTTCACAGCGACGAAGTGCTGCTTCGGATCGGCACGTTGCTCGAAACGCGCTTCCTGTATCTGCAGATCCAGAGTCAGAACCAGATTCTCGAAGCCAAAGTCCGGGACAGGACGCGCGAGCTCGAAGCGGCGCAAATCGAAATCATCGAGCGGCTCGCGCGCGCGGCCGAGTTTCGCGACGACAACACCGGTCAGCACACCGAACGTGTCGGCCAGATGGCAGCGCTGATCGCCCGGCAAATCGGTCTTTCCGATACACAAGTGTCGCTGATCCGGCGCGCCGCGCCTCTCCACGACGTCGGCAAGATCGGCATCCCGGATTCAGTGCTGCTGAAACTCGGGAAGCTCACGCCGCAAGAGTTCGAACTGGTGAAGACACACACTTCCATTGGCGCGCGCATCCTGTCGGGCAGCCGGTTCACGATCCTGCGGCTGGCCGAGGAGATCGCGTTCAATCATCACGAGCGCTGGGACGGACACGGCTACAACGGCCTTGCCGGAGCCGATATCCCGCTGGCCGGACGGATCGTTGCCGTGGCCGATGTGTTTGATGCGCTGACGCAGAAGCGCCCGTACAAGGCTGCCTGGCCGGTGAACGAGGCGATTGCCGAGATCGATCGCCAACGCGGACGTCAGTTCGATCCGACGCTCGTCGATGCCTTCCTCCGCGTCATCGAACAACGCGAGCAGGCGCCGGTCACGCGAGACTGACGCGTTCAACCGTGAGACGCGCCGCCGACATCCCCGACTGGATTCAGCAACAAGTCGCGCTTGCGAGCGCGCGAGGTGTGGTCGTTGGACTGAGCGGCGGGCTCGATTCCGCGGTCGTCGCGCGGCTGTGCCAGATTGCGATGCCCTCACGCGTCGTCGCTGCGATCCTGCCCTGCCACAGCGATCCGAAAGATGAACGCGATGCGCAGCTTGTCGCGACGCACTTCGGACTCCCCGTCGTCTGCATCGATCTCGCACCGACCTACGATCTGCTCGTCACCGATCTGAAAACGATGTTCCTCCAGATCCCCGACGAACAGGCCGCCGCCAGCGGGACGTCCACGGATCTCAAGGCGCAACTACCACTCGCGAATATCAAGCCGCGTCTTCGCATGTCGACGCTGTACTTCATCGCCAACTCGCTCAACTACCTGGTTGCGGGAACCGGCAACCGCAGCGAGCTGACGATCGGCTACTTCACGAAGTACGGCGACGGCGCCGCCGATCTGCTGCCGATTGGACGTCTACTGAAGAGTGAGGTCCGCGAGCTGGCTGTCGACCTCGATATTCCCCAATCGATCATCGACAAGCCGCCGAGCGCCGGGCTGTGGCCCGGGCAAACGGACGAAGAGGAGATGGGATTCTCGTACGGCGATCTGGAGCGCTACCTGACCAACGGTCCCGACGCCGTCGCGCCGGCGCTCGCCATGCGCATCGAGCGCCTCATGCGCTCGACTGAGCATAAGCGTGTGCAAGCGCTCATGCCTGAACGCTGAATCCCTCATCACTGATCACTCATCGTGAATCGCTCATCATCGAATCATCGAATCCTGAATCACCTGCCACGAGGCACAGATTCCCAGATTCAACGATTCGACCGATCGGAGATTCGCGATCAGTGATCAGTGATGGGCGATCGGTGAATCCCTCATCACTGATCACTC
>JBKPSH010000023.1:0-40658 GCA_046734955.1 Acidobacteriota bacterium
AACGCAGTGTAGACCTCATTCATGCCAGCCAATGGCCTCGACGCGCCCGATGCCAGCGTCCTGATGAACCACGATTCGCTATTGCCGTTGCGCGCTGGATAGAGAATCGCCGTGCCGTCGGGTGAGACCACGCCGTCCTCCGCGGCGTCCATCTCGAACCGCACTTGCGGTCCGACCGTGGTCGACGGAGCCGGACGCCTCAGGCCGACTGCGACAGCGACGACGGCAACGATCGTCATCGCGGTCGTCACAGCCCAGGCCAGCCACTCGCGTCCTCGCGAGCGGACCGTCGACGGTTGTCGCTCCGCGTCGCCCGGCTCAGTCCTGGCATCGTCGATCTCGAGGCGCGCCGTCGATGCATCTGCCAGCCGCTGCGCCGGCTCCTTTGTCAGACAGCGGCGCAGCAGCGTACGAATCGGACGCGGCGTGTTGGTCGGCAGACAAGCCCAGTCGGGTTCGGCGCGGACCACGCTGGCGAGGACATCTGTGACCGTGTCTCCCGTGAATGCCCGCCGGCCTGTCAACATCTCGAACAGCACGCACCCAAACGCCCAGAGGTCGGCGCGTTTGTCGACGGTCTTGCCGCGCGCTTGTTCGGGGCTCATGTACGCGGCGGTGCCGAGGATGACGCCCTGCTGCGTCATGGCCGGGCTCGTGATGGTGGGCGAATTCGCGAGATCACCTTCCGCGGCGAGCGACGGATCCTGACCCGCGGCGAGCGCCTTGGCGAGACCGAAGTCGAGAACCTTCACTGTGCCGTCGGACCTGACTTTGATGTTCGCCGGCTTGAGATCGCGATGGACGACGCCGGCGCGGTGCGCGGCTTCCAAGGCCTCGGCAATCTGTCGCGCAATCGGCAGCGAATCGTCCAGGCTCATCCCTGCCGTGTGTGACGAACTGGCGATCACGTCCTGCAGCGTCGGTCCCTCGACCAGCTCCATGATCAGGGCGCGCGTGCCGCCGGCATCTTCTACACCGAAAACCGCCGCGATGTTGGAGTGATTCAGCGCGGCGAGGATTCTGGCCTCGCGTTCGAAACGCGCCCGGCGCTCGGGGTCGTCGGCGACGCTGGCCGGCAAGACCTTGATGGCGACGTCGCGGCCAAGGCGCGTATCACGCGCGCGGTAGACCTCGCCCATGCCGCCGCTGCCGACGGCGCCGGTGACGGCATAAGGACCAAACCGCGCGCCAACGCTGAATGTCATCGGATGGAGTGCGCCGACGACGGTGATTCTACCTGCATCGGTTGGTTGTGGCATCGCCGCAAACGCAACGACGCGACCAAGCCGCTGTTCTCAGACGAGTGGGGCGTACTTCGACCGCGGCCCGATCGACACCGATCACCTGATCATCGGCGGCTACTGGTCGGTCTGCTACTACAACGGGTACCTCTACGGCTCGGAGATTGCGCGCGGCCTCGACATCTTCCAGTTTGACGCCGAGTGAGTACCTCTCGTCGCAGAGCAGTTCATCCAGTTTCCGCCGGGCGATTGCAAGCCCTTCGACGCCCCCTGAGATTCTCTTCGAGAAAACTGACGATCGTGTGGGCGATGGTGCGATCAGGCAACCCCGTACTCGCGCACCACTCTCGATCCTGTGAACCGACTCTGTAGAGGAGCCTCCCTGATCGATCCGGCGAGTTCACGGAGCGCACGTCGTGTCGCTGCACGTGACTCCTCGGCTTCCCGGGGCTGGTGGAGCTTGATGTGAACGGCTGCAAGGGCAGCCAAAATCTTCCACTGAACGGACGGACACGGGTGACCTTCCAACTCGGAAAGCCCCGCCCGATAGTGCGCAACAGCCTCTCGCGGTCGGTCCTCCAGGGCGGCCACGTCGCCGAGCAGCTTGCGCGCCCACGCGATGTGTTTCCGCCGGCGTGTGACGCCGGCGAGATCGAGCGACGCCGTTGCATATCGTGCCGCTTCGGCCGGATCGCCCTTCATCAACCAGTACTCGGCATACGCGGCCTGGAAACGAATCGTATACACCCAGCGAAACCATTCGTCCTGGGCCAGCAACGTTTCGGCTGCGGCGAGATGCTCGCGGGCACTATTCGGTTCGTCGAGACACAGATAATTGAGTGCCAGGTTGATCTGCGAGTTCACGTCCCCTTCGGGAAAGTTCATCTCACGGGCAATGATGCTGCCCTCACGGTTCAGTCGCAGCGCTTCCTCGACATCGAACATCTCGCTGTGCAACCACGCCAGCGTGTTGGGCAGCCGCGGCAGCCAGTACCGCTCATGATTGATCTCGCTGAGTCGCATACCTTCGTGGAGATCGGCCAGTGAATCCGAGAGGCGCCCGAAGTTACCCAGGCCCAGGCCGCGAATGAACAGCAGGCAGACGATGTGAAAGTTGGATCCACGCTCACGGGCCTTCGCGAGCGCCCATTCACATGGTGGGAACGCGTCCTCGTACTCCAGGCGCCAGCCGTGCAGGGCCGCCCCGTACCCCACGCCTTCAATCACGTGCAGCGGAACCGGCGTGCGGACGTCGTTTTGCAGCACCGGCAGCGCAGAGGTGCTCCAGCGTTCCGCCGCATCGAGGTCGCCCACGCACATGCGCTCCATCGCGACCACCATGTGGGATGACGCGACTGCGGTCTCGCTCCCGGAAACACGTGCAAGGTCCAGCCCCTTGAACCCCAGCGCACGCGTCTCAGTGGTCCGCTTCAGATTGAACAGCGCGAGAGCGGCGCCACAGATCGCGTCCACCTGCGCTTCGACCAGTCCGGCGTCCGAAGCGGCCTTTTCGGCCAGCCCGAAGTCCGCGACCGCATGCTCGAATGCGCTGACGTTGAGATGCAGTTCGGCGCGGAGCATCGCGGCGTCCAACACCACTGCATTCCGAAGTCCCGTTTCGAGGCGGTCCGCATTGGTAATCGCTCGTTTGCACAGATCGGCCGCTTCATGATTGGCGTACACCTGTGCTGCATTGCGGGCCGCCTGCAGGAACCACTGCGCAGCGCGGTGGAAGTCTCTCCCGGCCTCGTAGTGCATTGCCAGTTCCGCCGCAACTCTCGAAGGATCGGCCTTGTTCAGTTCGGCGAGACCGTCGGCAATCAGGCGGCTCCATTCAGCTCTCCGGGCTGGCGTCACTGCCGTCTGGAAGGCTTCCTGATACAGCATGTGGACGAAGGCATAGCGCTGGCCGGGAATGGCATCTCCGGGATCGCCTTCGCCAACGGGCGTGATGAGCGAGTGAACCGACTCTAGTCGGGCCAGGCGTTGCTCTGCGTCGGAAACCGGGCATCCGGCTGCGATCGCCGCGAGCCGGGAGTCGAACTCCATGCCCTGAAGCGACGCCGCCATCATCAGGAGCTTGTCGTCGGCGTCGAGCTGCTCGAGTTTGCGTTCGATGACGCTCTGAATGGACGCAGGCAGCGAGCTACGTACTTGGTCGAGTGACGCCTCGATGCACCACCGACCTTCGCGCCGGCGCACTGCGCCACGCTCCATCAGGTCGCGCGCGATCTCGCTCACGAACAACGGATTGCCGTTGCTTCGGGCCTCGACAACTTCGGCGAGTTCCTTCGGGAAGCGATTCTGCGGAAACACGAGGTCGAGATAGCCCGCTGTCTCCTGCAGGCTGAAGCGCCGCAATGGCACCTCGACGAGAATGCGGCGCTTCATCAACTCGTGACGGACGGAGATGAAAGGATGTGACGAGAGTGCCATCTCGGTTTGCCGGTAGGCGCACACGAGAAGAAGGCGCTCGAGGTCAGGCTTGCTCAGGACGTAGGCGAGCACCTCCACGGTAGACGCGTCCGCCCAGTGGAGATCGTCGATTGCGACGACCAGCGGGCGGACGGCCGTAATGTGGCCAACGAAACCGCTGAGTTCACGCTTCACCCGTTCCGGTGACGCGGCTCGAGCCCGCTCCAACACCGATGCGAATGCCGGATCCGCAGTGGACCACAACGGAGCAATCTGCACATACCAGGTCGGTGCGATCGCTCTGAGCAATCGCGTGATGGCGGCGTCCTCGCCGGCGCACGTCAGGCGGTCCAGACCGTCGAGCAGCGGCAGAAATGCTTCAGCAGCAGCGAGCCGCTGTGAACATGTGGAGAACGTCACGAGCTGTCCTGGCGCGGTCTGAATCCCGGCGACGAAGTGTTCAAGCAAGGTCGTCTTGCCGGCACCGGGCTCGCCGGTCAGACATACGGCACGAACCCCGCCGGCTCGAACAACGTCGAGGTTCTCCTGCAGGATCCGAAGTTCATCGTCGCGACGCAGAAATGGCGCTTGCACAGATCGCCAGACGGCACCCGGCAGTAGGCAGGAAGCGCTCGCGAGCTCCGCCTGCAGCGATGCGATTGCTGTCGAGCGCGGGGTTCCTCCCTTCGTGCCGTGCCGACTGCGATCCGACCGCCAGTCCTCAATCTCGTCGGTGTAGGCATAGACGCTGTCTTGCCGCGAGTGCGCGTGCCGGTGCACCGGCAGGCCTTCGTACTTTTCCCAGCGCTGAACGGTGCGTACGGAGGTCTTCAGGTAATCGGCAATCCCCTTCCACGCGTCGAGCCTGATACGGCCAGAGGCATTCATCACACGGGCGTCACTGTGTCGCGCAGTGAACCATAGGTCGGCCGTGTCTTCAACCCCCGCCGCGGCGGGCGCGACGACAATCGACGACACAGTGCGACATGCGCCGTTTGCCGCTTGATTCGTTGTCAGCCAGTGCTCAGTCTGAGTGACACCCGTCCGGAAATCGGGGGCGCGGTGGCCCGCGACACTCTCACATTCGTTCTATCTGGAGGAAGCTCATGCATAAAATTGTCGCATGGTTGATCGGGTGTTTCGCCGCGGTGAGCCTGTCACTTGTTGCTCAGGAGCCCGCGAACCCCACGTCTGAGCATCAGGCCGCGACAAACAAAGCCATGTCGCCTGACGCAAAGATCAAGCTCGCGCTGATCGCGGGGCCTGCTGACCTGACCAAAGACGCCGCCGTGGTCGAACCGGGTGCCGATAGCAAAATGACGCAACTGCGCGCGGGAACCAACGGATGGGTGTGCATGGCCCATCCCCAGGTGATGTGCCTCGATAAGGAGTGGCAAGCCTGGGTCGACGCCTGGATACACAAGAGGGATCCGCCGATCAAGAGCATCGGTATCGCCTACATGCTGAACGGTGACAACGGCGCGAGCAATACCGACCCGTTTGCGACGGCTCCTACTGCGACGAACCAGTGGGTTGTCAGCCCTGCCCACCTGATGGTGCTGACGCCCGACACGAATCAACTGGCGGCGTTGCCAACCGATCCGCACAACGGTGGGCCTTGGGTGATGTGGAAGGGTACCAAGTACGCGCACATTATGGTGCCCACGGTTCCAATGCCAGGGAAGGCAGCGGCGCCGAAGTGACGCACCTTGTGGAGGATCTCGCCGCAGTGGCGGTCCAGCTGAAGGGTTCGGCGTGACGGTTGTGATGCGCGCCCGCGCCGTACTGCGCCGAGGCTGTGATCGCGGAGTGTGCAACGGCCAAAACTGTTCGCTAGGGGTCAGCTCTTTCGGCGACGCGATCGCCTACGTAGCGCCATGATCGGAGCGAGTATTGCGGCCAGTACTCCGAGATGCGCCGCCACGATCATCGCGACGGTGCCTGAGCCTACTCCGAGCGCGACGGCCGCACTTGGCACAACTCTGTAAAGCAACACGGAGACGGCGGCGAGAGCGGCGGTCCCGACCAGCAGCCACAGGTGACGGTGCGAACTCATGCGGTCCTTCCTCGTCCAGGGTCTGAAGGTCCGACATTTTCGGCGAGAGCAAAATTCAAATTGTTCATGCCCACGGGCCCTGTGGCCCTGACGGTTAAACCCGCCTCCTCGAGCAGCGACACGATATCCTTGACGTCGACGTAACCGTGTCGGTGAAAGTGCGCCATCAGCCCGCGGCCGCTGCCCCGTCCGAAGTCGACCGCAACCACGCGGCCGCCAACTCTTAAAACCCGTTTGATCTCTCCCGCGCACTGCTGCCGGGTCTTCCTCGGCAGATGGTGCAGCATCAGCGCGCTCAGGACGACGTCGAATCGACCGGCGGGGTACGGCAGATTCTCAGCGACGGCAACACGAAAGTCGACGTCGACACCCGCCGTGGTCGCCTTCCGGCGCGCTCTCGCGATCATAGGCGGCGAGGCGTCGATGCCGCAGACAGTTCCACTCGGTGCGACGTGGCGACTGGCCGCGATGGCGAGAGTACCCGTGCCGCAGCCGACATCGAGCACCGCATCTCCGGGTGCAAGCCCGGCCAAATCGATGAATCGCTCTCGAAGTTGCCGCTCTCTGCCGTGCGTGAGCAGCCACGCCAAGAGGTCGTACCGGGCGGCCCAATCGATCACTAATCCGTGAGTTCGTGGCGCTGCTTCTTGCTGCATGTCGTTCTCCACGATCAGCGTAGACTGAAATGACCGGCGGCGAAGAACGTGTCACGGCAAACCGTGCGTAAACGAACAGAATGCCTGGGTTTGTCCGTTTGAGGAGAACGTGTGAAATCGACACCCCGAACGGACGCGCGAGTTCGCAAGACGCACAGCCGACTGCGCGATGCGCTCGTCTCGTTGATTCACGAAAAGAACTACGACACGATCGTCGTCAGCGACATCCTCGAGCGCGCCGACGTCGGTCGTTCCGCGTTCTACGCGCACTTCGCGAACAAGGACGCCTTGCTGGCAAGTGGCATCGACCACGTTCTCCACGCGTCACCCGGGAGTCACGCTTCCACCGACCTAGCGCCGTTCAGCAGCGTCGTGTGGTTCAGTCGGCCGTTCTTCGAATACGTGGGCCAGTGTCGACACACCACGCATCTGAAGACGAGCAGGAGAGGACGCACCGTTGTACATGCACATCTCCGGAAGCTGCTGGCCGAGCGAATCGGTGATGAAATCAAAACAATAGCCGGCTCTCTGAAGAAAGGGGCTCCACAAATTCCGCCCGAGCTGCTGGCGGACCACGTCGTCGGCACCTTCATTCTCGTACTGAACTGGTGGGTCGATACCGAGAGCCGCCTCTCGCCGCGCGAGGTTGACGAGTTGTACCTGACCCTGGTCGGTCCAGTCCTGACGACAGCAGCGCAACGATGACCGGCGATGCCTCACGAACATTCGCACCGCACTCATTCGCCTGAGGATCCCGCAGAAACCTCCGCCGCAACTGCCCCACACGTTCACCACAGTCACGGGGAAGACGCCAGTCACACGCGCGGTGCGCATATCGGCCATCCCGGACCCCACGAACCCGGACAGCACGACAAGCACGCCGGTCACTCAGTTGAGATGTTCCGGCAAAAGTTCTGGGGCACTCTCGCGCTGTCGATCCCCACGATCGTCTGGGTGCCGATGATCCAGTACTGGTTCCACTACGAAGCGCCTGGCGGACCCGTCGCGTCTCGGTGGATTCCCGCCGTTTTTGGTACGGCGGTGTTCGGTTACGGCGGCTGGGTGTTCATCAAGGGCGCTGCCGGAGAGATTCGCGATCGTCTGCCGGGGATGATGACGCTGATCTCGTTGGCGATCAGCGTGGCGTTCGTGTTCAGCCTCGCGGTGACGTTCGGTTTCGCAGGCTCGGACCTCTGGTGGGAGCTCGCAACGCTTGTGACGATCATGGTGCTTGGCCATTGGATCGAGATGCGCTCGATCTCGCAGGCACATGGCGCCCTGAATGAGCTCGCGAAGCTCCTCCCCGATGAGGCTACGCGAGTCGTCGGCGAACGCGTCGAGACGGTTGCGATTTCGGAATTGCGCGTCGGAGATGTCGTCCTGGCGCGACCGGGCGCCAGTGTTCCCGCCGACGGCGTCGTGCGAGATGGTGCGAGCGACGTGAATGAGTCGATGATCACCGGCGAATCGCGTCCCGTTCGCAAGGAGTCTGGCGCCAAGGTGATCGCCGGCACGGTCAATGGCTCAGGAGCGCTGCGAATCGAGGTAACAGGCACCGGTGAACGGACGGCTTTGGCAGGAATCATGCGGCTCGTCGCACAAGCACAGAGCTCGCGATCGCGCGCGAGGGGCGCTGGCAGACCGGGCAGCCTTTCTGCTCACGATTGTCGCGATCGTCGCCGCCGTTGCAACCCTGATCGGCTGGTCTCTCGCGGACAAGGACGCGTCATTTGTAATTGAGCGAGTCGTGACCGTGCTGGTGATCGCCTGCCCGCACGCACTGGGTCTGGCGATCCCGCTCGTGGTTGCGATATCGACGACGCTTGGAGCGCGCAATGGTCTGCTGGTTCGTGATCGGCGTGGCCTGGAAGAAGCGCGGAATGTGACAGCCGTGTTCTTCGACAAAACCGGCACGCTGACACGTGGCGAATTCCGTGTCGTCGATATCGCGACGCGCCCCGGGCTCGCAGCGGAAGATGCACTTGCCATCGCAGCCGCGGCAGAACACGACTCGGAGCACACGATCGCGCAGGGGATCGTCAAGAGTGCGGAGGAACGAGGCCTCCGGATACCGAAAGCCGAACGCTTTCAGGCCATTCCCGGACACGGGGGTCGAGGCGCATGTTGGAGCACGCCAGGTACGACTTGGAGGTCCGGCGCTTCTCCGCCAGTTGGGGCCGTCGCCGAATCGGTCGCGCAGGAACTGGGCATCGACACTGTGTTTGCCGAGGTGCTTCCGGACCAAAAAGCGTCGAAGGTCAAGGAGGTCCAGCAGCGTGGCAAGCGAGTGGCTATGGTCGGCGACGGCGTCAACGATGCGCCGGCCCTCGTGACTGCGGATGTCGGCATCGCGATCGGAGCCGGCACCGACGTCGCCGTCGAAGCCGGTGACGTGGTTCTCGTTCGAAGCGATCCGCGTGACGTGCCGAGGATCGTGGCCTGAGCAAGGCCACGTACCGAAAGATGATTCAGAACCTCTGGTGGGCGGCCGGATACAACATCTTCGCGATTCCTCTCGCGGCCGGCCTTCTCGCGCCGTGGGGCATTGTGCTGCCTGCTGCAATGGGGGCCGTGCTCATGTCGCTGAGCACAATCGTGGTCGCATTAAACGCCCAGTTGCTGCGCCGGGCCGAGTTGTAGCCGACGCCCATTGTTCTACATCCCTAATTCGGCCGGACGAAGCGTCACGAAAACGCCGAACCCCAAGTTGGCGCGACTTCCGTACAACGACTTGAGCGAATCCGGCACGATGCCGATAGAGAGTGCTGCACCCACGCCTGGTTTGAGGCTGTTCCATGCCGAGAAATATCGCGTGTAGCCCGCCTGCAGTTTGGCAACCGTGAATAACTCGTGGCTCTCGATCGCGAGGTCGTGGCCCGATTTCTGAGACGGCTCGAAGCGACCAAACCACATGTCGCGTTCGTCGAGCGTCACATTCGTTTCCGCGAGGATCGCATTGGTTGCTTCATTGCCAGGTTCCTGATTGCGTCCCCAACCGATTGTGCTTGCCCAGATGCTCCCGGGGCGCAGTTTACGGTGGTACGTCATGGATGCAGTGACGCGATCGACGTCGATGCGAGGACCACCGTCATGCCCAGCCTCG
Source organism: Acidobacteriota bacterium (assembly GCA_046734955.1). Taxonomy (GTDB): domain Bacteria; phylum Acidobacteriota; class Vicinamibacteria; order Vicinamibacterales; family 2-12-FULL-66-21; genus JALZOC01. The sequence continues at coordinate 9,472 of JBKPSH010000023.1, forward strand.
GCTTCCGTCAGGTGTCCGGCCGAGACTTGCAGCGCCCAGCGGTTCGTCGGCAGAAACCAGATCCGTCCCGACCACGAATCGAGCGCGCCAAAGTCGAAATTGGTACGGTTCTCATCCGGCTCGCGGCCATTGAACACCGACGTCTCCGCCTTCCACCGTTTGCCGTACACGCCGCCGGTCACCACACCGTACGTGATATGGGTCGCATCGAACCAATGGTGCGTGATCGGTGCAAGCGGGCTAGGCATTGCCGAAATGCGATGCGGAAACGCCGTTGGGCCAAGTGCCGGCTCGCCGACGGGTCCACCGTACACCTGGACTCGTAGGTCGCCGGCGAGTGAGCGGTCGTACGTGGCGGCGAGCTCCATGAACAGATCGTGCGGATGCTGACGATCGTGGATCGCCTCACCCTTGCACACCTCGCCTGACGCCAGAAGATCCGGATAGCCGCAGCCGCCGATTGTCCATGGTTCCAGGCTTACCATTCCTCGCAACCCGAGATGACCGCTGCCGACTGTTCGATCAGCCATGCCCATCAACCAGTTGATACTGCCGAACTGTTCGTTGCCGCGATCGCCGCTCTCGTGGAGATACTGCATCAACACGTTGCCGTGCCCCATCAGCGTCCATTGGCCAGCTTGACGATGAATCGCGTACATCGGCGTGTCGTCTGGTAGCCAGGACGTTCCTGAGCCTTCCCGCGCCGGCACCATGAACATCTCGTGCTCGTGGTCCATCTGCATGTGTTGCATGTCGTGCTGATGCGCCGGCTCAGTTGCGGCGGTTGGCGGCTGCTGCTGGCCATCAGGTGTCTGGGCAGCCGCGACTGCGGCAGTCAGACCGAGAACACTCGACGTGAATACTCCGACAAACACCGACGAAAAAAGACGCGTGTACATACATCCCTGCTCTCGAGAAGTCCGAACTGAACCAAGTTGTGTTTCGAGAGTGGGCTTAAATACGGAGCGGGCTTGCGAGGCGGATCTCGAGCCGATCTGGCAACGTCGATCGACGGATGGAAACGAACGCCGACGCCCCGGCGGATACGACGTCCGCGATCGGCGGGACTGCCGCCGCATACAGCAACGCGCCGTCGGAGGGAGCCGCAGTAACGCTGAGGACTGTGGCCTCACCGTTGTGATCGCATGGAGGCGCTTGTGGGGACAAGTGGTGCGGCGCGGTCGGCGGCTCGTGACACGATCGATCGGCACCTGTCGCGTGATGGTGATGGGCCTGGTGCGCGTCATTCGCGGCCATCGGATGGACCGATGTCGACGCGCACGCGATCTGGCATGCCTCCAGCGCTACCGGCGCGGCGGCGATCGCCAGCGCGACAACGAGCGAGAAGAGCCGCTTCACCATCGATCGAGTATAGCGCGCATCGTCCGGCTGGTCCGACCACGGCTGATGACCAGCATGTCGATCACGACGGCGGCGTCCAAGGTGTTTGGCGCGTGGGCCATCAAGAATCTTGACGGGATTTAATCCATTGATGTGTTCGGCGACACAGCGAGCGCGCAGCGTTAGGACCGGAGCTCGGCCATTTTGGTGGTTAGACTCAGATCAACGCTCAAGTCCATCCGGAGTCTCGGGTAGAATGCGTTGTCGCTACTCACCTGGAGGGTCCTGATGATTCCAATTCGAGGAAAGTGCGCAGGTGCGTTGATCGTTGCGCTTACGGTTTTGGCGTTTCAGCCATCGGCGTCCGCACATCACCGCTGGCGCAAGTACCACTGGGCGCGCCAGTCCAATCCGTTTACCGTCAAACTCGGGAAAAACCTATCAAGCGCGTGGACCACGTATCTCACATCCGCGTCGGCCGACTGGAACAACTCCGACGTGTTGAACACCACCACCGTCACTGGGCGCACGAACGGAGCAACGTGCGCGCCGACATCAGGGCGCGTCGAAGTTTGCAACGCCGCCTATGGAAGCACTGGCTGGCTCGGTGTTGCACAAATCTGGATCACCAGTGGCAGCCACATCACGCAAGGCACAGTGAAGGTCAACGACACGTACTTCAATCAGGCTCAATACAACACGTCGAGCTGGCGCCAACTGGTCATGTGCCAGGAGGTGGGCCACACATTCGGCCTCGATCATCAGGACGAGAATTTCAACAACGCCAACCTGGGCACTTGCATGGATTACACGAGTGATCCGGATGGCCCGCCGAGCAACTTGAGCCCGAACGCCCACGACTATGAAGAGCTCGACATCATTTACAACCACTTCGACAGCTTCACGAGCATCGGTGCAGCTACGGGGCAATCGAGTCCGGCTCTCAACAACCCGTCCGAGTGGGGACAGCTGGTAAAAGTCGCCCACGGCGGCAAGACACAGATCTTCGAGCGCGATCTCCCGAACGGTCACCGCGTCGTCACGTTCGTGATCTGGGCATAACGGATCGGTTTGAAGGTTCTCCACGCGATCGTCTGCGCCGCCGTTGCAGTCACCGCCTGCGCGGCGGCGTCAGCGCAGCCGACCGCACTCGTATCGGTCGACGCACTCGTGCGGTCACTCGAGGAGCAGGGCGCCACCGTCACCCGAGCAGAGAAATTCCCTCAGTCGTCTCATCCGTACTTCTCGGTTGCAGGCGAACGGGTCGTTGTCAACGGTGATGACGTCGCGGTGTTCGCGTACCCGAGTGTGGATCGCGCTGTTCGCGACGTCGCGAACGTTTCGCCGACGGGATCCCCAATTGGCCAGACGCAGATTTCCTGGATGGACACGCCACACTTCTACAGGCGCGATCGTCTGATCATTTTGTACGTGGGCCATTCAGCAGCTCAGCTGAAGCTTCTCGAAGCCGTTCTCGGTCCTCCATTCGCGAGCGGGCGCTGACGCGGGAACGTGGGTTGCGAAGCATCTACATCGACTCCGTGGAGTGATCGGTCAGGACCGATGCCGGGACGTTGCAGCGTGGCCCGTGAGCAGGACGATCGGAATGTCTTGCGTCCGTTTCTCGCGCTTAAGATCCTGAATCAGCTGCCACGCCACGCAGCGTTAAATCCGTGACGACGATGTCCGGATGAAAATCCCCGACGGTACGCCTGCTCGCAATCAGCCGCCCCGATTGCCTCGAAGCCGAAACCGATAAGGCTTTGGACGTACATTTCGCGCGTGTCGTCGTGATCGTCGATGACGAGCACCAGCGGTCGGGTCGGCCGGTTGCGGGGACGACGGCGATCCATTGCTTCGGACGTGCCCTCAAAAAAAATAGCGCGCCGAGCGAAAGCCGATCTGTTAGGTGATGTCAATGCCGTATTCCGCCACGTAGCCGAACACGATGTTCCGCCCGATTCGGCAGCTCCGGCCGGTGGGTGGCGCCCCGAACGTGCTGATCATCCAGACTGGTCGCAGTCCCGTGATCTGGCAAAGGAACAGGCCGACATGCTGCACAAGCTGCAACAGCTCTGGCTGATCGAAGCTCTGTACGCGAAGAATGGCAAGCCGAAGTGATGCTAGAACTTTTTCGGCCTCGAGCAGACGTATGTCTCAGGCACGAGGCCGCTCGCATCAGGCCAGCATCAGGTGCGTGTGGAATTCGCCTACGAGCGCGGCCGTATCGGCAAGGGCGGTACGTACTCGCTCAAGAAGGACGCAGGCTCAGCAAGGACGCAGGCTCAGCGCGAGCGTCCCGCGCCCACGGCATTCCCCCGGAGTCGATGCGAACATCCGAGGCGCAGTTCCGACGAGGCTTTAAATAAATGAAATCCGGTCGATGGTGATTCGCCCGACCGCGACCGGCAACGTGTTAATCAAGTCGCCGGGTGTCGTTGCCCAAGCGGTGAAATTCATCGCCGCGCAACATCGCTCGGATGCACGGCACGATATCCTGCATCGCCATTTTTGAGACGGTGCCGCGAATCCCCACATTGCGCGCGGCCTGCTCGATGCTCGCGTCCGTCGTCGTCACGAGCATGATCAGCGTTGCGGGAAACTCCTTCCGGATTTCATCGGCGGCCTGGAGTCCGGTCATATGAGGCATGAACAGGTCCATGAGGATGACATCTGGCTTGAAGCGTCGCGTGGCTTGGATGGCCTCGAAGCCATCCCCGGCCTCCCCGCAGACGTCGAAATCTTCCACGGTCAGCAGTCTCCGCAGAGCTTTACGCACTTCAGAGTGGTCATCGACGATCAGAAGTCGAACCGATTCCACGGAAGGACGCGCCATAGAAGGCGAATACCTCGATTCTGATGTGCAGTCTCAGATCACGTGCGGTGGCGCACCCGGCTGATGTCCGGTACGTACCGCGCTACACGTCCCGCGATCCATACGCCGGGATGGAGACTATCGCGAGCGGATGTCCAGACTCTGTCTGGTGTCTAACGGTTGAAAGTTTGATAGACCCGACACGATCGAAGTGGCGGTTGACGATCGCATAGGATTCGCACGAGGCTTTCAGGCGCGGCCGATCAAGGATCAGTGACGCGACTCGTCCATATGCTATGCGTCAGGCCTTCTGCAGAGTGCCCGCGACAAGGGGCTAGGCCATTCAACTTCACCCGCTGGCTTCAACCTCTCATGAGCTTGCCTCGATCTGTCGTGTTCCGTACAATTCGAAGAACGTCCTTCCGGGGTCCGCCCGCGAGTCGGGTCGCCCGCCCTCTCCGGTTGATACGTCAAGCAGCCGGAGGCTCCCAGTGCGGCTACGAATCTGTCGCCAGCCAGCGGGAACGATCGATGGTATTCGCGTCGATCAGTTTCGCCCGGGTCTCGTCTACGACATCGGCAGCCAGCTCGCCAGCGTTTTCCTATCCGAAGGTTGGGCCGAGCCGATAGCGAAAGAGGCCGAACCAGGGCAGCGATCTCCGCACAGGATCGCTGCCTTGATCCTGGTCGTCGACGACCAAACCGCTTTACGGCAACTCACTGCTGATCTGCTGTCCTGCAGCGGTTACGACGTGGTGCAAGCCGGTCACGGGAGGGAAGCCATCGCCAAACTGAGCGAACACTCGCCGGATCTCGTCGTCCTTGATCTCAACATGCCGGTCATGGACGGTTGGCAGTTCCGCGCTGAACAACTCCGTTTGCCCGATGGACATCTGACAGCGATCCCCGTCCTTGTGTTAACTGGTGAGGACCGCTCGGACGATCAGATCGGAACGCTGAAGGCGGTCGGCTTCATCAAGAAGCCATTCGACGCCGATGAACTGCTGAATGCCATCCAGACCGCGCTGCCCCACCATAGTGGGCCGGTCAGTTCGCCCAGCGACATACCGATCGACTGAAGTTCGCATTCGAATGCGGCTTCGCGACGGGCAAGCGTTGGTCTGTCGTCGTTAGTTCGGAAGTCTATGCGCACGGCCGCCCGCGGCTCACCGTGGCTTGATACCGTCCGTCACACGCTTTAGCAAATCCGTCGCGGCCCGATAGCATTCGCACGACGCGGCTTCCAGGTGTTCGCGGTCGAGGATGGTGACGCGGCCGTGCCGGTATTTGATCAAACCGGCCTTCTGCAACGTTCCAGCGACAACCGTGACGGTTGGGCGGCTCGCGCCCAGCATCATCGCCACAAATTCCTGCGTGAGCGGGAATTCATCTGATCCCATGCGATCTTGCGCCATGAGCAGCCAACGCGCCAGTCGTTGCTCGACCGAGTGGATGGCATTGCAGGCCGTGGATTGGGCGACGAACCCGAACAGCGCGTGCGCGTAGTGGGCCATCAATTCGTGGAATGCGCCACGCCGATCAATTTCTCGACGGAAAGCATCGGCCTTCATTCGGTAGCAGGTATCGGTCGCCCCTTGCACCATGGCGGCTGATGTCACCGGCGTGCCGTCCAGTACGGCGGAGACGCCCACCATCCCTTCCCGGCCGACCGTTGCAATTTCCACCATCTTGCCGTCTTCGAGCACGGTCAGCATCGAGCAGAATCCGCCCCCCGGAAAATACACCTCGTGAATCGGTTCGCCGGGTTTGTGAAGAATGTCTTTCAGCTTGAGCGGAACGACGGTGAGTGACGGAAGAATTCGGGTGTAGTCGGCGGCGGGAAGCGCGGCAAGCAGACGATTCGCGTTGTCGGTCGGCGGTGGTTTGTTCGCTGAGGGGAGAGCGCGGCGCTTGACCATCATGGCAACCTCCGTCACCGTCAAATTTGACGGCGCCTTTCAAGAGGCTGTCGCGGACCAAGCTCTGCCCATTCAGGGCGAGGCAGGCGGTAGACCCTTAATACTTCACAAGTATAACACTTCGTGTTCGTCTGTTAGGAACACGACAGACCATTGCCCGCGGGAGCGGTATCTTCATAATCTTCCCTTTTGCCCGACGACGAACGATGGATGGCCGTCCCCGGAACCCGCCGACCCGACCGCTCGTACTCGTCGTCGACGATGACGACGACACGCGTGAACTGTACGTTCAGAGCTTTGTCTTGTTCGATTTCGAGGCAATCGGAGCCGCTGATTGCGGCGAGGCCCACCGCCGCGTTTGGGATGATCATCCCGACATCGTCGTCACCGACCTCACGCTGCGCGACGGTAACGGATGGCAGCTGGTTCAGGATCTGAAGCGCGAGCCGCGAACGCGACACATACCGGTCGTCCTGCTCACCGGCCACGCGGATCCATCATTGCGAGAACGCGCCGAGCATGAGGGCTGTGCCGGGTTCTTCGTGAAGCCATGTTTACCGGATGAACTTGCGACCGAAGTCCGGCATGTGCTGGAAACGACCAATGTTCACGAAGGCAGCTCCAGTTCCCTCTAACGTCCATACGCGATCGTGGCCGCAATGTCGGAAACACGCCGGTCTTTAACAGCCGCGCGCGCGTCTGCTGCGGCGGAGCTGTGACATCGGCAACTTAGGAGATACATGATGACGAAGTCATCGAGACGAACAGCCGACGTGTTGACGATGCCGTCAGTGGATTCCCCAAGTGCGCCGGCTCACTGAAGGCGGTGATGACCTCGACACCGATCGCGATGACACCGCGGCGCGCGAGCTAGCGTCCATGGGGAAGGAGCCGGATCTCGACACCTCGCCCACCGGCCACCCGCGTCGCCCGGAACGTCGTCGGATTCCTCCGTGTCCACAGTGCGATGCGGTCAATGCAGAACGAGTCCTCGCAGTCGCACCAGAAAGCCGTCTCCGATGGTTTCGCTGCCGAGGCTGCGGCTACCTGTGGAACGTCGCGCCGCCGATCAAAACCTAGACTCGCGTGGAGACACCGGCCCGATCCCATCGATCCGGAGATCCACGCAAAGGCATCATGCCAGTCCGTCCTCGTCGGCTAGGACGGCGCGCGAGCGATCGACGAGGCGTGCCGCACCGTACGACGAAATAGGACTCAGTTCCACAGCCGTCCCAGCAAACGGCGCCACGCACTCGTCTCTGCGCCGTTCCAAACGGGACATACATCGGTATTCCATCATGTAAGGATCGGGTCGCAAGAGGCTATGCAATGTCAAAGTCCGAAGTCGTAAGCCGCGCGCCGCGGACACGCGGGCGGGGACCACGGGTCGAATTGCAGAATGTCGTCGAAGGTCAGATCGAGGAATTCTGTCGCGATCTCGCCGTGGAAGCGAAGCGCATGCGGCAACTGCAGGAACAGGCCGATGAGTTGCGGGCGGCGATTCGCGAGTTGGGCGACAAGTCCGAAGCAGGTTCGGACCACGAGCCCATCAATCGTGGAGGACGACGCTGAGCAGTGAAGTGTTGACCTTTATATCCCCGTTGTACTCGATGAACCCAAGGTCGCGGAATTTGTTCATGAAGAAGTTGACCCGCGAACGCGTCGTCCCGACCATTTCCGCGAGCGTTTCCTGCGAGATCTTCGGTATCCGGCGTTCCGGTCCCCCTTGATCGCCGTACCGGGCGAGCAGCAACACCGCCCGCGCCAACCGCTTTTCGCTGGAATTGAACAGATGATCGACGAGGTCGGCTTCGATGCGGAGATTCCTCGCCAGCATGTACGACATGAACCGTTCTGAGAACGACGGCTCGTCGCGCAGGAGCCGAAGCATCGCGTCCTTCTCGATGATGAGCATGGCCGTCAGCGTCGTCGCGGTGGCGGTCCCGATCCGAATGGATTGCCCCGTGAGCGCACCTTCCCCGAAGAAATCACCGGCGCCCAGCATCGCGACCACTGCCTCTTTACCGGTCCGCGACACCACGGAGATCTTGATGCCGCCCTTCTGAATGTACATGACCGAGTCGCTCGGTTGACCCTGCGCGAAGACCGTCTTTCCTTTTGGGTACGTCGCAGTGCCCCGGGCCGCGCCTGCGGACTTGAGGAACTCCTCGGCGTCGAAGGCGGGCTGTTGTTGGTGGGACTGGCCGCGGCGTTGTTTCGCTTTCGCCATGGGATCGAACGAATTATCTCACGCGGTGCGGCGGCAACAGCACCTTCGATCCCGTCACTCGCCGTCGAGACAGCCACGACTACTGTGAGGGGGACGTGGTCGATCCCGAGGCGGTGCGTTCGTGTTAGCGTCCGGCTTCGATCGTTTGGCGCTCGGCGCCGTCGTCATGATCGACACCCATCTCGCACCCTACCGCGCCTGTCTCCGTCGGCTGTCTTGATTTGAACAGCCGTCCGGCGCCTCACGAACCTACGATGGTGCTGCCGCTTGGAGTGCCCACGGCATTGTCGCCGCACCCAACGGTCAACGCCTTCGCATGGGATGACCGCGGTTCTCGTGCGAAGGAAACGGGCCATCGCACTTGGGCCGCCAAACAGACAATGAAAACCAGATCAGACCGAACACTCGTTCAGGACCTGTGTGAGCTCATCGCCGCGATTGATCGCCGAGTGCCGGACTGGAGCGCGAAGGGGAGAGCGCCATCGCTCGTGACGCTCAGCGCTTGAAACGTGTGGCCTTGAAGCGGATTGCCGAACTCAAGCAAGCACGGTCTGCCGAAGGACTCGGTACCGCAGGGCACGAGACCGCATGAGGGGTGCGGATCAGATACGGCGATTCGCGACGCTCGGCAATCACTTGCCGCGCCAATGCGGCATCGCGACGTTCACCACGCATCTTACGGATGCGTTGATCGAGCAGTTGCCCGATGCGGATGGATTCGTCGTCGCCATGAACGACGCCGGTCACCGCCATGCGTATCCTTCGCGCGTCCGCTTCGAGATCGGAGAGGGCGACCTGAGATCATATCAGCGGGCGGCTGACTACCTGAACGTCAACCAGGTCGACGTACTGTTAGTCCAGCACGAGTACGGGATTTTCGGCGGTAAAGCGGGTGCGCACCTCCTCGAGTTGTTGCGAGCCGTGCGAATGCCAATCGTGACGACGCTCCACACGATCCTGTCTGAACCGAACCCGTCTCAGCGCATTGTGCTCGACGAGCTCGCGCGATTGTCGGCGCGGTTGATTGTCATGAGCCAGTCAGGCGTCGAACTGCTTAAGAGAGTCCATCACATCCCCGCGGATCAGATCGAACTGATTCCACACGGCATTCCTCACGTGCCCGTCGACGGCCGCAGCAAGGAACGCCTCGGCTTGGACGGGAAGACCGTCATCCTGACTTTCGGGCTGCTCTCTCCGGACAAGGGGATCGAATACGTTGTCGATGCGCTCCCCGCGATTCTCGGGGCGCACCCCGATACCGTCTACGTCGTGCTCGGCGCGACGCATCCTCATGTCGCGGCGCGTGAAGGCGAGGCCTATCGGTTGATGCTCGAGGCGCGAGGCCGGCATCTTGGTGTTGATGGAAGCATGATCTTTCATAACCGCTTCGTGAGCCAGCCGGAACTGACGGAGTTCTTATCGGCGGCTGACATCTACATCACGCCGTACCTCAACCCGGAGCAAATCACATCCGGCACGCTCGCGTATGCGGTGGGTGCGGGCAAAGCGGTTATCTCTACGCCGTACATCTATGCTCGGGAACTGCTGGCCGATGGACGCGGCCTGCTGGTTCCATGGAGAGATTCGGCCGCCATCGCGCGCGAGGTCGTCGACCTGGGTCAGAACGCGATTCGTTACAGGACGATGTGCGCGCGAGCCGCCGCGCACGGTCGCGAGATGACATGGCCGGCGGTCGCGCGTCAGTACGTCGAAACGTTCTCGCGGGCATTGACAAGTGACTCGCACCGTCGCCGCACGTCGTTCCAAGCGCAAACACTCGCCAACCGTCCGGCCGGCTGGCCCGAGATCGACCTGCGGCACATCCACACGCTGACCGACGACACCGGGATCCTCCAGCACGCTGTTTTCAATATTCCGCGGTACGACGACGGCTACTGCCTCGATGACAACGCGCGCGCCTTGTTGCTGGTGACCTTGCTCGAGGAGGCCGGCACCGACGATCCCGCGGCCGTGCGTGCGCTGAACTCCCGCTACCTGGGATTCGTGAATTATGCGTTGGACCGATCGTCCGGACGCTTTCGAAACTTTCTCTCGTACGGAAGGCAGTGGCTCGAGCCGCACGGGTCTGAAGATAGCCACGGCAGGGCACTCTGGGCGCTCGGCGCGGTGGTGGGTCGGGCGAACGGACCGGGCCGGCACAGCCTCGCCGGCGACCTGTTCCATGCCGGCCGACCCGCTGTGACGACCTTTACCAGCCCCAGGGCGTGGGCGTACGTGCTCCTCGGCATCGACGAGTACCTCCGCGCGTTTCAAGGCGACAGTTCCGTTGAAGCGCTGCGCCAGGATCTGACGACACGCCTGTTCGGCCTGTTTCAACAATCGAGCGGACCTGACTGGTCGTGGTTCGAGGATTCCGTCACCTACTGCAATGCGCGACTCTCACAAGCGCTCATCGTCTCCGGAACACGCATGCATCGCCCCGACATCGTTGATGCGGGTGTGCGGTCGCTCGACTGGCTGGTGTCGCGGCAGGTGTCGCCTGAGGGCGGTTTCGCGCCGATCGGCAGCAACGGATTCCTTGCGCGAGGCGGGGTCCAGGCGCCATTTGACCAGCAGCCGGTTGAAGCCTGTACAGTCGCCTCGGCGTGCCTCACCGCGTACGGTGTAAACGGCGACGCCGAGTGGTTGGAGCGCGGCGCTCGCGCGTTCGACTGGTTCCTCGGGCGGAACGTCCTTCAACAGTGGCTCTACGATCCGTCAACCGGCGGCTGTCGCGACGGGCTCCACGCCGATCGTGCCAACCAAAACCAGGGTGCGGAGGCGACACTCTCGTTTCTCTTGGCGTTGTGCGAAATGCGTGCTGCCTATCCGCCTGAGAGGCGGCCGGCGGCGGCGCTCGCATTACAGCTCACCACATGATGTCATCCGTCCGCTACGAAGCGCTATTTCACCGGCATCCGGGAAATCCGATTCTGACCGCTGCCGACTGGCCGTACCCAGCGCATACGGTATTCAACGCAGGAGCAACGCGTCTTCCGGATGGCAACACGCTCCTCCTGTGCCGCGTTGAAGATCGCCGAGGCCACTCGCATCTGTGCGCTGCGCGGTCCGAGAATGGCGTCGACGGATGGCAAATCGATCTCGAGCCGACGTTGTTGCCCGATCCCGAACGGCATCCGGAGGAGTTGTGGGGGATCGAAGATCCGCGCATCACATTCGTCGACGAGCTCCGGAAGTTCGCCGTGACCTATACGGCGTTCAGCAAGGAAGGCCCTGGAGTTGCGCTGGCGCTGACAACCGACTTCCGGACGTTCGAGCGGTACGGGTTGGTGATGCAGCCGGACGACAAGGATGCGGCCCTGTTGCCGCGCCGCATCAATGGGCGCTTTGCCCTCATCCACCGCCCATGGACGGATCCATGCGCCGACATCTGGATATCCTTCTCCCCTGACTTGCGTAACTGGGGTGCGCACAGACAGTTGCTGCCGGCACGGCGAGGGTCGTGGTGGGACGCCAACCGTATAGGGTTGTCACCGCCCCTCATCGAGACGTCGCGCGGGTGGCTGATGCTCTATCACGGTGTCAGACGAACGGCAGCCGGCTGTTTGTACAGACTCGGCGCGGCGCTGTTCGATCTGGAGACCGCCGAGACGTGCCTGCTGCGCGGTGATTCGTGGATCTTCGGGCCGGAGACGGACTATGAGCGTGAAGGCGACGTCGGCTATGTCACCTTCCCCTGCGGGTACACCCTCGATGCGGATGGCGACGGCATCAACTTGTACTATGGTGCGGCTGATACCAGCGTCGCGTTGGCCAAAGGGAGCATCGCCCACATCCTAACGTGGCTCGACCGACATGGCACTTTGTAACGGGCGCCGCGACGAGGCAACTGAGGTTGATGATGTGCAATCCAGAACAGCGGTTGCATACGCTGGCCCGTACACTCACAGCATGAAGACCGAATATGTGAAACCGGCGTTGATGGCGGCCTGGGTTGTTGCCGTCGGCGCTCTCGGCTACGCGTCGGGTACCATCTCTTTCCCCGGGTGGACCGTTGTTGCGGTGCTGTCGCTGGTACCTCCCGCAGTCATGGTGCGGCTCTGGGGTGCGCCCTCGCCGTCCATGTCCGAGACGAGTCGCGAAGTGGTGCGCTGACCTGATCGGCTGCGCCGTCGCACAACGTTGCGTCCAATCGGCTTCACAGCGTGGCGCAGCTTGACCGCACTCTAGGGTGTGGTCGCGTGGGCCAGACCAACCCGCTACAACGGAATGACGCTTCGCGATTCGGCCCTACGGTCGACGCTGGTCCTACTCCGCCCCGTCAAATGCTTACGGCGCTAGCTGCGCCTCTCTCTCGCCACCATGCGGCAGGCGCGCACTGTCTGAGTTCGATGGGTTTTCCCGTCGGCACGCGCCAGGAACGTGACGACACCAGGCAAGAAGGGACGACGTTCGCCGACGTCTCCGCCGAGATGTATGTGATCGTGAATTCGATGTCGGATCGGTCAGCGACGGCTAGCGACGTGGCGGTGCTCGCGGGAACGCGAAGGAGACGTAATGGAACCGAATGAGATTCAGGCGCGCGCAACCATCGCGGCCGCGCTGATTACGAGCCACGCAGTCGAGATTCCGACGATCCCGACCAGTGGCGACTGGTCGCAGGATACCGCCGCACTCCGACTGCGCGATCTGACTGACTATGTGTATCAGATGATTACGACGCCGCGTAGTCGGTAAACCATATCCTCACTGCATAACGGCTAGTGCGGATCAGTCACCAGAACTGCCGCGGTAACAGTTTCAGCCGCGCGCCTCGGAGATTGATGCGTCGCCTCGGCGCCGAGGTACGGGCACGGGAAGGTCGCATGGGCAAGCGATCCGCCCGTGTGTGCATTAATGAACAGTCTGGTGCGCGCCAAAGATCCATCATGTGGGATGGCTCTCGACACAGTCGCCGATCGACCGGAAGGCCTCACCTCTGACGAACGCTGGGCGGCATGGGTCGCGAAAGGTGAGGAACACGACAGGAAGATCAGGAAGCGGGCGCGCGCGGTTCTCGTGGCGATCGCGGCGGGTGTGGTGTTGTCGTGGTCGATCGCACTGCTGCGTTAAAGCGATACACGTGAAGGAGCGATAGCAACGATGTCCGAAGCGCACCTGAAGCAGCACCCGGATGTCACGTCTGCCTCTTGACGCGGCCATCTCGTTATCTTCAGAGGACCAAGAAAGCGAACACACATGCGATCGGTAATGCAGATGACCGAACGGCAGGTTGGCAGCGTCACCGTTCTCGACCTCTCAGGAACGATCACGATTGACGAGGATGCAGACCGCCTGAAGGACAAGATCAACAGCCTCATTCAGCAAGGGCGGACGTCAGTGGTTCTGAACCTCGGCGGCGTCTCGTACATCGATAGCGGCGGCTTGGGTCAACTCGTGGCGTCGTACGGCGCGCTTGCGAAGGCGGCCGGTGCCTTGAAATTGCTGCACCTGACCAAGAGGAATCACGACCTGCTGTCAATTACCCGGCTGGTGACGGTCTTTCAGGCATTCGACACGGAGGACGAGGCTCTGCGGAGCTTTGAAACAGGCCTCGCGCCTGCAGCCGCCGCGGGTTAGGTACTGCTCCTCGCGAGTGCAGGCGGCGCCCCCATTTCGGTCGCTCTCACTCCCTCTCCACGCCCCTCGCGCCGCCGGTTATTGTCCAAGGCCGAGACTGCCTACCAAATGTACGATACACTACATTTGCCCGCCAGACTGGCGCCACGCCATCCAGTGACGTCGCCTCAGCCTCCGAGCCTCGGCAGCTGATTGCGCCGTCTAGGAGCGTGACGATGTCCTTGGATCTTCCTTCCGATCGCTTTGCCCTGCTTCGCGATCACGCCGCATCGTTGGTTTTGCAGGCACGCACGCATGAGGATCGACTCAAGACACTCGTGCTCGAAGCGGAAGCGGACATTCGCTCGGCGGAAGCGGCTGTGACCGGCACAAGCCATCGCGATGATGAGGTCTGGAATCTGCTCTGTGCTCACGTCCAGCACGCCAAAGAGTGCGCGCAGAGAGCGAGGCACTTGTGTATCGATGCTCGTTCCGGTCATGTTGCTGCGCGTCGGTTGCTTGCCGATCTGGATCCTGACTGCGGCACCGACGGACTGGGCGACTCACGACCGCATGCCGTCCTCGTCGTTGATGACTCCGAGGACGTGCGCGACGTCGTTGCCTGCGTACTAGAGAACGCAGGTTTTGTTGTACGCACGGCGGCAAACGGCCTCGAAGGGTTGATTGCCGCCTACGAGATGCGACCAGGCGTGATCGTCATGGATGTGACCATGCCTATCCTCAATGGGATCGAGGCCACCCGACTCATCAAATCGTGCAAGGCGACTCGCACGGCGAGAGTAATCGCACATACGGGGAATCCATCAATCGATCATCTGGCCGAGCAGCCATTCGTGGCAGTGCTGCAGAAGCCGTCAACTCCGGACGTCGTCCTCGCAACGGTTCAGCGCGTTGTTGGCGCATGAGCGTTCCTTAGGAGTCAGACCAATGCAGCCGACCTCGACGATCTCCGACGACACGATGCCATTGCTTGCGATTGAGGAGGATGACCTCGCGAGTCGTTCGTCAGCAAGATTGCTCATCACAGACGCAGCTCTCGGTGAAGCGGAAACGCGCGCCCGACGCATTCACGGGCTGGGCGCCTATCCGAACGGCCCATTCGTACGCGTAGACGCCGGTAGTTTTCCTATCGACGAAGCCCTGCTGCGGCCAATGTGCCTCGACTTGCTCGATCGGGCGGCTGGCGGCACGCTCTTCATCGATGCCGTCGACACCATGCCGGCCATGGTGCAGGGCGTAATCATCGAGTTGATCGATGAACTCCAACCGCCGCGTAACACATCGCGAGCTGTTCGCCTCGTTTCGGGCACCTCTGTGTCGCTGCTCCAATGCATCGCTGCGAGGAATTTCGCCGAGAGTTTGTTTTATCGCCTGAACATCATCCATCTGATACATCCGAACGGGGCGGCGGTTACGTCGGCGTGAGCGCTGTGCGGCCCACTTTCCTCGGGTGCTTGCGAACGACGCACGAACGTGCACGAATCCGTGCCGCGAGTCGGCAGGTTGCGAGAGAAATGCTTCAAGCTCGCCGAGTCGCACGATGACCGTTCATTTGGTGAATCCGAGCCATCTCTCGTTTGGGGTTGGAGTAATCACACCGCGCTGGCTGTATGTCCTCGCAGGCGCAACGCCAGCGTGCTACGGCACGCCCCGCATCGCTGACGAAACGCTGGAGCCCTTTCCGACCGAGACCATCGCACCCGGGGACGTGGTGGGCATCGGCATTCACACCGGCAACGCCCTCCGCGGCTACGAGATCGGCACTTGCGCCAGGGCCCGAGGCGCGACCGTGGTGTTTGGTGGTATTCACGCGACGTTGTATCCGGGGGAGGCCCAATCGCTCGGCAGCGCGCACGCCGTGGTCAGAGGCGACGGTGACGTCGTCTGGGCACAGGTTCTCGACCACGCGAGACATGGCACGCTGCAGTCGGTGTATGAGGCCGGGCGTGTCGATGCGGATCGATTCGTCCCCGCGCGCTGGGAGCTGCTGCCCGAAGGGCGTTACATGTGGGGCTCTGTCCAGACCGTCCGCGGCTGCCCCAAGCATTGCTCGTTCTGCTCCGTGTGGCGTACCGACGGCCAGAAGCCGCGACAACGGCGCGTGGACGCCGTCGTCGACGAGATCGTGGAGCTTCGCCGCCGGGGCTTTCGATTCGTCGCCCTGGCCGATGACAACTTCTATCCGGTGACATTGGCGGATCTCGCGATGGCGGAGCGGCAGCGGAACGCCGCGCGCCTCGAGCAGCTGCGCGGGTTGCGCGCCGAGCGATTTGCGCTGATGGACCGTCTGGCGCAATTGCCATCGGACATGGTGTTCTTCACACAGATCACCATGGAGGCGGCCGAGGACACCGCGTTCCTCGACGCCATGCGGCGCGCCAACATCAAGGGCGCACTTGTGGGTGTGGAGGCTGTCACACCGGAGGGGCTGAAGGATGTTTACAAGAAGTTCAACGACGTCGGCGAGGCGCTGATCGCGCGCTTGCGCACGTTTCGCGAGCATGGCGTGCACGTCCTGGGATCCTTCATCTTCGGACTTCCCAGCGATCGCCCATCCACGTTCCAGGCGACCGTCGATGTCGCGAATCGGGCGGAGCTCGCCTTCGCGCAGTTCGTCATGTTGACGCCGTATCCAGGTACCGTGGACTTTGAGGCCTGGGAGAAGGGGCTCGGATCCGGCGCTGCGCACGTCGCCGGAGTACCGATCACGCGTCACTGGCTGATCCCACAGGACCAGCGTCCGAAGGTGTACGCGCCCCATCCCGTCATGTCCGCAGAGGAGATCCGTGCGAGGACTCAGGCCGTGTGGGATGAGTTCTACAGCCTACGGCGGATCTGGACGCGCTCCCGATGCACCCCGACACTCCGAGCGCGGTTGGCTTTCGTCCTGATCTCGAAGCTTTACCGGCAGATGTACGCGAACACGGGAATCGCGACTGACAGCGCACGCGTGAGTCGCGCGAATCGCTGGGCCCGGCTGATCGCCAGACCGTGTCGTCGCCTGTTTGTTGCGCGCCCGCTGCCTGCACTCCCGAAAACGGCTTCCGATGCTTGACAAGCGTGCTCCGCCGCGCCACGGCGGAGACCTCGCGCTAATTGTTAGCGTATCGAACCGTTAACGTCTCCTTCGCCGACGTCACGCAACACGGGACCGACGACAGCCGCCAGGATGCCAAGGTGCACGAGCACAGCCAGAGCGATGGTCAACATCAATAATTTCGTCGCAGGTCCATTCCCGCGTACAGCGACTGCACTTGGTCCGCGTAGCCGTTGAACATCAGCGTCTTGCGGCGGAAGAACTCGCCGATGCGTCGCTCCGTCGCCTGGCTCCAGCGCGGATGATCAACGGCCGGATTCACGTTGGCATAAAAGCCGTACTCGTTCGCTGCGTACTGCTGCCAGCTGTTGAGCGGCTGCTTCTCCACGAACCGAATTCTCACGATTGATTTGGCATGTTTGAACCCGTATTTCCACGGGACGGCCAGTCGAAGCGGCGCGCCGTCTGGCGCCGGGAGCACTTCGCCGTACAGGCCGACCACCATCAGCGTCAACGGGTGCATCGCTTCATCCATCCGCAACCCTTCGCGATACGGCCAGTTCAGGATCGGGTACCGAACGCCGGGCATCGTCTTCGAGTCGGCGGCGGAGATGAACTCGACGAATTTCGCCTTGGAAGTCGGCTGGACCTTCTTGATTAAGCTTGCGAGCGGGAATCCGATCCACGGAATTATTAGCGACCACGCCTCGACGCAGCGGTGCCGATAGACGCGCTCTTCGAGCGTTTCACCTCTGAGAATGTCCTCGAGATCCATCATTCCCGGCTTTTCACATTCACCCTCAATGCTCACCTTCCACGGCGAGGTGACGAACTTTCCGGAATTCGTCAGCGCGTCATTCTTGTCGACACCGAACTCGTAAAAGTTGTTGTAGCTCGTGATGTCGTTCCATGAGTTGATCTTTTCGTCCTTGACGCTGAACGCGCTCTTGACGACGCTTGCGAGCTTCTTTCCGTGGGCGGCGCCGTTCGATGCCGCGAGCGTGTCGCTCGACAGCACGCCTGCAGCGCTGGCAGCGGTCGCTATTCCCACCGTCCTCAGGAACTGCCGACGATTCAGGTACTGCGACCTCTCGGTGATTTCCGACGGCACGATATCGGATGACTGTTTGATAAGCATGATTTTCAAGTACCGTCGCTATGCGGCGACACGCCTCATCGTCGGCGCGCTCGCCGGTCGCGCCCACCGCCACACGCGGAACGCGAGCAAACATGCAACGATCACCGCGTACACCAGAGGGCGACGTACATCGGCTTTGACCAGCCACCAGTAGTGCAGCACGCCCACACTCGCCGCCACGTATGTCAGTCGGTGCAGCGCCTGCCATCGACGGCCGCCGAGACGGCGAATCATTCCAGCTGTGGATGTGATCGCGAGCGGCAGCAGACATAGCCACGCCGTGAAGCCGATGGTGATGAACGGCCGCTTCACTACATCCGAGGCGATCGCAGCGGCAAGATCACGTGCGGTTGTCCACTGCAGAATGCCGTCTTCAAACTCGAGGCCTGCAAGCCGGTCCGCAACCACATACGTCAACAGGTGCAGACTGCCGTAGTAAAAAGCGAACAACCCGAGCATACGGCGGAATCGAATCGCGTCGTTCCAGCCAGTCAGTCGTCGAACGGGCGTGATGCACAACGTCAGAGACAAGAAACGCAGGGTCCACACGCCCGTTTCGTTGGTGAGGTCCGCCAACGGATTCGCACTGAGCTCTCCGTGCAGCGCGGCCCATACGAGCCAGGCGCTCGGGGCGACTGACGCGAGGAACACCGCCGGCTTGACCAACCAGCGGATCTGCTGATTCCGGGTCATCATCATGCAAATAGCGCGCGATGGCAGATTTATTCCCGTCGGAATGCAGCCTGGGAATAAACGCGTGTCCCCCCGACATATTCCCGGTGCATCGAGGCATTGCTGCGATGTTCATCGCCGGCAGGTCCAGCCGGCGAGCCACAAGACGTAGCGCGCTATGAAGAAGAACGGGCTGGTCAACATCAGTCGCGAGTACGGTCGTCCGCTGCCGCGGCCGAACCGGGCCATCGCATGGTTGAAGACGACGATTGTGTCGGACAAGGGACAGACGAAGAAGGTGGATATTGGCTGGACGCGCGAGTTGTGGATCTTCGTGAACGGAAAACTCGTGTACGCCGACAAGAACCTGTTTGAAGTAGAAGGAGCAAGGAAGTTTCCCGACGCGCGGTGCTCGCTGGAGAACGGCGCCGCGATGCTACCCCTGGAACCTGGCGAGAACGAGATTGCGGTGGCCCTCGCCGACAACTTCTTTGGATGGGGACTGATGCTGCGGGTGGCGGAGCCCGAAGGGGTTCAACTAGCAGCGAAATGAGTCAGGAGAGCCACAATATGTCTCGTTGTCTGAGAAAGGTCACGTTCGACGTCCTCTTCACGGCGTTGGTCCTTGTTACTGCGCTCGCGGCCGTGTCGCCGATCTTTGCGGTAGGCGCCCTCGGAAAGGCGCCCAAGCTCGGAGAAAAAGCTCCACCCTTCTCCCTGCTGGATCTTGACGGGCAGCGCGTCACTCTCGAGGATGAGTTGACGCATGGACCGGTCGTGCTGGTGCTCCTGAGGGGCTGGCCCGGATACCAATGCCCATTCTGCACACGCCAGTTCGCCGACTTTCTCGGCCACGCGTCAGCGTTCGAGGCCGCGGGGGCGCGCGTCGTTTGGGTCTATCCTGGGCCGTCCGACGCAGTGCAGCAACACGCCAGAGAGTTCCTGGCGAGTCGAGCGCTGCCGTCCGCCTTCCGTATCACCACCGATCCCGATTACGTTTTCACGAATGCATATGGGCTGCGTTGGGATGCTCCGCAGGAAACAGCGTATCCCGCCACATTCGTCATCGATCGTGGCGCGACCGTCCGTTTCGCCCAGATCAGTATCGCGCACGACGGCAGAGCGCTAGCGACTGATGTTCTAAAAGCGCTGGAAAAACTTCCCCGATAAACACCCACGCCGGGAATAAATCGGTGCACTCTCGACATATTTAGAGTGCACCGCGGCGACGGATGCTGATTAAGAAGCGAAACGACGGCGAACAGGCGTGGGCGGCTTTTGAGGCCGAGGCATTGCCGCATGCCGATCGCCTCTTCCGGCTGGCGATGTGGCTCGAACGCAATCGCGCCGAAGCAGAAGACCTGGTGCAGGAAACCTTGATGCAGGCGCTGCAGTCGTTCGATCGGTACACACCTGGTACCAACTGTCGCGCGTGGCTTGTCACGATCCTGCATCACGTGCGTAGCAACCGGCGCCGCGCCAGCGGCCGACTTGCACTTGTGCCGGACGTCGACGATCGCATCGTGTCGACGACCGCATTCGTCCCGCCCATTCCGGAGAAGCTGACCGACGACGATCTGCTGACCGCGCTGCGGACCATTCCCGACCAGTACCAGCAGGTCATCGTGTTGTGCGACGTGGAGGAGATGACCTACAAAGAGATTTCACAGGCCCTCGACATTCCTGTGGGAACAGTCATGTCGAGGCTGCACCGCGGCCGTACGCTGCTCAGGGCCCAGCTGACGCATGGAGAGCAGCAGCGAGGACGAAGCCACCATGGAATGCCGTGACATCAGAGAGCTCGCTGACTCGTTTTTGAGCGAGCAGCTCCTGGTCGAGACGACGCACGACATCCTGAGGCATCTATCGCAGTGTCCGTCGTGCCGTACCGAAATGGAGTCGCGGCGGAGGCTGCGCACCGCCCTTCGTGGAGCATTCGAGCGGTCATCAGAGTTGCGCGCCACTCCCGAGTTCCTCGCGTCGGTCGGACGCCATGTTCGCAAGCATCAATCCTCACGATCCCCACGCGCGACGCGCTGGTCCTTGCGACCCATGATGGCCATCGCCGCCACCTTGCTGCTGGTATCCGCCGTCGCGTTCGGCGGCCGCGAATGGCTCGGCGCCTCGCTTCTGCACGCCGTCCTTGGCGATCATCAGAACTGCGCGATTCGATTCCGTTTGAAAGAGAAGCCGATCTCGCTCGAGGAAGCGGCACAACGGTTCGAACCCGCATACCGCTCACTCCTCGCTGTCGCGCCGTTACCCGCGCGGCTCTCGCACGGCGAGCTGACGGTGCTTGAACGCCATTCGTGCGTCTACGACGGCCGACGGTTTGCGCACATCGTCCTTCGCTACCGCGGAACCCTGGTGTCTGTGCTTGTCACGCCGGACCGTCTCGCCAGAGTCCCGTCGGAGTTGGCCGTCGACGGCACTCGAGTGTCGTCGTTCCGCGCCGGCCGATTTGCCGCGTTCGTCGTCTCGTCCGCGAGCGATACAGAGACGCGCGAGATCGCGACCGCAGTTGCCGGACCGATAAAGATCGCGCTAGCCGGCGCGTAGGGAATATTTCGGCGCCGACGCGCCATTAGCATTGACATGAGCACGTCGGCCCGCGTGATTCTCGGCCTTGCGATGTTCTTGGTCGCGCCCGCCACGAATCCCGGTTCAACGCCATCGACCGTCGTCATCGGCGAGCTGTTCACGTCCGAAGGTTGCTCGAGCTGTCCGCCGGCAGACACCCTCGCGCGCCAGCTCGCGGACGCGCAGCCGTTCGATGGCGCACACCTGATCGTCCTCGAGGAGCACGTGGACTACTGGGACCGGCTCGGTTGGCGTGACCCGTTCTCGTCTCCGCAGTTCACCAAGCGGCAAACGGAATACAACGACCGAGTGTTTCGATCGAATGCCATCTATGCGCCGCAGCTGGTTGTTGATGGCGTACGCGAGTGCGTCGGCAGCGATCGGAGCGCCATTCGCGCGATCGTGGCGGACTCGATTCGCAGTCCGCGCGCGGCGGTCAGCGTGGAATCGGTCGCGGTCGCGTCGCATCTGAGCGTGACGGTCAGCATCGACGTGCCGGCGGCCGTCGAACGTCGTGGCGTCGCCGACGTGTTCGTGATCATCGCCGAACGGGGCTTGGTTTCGGCTGTCCGCCGCGGCGAGAACGAGGGTCGCACGCTGGTCCACGGCGCCGTCGCGCGATCGCTGGCCGCCATTGGCGAACTGTCGCAGCACGATCGCGCGTTCGCCGGAACAGCGAACGTGGAAGTTGTGCGGAACTGGAAGATCGGGAATCTGCAGATCGTTGGTGTCATTCAGGAACGCGACAGTCGCCGGATTCTCGGCGCTGGCGCAGCGGAGATTTCATCCAGACCAGGGAGCGATCGATGAAGAACATGATGTGTTGGGGATTCGTGGCGGTGGCCCTCACGGTTTCGGCCGTTGGCAGTGCGCAAGACCGCAAGATGGACGGCAAGATGAACAACCTGAAGTCCGAGACGAGTTACACGGGCTGCATCGAGCGCGCGCCAGACGGCGCGTTCACGCTCGGTCAGGCGATGGCGTCGAGCGCCACGACGAAGAAGGCGATGACCAAGGACGCCATGCCGAACGGCACGATGGCCAAAGGCTCCATGGCCAAGGACTCGACGGCGCACGACTCGATGATGACGAATGCGATGCCGTCGACGCTTGCCCTCGCAAGCACATCGGTTGATCTCGCCAAGCACGTCGGCCACAAGGTGAACGTCAAGGGCGTCGCGGGCGACACGATGGGCGGCATGGCGACCTTTACTGTGAAGTCGATCAAGATGGTCGGGTCGTCGTGCTCGTAGGTGATCGCGTGGTGACCGTCGGGTTGCTCGTGCGTCTTGAGGCGAAGCTCGGAAAGGAAAACGAGGTCGCCCAACTACTCAGAGACGGGTTGTCGCTTGTGCGCGAAGAGTCAGGGACGCCCGCTTGGTTTGCAATCCGCATCGCGCCGGCGATCTTCGGGATCTTCGACGCGTTTCCCGACGAGGACGGGCGCCAGGCGCATCTGGCGGGGAGACTCGCCGCCGCACTCATGGGGCGCGCTGCGGAGCTGCTGGCCCAACCTCCGACGATCGAACGGGTCGACGTGTTGGCCGCGAAGTTTTCGGGGTGATGCGCCGGTCGCTACAGGTTGCAACATGAAGAACAGAATCAACGGTGTGTATTGGGTTGTCACGGGTCTGATGGCGGCGTTTATGCTGATGGCATCCATTCCGGATGTCCTGAGACTTCCCCAAGCCGGCGAAATCTTTGGACATCTCGGATACCCAGCCTATCTGCTCCCGTTTTTGGGTACGGCCAAGATCCTTGGCGTCATTGCGGTGCTCATTCCGGGCCTTGAAAGGCTGAAGGAGTGGGCCTACGCCGGCCTGGTCTTCGACATCACGGGCGCGCTCTACTCGCACCTGTCGGTCGGCGATCCCGTGAGCGTCTGGGGATTCGCTGTTATCGCTCTGGTTCTGGTAGGCGGTTCCTATGTGTTTGGTCGGGTTCGAACTCAGGAGCGCAGGGTCATCCACGGTGATTTCGCCGCCGCATAGCGGGTCCGATGTCACACACGCCTATCGTACGTCGGCTCAGCGAATGCGATGAACCTCGAGCTGACGCCGGACGATGAACGGCGTCTGCTCGACGCGTATCTGCATCTCACCCTGTGGCCGGACACCGTCCGAACTCTACAGACGCTGAAGCGATCGGGCTTTCGCGTGATCGCGTTGGCAGGTCACAGAGCCACCATCCGACAATGGGCGGCGCTCCCGTTGCGATTGATTGTAGGTTACCCGTCGATCGCCTCTTTGAGGCTCACCTGACTGCCTCCGACCTCGACGCCTCCATCGCGTTCTATCGCGACCGTCTCGGACTCGAATTGGCCCACATCACCGCGGCGAGACAGGCGGCGTTCTTCTGGGTTGGTTCGCGCGGCACCACGATGTTGGGATTGTGGGCAAGCGGATCCGCTCCGCAGAAGACGACGATGCACATCGCCTTCGCCACCACGCGCGATCAGGTCATCGCGGCGCCTCGCGCTTTGCAGTTGGCGGGCATCGCTGCCCTCGACTTCGACGGTCGTCCGACGGATGAGCCGGTCGTCCTCGCGTGGATGCCGGCCGCATCGATTTACTTTCGCGACCCCGATGGGCACCTGTTGGAGTACATCGCCATGCTGGCCGAGCAGCCGCGCCCGGGGTGGCGCGGTCGTGCGATGGCATGAGTGGACCCGCAGTTGAGTCCTGTCCTCTTCCGCGCGGCCGGAATATTCTGCTCGCACGCGGGTATACGTGACGTTGAGGAGAACGTCATGTTGAAATTGAGAGTGTTGAGTGCGGCGGTTGCCTTCGCGATCGCCGCGGCCACGGCGGGAGTTCACGCGAGCGGGAGCAGGCGCACCCTTGTCGTGACGATGACCAACGATCCGAACACGAATGAGATCAAGGTCTATGATGGCGACAGCCATGCGCTACTGCAGACTCTGTCGACACATGGAAAGGGCGGCGTTGGCGGCAACGCTCGCGGCATCAAGCAATTCGATAGGACGCTCGTCGCGGTCGTCAACAACGGGTCGAACAACGTCGCGTTGTTCAAGCGAAACGGCGACTCGCTGCGATTCGACAGGCTTGTCACGACCACGAGCGCCCCGGTCAGCGTCGATTTCGCCAACGACCACCTTTATGTGGCCGGCACGACGACGGTCGATTCATTCGCACTTCGGGATAATTCGGTCGAAGAGCTCGATGGCACGACAGGGCTCGCTGTGGCGGGCGGTGGAAGTCCGGCCGCAGGTGAGACGTCGCAGGTTGGTGTTATCAGCGCGCAGCAACTGCTGGTGACGATCAAGACAGATCCGGACCCCGGCACGGTTGATGTCATCGCGCTTCATGGGGGCAGGATTACAGGTGCAGCGCCGACGGCCGTATCGGCGCCTCAGGGTTCATTGGCGCCGTTCGGCTTCTCCACGTACCCGGATGGCACTGCGCTCATCACGCTGGCGCACTCGAACCAGGACGGACTG
Source organism: Acidobacteriota bacterium (assembly GCA_046734955.1). Lineage (GTDB taxonomy): Bacteria > Acidobacteriota > Vicinamibacteria > Vicinamibacterales > 2-12-FULL-66-21 > JALZOC01. The sequence continues at coordinate 34,244 of JBKPSH010000023.1, forward strand.
TTCCGCGACGGCGCGTTCACGTCGGTCGTTGCCGCGGGCCAGGCGGCCTCATGCTGGACGACACGAGCCGGCAAGTATGTCTTCGTTGCCAATACCGCCAGTCGCACGATCAGCCGTTTGATCGGGACCGGCAGCAATGTTTTCGTCGACGCGCAAATCGCCGCACAGGTCCCGACCGGATCGCCGACGGACATCGACGCGGACTCCGGCCTGCTTGGCGTCATCGATCATGATGCCGGTCAGTCGCACCTGTCCATCTTTGCGTATAACGCGTTTGGCGAGCTCGCATCCGCGGGCACGACGATCACCGTCGGCGCGGCCAACGCGAATGGCGTGGCGATTCTCGCGCCGCTCGATCGCGAAGAGAACTGAAAGGCCCGGCCGCAGACTTGAGGTCGGGAATGGCGACTTTGCCGCTGTTCCCGCTGTTGTATGCAGAGACAGCGCGAGGCAACGACGGAACAGATAATCGGATGGGAGACGTGAGCGTGATTCGTGTGCTCGCGATTTCCGGCAGCTTGCGAAACGCCTCCTCGAACCGTGCGCTGGTCGAGGCGGCGGCGCAGCTCGCACCGCCAGGAATCGAGGTCGCGACGTACGAGGAGCTGGACCGGCTGCCGCCGTTCAACCCCGACCTCGATACCGATACACCGCCTATGGCGGTCCGGGCATTCCGAGCCGCCCTCGAATCCGCGGATGCCGTCTTGCTCTCGAGCCCCGAATACGCACACGGCGTTCCCGGCGTTTTGAAAAACGCGCTCGACTGGGTGGTCGGCAGCGGCGAACTCGTTGACAAGCCGGTTGCTCTCCTGAACGCCTCGAGCCGAGCCATCCACGCGTGGAGGTCGCTCGTCGAGACGCTCTCGGTTATGTCCGCGCGTGTGATCCGAGACGCATCCGTCACTGTGGCGCTGAATGGGACGGGACTGGACTCGGAGCGTATCGCATCGGATCCGCAACTAGCGGGGTTGCTGAAGTCCGCTCTGCAGCGCCTCGCGCGTCGCTCGGCCCGCGTGGGCGATTACTCGATCGTTCGCGCGCGGGCACAGGATGTCAGTGAGATTCCGAAGATCGAGTTGGCCGCCGGGCGGCTTCTCTTTGGCCACGCGCCTGAATCTGTTCTGAGTGAGAGGACAAGCGACGCCGTCCTTCAGGTGGCCTTGCGCCAGGGGCACCTGTAGGTCGCGCTTGCGGGAAACGTGCCCGTTGGCTTTGCGCACGTTGAAGTCATCGATCCCACAACTGCGCATCTCGAGGAAGCGATGTGCTTCCGGCCCATGGACGTCGAGGCCTTGGAACGAGACTCGTAGAGGAAGTGTGTCACTGGGCGGACGCTGGAGGGTACGGCTCGATCACGTTGACGACGTTCCGCGATGTGCCATGGAACATGCCGTTTTACGAGCGGCTCGGGTTCCGAGTCATCCCCGGCGCGGAACTCTCGGCCGCGCTGCGCGCGATCGTTGAAGACGAAACGCGCCGTGGCCTAAATCCATCGCGCCGGGTGGCAATGGAGCGGCCTTGTGGCCCGACGCTCGAAGTGTCTGACGACGGCGCGCCCGAAGATCTGCAGTTGCTGGAGGAGCACATCAACGAGTTCAACTTCGCAAAGACCGGGATTCGGGATGCACGCGGGCTGGTCATCCTTCTTCGAGATGCTGATCGCACAATCTACGCAGGACTCAGCGGTCACACGTGGGGTGGTGTGGCCGAAGTCCGGCTTCTCTGGGTGGATGAGCCGAAGCGCCGCACTGGCATAGGCGGCCGACTGCTGCGTGCCGCGGAGGATGAGGCTCGCGCGCGCGGCTGCCGCAAAATCGTCCTCTCGACCCACAGCTTCCAGGCGCCGGACTTCTATTGCAAGCACGGTTACATTGTCGCAGGTGAGTTCTCAGAGTATGCACGGGGGCACCGTTCGATCTTTCTCGAGAAGATCCTGTCGTGACAGCGCTCAAGGCGGTTCACCATGAACGCGCTTCTGATAACGTTGGGCGGTTTTGGAGGGCCGGGGACGAGGCGCTTCGGCCATTGGATGGCGGCAGCTATGTCCATTCGCCCGGCACGGATTGACGAGCAAAAGATGCTCGAGTCACTCCAGCGACGCGCATCGCTCAGCAATCCCGGCGATCGCGACGCCCTTCTCGCGACCCCTGACGCGATCGCGCTGCCGATTGAACAAATTGCAGAGGGCTGCGTCTTCGTTGCAGAGCGCGACGGCACTGTGGTGGGCTTTGCCGCTGTCATACGACGCCCTGATGGGGATGCGGAGCTGGATGCCCTGTCTGTTGAGCCCCACCTGTGGAAGCACGGTATCGGACGCCGACTCGTCGACCACATTGCGGACATCGCCCGTGTCAGGGCGGCCAACTTCCTGCACGTCATTGGCAATCCTCATGCGGAAGGCTTCTACATCTCGTGCGGCTTCCGCAACACCGGTACCGTCGCGACGCAATTTAGCATTGGGCTCGCCATGAGAAAGCCGCTGTTACTGCTGGTGCTCCCCGCTCCCGCGCAACTGGCGTAGAGAAACGGACCGATTCCGGACGCGATCGGAAAGCGCGTTTCCTTTGCAACCCTGACCTAAGCACGTGCCGATGTGGCTTATAAGCGCCGCGGCAGCGTGGGCGGCATCGATCGTCTTCTCCGGACCCATCGTTTCCAGGCGTCCGCGCTCGCGCTGGCGCCCTGGCAGATGCTGGTGGCCACGTTGCTGCTTTTGGCGTCCGCGATCACCTTCAGCAGTCCGTTGCCCTCGATTAACCTGCGAGGAGTAGCATCGCTCGCCTATGTGGGCCCGCTGGCAACCGCGTTCGCCTACTGGGCGGTCGTCGAAGTCGGTCGCCACATTCGCGCTACGACGATTTCAGTAACCTTGCTGGCAGTGCGGGGTTTGGGACTTGTGGTATCGGCCTTCGCGTTTCGCGCGACGCGCTCTGTCGCGATCCGACCGAGAGTACTACCTATCATCCCGGCTTGGAGGACGCTCAGACTGAGGAGCGGAAGAAGCCCTTTCAGTGGTGCTGAACCGCATCCTCTGCCAAGCGAGGCTCTAAGTTGTTGATGAATTTGTTGTTACGTAAACTCATCAAATACTCTACCTCTACGTGAGGTAAATACACTCATAATACTTGACAACAACAAAGGCATATCGTAAATATGAACCGAGGAGGTTTTCAGCAAGGAGGTTTACACCATGTTTGGTCTGACCCGTTGGAACTCGTTTGATGACGTGTTTAATTTTCAGCGGGAGGTAGATCGCCTTTTCAACCAGTTCTGGAGCGATCTGCCGACCCGTACCGCTGCCGGCGCGTCGCCCTCGTTCCAGGTCAACTCGACGGACGACGGGTGGCGGATCGACGTGCCGATGCCCGGCATTGATCCGAAGGACGTCGCCCTCGAGGTCGCGGGCAACACGTTGACGATTCGCGCCGAAACACGAAGCGACGATCAGGACAAGAGCTCGACGCGCTATGAACAGGCATTCTCCGTCCCGGCGTTCCTGGACCTGGAGAAGCTGACCGCGTCGCATCGTCATGGAATGCTGCGGCTCTCGGTTCCGTTGAAGGACAGCGTCAAGCCGCGACGGATTCAGATTGAGACGCAAGCCGAGGAGCAGAAGCAGCTGGCAGGCGCGGGCGCGAGATAATTTCGTCTTCGGGAGTAAGCGCGTTGCAGGGCTGCGGAAGTGGCACAGCAGCTGGTAGGTTTTGACGCCGACGTCCCTCGCTGCCTCCTCAACGTGACGGCACCCTCCTCGACGGCGCTCAGCATTCCGTGGGCGCCGTTGAGGAGCGTCGGCCGCTCGGCGTCCAACCAGCTTCGTTCCTACCCTGCAATCTTCTCCATCGATCGAGTGGTCGATGATTTCGAGACGAGGCGATTCTCCGGTGTGGGTCGCTCGCCAGCGGCCCACCCGATCTTTTCGGCTCCTGCGGATGGGTCGAGAAGTGAAGGTTCAATTCAGCTTGAAGGACCCAGCGCATGATCGCGACAGGCTAGATCGTTGACAAGGGTGACGACGGCGGTGCCGTCCAGCGGGCGGATGGCACCGTCAAATTCACATGGGAACCGCCCCAGGGTTATGACCACGCGATTTCAAGGCGCAATTCGACGTGAACCGCGCAATGAGCGGGGAAGCGAGGGTGGTTCTGAGCTCGATATCGTCGCACTGGTGGCGCATGAACTGCGACATCCACTTGCCGCGATCGAAGTGGCCGTACCGTTGATGGCGGACGCACCGGAGGACGCCGGCCGAGCAAAGGCGAGAGGCGTCATCGAGCGGCAGCTGATTCACATGCGGCGGCTGGTGAATGATTTGCTGGATGCCGAGCGGGCGCGTCGCGGCGATCTCGAGCTTGAAGTCGCACGCCTCGATCTTCGATCGATCGTCAATGACGTAACCTGCATCTTTGGCGAGCTTGCCAAAAGGCGTCGAGTGAACCTGGCTAATACGACGCCTTCTGCACCGGTTGTGGTCAGTGCAGACCGTGTCCGAATCCACCAGGTGCTCTCGAATGTTCTCGAGAATGCTCTCAAGCACACGAATGCTGGCGGGACGATCGAAGTGCGCCTCCAGTCCACCGATCAACAGGCGACGATCAGTGTGAGCGACAACGGTGAGGGCATCCCGGTTGATGTACTTCCTCATGTGTTCGAGCCGTTCCGGCATTACGGCAACGGTGGTGGCTTGGGGATAGGACTGAACGTGTCGCGCCGCCTTGTGGAACTGCACGGCGGACAGATTTCGGCGCACAGTGCAGGGCCTGGCCAAGGCGCCGAGTTCATTTGTGATGCTTCCCGCCTCCTGAGACCTTCATCCGGTCATTCCATTTCGGCGCGCGGTTCACCGCGATTAGGCGATTATTCGTCAACGACAATAGTCCTTATTGACAATAGTCGTTTCAAACGAATAATATCGAACCATGAAGCCTAACGCCGGCGGCGACGCGGAAACTTCGGAACAAGATGTCTTCCACGGGGTCCTCAAAATGGCCGAGGTCTTCACACGTGCCCTGACGGACGCGTTGGAGCCATTCCGGTTGACGCTCAATCAGTACAACGTCCTGCGGACGCTTCGACACAGCCAGTCGCACGGGCTCACATGTGGCGAGGTGAGCGACCGACTGTCGACGCGAGATCCGGACATCACCCGTCTGCTGGATCGGCTTGAACTGTTAGGCCTCGTCGCTCGCCGACGCGAGCGGCCTGACCGCAGAGTGGTGCGCGCGCAGATCACCAAACAAGGTACAGGGGTTCTGAATGCGGTCGACAAGTTGGTTGGCGAACTTCAAGTCCGCTACCTCGGACACTTGGGACCGAAGAAGTTGAGTGCTCTGGGCGCATTGCTCAAGTCGGCGGCCGTCAGCGGACTGGCCGAGTAATGGTGGAAAAACCCGGATACGGAACTGGGTAACGCAACTGAAACTCTTGTCATGCAGAAAAAGGAGGTTGCATATGCGACGCACAGCAATCGTTGTCGCGCCCTTGCGAGTCCGATGAGAAGCCCTTCGGGCCCGCGGATGTAGCAGAGCCGATACGAGTCTTCATACTGGACCACTTCGCCCACGCGCTGCGCGTCGCGCTTGCGGAGCCTGTCGAGCGTCTCGTCGATGTCGTCCACGGCGAACATGACGCGCAGGTTCCGTTCGATAGATGTCAAAAGACCGCCGTCAGCCGAATCCCGGCGGTACCGCGTCCAACCACCGGAGAGATCACAACGGAGGAGCCGGACGTTCGTGGTGCCGAAAAGACGGTCGTGCGCCGCCAGATCAGCGCGTCGATACCGGCACCGAGCGCGCCGCCGAATCCCGCCCCCATCAGAAGTCCGAGCGCGGGTGTGCCCGATTCGCAGCTCTTCTCGGTTCCCAGGAAGCAGTCGTACGATTGGGCGGTGGCTTGTCCGGCGGCTCCGAGCACCGCGCCAGCCGCCGCACCAATGACGGCTCCTTGCCACAGCGGCTCCGGAACCGCAATGCCGACCGTTTCGCGCGCCGGAAACTGGACGGTCGAACCGGAGATCGTTACTCGGACGTCTCCCGCCGACAGAGCCTCGAGTTTTCCCTTGTGGGTTTCTCCTGTCACCGTCGTCACCTAGATCGTCTGTCCACTCTTCAGGCGCGGCTCGAGCTCACCGAAGGACGTGGCGACCCGATGCTGCGCGCAGCCGGCCGTCAGAGTAATGGAGCCAGCAACGATCAAGGATAACGACCGGCCGCGTGTACTATTCATGGCGTCCCTCCATCATGAACGGGGGCCGGACACAGGGCGCCCGAGGGTCGCCTTATGCCCGGCGTAACGGTCACTGCGCGAGCACGGCCGCCGCTTCCTGAGCAATGATCGCGTGCGCGGCCTTGCTCGGATGAATGCCGTCCCAGAACAGGTACTCGTCGGGATTCGGACACGTGAACGGTGCAACGTT